>NZ_JBAFXA010000006.1:0-346887 GCF_036662815.1 Pelagibacterium mangrovi | reverse complement strand
ACCGCTTCATACTAACAAATACAGCACGAGGCGTTCATCGCCCCATGCCGTCTATCCATCATCACCCGAGGCCCACCGCCGTCGGGCGTTCCCACACGTCCCCCCTCCCATCGAATGATTGACCGCGCGCCAACCCCTGCCTAGAACACCCTCACCATTTCCGGGGCATCTCATGAGCGACAACACCTTCGGCCACCTGTTCCGCTTCACCACCTGGGGCGAAAGCCATGGGCCCGCGCTCGGCGTCGTCGTCGATGGCTGCCCCGCCGGCCTGCCGATCAGCACCGAGGCGATCCAGCGCGACCTCGATCGCCGCAAGCCCGGCCAGTCGCGCTACACCACCCAGCGCCGCGAGGCCGACGAGGTCAAAATCCTTTCCGGCGTCTTCGAGGACGAGCGCACCGACGGATTGCGCACCACCGGCACGCCGATTTCCCTGCTCATCGAAAACACCGACCAGCGCTCCAAGGATTATTCTGAAATCCGCGACAAGTTCCGTCCCGGACACGCCGACTACACCTATTTCCAGAAATACGGCATCCGCGACTATCGCGGCGGCGGGAGGTCCTCGGCGCGCGAAACCGCCGCGCGTGTCGCCGCCGGCGCCGTCGCGCGCCTCGTGATCCCCCAAGTCACCATCCGCGCTTCGCTCGTCCAAATCGGCCCGCACAAGATCGACTACGCCAATTTCGATTGGGGGCAGGTCGATCAGAACCCGTTCTTCTGCGCCGACGCCAAAGCCGCCGAAACATGGGCCGATTATCTCGACACCATCCGCAAGGCCGGCTCCTCGGTCGGCGCTGTGGTCGAAGTGGTCGCCGAAGGCGTCCCCGCCGGCTGGGGTGCCCCGATCTACGGCAAGCTTTCCGCCGATATCGCCTCGGCCTTCATGTCGATCAATGCGGTCAAGGGCGTCGAGATCGGGGAAGGCATGCACGCTGCCGAGCTGACCGGCGAGGCCAATGCCGACCAGATGCGTTCGGATCGCCCACTGCCCAATTTCCTCTCCAACAATGCAGGCGGCATATTGGGCGGCATTTCGACGGGCGAACCCATCGTCGCCCGTTTCGCCGTCAAGCCGACCAGCTCCATCCTCACCCCGCGCCAGACGGTCACCACGGAAAATGAGGATACCGACATCATCACCAAGGGCCGTCACGACCCTTGCGTCGGCATCCGCGCCGTGCCGATCGGCGAGGCGATGATGGCCTGCGTTCTTGCCGATCATTTCCTGCGCCATCGCGGGCAAACCGGGCGTGAAGGCGGCGTTGGCTTCGGAAGGACGGAGCAATGATCGAAAAAGTGGCTTCCGGTTTTTCGAGAAATCATTGCGGTAAGGAAATTATCTGATGACGGTTTCGTCCGACGCCCGCGTCCAGTCCGCGCTCGATGCCATGAAGCGCGGCGGCATGGTCGTGGTCATCGACGATCACGACAGGGAAGGGGAGGGCGACATCATCGCCGCCGCCTCCACCGTCACCTCCGAACAGATGGCCTTTATCGTCCGCCACACCTCGGGCATCGTCTGCGCGCCGATCACCGGGGAGCGGGCGGCAAAGCTCCATCTCGATCCCATGGTGGCAGTCAACGATTCGGCCCATACCACCGCGTTCACGGTCTCGATCGATTTCAAGCATGGCACCACCACCGGCATTTCCGCCGACGACCGCACAGCGACAGTGCGGGCGTTGACCAATGGCAATGTGGCGGCTGAGGATTTCTCCCGGCCCGGCCACATCTTCCCGCTCATCGCCCGGCGCGGTGGCGTTCTCATGCGCTCGGGGCATACCGAAGCGGCTGTCGACCTCTGCAAGCTCGCCGACCTCCCCGATGTCGGCGTCATCTGCGAACTGGTCAATGACGACGGCACCGTCACCCGTGGCCAGCAGGTCGCCGATTTCGCCTCCCGGCACGACCTCCCGCTCATCTCGGTGGCCGACCTCATTGCCTACCGTCAGCGCCGCGAAAAGCTGGTCGAACGTGTCGCGACGTTCGAGATCGAAACCGCCGCCGGACGCGCTATTGCGCACGCCTATTCCACCCCGTTCGATCGCGTGCAGCATCTGGCCCTGGTCTTCGGCAACCCGTCCACCGCCGAAGCCACCCCGGTGCGCCTCCAGCGCGAGGATATCGTCGCCGATGTATTCGGCGACGCGTCGAAGCTTAACCAGTCCATTCAGGCTCTCGCCGAGACCGGTGGCGTCCTCGTCTATCTGCGGGAAGGCACCGCCGGCGTCGCCCACGACAGCAGCGCGGAAGACCATGGCTCGGCGCGCGACCGCGAGGCCGAATGGCGGGAAGTGGGGCTCGGCGCGCAGATTCTGCGCGATCTCGGGGTCACGACCATCCGCCCCATGTCCTCGCGCTCGCGCCGCTATGTCGGCCTGGAAGCCTTCGGCATCACCATCGCCGAAGGGTGAGGCATAAAGTCCCTTCGCGCCGCCCTTGAAGTGCCGCGATTGATGGCCATGTTGTCTATCAGGGCCTCCGATCGACGGCGGCCCGGTTCCTGCAAACGTTAAAGCAAGAGGCTCCCGCGAACCCGTGGAGAGCCCGGGAGAAAGCTATGCCTGCCATGCGGTTATGCCGCTCGTGCGACGGGCCGGTGCCGCGCGCCTCGCGCCGGTGCCCCTGGTGCAAGACCGACATAAAGACCTTCAGCCCAAGCCCCGCGAAAAGCGGCGCGTCCGTTCGCGGAAAACGCTCCGCCTCGCGCGTCCTGCCACCGCCGGACCGCGAGGTGCAAACCGAATTCTGATCGGAGCCGCGTGCGGCTATACCTCGGTGAGGCGTTCCACCTTGTCCAGCGCAGTCTGGGTGTTTTCGCCCCAGGCGATGGTCCCGAAAAACTCGCCCTTTTCGTCGATCATGAATACCGAGGCCGTATGGTTCACAAGATATTCGGTCGTGCCCTCGGCCTCGACCTTTTCGGAAAATATCCCGTAAGAGCGCTTGATCTGCTCGGTCTGCGCCTCGTCGCCCACCAACCCCATAACGTCGGGGCCGAAATTGGAAAGATAGGCCCGCGTATGCTCGAGCGTGTCGCGGGTCGGGTCGACCGATACGAAAACGATGCGCAACTCGTCGTCTTCCAGCCCCAATGCTTCCTTCCACCCCGTCGCTTCGGCAAGCGTCATGGGGCAGACGTCGGGGCAATGGGTGTATCCGAAGAACATCAGCGTGGGCGTGCCGACCAGATCGTCCTGGGTGAAGGTTTCCCCGCTTGCGGTCGAAACCATCTCGAACGGCCCACCGAACATGGAGCCGGATGGCTGGATGGGACGGGTGAAAAAGATGACCGTCGCCGAAACCGCTGCAAGGGCCACGAGGGCCCATAAAACGATGCGCACTTTTCCCAGCACGGCCGAATTTCCCAGCTATTGATCCAGCGGTTCGACGCCGGTCGGCGTTCCGTCCCGCGCCAGCGTGATCTTTTCGATCCGCGCTTCGGCCTGCTTGAGCAGGGCTTCGCAATGGCGCTTGAGCGCTTCGCCGCGCTCATAGATCGCAATCGATTCCTGCAGCGGGGCCTTGCCGCCTTCAAGCTGCGCCACGATCTTTTCCAGTTCGTCCAGCGCGGCTTCAAAGCTCAGATCGGCGATGTCGGTCATGGCTGCTCTCTCAGTGTTCGTCATGATCAGGTCCGGCTTCGCCGGTCAGCAGCATGCCTACATGTGCCGATACCCCTGAGGCAAGCCCGTCCAAATCGTAGCCGCCTTCCAGCATCGAGACCACCCGGTTTGAGCAGCGCTTGGCGGCGATGTCCATCAACTTTCCCGTGAGCCAGGCATAGTCCGATCCCACCCATTCGAGCTGCGCCAAGGGGTCTCGACGCTCCGCATCGAACCCCGCGGAAATCAGCATCAGGTCGGGCGCAAAATTGTCCAGCGCGGGTAGGATATGGTCCTTGTACGCCTCGCGCATTTCGCCCCCACCAGTCCCGGCATCGAGCGCGGCGTTGACGATGTTGCCCACGCCCGTTTCATGCGGCGCCCCTGTCCAGGGATAAAGCGGCATCTGGTGCGAGGAGGCATAGAAGACGCTCGGATCGTCCTTGAAGATATCCTGCGTGCCATTGCCGTGATGCACGTCGAAATCGATGATGGCGATGCGTTCGGCACCATAAAGCCGTTGTGCCTGCCGCGCCGCGATGGCGATGGTGTTGACGAGGCAAAAACCCATCGAGCGCTCGCGCTCGGCGTGATGACCTGGTGGGCGCGAGAGCACGAATGCATTGTCCGCTTCGCCCAGAACCACCGCTTCGACGGCCCGCAAGACGCCACCCAGTGCCGTGGCCGAGGCGTCGAGGCTGCGTCCGGAAACGAAGGTATCGGCATCGATCTGCCTTAACCCCTCGGCGGGCCTGAGCTCGCGGATGGTATCCATCACCTTATCGCTGTGCACCAGTTCGGCGAGTTCGAGATCGCCCGAAGGTGCCGCTTCGCGCTTGAGCGCTATAAAGCGCGGGCGGTCCAGCGCCTTGGCCGCTGCCTCGATCCGCTCCTGGCGTTCGGCATGGCCCTGCGGGGTGAGGTGAGCGGAGCCGTTGGTCTGGCTAAGAAGAAGGGTGGTCATAGGGGCCTCGGATAGAGCGCTTTCGCAGGAGCGGTCCCGACGGCGATTTCGCGGGGGTCATGACGCGGTAAAACAAGGGCTTGGAGCATTTGGGCAAAATGGACTAGCCTCTGTTCTTCTTGACGCGGCCCGGACCGCTTGTCAAACACCGCCGATGACAACCGAACGCAAAGATCCTCAGACTGTCCAGGAGGCCGCAGCCCTGTTGCGGGCGGGACAGCTTTGTGCGTTCGCCACCGAAACTGTCTATGGCCTGGGCGCCGACGCGTCCAACTCGGACGCTGTCCTCAAAATATACGAAACCAAGGGCCGACCGCGCTTCAACCCGTTGATCTGCCATTGCGCAGATATGGAAATGGCCGAGCGCTACGCCCGTTTCTCCCCGCTGGCGCATCGCCTTGCGGAAGCCTTCTGGCCCGGGCCGCTGACCCTTGTCCTGCCGGTCAGGGCAGAGGCCGGCCTTTCCGATCTCGTGACGGCGGGTCTGCAAACTGTGGGGCTGCGTGTCCCCGCTCACCCCATGGCGCGTGATCTGATCGCCGGCCTGGGCCGACCCGTTGCCGCCCCTTCGGCCAATCCTTCGGGAAGGCTGTCCCCCACCACCGCCGAACATGTGCGAGCCGCGTTTGATGGAACCGTCCCGGTTCTGGATGGCGGCCCCTGCTACAGCGGCGTCGAATCAACCATCCTTGCTGTCGAAGCCGATACGGTGACTCAACTCAGGGCAGGCGGTCTGCCGCGCGATGAAATCGAGGCGGTCCTGGGCCACTCCGTCGCTTTGGCGGCCCACGATGCGGCGATCGCTGCGCCCGGCATGCTCAAGAGCCATTACGCACCTCGTGCCAACCTGCGCCTCAACGCCTGCGCGCCCGACCCCGGTGAAGCCTATCTCGCTTTCGGTTCCGCACCCGACTCCAACGGCCCGCTTCTCAATCTCTCCCCCGAGGGCGATCTGCGCGAAGCAGCCCGTAATCTCTTTGCGTTCCTGGCCCGTCTCGATGCCTCAGGGGCCGGAACGATTGCCGTGGCGCCCATCCCGCATCATGGCCTGGGCGAGGCGATCAACGACAGGCTTCAGCGCGCCGCGGCGCCGAGATCGTGACTGGAAAAGGCGGTCGATGACCCGGATTACCCGCAGCGGCGAATGTGGCAACTCGCCCAAGAACGCCTTTGCCGAAGACTTTGCGATCGCTCTTCTGACCGCAGACGCCGATAAGTTGAACAACTGGCTCGCTGCCCAGTGCTCCGCTCTACTCCCCAACGGCATAAACGCGGACGGCACCGAAGCGATAATGTCGGCGATCGGAAAAATTCTCCCGGATATCGAAAGCCTGCGTATTCACCACGCCATCACCCACGGCCGGGTCGGCGCGATCAACGGCGAGCTTGTTCAGACCGAAAAGACGACTGGCTTCGCGCTGATGCTGGATTTCAAGACGACCAAGGCGGACAGCGTGGCCGCCATCCGCCTCTATCTCGCTTAGTCCCTAACCTTGTAGGGCTTCTGGTCGCGCCAGAAGCGCATGAGGCTTTCAAGGTCCGGATCGCCACCCTCAGGCAGGACGACCCGTAGATTGACGTAAAGATCGCCATTTCCGAACAGCCCCTTGCCCTTGAGGCGCAGCGCTTTGCTCGTATCGGGACCGGGCGGCAGGTTCAGCTCCACCGCACCGTCAATGGTCGGCACGCGAACCTTGGCGCCCAGCACCGCTTCATAAAGCGTGATGGGCACGTCCACGCGCAAATCGTTTCCATCGCGGCGGAACTGCTTGTGTTTCGCAAATTTGACGGTCACCAGCGCATCGCCCGGTTCCCCACCGTGGGGCGAAGGTCGGCCCTGCCCGCGCAGACGCACCTGCTGGCCTTCCTCAAGCGGGGAGGGAAGCTTTACGGACACCGTCTTGCCCGAGGGCAGCGTCACGGGAACCGAGCCTCCCTTGTGCGCATCCTCGAGCGAAACGGCAAGATTGACGACGGCGTCCTCGCCCTTGGGCGCGTGTCCGCCACCCATCGAGCCCGAGAACGGGTCCCAGCCCGCGCCACCGCCGAAATTGCTGCTCGTTCCGGCCGAGCGGCGAGCGCCCCCGAAACCGGTCATGAATTCCTTGAGAATGTCTTCGGCGTTGAACCCGCCGGCATTGGCGCCAGCGCGTCCGCCCCGCATGGCGGACGGATCGAAGCCGCCGAAGCCGGAAAATTTCGGATTCCCGTCAGCATCGATCTCACCGCGATCATATTGAGCGCGCTTGGTCTGGTCCGAAAGAAAATCGTAGGCGGCGGTCGCCTCGGCGAATTTTTCGTGTGCCGCCTTGTCGTCGGGATTTTGGTCCGGGTGCAGCGTCTTGGCCAGCTTGCGATAGGCGCTCTTGATCTCCTTGTCGCTGGCGCTCTTCGGCACCCCAAGCACTGAATAAGGGTCGCGCATTCGCTTAGGTCACCTTGAAAGGGCGCCCCGGTGGTCTTCCGGCGGCGCCGCGTCCTTTCGATTCCATGATTTGCGGGCAGTTGAAGCACCGCAGGTTTGCGTTCTATATGGCTACGGACCCCGCCATTGTCCAGAAGTGATGGAATATCGCCCGTGACGGCTTCGCTCACCGACCTGCTTTTCGATGACGCCTACAAAGGCGAAATCGATCCCATGGATCTCTTCCCCATCTGGCTCGAAGAGGCGCGCGCGAGCGAAATCAACGATCCGAACGCCATGGCCGTCGCCAGCGTGGATGAGGCGGGCATGCCAGATTTGCGCATGGTCCTGCTCAACAGTTTTTCGCCCACCGGGTTCGTTTTCTTCACCAATTTCGAATCGGCCAAGGGCCGCGAACTGCTCGCCCAGCCCAAGGCCGCGCTGCTTTTCCATTGGAAGAGCCTGCGCCGGCAGATCCGCATCCGTGGCCCGGTCGAACAGGTGCCCGTAGCGGAGGCCGATGCCTATTTTGCGACCCGGCCGGCCCAATCGCGCATCGGCGCGCATGCATCCGACCAGTCTCGGCCTCTCGAAAGCCGCCAGGCGTTGGTCGATCGTGTTGAAACGCTCACCGAACGCTTCGGCGATGGCGACATCGCTCGCCCCCCTCATTGGTCGGGTTTCCGCATCCGGCCGTTGCAGATGGAATTCTGGAAGGATGGCGCCTTCCGCCTGCATGACCGTGTTCGGTTTTCCCGCCCGGCGCTCGATGCCGCCTGGTCGCGCATGCGGCTCTATCCCTAATCCATGCGCATCCTCGTCCGCACGTCCAAACTGGCGATATGGGCTCGGCGCCTCGCCCTCTTTGCCGCTGCGCTGATCCTGATTTCGGCGGCGTTGCATTTCTTCGGCCAGATTGCGCCCGATGTGTTCGAAATCAGTCTCGTCATCGGCAGCATTTGCGCCGCTGCCGCGTTCCTCGCCGCAATCGCCGCCTATATCCGCCTCTGGTTTACCGGGGACAGGGGATGGGGCCCGGCCACTATCGGTTTCGTGCTCGGAATCTTGGGCCTCATGCCGGTCGGCGCCGCTGCCGTGCTTGCGGAAATCTATCCCTCGACCGCCGACGTCACGACGGCCTTTTCCAATCCCCCGCAATTGCGCATGGCCCACCCCGATCAATCCCGGATCGACCCGGAAACGGTGCTGGCTTCGTTTCCCAACCTCATCACGCGCATCTACCGTATCCCGCCCGAAACACTTTTCTCCTTGGGAGAAGTGCTTGCGCGGGCCAATGGCTGGCAGGTTCTCGCCGCAACGCCACCCACCGACGGAGCGGTTGGCGAACTCAACGCCCTGCGTTTTTCGCTGCTCGGCTTTGAAAACGAGATCGCCTTCCGCGTCCTGCCCAACCCGATCGGCGCGCTGATCGACCTGCGCGCCGCCTCGATCGAACCCGTTTTTCACGATCTGGGCGATAATGGCCGTGCCATCGAGAGCTTTCTTTTAGCGCTCGACGATTCGGTTTCGGCCTATATCCAGAGGAACATGGCCGAAACCGACGCCATGCCCGTGGACCCGGGCCTAGTCCCGGAGGAAGAGGCGGGTGCCCAATAGTCCGCGCCGAATCTCGATTTCGCCCCGCGCTTCGAGATATTCGGCATGCGAGAGCAATGTGCGCCGCGCGCCCAGCGCCAGCCGCCCATTGAGCGTGGGATAAATCGCCTCCGTCGCGGCCGCCAACGTCGTCGGCCCCTTGCGCAAGACCTCGAGCAATTGCCCGTTCCGCATCAGCCTGTGCGCCTTGAGCGCACGCGCGAATGCGGGGCCGTCGGCAATCCCTGCGCCATGGGCTGGCACATAGCGGGTCTGGGGCAGGGCGATGATTTTATCGAGCGATGTAAGATAATCGTCCAGACTGCCATCGGGCGCGGCAACCACTGTTGAATTCCAGCCCATCACATGGTCGCCCACCAAAACCATATCGGTTCCTTTGAGGGCGAAGGCCAAATGGTTGGCGCAATGGCCCGGCGTTGCCACCACCTCAAGCACTATCGCTTCGATCTCGATAGTTTCGCCATCGACAAGTGTCCGGTCGGGCATCAGCGTGAAATCCGACGATGCGCGGAAAGGGTTGAACTCGAACGGCTTGAGCGGCCGCGAGAGCCGATGCGGCCCGCCCGACCAGAGCGGCGCGCCCGTTTCGGCCACCAGCCGCCTCACGAGCCCGCTATGGTCGCGATGGGTGTGGGTGAGGATCACGGCCAACACCTCCCGCCCATCGATGGCGGCCAGCAGCGCGTCAAGGTGAGCAGGATCGTCCGGCCCAGGGTCGAGCACCGCTACGGCGCCTTCGCCGATGAGAAAACTGTTGGTTCCGGTAAACGTATAGGGGCTGGCGTTAGGGGCCGTCACCCGCACGATTGCGGGCGCAATCGCCACAGGGTGTCCCGTTTGCGGATCGAAATCGGTCGAATAGGACGGGGAGGGCAGGGTGGCGGGCATTGCGCGCGCTCGCGTGTCTGGATAGAACATTGGCTTCTTGCTTCGGCTTTAACGCAAAGGGACAAGTTATGGCCACGACTTTCGCCACCCCCAACACGCTTCTCGGCCTTTATCAGCCTCGTTCGCAGGCCGCGCGCCTCGTCTCGGCTGTGGCGGTCGCCTTCCTGGGCACCATCGTGCTCACCGTTGCGTCCAAGATCAACGTACCGGTCTGGCCGGTCCCGGTAACGCTGCAGACGCTTGCCGTCGCCGCGCTGGCCGGCGCGTTCGGCGCCCGTATGGCGGTGGCCACCGTGGCGCTCTACCTCGCCCAGGGCATCGCCGGCCTGCCGGTGTTTGCCGGGCCCTTTGCCGGCCTTCCCTATGTGTTCGGCCCGACCGGCGGCTTCCTGGTCGGCTTCCTGTTCATGGCGGCGATCATCGGCGCGCTGGCCGATCGGGGCGCCATGCGCTCGGTTCCCAAGGCCTTCGGTGCCATGCTCCTGGGCAATGCCGTGATGTTCGTCTTTGGTTTCGTCTGGCTGCTCACCATGGCTGGGAATGCCGCCTGGATCGACCAGTCCAATGCCGTCGCCTCGGCTTTCCAGGGCGCGGTGCAGCCGTTCATCGTCTGGGACATCGTCAAGATGGCCTTCGCGGCCCTGACGGTGGTCGGCGGCTGGGCGCTGCTGGCCCGCAAGTAAGCGGCAGGCAGTAGCTAGTTTCAAGGGCCGGCCTCAGGGCCGGCTCTTTTGTTTTTTGCAACCGGGTCCGGGTGCTCTCCGTTGCTTTTGTGACACGCAGATAACGGTCGCAGGAGAAAAAAATGGACCCGTTTCCCTATCCCTGGTTGTTCGCGGTGCTCGGCGGTGCCATCATCCTGGGCATCGTGATTGCTTACGGCGCGTATAAATCGTCGAAAGCCACCCCCCGGCAGAAAGATGCTGCCGAGCGCGGCGCACATAATCTGTATCATAAGGACCAGAACGAGAATTGAGTGACGAAGAACGTCGCGTCGTCATCGTGGGAGCCGGCTTCGGCGGCTTGAGCGCGGCCAAAAATCTGGCGCGCGCCGGGGTGCCGATAACGCTTATCGACAGGCGCAATCACCATCTTTTCCAGCCGCTGCTGTATCAGGTCGCGACGGCAATGCTGTCGCCGGCCGAGATCGCCGTGCCTATCCGCTCCGTGCTTTCGCCGGGCAAGGGACGCGATATCGAGATCATGATGCAGGAAGTGGGCAGCATCGACACCGAGCAAAAAATCGTCCGCTGCGTAGGGGGCGATGAAATTCCCTATAGCGCGCTCGTCGTCGCGACCGGGTCGAAATACACCTATTTCGGGCATGAGGACGATTGGGCGTCGTTTGCCCCCGCCCTCAAATCCATCGACGATGCCGTCAATATCCGCCGCCGGGTGCTGCTGTCCTTCGAGCGGGCGGAAACCACCAACGATCCCGCGCTGCGCGAAAGGCTGATGACCTTCGTCATCATCGGCGGCGGTCCCACCGGGGTTGAAACCGCCGGCGCGCTCGCCGAACTGGCCAAGGCGACCCTGGCCCGCGATTTCACCAACATCGATCCCCGCGCCGCCCGCGTGGTGCTGGTCGAAGCCGTGGGCGGGCTTCTGAGCGCATATCCCAGCCATCTTGGCGCCTATACCGAACGCAAGCTGACCGATCTCGGCGTCGAGGTTCTCACCAATTCCCCGGTCAAGAATATCGATGCCGAAGGTGTGACGGCGGGTGACACCCTGATTTCGACCTCGAACGTATTCTGGTGCGCCGGGGTCGAGGCAACGCCGGTCGGCAAATGGCTGGGGGTCGAAACCGAACGCAATGGCACCGTCAAGGTCGGTCCGGACATGCAGGTGCCCAGCCTTCCGGGCGTCTACGTCATCGGCGACGCCGCCTCTGCCTATGATGCGGACGGCAAGCGCTTTCCTGCACTCGCCCCCGTAGCCAAGCAGCAGGGCAAATACGTCGCCGAATCGATTGTCCGCGCCCAGCAGGGGAGAGAGCCACAAGGCCGGTTCCGTTATCGCGACTGGGGTACCATGGCCACCATCGGCCGCTCGGCGGCCGTGGGCAAGTTCGGGAAGCTCGAGGTCAAGGGCTTTCCCGCCTGGATGATGTGGGGCGCCGTCCACATCGCCTATCTCGTGGGCTTCCGCAACCGCGTCAACGTGCTGGTCAACTGGCTCTGGGCGTGGGTCACCTA
The DNA here is from genome assembly GCF_036662815.1 of Pelagibacterium mangrovi. Lineage (NCBI taxonomy): Bacteria > Pseudomonadati > Pseudomonadota > Alphaproteobacteria > Hyphomicrobiales > Devosiaceae > Pelagibacterium > Pelagibacterium mangrovi. Next base: position 335,205 of record NZ_JBAFXA010000006.1, on the reverse strand, counting down.
TTCCAAGGGTGCTCGCCTCATCACCGGCCCCGAGGCTTCGGCCACCCGTTCCCTCGATAGCCGCAAGGCGATCGATGAGGAGCTCGACAAGACGGTCGCCAACCTCAAGGGGTGAACCGTCCACAGTGCGAGGCCTGGGTTATCTCAAAACCAGGCCTCTCAGCGCTCCACGCCTTGTAATCGGCGCAATCGGAGCCCATATGGAATTGGACGCGCCGCGATACGGCCTGCGTCCCTGATTCTTCACAACAGAATCGAATTTCACCAGCGCCTCGCCCAAAGCGGCTAGAGGCGCTGCAACATGGCTGGGCTCGGCCCGGCAATAGGAACTATGAAAAAAATAAAAATGAACGCCAACGCGGCCCTCTATTTGGGCAGCGACTGGCATAACGCACAAAATGAGGGGGCACGAATTTTTCCGACGGCCGCGCAGGCGGTCCGGTTCGCAATGGAAGAAGCGGCCCCGGTCAGCCTCAGGGGCGCCTTGATGGTCGTGGACGGTCGCCGGTTTTCAGGCGGTGAAATCGCCGATTTGTATCGCAGCGAAAATTATCCGTTCCGTCACAAGGTCACCCGGCGATATCGCCCTTCGGCGACGGCAAAGCGACTGCAACAAACAGCGCACTGACCGATTGCCCCATCAATGCCGCATTTGTTCACGACACCGTGAATACCCCTAGTTGCGGCGGACCTCCCTCGCTTGGGGTAGGACCGGTCCTGCGTTTGAGCCCCCAATCTCTGCAGGCCGGTCCGTTCCCTTCAAGGAACTCCGGGATTTCCCAAGATTACCACGCATATCGGCAAGCGGCTTCCCAGCCGCCCCATGACCCATGCTGTCGGATAAAAAGAAACCGGAGGCCGAAGCCTCCGGTTTTTTATTGGTCGGAGTAGGGTGATTCGAACACCCGACCCCCTCGTCCCGAACTCTGATCCTCACACGATCTGCGCCGGTTTTCGCCGGTTTTCTGGGCTTATCGAAACAGATGAATCACGATTTGTTCCGCTAACCCTGTCGGAACTCTGTCGGTGGAGGACAGGTCTTGCCATTTTGTTCGCGGCCGCCCGAAGGTGGTCGGGATGGTGGTGGCCATAGACATTGGTCAGCACTTCAACGCTCACACCGAAATAGCCCGAGGCGTCCCAGATATCCATGCCGCGCTGCATCGCCCAGGTGATCGCGGTGTGGCGCAGAACGTGCGGGACGACGTCAGCGCCCAACCCGGCCTCTTTCACGAGCGCCCGAAACGCTTTGTCGATCCTATCGACGTTCTCCCCATGAAATTCTACTGCATAGGTCTGCCCATTGGCCTTCCAGCGCCGCATATGACCCAGCAGAGGGTCTGGCAGCGGCACAGGCGGTTGCCGCTTCTTGGTGCGCCTCTGGCCCTCGGCACGCCGATACCAAAGCCCGGCCTCCAAATCGATGTATCCGGCGCCGGTCATCTTGGTGAAGGCGGCCTTGAGCGTGGCTGACTTGCGGGTGCCGGTGTAGAGCGACATCAGGATGAACCGGGCGACGTGTTTCCAGCGGCTATAGTCGTCCATCTCCCCCGTCTTTCCATTCTTGCGCCGCGCGCGCCATGCCGTCCAGACGAGCCTTGCGGCTTCCTCCCGAGTTAGCCAGCGGTCACGTGGATCGGCCTTCTCCGGCAGTGTCACTGGCACCGGCCGATCGATCACCGCTTCCTTGTAGGCGTGGTTGATCGCAGCGCGCAGGTCCTCCAAGTCTCGCCTGGCCGCGCTTCCTTTCCCCACGAACTGCCCATACGCCTTGCAGGTGATCGCCCGAACGTCGCTGGCGTGACCGGTCACTGCCTCGCCGCCGCGCTTCATTGAGCGCAACGTCGCCCGCATCGCATCGGGGTCACCCCAAAAAGACGCGAGGCGAAGGATGCGCGCCTTCGCCTCGGAGGGCCGGCTATGTCCCGGCACTACGTCTGATAGGTAGAGGTTGAGCAGGTCTAGCGTGTAGACGACAGTGGGATCACCATGCCTTTGCGCGGGCTGGTACTTTTCCGCGATGTAGTCGGCAAGCTGTCGCTCAGCCTCCGCGCGGTCATCTGGAGCGCAGCCCGTGCTCTTCCTAAATCCTCCGTCGTCGCGGATGAGCCAGACGGAAGCCTCGACGCTGCCGTTCTTGTTTGTGCGCTCGGGCTGGAGCCAGAGGCGAGGGCCCTTGGGCTTTGGACCTGACATCGTTCCTTCATCTCCCTGATCGCGGCGGGCGTGACAAAATCCTTTTTCCCGATCCGCAGCAGCGTGAGGTTCCCGCGCCGGGCCTCGGCCCGCAATGAAGCAGGTTTGATGGCGTCCCGAAAGTAGATCCTGCACGCTTCGTTAAGAGTGAGGGCGGTGTCGTCCGTGATGACGTCAGGATGGTTCATTGTATCATCCTCGACATTTGAATGAACGCAGCCCGGATCAGCTCGAAACCATCGGGCGCATGTGTCGCGTCACATCTCGCGTTTATCCAGCCCGACCGATACCCTGGGGACCGATTAGGGCCGGGCTCGATATCGTCAAGGCGGTGTTCGCGGTAGCCCGCCACCACGTCATCGGTCGGATAGGCGGCAACGTCCCATTCGTCACGCGGCGGAAACACAGTACCGAGCGCCTCAGTCATCGTACCATCCCGCCGCCGTCCTCAGCGCCGCAATGGCCCAGAAGGCCACAGCGACCCACCAGAGCCATGCGACTGTCAGGTTGAAGCCAAACGGCTCACCCGCTCCGACAGCGCTCCTGGCGCACCCCAGAGCGATTAAGGCGCAGGCAAATGTCCATGTGATCCTCATGCCGCCCCACCCGGTGAAACCTTTGCCATGGATCCCCGCAGCGACGTAATTGCGTCGGTCATGGAGCCATCGTCATTGATCGCGTTTTCGATCAGGGTGATGGCCTCGTCAGCCACAACGGCCAACAGGTGCAACCGCCTTTCCAAGGCGACGATTGTTCGGGAGTTACGCTCACGCTCGGCAAGGATGGCGCGGGCGATGGCACCGACGAAGTTGTCAAATGTCGCCTCTGGGGAGCCGTCGTCCTCCGTGCGCACCCATCCGATGGTAGCTATCTCAGCAGCGTCCCACACGTCTTGCGGAATATCGTCAGGCCGGTTCATGCGGCACCTGCCAGTCCGGCCAGAAGGGCTTCCGGCACCCCGGCATCGTTCAGCCACCCCGGGTCATATTGGGCGAATGCCCGCAGGTAGCGGCCTCTCACGGCAATGCCGTCCAGATCGGTGACCTTCATCGTCAGTAACCGCTTGATCGCGCGTTCTTCGGCCTCGCTGTACCGCCCGACCTGATGATCGCTCGGAGCGGTGGCTGCGGCCGTCCTAAGCGCGCAGTGGTGCATTATGGCTTCGACCAGCGCGTCGTCGTGGTAGCCGATGGACCGCGCCGCCGCCCGCTGGAGGGTGAACAGCGCATTGACGACTTTTTCGCCGGCAGGGAAAACATCGGTGCTCATGCTGCACTCCCTTCATTGGCCGGAAACGTAGCTGGACGCTCCACAGCCGCAAGCTCCGCGACAAAAGCCTCCATATCGAAGGAGTTGCTCGCCTCTAAACCGAACTCGTAGAAGCTGGTAAACACCGTGATCTGAACAGCTAGACCCCGCGCCGTGGCAGGAGTGAAGCTGAGAATCTTCGCTTCGGCGTCTCGGAATTTCTCGTAGGCCACGTTATTTTCGGCTTCGGTTTCTGCCTTCGCCAGATTGTCATATGCCGCTGCCCACTCCTGATAGGCCGCTAGGATTTTCTTGTCGGGGCTCATTTTGTGCGCTCCGCGTCGTGCTTTGCTATGCGGTCCACGACTTGATCGAGCGCTTTTTCGGTGCGGCTCGTTACGGCATACGCCAGGGTTGTGATGGTGTCTTCGGCCTGGACAGTGGGCGACGAACGGTCGACGCCGAAATTCATGTCTTCAAGCTTTGCCGCAAGCGCCTCGGCGAGCGCCTGGATCACTACGAGGTCGTTCCGCGCGTTGCAGGCTGCATCTTCCATGTGCTGGCTCATGCGAGTTCTCCCCGCGCTTGGGCCGTGCGATTTTCGCTAGCCCGGCTGCGGCAGAACATGACCCCATCTGCGTTCGTGAAGTGGCCGGGCTGGTCGCCCTCCGAACGCGAAACCCAAAACGACAGAATGGTGGGGTCGTATTCTATTGCTGCGTCCCGGAAGGCGGTGAGCGCAGTTTCAAATTTCGCCTCGCGCTCGTCCTCGCTTGGGTGAACGGAAGGGCGCTTGGCGAAGGCCAGAAGACGCGCCCAGAACTCGTCGCGCCCATCCGACTCCATCTCCGCCATCTCGACGACGATCTGCATGGCGAGGTCTTTTGCCGTGACCGGCGACATGTGGTCAGTGATGATCTGCTGCAATTCGACGTAGCGAGCATGGGAAATCTGTAGGGCTTCATCGTCGCCGGCCCGGCATAGTTCGTCAGTGCGCTCGCGGACCTCCAGCCATTCCGCGAATAAGTTCGCGATGGTCTGGCCGGGGATTTGAGCGGCGGGGTGATCTGATGTATGAATCGTTTTGACCATATGAACCTCCAACGGTCTTTGGTTGAAGGCTCGGGAAAAGGTGACAGCCTGCCCGAGCCGTTTTCGTCTCAGGCAGCGTGCAGCCGCAGTTCCATGAGGGAAAGAAGCAGCGCCTCGATCGCCGCGCGATCAAAGCTGTCCGGCGAGTGCATGTTGTGCGGCCGCAGGTACGCGGCCTTGCGTTGCAGGTCGACTGTGTTGCGCGGCTTGGCATCGATCAAGTCGAACAGCGCACGTTCTTCGGCGTCGCTGGCCGCGCTGAAAACAGGGTTTACCGTGCCGTCTGGGTCCACGCTGTCGGGGGCTTCCTCAAGCCTAGCGACGGCAGCTACGTGATCGGCTATGAGCCGGATGATGGTTCGCGTCATGTGTGCCTCCAACGGTTGACGTTGCAGTAACCATATCGGTTTTTTAACCGAAGTCAATGCGATTAGGTTAAAAAACCGATTATGATTTTTCCGCCTTTTGAGACTCGACTCGATTCCGTTTCTGGTCCTTTATGAGAACATAATAGGAACATTGGAGGCAAAAATGGTCACCTATTACGTGGTGCAGTCGTTCAAGAGGGGTAAGCGGGGCGCCCTGTTGCCGGACCAATCCCGGCAGGCGAGGGACCAGCATCATTGCGAAATGCTCGCCGAAAGACTCGCAGAAACTTGCCACGCGGTTGTCGCTTTCTCGCGGGCAGGCGACCCCACAACCGGTGACTGGGAGGACGCCCAGTTGATTGCTCAGTATGGTCCATTGCCCGACGAGCTTATGGAAATGGCGGGGTAGGGAATGTCCAAGGAAGTCACAGAGTTCGTCGTGATCGCGCCGGCGACCATGGGCAAGGCCGTGGAATATGCCGAAGATCGGATTCTGACGCGCCTGTCACGATCGTTCCCCGGCTACTCATTTCAGATCGAGCCCTTCGGCCCCTTCGTTCAAGAGGACGAGTTCAGCGTCATTCCGATGATGGGGGTAGTGGGGGAAGGGACCGCGCCGCTGGAGCCGGGCGAGACCCTGCGGGATAGATACCCGCCGAAGTGGCTCCTGGGAGCCATCAAGGAAGTGCTCAAGGAGTTCGAGCTGGCGCCCGGGCTGAATTGAGCCCCACCAAAGCCACAATCACTCACGAGCTTGTGACATGCCCTGTTGCGGCGGATTTCCCAGCCACGGGGCCGGGCCGGCCTGTCGAGAAAGCCCCCAAGCTTCGGCAGGTCGGTCCGCTCGGGGCGGTCTAGATATCGGAAAGCTGTTGCTGAGCTGCGGCAATACGCCGATTTATCGAATGGCGCTGCCGAGCTGTGCGTTTTGTGCCCTGGCGCTTATGCGGCTTGCAGAGCAGGCATCCCGCCCGAGTGGATTTCGGGCCTTTTCTCTTGTGGTGCATATCGATCTCCGGTCAAAGCCGGTGCGCCCCTATGACGCCCGGCTATGATGTGGAGATGATCGTGTTCGTGTCTCATGCCTTCAAACTAGGCCCGGCTTGGGGAAAAGAAAACCCCGCCGGAGCGGGGTATGGGGGTCAGGGAGTTTGAGCTAGGGGTGGGGGTGAATTGATGGGTTCTAAAGGAAGCGTATCAGCAAGCCCACAACGCCCACGAGCGCTGCGCAGATCACAAACAATCCCGGATACCCCGGCAGGCGTTTGATCTCGCCCTTAATTTCCGCAACATCGCGCGACAAAAGGTCGACCTTTCCGTCGAGCTTTTCAAACTGCTTTTCGAGAAGTGTAACGCGGGCTTCCAAATCATCACCTCTTGGCGGCTCGCCGCCTTGGCTACCTTCAATATAGGGCGAGCTTGAGACGAGGGAAAGATGCTTAGCCATTTTCGGATGCCCATTCTTCGACAACATCGGCCATGAGGAACTTCACGACGCCGCAATTCATGCAATGGAGCGAATAGGTCGCGAAGTATCGCGTGCCGTCAACATGCGTTTGCCGACCTCTCGCGGCCAGCATATTAGCCCCAACTTCTTCAGCATGGATTGACCACTCGTTCTTCCCGCAGTCGTGGCAGTCCTTCTCAATCCCTTTAGCCGTGATGAAGTTCTGAACTTGTTCGGCGGTTGCCGGTTTGCGGTGTTCAATATGATCCGTCTCTGTTGTCATAAATCCCCCTCGGTAAAACGCTTCCCCTTGAGCCCTGTCGGCTTCCCGCTCTCCGCCGCCTGGTGCGCCAGCGCCAGCACTTCGAGCCACGCGCCGACCTTGGGCGGTATCTCGGCCAGTCCCAGCGCATAGGCTTCGGTTAGGCTTTCATCGCATCCCAGCGCCTCGGCGAGCGTCTCATTGGTCCAGCGTAGGATTTCGAGGCATTGGGCGTAGCGTTCGGGGGTCATCGCCTATTGTACTTCCCTACGACCCGATGGCAGATCGGCCACTCCTTCCGATGCTCATCGAAGGTTTTGGCCGGGTTGAACTGCTCCAGGTGCCATACCTGATCGTTGAAGCCGTTCAGCTGCTTGATAATGCATTCCGCCTCATCGTTGGGCGGGTTGTGGAACAAGACCACGTCCGTTTCCCGTTGCGGCGGAAGGCGGGGATTGATCAATGCCGTGTCTCCGGGACGGTAGGCCGGTATCATCGACTCCCCCACGATCAGAACTCCGTACCCGTCCTTCACATGCTCTAAGACTGCCGGCCGCTTCACATATTCAATCGGGTCGAATGTGATGATGACGTGTCCGTCCCCACCCATCGTGGCGGCATAAACCGGAAGGCTCTTATCCTGGGTGACGAGGGACGCGCCTGGAATGATGGAGACAGGATCGCCTTTTGTGCGCTCCTCACCTAGGCCGTGGCCTTCGCCCGTCAGGAGCCACGATGCCGAGGTTTGGAGAACGGGAGCCAAGGCATCGACCGTTCGCGAATTCACGCCGGCATTTATGTCACCCGCCTGCACTTTGCGGCGCATGTTGCGTATGGCATCCAATGAAAGCCCAGCTTCTCTGGAGGCCGCGGTTGCGGACATGCTCAGTGCCTCTAGGCGGGCTTCGATTCTGTCGAGAACATCTTTCAACATGGCGACCTCAAATTATCCCATGGGTTATTAAACCGCCATCGGTTTAAAGACCGTTGACATAATCGGTTAAATAACCGATAAAGAGCTATGCCGCATGTTTCGCACATCATCGCATTGGCCGACGCTTGGCTGGTCGCCACGGGCTTAAGAGAGACGACTTTGAGCAACCGATTGTTCGGTGAAAGCAAGAAGCTTTCCCTCTTGCGTAGCGGGTCCGACCTGACGACCGGCCGATATCGTATGGCAGTGCGGTGGTTTGCAGAAAATTGGCCCGAGAACACGGACTGGCCCGACTTTATCCCAATGCCGGAGCAGGCCGCCTGACACGAATTTAACCGGGTCGGGCAGTCGAAGTGAGAACCGCGCCAGACCCCAAACATAGGTGAGAAAATGCGTGACGAGATCACGACCGGCGAAGCTGCGCCGAAAATCATAGCGCCACGTGAGGCCAGGGCGATGGAACTCAGGGCGGCACTTGTGCAGTTCATCGATGCGTGCGCCGACGCTCCTGGGCCGAACGGCGGCCTGCGTCATATCAGCGTGTTTGCCAAATGCACCTTTTCCAAGTTGGAACTGCGCCGCGCCCTCAACCGGTTCTGCGATGCGAGCGGGGTCGCGCGGCTATGATCAAGTCTCGGCAGATCACGATTGTTCCTTTGGCCGATATCGTCCTCGACGAGGGTCCGCGTCCTATTGAGCCTGATGCGGTTTCGCGATTGGCGCGATCGATGTCGGAAATCGGGATGCATACTCCGGTTGTCGTGACGCTCGAGCGGTTCGATACGGACGAACGAGGTCGCAACGACCGGCTCATCTATCGTGTGGTCACTGGCCGCCACCGCATCGCCGCTGCTCGCACACTAGGCTGGACGGAAATCGAAACCATCCGGTTCGAAGAAAACGGGGCGATCCCGGAACTTGGCGATATCGATGTGCTGACCGAAATGTGGGCCCTCGCGGAGAACCTGCATCGGGCGGGCCTGACGAAGCAGCAACGGGACGAACAAATCCGGCGATACGCGGAATTGATCGAACTGCGCGAGCATCAATCGCCGCAAATTGACGCGATTGAAAGTCAGAGGGAGGACGGAAAGGGACACAGACCGAAAGGCGTGGCCTCCAAGGTTGCCGATGAAACGGGTCTCTCCAAATCCACCGTCGAGCGCGCCCTGAACCCTGAGCGTGTCGCCGCCGAAAAGGAGCGGCGAGAGGCGGAGAAGGCACAGCGTCAGGACGAAAGAGCCGAGTTCGACCGCCAGCGCGAAGCGAACCAAGAAAACCTGCCCGACCACCTCAAGGCCTACAATGCGCGGAAGGTTGAGCGTATCGCGGCGCGCGGCGCCACCAAGGCTGACGACGCCGAACGGATCGAATTCCTCTTGGCCGAGAACGACGAACTGCGCGAAGCCAACGCCTCGCTCGAAGCCGAGGTCGCCGCGTTCAAGGTCGACAACGGCAAATGGCAGGACATGAAGGTCCAGTTCGAGCGGGGCGGGTTCGAAAAGGTCATCGCCGACAAGGACGAGGAAATCCGTGTCCTGCTGACGCGCGTCGAAACCGAAAGCGCGGACAAGGTCAAATGGATGAACTCCTCGAAATTCTGGAAGGCGGAAGCCGAGAAGCTGGGGTATGGCGACGATGACCTGATCCCACTCGCCCCGAAGAAAGGCGGTGGCAATGGCTGACCCTGCCGCCATCCTTGATCGGGTCCGCTTCTACGGCGCGAACATCGTGCTCGACGGTGACCAGCTGCGCCTGATCAACAGCCGCAAGCTGCCGTCGGAGGCGAGGGCGCATCTTGCGGAGCATCGGGAAGCCATCGCCGACCTACTGCGGCGAGACCGGGAGGATGCGCTCGAGGAGCGGGCCGCAATTATCGAGTTCGACGCCGGCGCACCGCGCGAATGGGCTGAGGCGTTCGCCAAGTTCCTTATCCGATCCAAGCCGAAGGGCGTCGATGAGATCGAATGGTCATGGTTCATCACCACCTGCGGCCGGATGATCGATGAAGCGCCGAGGGCAGTGGCATGAACATGCTGGCCCACAAGGAAATCCTCCTGCGCGGATATCAGGCCGATGTTCTCGACAATGCCCGCGGTGGGATCAAGCTCGGCCTTCGCCGGCAGGTGGTGGTCGCTCCGACCGGCGCCGGCAAGACGGAAATGGCTATGAAGATCATCCAGGAGGCCGAGGCGAAAGGGTCTCGGGTTTGGTTCATCGTCGACCGCGTAACCCTCATTGACCAGACTTCGGAGCGCTTCGGATCATACGGCATCGATCACGGGGTCATCCAGGCCGACCACTTCCTGACCGATTATTCCAAGCCGATCCAGATCGTCAGCGCTCAGACCTTGGCTCGCCGGTCCAATTACGACCTGCCCGACCTGATCATCTGGGATGAGTGCCATTCCCGATACAAGGCGGTTTCAGATCTGATCGCGCGCGTCGACCGCGCCAAAGTCATCGGGCTTACGGCAACGCCTTTCACCGCCGGTATGGCGGAAGATTGGGACGGACTGGTCAACTCGATCACCGTCAACGAATTGATCGCCCAGGGCTACCTCGCGCCGCTTAGGATCAAGGCCTGCGTCACGCCTGACATGAAAGACGCCAAGAAGAAATTCAACGGCGAGTACGAGGAAGAGGAAGCCGGCCAGCGCGGCATCACCGTTATCGGCGATGTCGTCCAGACGTGGATTTCGCAGACCGCCAAGCACTTCGGTGGCCCGGTCAAGACCATCGTGTTTTCGCCCTCGGTCAAACATGGCGCAGAGCTTTGCCGTCAGTTCGCTGACGCTGGCTATAATTTCCACCAGATCAGCTATCTCGATGGCGGCACCGACGACCGACGCGAGAAGATCGCCGAGTTCCGCAAGGCCGACAGCGCCATAGATGGTCTCGTGTCCTGCGCGGTTCTGACCAAGGGTTTCGATGTGCCGGACGTTCTGTGTGGCATCTCGTGCCGCCCCTACGCGAAATCGTTCTCCTCACACATTCAGGAGATGGGGCGCGTCATGCGCACCGCGCCGGGCAAGGAGTTCGGCCTTTGGCTCGACCATTCCGGCAACTGCATATCCTTCGCCGACGACACGTCGTGGCTCTACCACTACGGGGTCGACCGCCTGTCGAACGCCCAGAAGAAAGACAGCGTCACGCGCGAGCCGACCGAGAAGGTAAAGCGCGAGCGATTCTGTGGGGAATGTGGCACCCAGATGGAGCCCGGCGCGGAGCGTTGCGAGTGCGGATGGCAAAGGCCAGCGCGGGGCGAAATCCAAACTGTGGAAGGCACGCTCATCGATTTCGAGCTGTCGACAAAAACCGCATTCCAACCACGAAAGGGCTTGCGAGCCGACTGTCTCAAAGACCCCCGCCGGGTGTGGAATGCGGCTTTGACCTACTGCTTTGCCAACTCGCGGAAGGGGCCAGAAGTTGCCCGGAAATGGGCGTATGGCATTTGGGCCGGCGTCTATCCCGGTAGCAAACTGCCCCACGGCCTTTTTGACATGAAGCATGAGGCCCATAGGGTTTCGGTCGATGAATACGGTCTTATCGAGCGAGAGGTAAAGCGCTTTCGGAAGAATAACCGGAGGAGTGCGGCATGACACTCGATGACGCGATCGTCCAAGCGTGCAACTCGGTGGGGATCGTTCCGCCGCGCGCCAAACAGGCCGGCAAATGGCATCGCACCGATACCGAAGGCAAGAACGGCAAGGGCGACGGCAGCGTCATCTTCGACGAGGACCGCGTCACGGCCTACAACTGGCAGACCGGCGACAACACGACCGTATGGCTCAAGAACGAGTTCACCGTCGAGGAACGCAGGAAGATTGCACGCCGTCGCGCCGATGACGGACGCAAAGAACGTGAGCGTGCCGCAAAGGCTGCTGAGTTGGCCAACTCCCTTCTTTCCGTCAGCCGGATGGGAACGCATCAATACCTCGCGGCCAAGGGGTTTGCGGGCGAAAAAGCGCCCATCATCGGGGCCGATAAGGTTCGGTCTATAGCCGGTAGCTATCTCGTGCCGACCGGCGGGCAGGAGGCGATTATCGTCCCGGCGCGCGGCGGTAGCGGAATTTCCAGTTTGCAGCTGATCTGGGAGAGCGGGGAGAAAAAGTTCCTGTTCGGTGGCAGTATGTCCGGAGCCGCCCATCGGATCGCGTCGGGCAGGGCCACATGGCTTTGCGAGGGCTACGCCACCGCCCTTTCGATCCGCACCGCCTTATCGGGGCTAAGCCGCCGAGATGGTGTGGTCGTGTGCTTTTCGGCTTCCAACATCGTCAAGGTTGCGCGGGCCGTCGAAGGCCGTTGCTATATCGCCGCCGATCATGACGCCCCTCCGAAGGCCAAGCCGGACCAGTTCGGCGGCATGGGGGCCGGTGAGTATTTCGCCATGCAGTCGGGCAAACCCTACACCATGCCGCCTGAGCTCGGCGACGACTTCAACGACATGCACCAGTCGGAGGGCATCTTCGCCGTCCAACGCGTCCTGGCCAAGCTGATCCGGGAGGCTCGGCCATGAGGTTGCGGGACAATCGGGAGCGGCGGGCCTTGAAATATCTCATGTCGCGCCGGTGCGTATCTGCCGGCGATCTGGGTGCGGCGGCTATCGCGGGTGAGGTCCACCGCCGATCTCCAGTGGCCACGAGCGACCTCGGCGTGAAGATTGGTCTTCATTTCGTCAAGCGCGGCATCGCGCGGGTGAACAAATACAACCGGTTCGAATGGGTGCCGAAATGACGGAGCGATACTTCGACGAACAGTTGCAGGCGTGGGTAACCGTGTGCCCGCCTGGAAGGGCAAAAGGGGCTCTCACGGTCCAGGGCTTCCGGGGCGCAAAGGCGTCAGGTTGGCGCGCCGCCAAGAGTGCATCCCAGTCCCGCGCATGGACTGGCACAGCAGCGAGAGGCCGCAAGAAGCGATCCGAATAGTTTGATTTGGACATAAGCCCAGCCCGTCCGTCGGGGTTCCGGCCAAGCGAAAGCGGAGGCTACGGAAGGCACCAATGATGAACGAAGCGGGATACCGCCGTCCATGGAAGCGGGATACCGCTCACGCGTCGGTCGGCTGGCTGGCTGACGTTTGTGATCCGCTGCTCGTGACGCACCGGTAGCGCTGACAGGGTAACCCCAGCGCGCTCCTCCCAAGAGGAAATCCGGCAGCCCCGCTCATGCTCTACGCGCCATACCCGGCTCGGTCCTGCATGACCCGTCCCCCCGCCCGAAACTCGGATGGGGGGACGTATGCCCAGCAACCACCCCTCTCAATCCTGCAAAACGAACGATCAGAGAAAGGATACGATATGGAAGATGAACCGACATTCCGCGACCCCGGCCCGCTGCCCGATCTCGACTGGATCGACGTGAGCCTGATCGACGTCGACCCGACATACCAACGCGGCCTCGATGATAACCGCGTCACCAAAATTCTCGACTGGTTCTCCTGGCGTAGCTTCGGCGCGCTGACCTTGGCCAAGGCTGAGGACGGACGATATCATGCCATCGACGGCCAACATCGCCTTGAGGCCGCGAAACGCCACCCCAGCGTCACGCTCGTGCCCTGCACGATCATCGAGGCGGACGGGACGGTTGCCGAGGCTGAAACCTTCGTTACGGTGAACGCAAACCGCAAAAACGTCTCGCCGCTGGAAATGTACTGGGCCGAGCTGGCGGCCGATGACCCAGAGGCATTGACCGTCGCCCAGGTGACGAACAGGGCCGGCGTCGAGATCCTGCGCTATCCCGGCAGCAACGGAAATTACAAGCCCGGCCAGACCGTCGCCATCGCGGCTCTGCGCACGCTCATCGACAAGCGCGGAGCCATGCGGGCGCGTCAGATCCTTGAAGTTCTAGCCAAGGCCGAATTGCACCCGATCACCGGGCTCCAGATCAAGGCGTGCGAGGCGCTGATGCTCGATCCGGAGTATTGCGTCCAGATCGAGCCCGATGCCATTGCCGATGCGATCCGGGGCCATGCCCTGATGCTGGACGATGAAGCGGCCGCGTTCGCGGCGACGCATCGTCTGCCGAAATGGAAGGCGATGGTATCGGTATGGTTTCGGCGGACGCGGAAGAAGCGGAAGGCGGCGTAATCATGGTACGCAGAGCGTTCCGTCCTTGAGGTGCAGCATCTCAAAACGATTCTCGAAGAAGCGGATGACATCGCCTTTGAAATCGGGAACCGCATCTACCGCGTGCCATACGATCTCGTCCCATTGTTCGTGGGTGACCAGAGGCGCGACGCGCATGGCCCAGAAGCGAATAGCTTCTTCAAAGGCTTCGTCGACGGTGTCATTGGGTGATGGCTCACCCCTTGCTAAAGCGACGCTGGAGGCGAGCTCGGCGGCAGAGACTGTGCGGAAGGCGCGTCCGCCTTTTGCTTCTCGCTCCTCGCGTACAGCCGTACGCAGACGGTTTGCGATCTTAATGATCTTAACAGCCTCGGTTTTCAAATCATCGATTTGGCTCATGACTTCCCTCGTGTTCTTTCGGGAAACGATATCACCCATCTTGGGTGCGGAAAACTTGACCTTTCGGATTTGTGAAGGCATATTCCGTTCCATCTCACTTCGACTGCCCGACCTCTCATTCAACCGAGAGGTCGATCTATGTCCAAGCCCCGTTCGGGCCCGAAGACCAAGCCGCTTACCTATGAGCAGGCCATTGCCGAACTGCCCGCCGCCGAGAAGGCGATGCGGGCGGAATCGGCTGAATACTCCCAAGCCTACGAGCAATCAGTGCGCGAGCTGCGCAAGCTCCACGACGTCATGGCCAGAGAGCGGGCGAGGTCCATCCTTGCGCATCGCCGGTATGACGAATTGCGCAAGGTCGTCGATAAAGGCGAGCCGGACCTGAAACGGATGATCGATAGTCGCCTGGCCGACGATCCGTCTGTCACGAAGGGGTTGCTTGAGGCGGTGGCCAACGGCGAGGTCGAGACGCAGCACAAGGAGCGCAAGAACACCCCCCACAACATGGTCATCCTGATCGGCGGACTGGCACGGGTGAAGACCAAAAGTGAGGCGCAGATCCTCGCAGCCATTCGCTACGGCAATCTGTTTGATCGCGCACAGATCGGTGGGGCTCGGGCAACCGACTACACTCAGGTCAAGGTGGACACATCAGGCCCGAAACAGGATCAGATCAGCGCTGCCCAGGATGACGCGCGCGCGGAACTAGCGGACGCTCGGAAGGCACTTGGCCCGCGAGCAACCGGCATCATCGACATGGTGGTGATCGGCGGTGCATCGGTTCGGTCTCTGGCGGCCAAACTCGGACATGGAGAGGGCGGCCAGGGTCGGAAGCGGGCAGAGAAGGAACTGCTCGACGGGATCGACGTGCTGGTGACGTGCTTTAAGCTCGATCCTGCGGCCAAGAGCCGAACGCACCACTGGGGTGACGGCAGCAAGGCGAAGATCTTGCGCGACGAGGAAGGCAACCTGATCAAGATGGATGAGGTGGCCTGATCTGGCCTGCTTGCAATCCGGGCCAAATCATCATATGTTCCGGATATGTTGGTGTTCTGTGCCAATTAATAAGGCTCTGCTTTGGCGGAGCCTTTTGCGTTTATCCTAAACCTCAGACCGATCTGTCAGCCGCGCAACGACGACCTCTGGATCTTTATGCCATTCGTGTTGGTCATCAGGGGACATTGCGAACGGCTGCCACCAGCCATCGGTCAAGTCGCTTCCGGCGATATGTGAATTGTAGGCGCAAGGTATTTCCTCAGGCGTGGGATCGCCAGCAGTGGTCAGCTTTCGCTCTTCGTAGATGAAGGGCGCTCCGCAGACAGCACATTGCAAGATCCGCCGCATATTGGTGCTTTCCAGGATGCTGAGGTCGGGAATATCGATTATAGAGATGGTCTCGCTCGCCAATATATTGCTACACTGCGCGTATGACACTCAGACCTACAGCACTTGAGCGAGCTTTTGATCTGGCAAAGACCGGTCGCTATGCGACCCTCGGCGAGATAAAGCAAGCGATCCATCACGAGGGCTATTCCACAGCCTCGCTGACCGGCCCTTTGCTAATGAAGTAGATTAGGCAACTCATAGCCGCCAGCCGCAGTTCTGCCAACGCAGAGTGAGCCCATCGCGTTGGCTACACTTCGTCTATGTGGCCTTCGTTTTCCGTCAGCTCATGCTCTTTGGCTTCTCTGACGTCTTCGGCCATCTGAACCTCTTGATAAGGCCCAAGCGACCCAGATTCGCCGTCCTTGGACCAGTCGACCCAATGGCCGTCCTTGCCGGATCGGATGGTGACGGTAATTGATCGGTTTTTGTTCGGCATAGGTATGGTCCCCTGTTCGACAGGACCATAGCTAAGCCGCCTTGAATGAACAAGTAATCGTCAGCCGGGCGGCGGAGGTCCGGCACCAATTCAGATATGGCCACCTCGAGCCGGTGTGGAGAGGTGGGACGCGCCGGAAGCTCGGGAGAGCGCTCAGCCCTATCGCATTCGCGTATCAGGGGAGACGGGGTAACGCGGACGGGGGTACGACCGGCAACAATTCAGCGGGTGAGCGATGGTCGCGCGCCGGTCTCCAAAACCGAGCGCTGCAAAGTTCACCAATCAAAGTCATCCCAATGAGAGCTGACTGAAGGCTTAATGGGGGCGAGCTTCCGCAAGCTTTTCAACGGCTTGAGCTTCTTAAGTTTTTTCATCGGCTTCAATTTCTTCATTGGCTTCATCGGTCCGCCTGTGGCGCCGTCATTAAACAGAAGCCGATGTCCCGAATTATTCACGAGCCATCCGTCGTGAAGCCAACCGAGGTGGGCGCCATTATAGCCGTAAATGTGCCCGTCTTTTAGATAGGCGACGGGATTGCCAGCCCAGTCGAACAGGTGCTCCCCGTCTTCAGAATATAACCGCGGTTGACCGTGCCTGTCATAAAAATCGAGCGCCATGCCCATTCTCCCCAATCCTCGTCATGAGAGCTTCGCGCAAGCCCGGCGGAAAGGCAATGCCATGGCACGCAAGCCCGCTGCCCAACAGAGCAGGCAAGACCAGCGGCGCGCCTATGACCGGCAGCGCAACCAGCAGGAGTAATATGGCCCGCCTCAAGACCATTCGCCCCATGGTGGCAACGCTCAAACCGACGCTAACCGCTACGGTCCAACACGAGACACCACGCCTCAGAGGCAGGGCAGGGGTAAAGCAGCGTCACCGCCGCATGCTCCGCACCAACTACATGTGCGAGCTCTGCCAAGCCAAAGACATCATCACCATCGCCACAGTGGTGGATCACGTCGTTCCCCTTGCCCTTGGCGGTACAGACGACGACAGCAACACCCGCAACCTCTGCGATGAACACCATAGGCAGGTAACAGCCGAGCAGTTCGGGCACAGCCACCAGCCGACGCCCGAGCGATACCGCCGCAGCCGATAGATCACAGCAAGCGATAGTGGCCACAAAACCCCAATAACCTGACAAGCCGGCCATTCATCAGGCGGGGGGGGGGGGCGGTCAAAACCTTGAGAACCGGGCCGAGCGGACACCCGCGCTCCCCTCACGCAGAGATTTAATCCTCCCTCAGAAAGCGCCCAGTGCGTACCGAGTGCGAACCAAGCCATGACCGACACAAAACAGCCGATCGATTGGGCCGGCATCGAGAAGGATTATCGCGGCTCAACCCGCAGTATCCGGGAGATTGCGGCATGGTTCTCCATCTCCGAAGGCGCGATCCGCAAGCGAGCGAAGAAAGACGGCTGGGAGCGCCCGGCAAAGGATAGCGGTGCGCAGGTGGTACGCGCGGACGCAAATGCGGACCCGGTGGGGTCAAAGCCTGTTCCCAAGATCGAGGAAGTGATCGGGCGCGGGCGCAATATCGCAGATCGTCTGCTCGATGAGCTGGATGCCGAAACGCTCCAGCGGGGCGAGCTCGAAACCATCATCATGATGAGCGAGGAAGATCCGGCGCGGCAGACGGCACTCAAGCAGGCGGTGAGCTTGCCGGTGCGCGCTAAGACATTGCAGACGCTTGCGCTGGCGCTCAAGACAATGGGCGAGACAGCGGCGGCCGGTGGCAAGAAACAGCAGCGGCAAGTAGCGGCGGAGGATGCGGCCAAGTCTGGCAGCAAGTTCGCGCCAAGGACGGGCCCGCGCCTTGCGGTGAACAATAGCTGATGCGTGCCTGGAGTACGGCGTGCCCAGACTGGGAGACGCGGGTTGTTGCACGGCGGTCGTTGATCCCGTTCTCGCCGCTGTTCCCGACTGAGGCGGAACATGCGCTGTCGGTTTTCAAATCGCTCAAGGTAGTGGACCTGCCGGGCAAGCCGACCTTTGGCGAGGTCTGCGATCAATGGGTGTTCGATTACGTCGCGGCGATCTTTGGGGCCAATGACCCCGAGACTGGCGATCAGCTGATCAGCGAGTTCTTCCTGCTCATCAGCAAGAAGAACACAAAGTCGACCATCGCCGCGGGGATCATGCTCACAGCGCTGATCCTCAACTGGCGCGAGGATGAGGAAATCCTGATCCTGGCGCCGACGATCGAAGTTGCGCAGAACAGCTATAAGCCAGCCGCCTCCATGGTGCGCAATGATCCTGAGCTGGAGGAATTGCTGCACGTTCAGGATCATATCCGGACGATCACGCACCGGACGACCAAGGCGGCGCTCAAGGTGGTGGCCGCCGATACTGATACGGTTTCGGGCAAGAAGTCGGGCCGCATCCTGATCGATGAGCTTTGGGTGTTCGGCAAGCGCAAGAACGCCGACACGATGTTGCAGGAAGCGACGGGCGGTATGGTTTCGAGGCCAGAGGGCTTCGTGATCTACCTCTCGACGCAGAGCGACGAGCCGCCGGCAGGTGTGTTCAAGGACAAGCTCGACTATGCCCGCAAGGTTCGGGACGGGCTAATCGAGGACCGGAAGTTCCTGCCGGTGCTTTATGAGTTCCCGCAGGCGATGATCGATGCGGGGACGTATACCGACCCAGCGAACTTCTACGTCACCAATCCGAACCTTGGGCGGTCGGTCAACCAAGACTGGCTCATCCGAGAGCACCAGAAGGCCCAAGAGGCTGGCAAGGGAACCCAGACGTTCCTCGCCAAGCATCTGAACGTCGAGATCGGCATGAACCTGCGGGCCAATAGATGGCCGGGCGCCGATTTCTGGCCGGGCAGGGCAGAGGGCTCGATTTCGTATCAGGTCTTGCTGGATGAGTGCGAAGTGATCGTGCCGGGGATCGACGGCGGCGGCCTCGATGACTTGTTCGGGCTGACGCTGATCGGTCGGCACAAGGTTACGCGCGATTGGCTGAGCTGGTCCCATGCCTGGTGCCACAAGGGCGTTCTGGAACGGCGGAAATCGATCGCGGCGCGGCTTCGGGACTTCGAGAAGGCCGAGGAACTGACGATTGTCGATGACGAGCTGGAGGATATCTCAGCCATCATCGAGATCATCAGCGAAATCAAGGCGCGGAATATGCTTGGCCCGGTCGCTGTTGACCCGGCTGGGCTTGGCGAACTGCTCGAAGCGCTGGACGAAATCGGCGTCACGCAGGAGGCGGGGCTGTTGATCGGCGCCCCCCAAGGCTACGCGATGATGAACGCCATCAAGACGGCGGAACGGAAGCTGGCCAATGGGACGCTCAGGCACGCAGACCAGTCGCTCATGGACTGGTGTGTCGGAAATTTGAAGATCGAGCCGACCGCCACGGCGATCCGGGCAACGAAACAGAACGCCGGTGACGCCAAGATCGACCCGGTGATGGCGATGTTCAACGCGGTGACCGTGATGATGCGGAACCCAGAGGCGGCCAAGGCCTCTGGTCACCTTGATGACTACCTGAAATCCCTTGTGGGGGCAGCATGAACCTTCTGCAAAAGATGCTCGCTCCCTTTCGGGCGAAATCGGAGCTGACCGAGCAGCCGCGCATGCTGTCGCTGACCAACCCGCGAGATTGGGGGATCGAGCCGTCCTTTTCCGGCGAGACGGTCGCAACGCAGGACGTTTTGGCCCTTTCTACGGCGTGGGCGTGCGTGAATCTCATTGCAGGCACGATCGGCGCGCTCCCTTTGATGGTGTATCGCACCGACGAGGACGGTGGCAGGACTGTGGCGCGCGATCATTCTCTGTACCGATTGCTGCATGACAGCCCGAATGTCCACCAAACGGCGCTTGATTTTCTGGAGTTCGTCTCCGCCTGCATCGAATTGCAGGGTAATGGACTGGCCCGGAAGACCCGGAACGCGCAGCGCCAGGTCGTGGCCCTTACGCCAGTGGCGTGGGATATCGTTTCGGTCAAGCGCCAAACCAGCGGCCGCCTTCGGTATTCCTGGACGGAGAATGGACAGCGTTTCGACCTTGACCAGGACGATGTTCTGCATGTTCGTGGGTTCGGAGGCGGGCCTCTCGGTGGCCTTTCGACGCTTACCTACGGGCGGCAGACGTTCGGGCTGGCCAAGGCCATCGAACGAGCCTCTGGGGGCACCTTTGCGAACGGCATGCGCCCTTCGGTCATAATTGCTTACAAGGAGTTCCTGACCCAGGAACAGCGTGATTTGGTTGAGGGTCGGCTCGAGGAAAAGTATCTCGGCGCGGTCAACGCGGGCCGGCCGTTCATTGCCGAAGGCGGAATGACGGTCACGCCGCTATCGATGAAGCCAGAAGACGCGCAGATGCTGCAATCGCGGGCTTTTTCGGTCGAGGAAGTCTGTCGTTTCTTCGGCGTGCCGCCCCACATGGTTGGTCATACCGAGAAAGCGACCAGCTGGGGCACAGGCCTTGAGCAACAGACGCTGGGGTTTCAGAAGTTCACGCTTCGCCGTCGCCTGGCTCGTATTGAGCAGGCCATGCGCAAGCAGTTGTTGACGGCCGAAGACCGGGCGGCGGGCGTAACTATCGAATTCAGCCTCGAAGGCCTTCTGCGCGGGGATAGTAAGGCACGCGCCGAATTCTATCGCGGCATGAGCCAGATCGGCGCCATGACCATCAACGAGATCCGCCAACTCGAAAACCTACCGCCCGTCGAGGGCGGCGATGTTCCGCGCATGCAGATGCAGAACGTGCCGATCACGGAATCCGGCAATGAGGTAAACGACAATGCTCAGGTTTAAGGACGCCGCTGTCGATCTGACCCGCACCGCTCCGGTCCTCGACATCAAGGAACTGCGCGAGACGGGCGAATTCGAGGGCTATGGCTCGACGTTCGGCGGTGAGCCGGACAGCTATGGCGACGTGATCGCGGCAGGCGCCTTCAAGGAAAGTCTCGCCGAGCATAAAGCCAATGGCACCATGCCCAAGCTGTTCTGGCAGCATGATCGTCATGAGCCGATCGGCAAATGGGTTGAGGCCAAGGAAGACGACAAGGGCCTCTACCTCAAGGGTAAGCTCAATATGGGCGTGCAGCGCGCCCGTGAGGCCTATGAGCTGCTCAAGGAAGGCGACATCGACGGCCTCTCGATCGGCTATCGCATCAAGTCCTATTCGGTCGATACCGATACAGGTGTCTGGACGCTGGAAAAGCTCGACCTCAAGGAGGTTTCGATCGTCTCGATCGGCGCAAACGACAACGCGACGATCTCCAGCGTCAAGGCGGCCAAGGCCGCATACGAACTTACGGACAAGCTCAAGGCCGGGGACCGGCTGACCGAGCGGGAATTCGAGACATGGCTCAAGGGATTGGGCTTCTCGAATTCGCAGGCGGAGCGTGCCGCGCGCGTCCACCTGAAAGGGCAGGGGGAACCTGCCGATGCGGAAGATGAACGCCTCGCTTTTATGCGGGCAATCCTGGGTCGCTAGGCCCTTCCCACACATTATTGGAGGTTCCCATGTCGGAACAAAAAACCCGCGAAGAGCTCGCGGACGAGATCAAGGCTGCGCAGTCCAAAATCGTCAAGGAAGAAGTCGATAAGGTTCGCGGCGAGTTCGAGGACTTCATCGGCAAGTCTGCCAAGGACGGCAAGCTGTCCGAGACGATCAAGGGCGACATCGACCAGGCGCTGACCACGCTCAACGCGACCCTCGATGAGAAGTTCGCCGAAATCGATCAGCAGTTTGCCGCCGGTGGTGGTACTGGTGACGATGAGCAGAAATCCATCGGCGAGAAGTTTGTCGAGTCCGAGGGCTTCAAGGCTTTCGAGGCGTCGGGTTTCTCGAAGATGATCGGTCGCGCCGATATGAACGTCAAGGCGACCATCACCAGCGCGACCACCGATGCCGCCGGGTCGGCTGGTTCCGGCGTCCAGAACACCCGTCTACCGGGTCTTGTGGAACTCCCTCAGCGCCGTCTCACCGTCCGCGATCTGCTTTCGCAAGGCCGGATGGATGGCTCGACGCTCGAATATGTTCGCGAGAAGGGCTTCACGAATGCTGCCGCTCCTGTTGCGGAAGGTGCCGCCAAGCCGGGCTCCGATCTCCAGTTCGAGCTTATTACGACCTCGGCGAAGGTCATCGCGCACTGGATGAAGGCCTCGAAGCAGATCCTTTCGGACTTCAACCAGCTTCGTTCGGTCATCGACCAGCGCCTGCTCTATGGTCTCGCCTATGTCGAGGAAGACCAGTTGCTCAACGGTGATGGCACCGGGCAGAACCTCAACGGCATCCTGCCCCAGGCTACGGCATTTGCTACGCCCGCTGGCGTGGTAGCCCCAACGCCACTCACGTCGATCGACACCCTCCGCATCGCCATGTTGCAGGCGGCCCTGGCCGAATATCCTGCTACCGGGCACGTGCTGAACCCGATCGATTGGGCAAACATCGAACTGACCAAGGACGGCGATGGTCGCTACATCATCGGTAACCCGCAGGGCACGGCGCAGCCGACCATGTGGGGCCTGCCGGTGGTCTCCACTCAGGCGATGGACGTCGGCACCTTCCTCACCGGCGCGTTCCGTCTCGGCGCCCAGCTGTTCGACCGCTGGGACGCGCGTGTGGAGGTTGGCTATGTCAACGACGACTTCACCCGCAACCTGGTGACCATCCTGGCTGAAGAACGCCTTGCGCTCGCGGTCTACCGCCCCGAGGCGTTCATCACCGGCGATATCAACCCGGTCGAAGTGCCCGCCGGGTGATTTCGTTCGGCTCATCAAGGAGGGCGGTTTGCGCCGCCCTCTCTATGAACCGAAAGGAGCAACCCCATGAAATACGATGTTCTGCGCCAGCACACTGGCGACAAACGCTATGCCAGGGGAGACGTGCGTGAGGCCGAACCCCGCGACGTGGCTCACCTGGTCGAGGCGGGCATTCTTGCCGAGCATAAGGCGAAATCCGAGCCTGCGGCCAGGAACAAGGCCGAACCGGCGACGGCGAACAAGCGCGATCCGCTAGACCATGACGGCGATGGCCGCAAAGGCGGCGCCCGGAAGGCGGGGAAATAACCCATGGCCGATATCGTCATCACCCAGCTTGGCCCGCTCTGGACGCTGGCCGATGTTAAAGAGCATCTGCGCGTCGAGGGTGACGACGAGGATGGCCTGATCGCCGCCTACATGGATGCAGCCGAGCGCGCACTCTTGCGCTTTTGTAATCTGACGCTAGTGCCGTATCAGCAGGAAGCGGTGTTCAAGGCGGCCGGCTTCATCACGGTTTCGGCGTTCTACGACAACCGGCTCATGAACGAGGGTGAGGATGGCATTCCTGCCGCTGCTCGCGCTCTGGTCTGGCCGTATCGCTGGTTGCCGATCTAATGGACGCCGGCGACCTTGACCGCCGCATCACCTTGCACAAGGCAGGCGAGCCACAGGGCGAGGATGATTTCGGCAATCCCATTCCCGGCGAGGATATCAATCTCACGCGCTGGGCCGAGTATCTGCCGGTATCCGACCGTGAGCGGCTCGCGGCGATGGAGGTGTCGGCCTCCTATACCGCGCGCTTCCGCATCCGGTGGAGCCAGGCAGTGAAAAGCGTCGATCCGACATGGAGGCTGACCTTCGAGGGGCGTGTGTACGATATTTCGGGCGTCAAGGAATTGGGGCGGCGCGAGGGGATCGAGATTACGGCGAGCGCCCGTGCCGAAGCGATCGAGGAAACCGCGCCATGAGGGTCACCTTCAATGTGGTCGGCCTCCGCGAGGTCGAAAAGGGCCTGGGCGAATTGAAGGCGGCGACGGCTCGCAGCGTGACGCGCAAGGCGCTGCAGGCCGGTGGCGAACTGATTGCCAGGGACGCCCGTGCAATGGTGCCGCGTGACACGTGGGGTCTCCACGAGAGCATCAAGGTTTCGGGAACGCTTAGCCCCTCGCAGGCCGCGCAGCATCAGAAAGAATCCGAGCAGGAAGTTTTTGTCGGGCCGGACAACCGCCCGCAGGCCGTCACGCAGGAATTCGGAACGGTGTTTCACCCGCCGCAGGCGTATATGCGGCCCGCGTTCGACGCTCAGAAGCACAACGTGGTCAAGCGCATCGCGGATGAGTTGATGGTCGGCGTCGATCGAGCAGTGCAGCGCGCCGCGCGCCGAGGACGGTAGCAGATGATGGAAGCGGATTTCCGATCGCTGATCGTTTCGGCCAGCGCCATCACCGCGCTTGTCCCGGCATCCGATATCCGGCTCAATTTCATCCCGCAGGGGGCGAGCGCGAAGGCTGTGGCCATCTATCGTGTCAGCGGCGTGCCCGGCTATGTGATGGACGGCCCCGACGGACTGGAGGAAAGCCGCATTCAGGTCGACGTGCGCTGCTCGGACCCAAAGAACGCGCCAGGGTCCGGCTATAGCGCGGCCTTCGCGATTGCGGCGCAGATCAAAGCACTGCTCTCCGGCTTCAAGGGAACGATTGGCGGCACGCAATTCCAAATGATCGGCATCCTCGCCGAGCGTCAGTCGTCGGAAGACACCGATACGGCATTCTATCATCGGTTCTCGATCGATTTTCAGGTGTGGCACCGCCAGACCTCATAGCCCTGTTGCGCCGTGGGCTGGCGCGCTCCACTCACATTGAGGTGACACTATGTCGGACCCTATGGGCGCCACCGAAGCCCAGATCGGCTATGGCACGAAATACGAGATCGAGGACGCCGCCGGCAGCGGCACGTTCTTTGAGGTTGGCGAGGTCACGGAAGTGACGCCGGGCGAGGAGACAGCGGACCAGGTCGAAGCGACCCATATGCAATCGCCGGGTCGCCGCCGCGAGCGTATTGCCGGCCTGATCGATCCGGGCGAAGCCAGTTTCGTCGTCAACTGGATTCCCGGCAACGAAACTGACCAGTTCTTGCGTGGGCTGCTCAAGAGCGGCGAGCGCCGTCTTCACAAGATGACCTTCCCCGGCGCAGTCTCTGTGACCTACACGGGAGCCATCACGGGCTTTTCTAAGGCTGTCCCCCTCGATGACCGTATGACGGCCACCATCACAGTCGCCATTTCCGGCGAAGATGTGTGGGAAGGTGACGAGGTAATCGCATAATGGCCAATCGTCAGCGCGGCGCGGTCGAGATCGAAGCATTCGACCGCACCCTTACTCTACGCTTTTCGTTCAACGCCATGTGCGAGATCGAGGAGCACTTCGATAAGTCGTTCGATGAGGTCATGTCGTCGCTCAACACGAAGCATCCTCGTCTGACCACGCTGCGCGGGGTTCTATGGGGAGCCATGTGCGAGAACCAGCCGCGCCCATCTCTCTCGAACATCGGTGAGCTTGTCGATGAGCTCGGGGCGGAAGCCATCGGCGCGGCGATCAGCAAGGCCATGGAGGCGGCGTTCCCAAAGTCGGACGCCAGTGAAAACCCTCCGAAAGCCAGCAAGGCTGGGACTGGCAAAACCTCCTAGCCGATTACATTTCGCTCTGGGACGGCGAGCCAGACCTTGACCGGTTCTGGCGGCTGACCCCGCGCGAGTTCTCCATCCTCGTCAAAGGCGCGTCCCGGCGCCGGGCACGAGAGCACAACGACCGTGCATGGCTGGCTTGGCACATCGCCCGGCTCAACGCCTACGCTCCGACGAAATCCGACAAGTTCATCAAGCTCAAAGAGCTTCTGCTCACCGACGAAAACGCCCCCAGGCACCGCCCGAAACAGAGCTGGCAAGCCCAACTCGAGATAACGCGCGGCATCATGGCGGCCAGAGCAAAGAGGTAGGTCATGGCCGGGGCAGTTGTAGGCGCCGTTCGCGTCGATCTGGGCATGAACACCATTGCCTTCCAGAACGGCATCAAGCGCGCGCAGGAAGGCATGCAGCAGTTCCAGCGCGGAGCCGCTCGGGTGGCGAAGGCGGCGGGCGAAATGACCCGCGAAATGCGCGAGCGGGACATTCAGGCCTATGGCGCGGCAATGGATGGGCTGCGGGCCAAGTTCAATCCGCTCTATGGCGTGATCCGCACGTACCGCGACACCGTTGCCGAGGTCCGGCAAGCGCATGCGGTCGGCGCGATCTCGGCCGAGGAAATGACTGCGGCGATCAACCGGGAGCGCACCGCCGCTCTTGCCAGCATCGGCGCCCTCAAGGGGCGAACTACTGCGTTGACCCAGATGGGCGGCGCGAGCCGGCTGGCCGCCGCCAATGCCCGCAACCTGTCCTATCAGCTCATCGACATCGGGCAGGGCATCCCGCTCATGTTCCAGTCGCCGCTTTACGGCTTGCAGAACCTGGGCTTTCAGATCGCCCAGATTTCGCAGCTCTACATGGGGCAGGGCGGGCTCAGCCAGGCCCTTAAGGACGTAGGTGGGCAATTGCTAGGGTTCACGCGGTATCTGGGGCCTGCGGCTCTCGCCGTGGGCGCTGTCGCCGCCGGCGTCGCCGGGCTGACGCACGAGATTAACCAATCTGCGGAAGTGCAGGTCGGGTTCTTTGATGTGGTGCAGGCTGGATTCTCGCTTATCTCAGAGCAGATCATGGGGGTTGTCGGACCAGCCATCAATCAGCTTCTCATCTGGTTTGGTCAGATGTGGGGCGTGATTTCACCAGTACTCAAGACAGTGGGTAATGGCATCATCGGCACGTTTGTCGGCGCCTTCGACGCTGTAGTTGCATCATGGGATAAGCTGCCGGCAGCTATGGGCGATCTGATCATTCAGGCCGCCAACACCGTGATCCAGCATGTGAAATACATGATCCGGTCGGTGCAGGTCGAGTTCAACAAGTTTTTCGGCGGTCTCGATCAGATGCTGCAGGATGCAGGCATGCCCACGCTGGGCATCCGCGTCGATCCGATCAGTTTGGCAGGTGGGGAAATCCCCAATCCGTTTGCCGGGGCGGCCTCTGGCGCGGGAAAGGCCGCATCAGGCGCGTTCTCTAATGCCATGAGCCGAGACTACCTCGGCGAAGCGTTTGGGGCGTTGTCGCAGCGTGCTCAAGACATCGCTCGCACCCGCGCGGAAATGGAGGCTCTTGAGGATGCCACCGGCAAAGCCGGCGGGAAGGCCAAGGAGTTGGGAGACAAGCTCAGCGAGGCCGCCAAGGCGGCACAGCAGGAGTGGGAGTTCTACCGTTCCACCTTTTCGGGGTTCTTCTCTGACCTGCGCGGCGGTCTTTCCGAAGGCAAAAACTTCTGGCAGTCGTTTGGCGAAGCGGCCAGCAGCGCGCTCAACAAAATCCTCGATCGGTGGATGGAACTGATTGCCAACAACATCTTCTCCATCCTCATGCCTTCGCCAGTTGGCGGCGGAGGAGGAGGCGGCGGTCTGCTCAGCGGTCTATTCTCTGGCATTGGCAAGCTGTTCGGCTTCGCTCAGGGCGGCAGTTTCCAAGTTGGGGGCTCGGGCGGCATCGACAGCCAGCTCGTCGCGTTCAAGGCCAGCCCCAACGAAACGGTATCCGTCACCAAGCCCGGTCAAGAGGCGCGTATGGCCCAGCCAGTCCGCGTTGAACTGGAGGTGCAGGAAGGCGCTCTCTTCGATACGAGGGTCCGCCGCATCGCCGGCGAGGGCGACGTGCAGGTTGCCAAGACCATCGAGCGCAACTTCGGTGGCATGATGGCCGACTATAACCAGAGGAACGGCTGATGGTGCTGAATGCCGCCTCCTGGCCGGCCACGGTCTTTCCGCGCTCGGGCGCTTTCTATCTGGAGAACCAGAGCCGGTCGGGCGGCGTCTCTATCCTCGGAAACGAGCAGGTGACCGTGGCGCCATCGGCGCGTTGGGGTGCTCGCTTCTCCATGCCGGTGGTGACCGAAACCTCGGTGCTGGCGTGGCGTGCGTTCGTTGCCGGCATGTATGGCCGGGCAGGGACGGTGCTGGTGCCGAAGTGGGAGGCCTATGGCCCGCGCGACATGAACGGTCGGCGGATCGAGGAACTGGCAACGGCCCAATGGGGCGACCAGCTTTTCGATGACAATGGCGCCTTCGACCTATCCGGCTGGGGGCAGGACGATACGCAGGTCTATGCCACGCTTGCCGACGATGCCGCGCTCAACGCCACCCAGATCGCGGTGAACTATGCGCCGGGAATCGATGGGGTTCGGCCGGGCCAGTATTTCGGCATCGGGCAGCGGCTCTACATGGTGACGCAGACCTGGCAGGAGGATGAGGGTGAGCCGACACAGATCAGGTTCACGCCTTGGCTGCGCGAGGATGTGGCGGCGGGTGCTACGGTGATTATCGACCGTCCGGTTTGCCTGATGCGGTTTGCGCAGGATCAGACGGGAGAGCTTGAGCTTGACCTTGGCAGGTGGGGTAGCGGCGGTCTTGAATTCACAGAGGCGTGGTAGGCATGGGGTTCTTTAGTGAGACCATAGCCGCCAAGCTGGAGGGCCGCGAGGTATCGGCGGCGCTTCTCACGCACGCTGAATTTCGGGAAACCGAAAGGCGCTGGTGGAATGGCTTCGGCACTGTGCGCCTCGGCGGCCATGACTGGATGGGCATTGGCGAGTGGGTGGCCATCGATGGGCTAGAGCAGCCGATCGGCACCGTGGCGCCCAAGACCACGCTGACGCTGTCTGGTGTCGACGCCACGATCGTCCAGATGGCGCGTCAGGCTTCTAATCGGGTGAAAGATCGCCGGATCACGGTCTATGTGAACTTCTGGGACCTGACGGACATGGTCCCGCTCGATCAGCCCTATGCGATCTGGTCGGGGAAGATGGACCAGATGTCTTACTCGGCCCAGGGCGCGAGCACGCGGTCGGTGAAGCTCTCTGCCGAAAGTGTGTGGGTGAACCGCAAGAACCCACCTTACGGGTTTTTCACCGACCGGGATCAGAATGCGCGATACCCCGGCGACCGTGGATTGGAGCAGGTGGTTGATCTCGTTCAGAAAACGACCCGGTGGCCGGTACTGTGATCAGGTCGGCCATCTCGGAAGACCTGCCAGCCGTACTGGCCATGGTGAGCGATCTTCACGCATCGACAAAAATGGCGCTGCCGATCGATCCCGCTGCGACAATGGGGATGCTCCGGCGCCTTGTCGGCTCGCCTGACGGGCTTTTGCTGGTCGTGGAGGCAGGAGGCACCCTAAAGGGTTTTCTGGCCGCCACCGTAGGCGTGACGCCCATATCGTTCGAACAGGTCGGGATGGAGCTTGGATGGTGGGCTGGGCCGGAGGCTAAGGGCACTGGTCTGCGCCTGCTGGTGCACTATGAACGTTGGGCCAAATCGCGAGGGTGCCGGATCGCCCGGATGTCCACGCCCCCACACAATGAGCGAGCCGCGCAAATCCTTCGGAGGCGCGGCTTTTTCGTCTCCGAACTCGCTTGGGTCAAGGCAATCTGATGGCGGTCTTTTCTGCGATTTCCTCGGCCCTGGTAGGGCTGGGGCTGCACATCTTTGGCGCGACGGCGGCGGGGTGGGCGGCGGCCACGGCATTCGCCAATGTCGTGCTGGGCGCGGCCTTTCTCGGCGGCTACACGCTGTTCGCCCGAGCAACTGCGCCTTCGATGAAGACCCCGCAGGCTCAAGCGGTTCTCAACCAG
The DNA here is from genome assembly GCF_036662815.1 of Pelagibacterium mangrovi. Taxonomy (NCBI): domain Bacteria; kingdom Pseudomonadati; phylum Pseudomonadota; class Alphaproteobacteria; order Hyphomicrobiales; family Devosiaceae; genus Pelagibacterium; species Pelagibacterium mangrovi. The sequence continues at coordinate 305,881 of NZ_JBAFXA010000006.1, read as the reverse complement.
TCGGTTGGGCCGCGCATCCGTGGGTATGGCCGCGCGCTGCTCGGCGGCACCCGTGCGTTCTTCGATACCAAGGATGGCTATCTCTACCAGGTGATTATGATGCATCACGGCGAAGTCGATGCCATCGAGCATTTCCGCGTCGGGGATCGGATCGTTTCGTTGGACAGCAATGGCGATGTGACCAACAGCGAATTCATCACCAGCACGTCGAACGTGCGTATCCGCTCGCATCTGGGAACGGCGAACCAGGCGGCGGACAGCCTCATGACCAGTGTTTGGCCGCAATGGACCAGCGCCCACCGGTTGCGCGGTATCGCCTATTCGGTTGTCAGATTTCGCTCGACCAGCGAAGTCTCCAAGGTATTCCCCGAGAGCTACAACACGCCGGTTCGCGGGCTTTGTCGGCTGTCGAAGGTCTGGGACCCGCGCAGCGGCAACACAGCCTGGAGCGATAATTCCTCGCTCTGCATCCTCGATTATCTGCGCCATGCAGACGGCTATCGGCTGACGATCGATGACATCGATGTGCCGAGCTTTGCCGCGTTCGCCAATACCTGCGACGAACCGGTGCCGCTCAAAGCAGGTGGGACCGAAAAGCGATATCGCCTCTGGGGCGTCTATCAGCTCACCGAAGAGCCGCACGCTGTCCTGCGCAAAATGCTCAACACCTGCGACGGGGAGCTCTATCAGACCCCAGAGGGCAAGGTTGCAATCCGGGGCGGGAAGTGGGATGCGCCGACCGTCACGCTCGAGGCCAAGGACAATCTCGGGCACTCGATGGACCAGGGGAACAATCGGTTCGCAGCGTTCAACGAACTCAAGATCATGTACACATCGCCGCAGCACGACTATCAGACGATGGAGGCGACGGCGTGGATCGATCTTGCCGACCAAGCCGAGCGCGGGCCGATTGTTTCCGACTTCGATCTGGACTTCGTGCCCAGCCCGACCCAGGCGCGGCGACTGGCGAAAATCCACCAGGCCAAAGCCAATCCCCGTTGGAAGGGCAAGCTGCAGCACAATATCTCCGGCCTCAATGCCTTGGGCGAACGGACGGTGCGGGCCATCCTGCCCGAGCTTGAGATCGACGATGCGTTTTATGTCGCGGGCATCAAACCGTCGCCAGACCTCGCGAGCGTCGAGATCGACGTGCTGTCGATCAATCAGGCCGCCTATAGCTGGACCACGGCGGAAGAGGGTGAGAACCCGCCCATTCCGCAGGATACCTCGCCCGATCTCGAATTCCCGATCCCGCAGAACCTGACGCTCTCCAATCCCGCGCCGGGTGTGGTTCTCGCCACCGTCGATGCACCGGGACGCGAGGGGCTGACGCTCCAAGTCCAGATCAGGGCAGGGGCGGGCGCCAACTGGGTTACGATGGACACCGAGAGCCAGACCACGGCGCGGGAAACGCAGCTTGCCGATGGAGCCTATCAGGCGCAGGCACGCTGGCTGGGGCCGCAGAACGTGGTTTCGGGGTGGAGCTTCCCGCTGGCCGAAATTACCATCCCGGTGCCCGAGCCCGAAGAATAATCAAAGCCAATTCCGTTTATCCGCCCGCCGTTGAGCGGGCTTTTTCTTGTTGAGGTGCCCAATGGCCGAGACGCCACAGGAAATCGTTGACCGCGAGCTTCGCGAATTCAAACGCTATACAGGCGATGGTCTGCCTGGGGAGCCGGTGAATGCACCGTTGCCGGTGGGCGATCCAACCACAGGCGTATGGAACCCGAAGAAGAAGAACCTGCGCAACGCGATGAAGGCCACGTTGAAAGGGGCGGGTGAGGCGGTTGGCGATGCCGAAGATCAAGCCTCCTACGCCCAAGAATGGGCTCAATCCCCTAACCCCATCAGCGTAGAGGCTGGAGGGGATGGGGTAAGCGATAGGTCTGCGAAGTTCTGGGCGGAGCAGTCATCGCTTATCGCGATCCCGGATGAGAGTATTGCGGCATCCAAGATCGCTTACGTGCTCGCGGCAGCCGATGCCGCGACCCGCAGTCTGGCCGACAAGCTTGGCGAAATGGTCAGCGTCAAGGATTTTGAAAACGCTGATGGCCAACGAGCCAGAGGGGACGGGAAGCGTCTCTGGGCAGATGCGACGATTTCAGCCGGTTCGCCCGATCTGACCGTAGTCGGGGCGGATTTCACCGCTGACGATGTTGGCAAGCTGATTATCGTCTCAGGTGCGGGAGCCTCGGGTGCCGATCTGGTTACGGCGATTGCCGCCTGCACCAATGCGGAAAACATCACGCTCACGGATAATGCTGGCACGACGATCACGGCAACCGAGACGCTAGTCCGGTACGGGACGGATGATACGGATGCGCTGTTGGCTGCAATCGCCCACACCGTAGCCACGCTTCCAAATGTGCTGTTTGTCCCCAAGGGCAACTACTTTTACACGGGGCTGGGCAATCTGCGCCACGATGGGTTTAAGGTGGTCGGTTCTGGGATGATGTCGTCCATCCTCACTTATGCTGGTGCGGGAGGTGTCCGTTCAGCGGCGTTACTGATGGACGCATTCCCCGGATCGGAAGTGAACCCGTTTATCCAGCATCAACACTGGTCAGGTTTAACTATCGAAGCGCATTCAAATGTCAGCCACGGTATCCGTGCGCAGGGCCTATCTCGGTCAGTTCTGGAAGACATCAACGTTCGGGAGTGCAGTGTTACTGTCGTAGGTGGAACTGCTACAGACCGGCACGCTATATTCTTGCAGGGCTGTATGCTGAACCGTTTCGTAGGTGTTTATGTATCCACGAATTTACAGCCGATGTCAGCGGTGCCTTTTGGTGGAGTATACGTCACAGAGGGGCGGCGCAATGGCATTTCGATTGGGCAGTCCACAAACAACGTCATAATGCACTGTTATTGGGAAGGATTAACAGTAGGTGTAAATTACCACCAAGCTGATGGCAACCTAATGATCGGAGGTTCCCCGGAAGCGTGTTCACAATATGGGCTGATTGTCCAATCAGCTTGCAGGTTCAACACCTTTATGGGTGTCGGCTTTGAGAACTTGGGCGCTACGAGAGACGTGTCCGATAGCGGGATATTCAGTCACTATATTAATTGCTATTCGTCAGAAGGTTTCCTGATGCAAGGGCGCGGAACTATTGTCAAGGGCGGCTTTTTTGAGCGTGTGGATTTTGCTGCAAGTGCTGTTCGTTGTTCCGCCACAGACTTGCAGGTAAACCACTGGAATACTGGTGGTGGCGGCTTGGTAAACGCAAGCCAAACATCAACGTATAAAAACATCTATGACAGCGATGCAGGTGCTTACATTACGCTACAGCCCGCCCGTCAGGGTATCACAGTTGGGGCATCACCATTCCTGTGGAGCAACAACACCGGGATGACTGTTCATGTGGTGCTTCAGGCAGGAACGGTGGCGGAGGTTGTCAGAAATTTTGGTGTAAGTCCCTGGACTCTTGCTCCCGAGACAAACGTTGAATACACGCTGCGTCCCGGTGACAATATCAGAATTGGGTACTCGGACCCGCCGTCAATGAGCTATTACATCAACACCGGCTACCAAGGTTAGGGATCGCGCCACAGTGGGCGCGCAAGTCGAAAACGTCATCTTTGGCAACTAGTTTACCGGCGCTGCCGGGTTCCGTTGATGTTGTGATCAGGCTCGACAAGCTTTGTTCAGGCTTCGTCGTCCTCGTCTTCGGGGGCGGCGATGTGGTCCGGTGGCTGTAAGGGGCGCTCGATGATCCGCCAGGTCGCAAATGAGGTGAAGAAGACCATCAGCGAAATCACGGCGATCTGATCCACCGACGCGCTTCCGCCCCATGCCAATCTGGCAAGTTCGTAAGCGGGCTGGTGGATGAGGAAAACACTCAGGCTAATGGTGCCCACTATTGCCAATGGCCTCGTCGAAAGGGCACGCCCGACCCACTCGTCCTTGCATGTGAAGATCAATATGATGCCGGTGCCGGCCACGGCAGGGACTAGAGACAGGAAGGGCGACGGAAGGCGCCCGATCAGGAGAACTGACAAAGCGACGAGCAAGCACCCTATAGCTGCGAACCATGTGTTGGGACGCATGTTTGGCGCCAACAGTGCGCACATCGAACCGGCAAGTATTTCCCAAGCGCGGAACTGTGGCAGGAAGAGGTTTTGCGGGGTAGGAGGCGATAGTACCGCTAACGCTAGGCTGGCCAGCATCATCCCTCCCAGGACGTAGACAATGCGGTCGGGCCAGCGGGCCAAGGCAAAGACGATGATGAACGGCAGTACAAGGTATATTTGGGCAGCCGCAGCGATTGCCCAAGTATGGGCAAGTGGGGCGTAAAGAGCTGGCATACCGTCCCCAACTGTCGTTGCCAGCAGGAAGTTGTTATAGAGGAGCGCGGTGCCCGCTGCGCTTTCCAGAAGTTGCTCGAATGGTTCGGTCCCCGGCACAAAAAAGGCGAGATATACCACGCCAATCACTGTCGCCCACACCATCGGCATCGTGCGGCGTGCTCGGCGGGCGTAGAAATTCACGAAGGAAAAGCGGCCGCTTCCTGCATTGCGGAGAATAGATTGCGTCACCAGAAAACCGCTGATGACGAAAAACACGTCGAAACCAATCAGGCCTCCGCTGAAGTCTCCAACCTTAGCATTGGCCAGCATGATGGCCGCAACCGCAAATCCGCGAAGGCCATCAATCTCGGGGCGATAGTGATCGTCAGCCAAATCCATGCCCATTCTGCAAGATGTTTTGGACGAAGTTGATTGATTTGAAACAGAAATATCCAAGCACCGGGTACACCAATAGATGGTTCGCGCGACCATCGGTCATTATGGCATAAAACGCCATGACGAAGCTGATCATGTTGATGCGCTCGCCCCCAACTATCAGAGTCGCAATTGCGAGGGGCACCATCAGAAAAAAAAGGCGCTGTTTTCTGCGAACAATCAACGCCGCCCAAACCGTGACCATGGCCCATTGAGCAAGCGCGGTGGGGCCGCGCAGGCCGGTGCCGTAATACTCGAGCTTGGTCAGCAGAATGCCTTCCAGATAAAAGCCTCCAACAATCAACCCGGCTACGGCGACAACCGATAGGCATAGGTTGAGCATCCACCTCTCTGCTTTTAGGCGAGCTCGAAGTCCCCGCACAACGATGTTCGGCGCCAGTGCTGCTAGGTTGAAAAACGTCTGGAAATGGGCGAGGGGCGCTAAGGTCAGAAAGGGATATCGCCACCTACCGGACGATGCAGCGGCGGCGAATAAGAGGATGTAGCTGAACTTTAGGCGCTCCGCGCCTGTCATAAGCACGAGCAAGTAGAAGTTACCCAAGAACAGCGATATAACGAGCACCGATGCGCCCCACCGGTGCAACGCTTTTACCATGGTTAGCGCTAGAACCACATTGGCAATTGATACGTAGACATCTTTATTTATTCCAAGATGTGCGCCAACCCACATGAAACCAGCATATAGCGGCTCCCCGCTATTAAGCATACTGCCCTGCAGAAGGTAGGCATCTTTAAGATTGAGTCCAGCGATCGCTTGGTAGAAGGCTCGGTAATGCTTCTGGTCGCCGTCTACATATGCTTGGTTCAGGAACATAGAGACGGTAAAGACAACGAGGCAGAGCGTGACCCACGCGAGGATGCGAACGTCTCTGCCAAATTTCAGGGCTTTTGGTCTCGTAGTCAGCAATTCGGCGGCAAACGTCATTGTATCCGTCTTGTTTGGCGCTTGGTGAGTGACAAGCAAAAGCGTTATATGGCTCTAATTTAGTCAAAGTTCGGTCGGAAGCGGATTAAACTCGACAAACCGGCACAGCCTTGCGTCGTGCCCCTCAACTACGGCCGGCCGCAACTTGTCGCGGAACACCAGGATCACATCATAGTTTCCGGTGCTCGCCGGCGGGGCTACCCAATCCTCAAACTGGCGTTGCAATGGAGCCCGAGTGGGGTTCCCCACCGGCTTGACACCTCTCACGCAGACAAACCAGCGCTTGGGCGAGAACGGCCCTTCACCGCGCATCGTCTGCGGTTCGGAAACTGTGAGCGGGGCAACGGCATCGCGCCCACGCACCATTTGCGCGGCGACTTCGGCATAATCTTCCGGGTAGGGCTCGGTCTCGCCATTGAATTGCAGCGAGCCAACGGAGTGGTTCACGTTGCTGGTCGGCCCACATGCAGCAAGGCAAGTGGCAGCCAATGTCGCGAGCAGTAGGTATTTCATTGCGTCCCTCGATGATCCGTCCGGACGTTAAGGGCGCAATATGACGAGCGCAACTCAGGGTTGTCGCTAATCCCGGTTATTGTGCAACAGCGCCAGCGTGATCACGGCCAGAAGCCCGCCCACGGGAATGCCCATCAAGAAGCTCAGAATGTCCATGTAATCCCCCAATCAATGGGCTGATGACACCACGATCCCGCCCCTCCGTCCAGCGGGGGCGCAAAATTCCATCTTAGACGATGAGGTTGCGGGGCGGCGCTGACGAGGTCCCTGTCACGTGCGGTGTGGCGCACGTGCCGCACCCGCGCAATCACCATTGTCCATTTCGATGGGGAGGGCAAGGGGCTGATGAGATGAGCCGCCTGCTGGAGCTTGAGGACCCACAGGCGGCTCTACAACGCTTGGAGGCAGTTGTGGCCCCATTATGCCATGGGGCGAGCGGTCGAACTAGCCGAGAAGAAGCCGCCCACCAGCGGGGGACGCTCAGGTGAGCGGCTCGGGTATGACGCAACCGCGATAGTTGCACCGGATGAACGCCCGGCGACGACCTCGGTTCCGTTTCACATCTGACAATCCAACAGCGGCAGGAAATGCAAGAGCCACCTGCTTGGCTTGGGGGCATTTAGCAGACGGCTCACGGTGATTGGCGTACCAAACTTCCGCGCAGGATAACGCGTGTCTGGCCTTTCTTGTTCTGGGAAAAGAGGCCCGGTTTACGCCGGGCCTCCGTATCTCCCGACAGGGTGAAACTGGCCAAAAGTGACAAAGGCCAGGGCACCATTGCTGCATAGAGGCCGATCGGGTGTCCAGTGGACCAAGGTCTATATGAGGCGCCACCGGCCATGACGAGTTGCTGGGCACGAACAGGCCGGTGGCTCACCCGCTTTGAGACGAGCACGACATCAATAGCGGTTCGAGACTGTTCCACTCAACTAGACAAAAGGAGGCCACGATGGCCTTAACCGCACGCGCGGCGCTTGAACTCGCCTCGCATGAAGCGCTCGTGCGCCGTTTTCCAATGCCGTTCTATGCGGCGGCCCTTCTAGGCTTTCGACCCACAGGTGAACTATGAACGCCGCCTTCTTTGACGCCGTGCGGGGAACCGTGTTCGCACAGAAGCTGACACAGGATCAGGTCGACGGCATGAACGCGCTGCTTGACGCCGGCAAGCGCTATGGGCTGGTTGATGCGCACCACATGGCCAACGTGTTGGCGCAGGTCGCCCACGAGACCGGCACCTATATGTGCCCGATCAAAGAAACGGTGATGCCGCACCACAAGGATAAGAGCCCGTCCGATGCGACGGTAATCTCGCGCCTTGATGCCGCCTTCGCAAAGGGGCAGCTGCCGTGGGTGAAAAAGCCGTACTGGCGCGATGGCTGGTTCGGTCGTGGCCCGCTGCAAATCACCCACCGGGCCAACTACGACAAGCTCGGCAAGTGCATTGGCGTGGACCTGGTCAAGGATCGTGATCTGGCGCTGGATCGCAACATCGGCGCATCCATTGCCGTGGTCGGGATGAGGGATGGGCTGTTCACGGGCAAGAAGCTGTCGGACTATGTGTTCCCCTCCGCCCTCGATGCGGCTCCCGCGAAGAACCCACGTCGCATCGTCAACGGGCAGGACGGCACCGATGCCAAGGTGGCCAGGTATCATCGGGCCTTCCACGCCGCTCTGGTTGCTGCCGGCTGGGGCAGGGGAGTGCAGCAGCCTTCTGATCCGATCCCGGCCCCCACGGATGAGACCGATGCGATTGCCGTTGTGATCGTGGTCATCATCCTCGTTGTCGTGGTGGCCGTGGCTGTGTTCCTCGCCGCCCGCTAATCCAACCAGACCTCACCCTCCAATCCACTAAGCCCTCGCCGTTGCGGGGGCTTTTTCTTTGTGCACCTAAAAGGAAACACCATGATCACCGCCATTCTCACGGCCATCAAAACCAACGCCAAGCTGGGCTGGCTGGCCCGGCGCATCTGGGACTGGGGCGGCTGGATCGGAGGCACGCTCGGCTCGCTCTTGGCGCTGTTTGCCAGTCTCGACCCTGTCACCCAGGGCATCATCCTGACTGTGCTCCAGGGACGGTGGCAGGAGATCACGCTCGGCGGCGCTGTCGGCTTCATTGTCTGGGCTCTGAGCCAGTGGCGCTCGTGGCGTGCCACGGTGAAGCCGCAGGCGGTCACAGAGCGCGGTACGCGGGTTGAGGTGCCGGTGCTAACCGAAGCGGAAGCCCTTGCCCTCAACGAGCGGGAAACCGGCATTAAACAGACGCATATCCCACGCCGCTGATCTCCGCCGGCCGCGCTCCGCTGCGGCCGATCTCTTCTCTGACTTCGACGGGGCGACATGGCTGACGATTCAACGCAACGCGATCTGGGGCGGGTCGAAGGCCGCCTTGACGGCATCGATGACCAACTCGCGGCCATCCACCAGCTTCTCAAAGAACAGAACGTTGCCTCGAGCGAAAGCCGCAAGGCGCTTTATGAGCGGGTGGGGGCGATTGAGACCGACATCAAGATCAGCGCCGGGATCGACGCGCAGGTCCGAGAACGGCTGGACGCATTCGATACCAAGCTCACCGACGAGGTGATGCCGACCATCAATGAGGTCCGGCGCTGGAAGGTGGCCGGGGTGACAGTGATCACCATGGCTGGTTTTGCCGGGGCGTCGATTGCGGGCGTGGTCGTATGGGCTTGGGACGTTATCGTGCAGAAGTGGAGCGGAGGGCCGTGACGGCGCAACGGGAAGCTGCTGAGCGTGTCAACGGCCGCTGCTGGCGGCGTGCAAGCGCACAACGTTCTCCGGCGCGCCTTTGCGCCCCATCCCGTGATAGAGTTCTTGCAGCCGCTCTTCGGCCAGATCAAACAGCAGTGCTATTTCGTCATCGTGCCAGACTTCGCCTGAGATTATGGCCCGGGCCTGTTCGACTTTTTCCATCGCGATGCGATATGCGCTGAGCATCAGTTCCTCCATGTGCTGCCTCTGGTGGGAGGAATCGCGAGCGAGAGATATGGTTGAGCGTATGAGGGTGAAGTGGTTTGCGGCAGGTAGCGCAATTCCATTGCATTTGCTTCAAAAGGGGGCAGCCGCCTGGCGACTTATTCCGTATCCGACACTGTCCAAAAACTGAATAGCAGCTCTGGCTTCTCATGTTCGCCAATGGGCCGCTCCGCCCCGTAAATTTGCTGCATGTTGCTGATTTCTTCGTGGCCGTTCATCCACAAAAGCCACGAGCCCAGAAGGATTGCCGCTATCAGTCCTGCTACGACGACGAATGGGTCGGTGCCGCCTTCGATTTCCTTCCGGCGTTCAGCGGCGACGTGGTGGTCGATCGGCATGGCAATCTCCTCCTTCATGAGGAGAACGAGCGGTCGTCGCCAAGGTTCCTGCTACTCTTCGGTCACTCCATGTCCGACTGGTCCGAAGCTGAGAGGCCGCAGGCAATCCTCAAATTTGCAGCGCCTTATTTACGGCTTGTTAGAGCATGCCCGGCATAGTCGCCTGACCTCGGCAGAAGCCCGAGCTTTTCCAGTGCCCTAAGAACAAGGTGCCATAATGTCCGATATCACGCTTTCCAAAGCGGTTCGTTCGAACCTGCTCTCCCTCCAGAACACCGCCGAGATGATGGCGTCCACTCAGAACCGCCTTGCCACCGGCAAGAAGGTCAACTCGGCTCTGGACAATCCCGTCAACTTCTTCACCGCCTCCTCGCTGAACAGCCGCGCGGGCGATATGAACGCCCTGCTCGACGACATGGCCAACGGCATCCAGACCCTGGAAGCCGCCGACAATGGCCTGACGGCGATCACCAAGACCCTCGAATCCATGCAGTCCACGCTCCGCCAGGCGCGCCAGGACAAGTCGTTCGAGACTGCGTCCTTCGACGTTTCCTCCACGGCCACGGGCGAACTTTCCTTCACCAAGGGCGCATTCGGGAATTCCACGGCAACTGTTGCCGTCGGAAATACCACGTTGACAGACGCAGCGCTCGGCATGGATACCGCAATCGACGGCACTGCGGGCACAGCCGGCCCCCCTGCCACCGCTGGCTCGGCCGATATTACTTGGGGGGCCACCGAGGCCGTCGAGGTGAACAGCGGTGCAAAAATAGCGTTTACCGCAACCATCGATGGTGTTGCTCAGAGCATCGAAATTACTCAAGACGATGTGCTCGCCATTGGCAACAACGATAACATGATCGATGATGCGGATGAATTCACCGCACTCCTGAACGCCAAGCTCAGCGGAGCTACGGCTACTAACGCGAGTGGCACGATTACGGTGGTGTCCGCCACCACCGGCACCACATCCGATGTCGACTTAAGCGTTGCCACTATTACCGGCACTGCCTATACGGCTGACGATATCGTCAGCGCCATAAACGGCGATGCGGTTCTCTCGGAGAGCATCAGGGCTTCCAATGACAACGGCAAGCTCCGTATCGAGAACCTGTCCACGCAGGACCTGGAAATCACCGGTGCATCCAGCTCGGCCGGCGTTACAGGCGGAACGACGAATACTGCCAAAATCGGCGGTAACGATGTCCGCGCCGACCTGGCCACCCAGTACAACGAACTGCGCGATCAGCTCGACAAGCTGGCCGACGACGCCTCGTTCAACGGTATCAACCTGCTTCGTGGTGACAATCTCAAGATCACCTTCAACGAAACCGGTACGTCGGACCTCGAAATCCAGTCGCGCATCGATGGCGAAAACGGCGTTTCGATCAACTCGGCCACGCTGGGCATCGACACCAACATGTCGGCCGCCGAGCTTGATAGCGACGAAGGCATCGATGGTTTCCTCGCTCAGGTGAAATCGGCCATCAACACAGTCCGTTCGCAGGCTTCGGCCTTCGGTTCTTCGCTCTCGATCGTTGAAAACCGCCAGAACTTCTCCAAGAACATGATCAACACGCTGCAGACCGGCGCGTCCAACCTCACCCTGGCCGATGCCAATGAGGAAGCCGCCAACCTGCTGGCCCTGCAGACCCGCCAGCAGCTGTCCTCAACCGCTCTGTCGATGGCTTCGCAGTCCGACCAGGCCGTGCTCCGTCTGTTCTAAGACGACCAAATCATCTAATCGGGAAGGCGGTCCAGAAGGGCCGCCTTTTCTTTTTCGGGGGTAGATATGGCGCTAAAAATTAACCTCAAGGATGGCGAAAGCGTCTATTTCGGCACGACGAAGGTGACCGCTGTCCATGACGGCGGCTACACGATCCTCGTGATTGACGGCGGTGCTCTGCCAGTCCTCAAGGAATCAGAGACGATCACACTGGCGGATGCCGACACTCCTGAAAAACGCATCTATTATCACCTTCAGCAGCGTTATCTGACCGGGGATGGAGAGCATTTGAAAATCGCAGAAGCGACCGCTGAGGCGCTCTCCGACGAGAGCCACGCCATCTATGAGGGTGCGCTTTCCGAAATCGAACGCGGCAAGATGATCGCTGCTCTGAGGGTCATGCGGCGTCTGGCCGGCCTGTAGAGCCGGTATGGTAGATCAATCCGAATTGACTCTTCGGATGTTATGTTCTTAATTCGTTCTCCTTCTGAGGACGGATCATGGTCACGATATCCACGCTCAAGGATCATCTCGACTACGGCTATGGCCTGACGCTGTTCTGCTCGTGCGGCCATAGCCTCGATCTCTCCATTCCGAAGCTGATCGAGATTTTTGGGGAGAACTTTTCCATCGTCCGCAATCGGGATTATTTCCTGGGGCGTTTCCGCTGCAACGACTGCGGCGAGCGACCGATGACCGTGCATCTCAAGTCGCCGAACGTTCCCAAGGGGTGGTAAGGAAGCCACACTTCGTTCACGTTCGGTTCCATGTCCTGGAGCCTAACCCTGTCGGTAACCCTGTCGGTGGAAAAAAGAACCGGGGGCCGAAACCCCCGGTTTTGTTGGTCGGAGTAGGGTGATTCGAACACCCGACCCCCTCGTCCCGAACGAGGTGCGCTACCAGGCTGCGCTATACTCCGATAATCGTCGCGATAAGCGCTGCCGGAAAATTCCGATTGCCGCGTTCGTCGCCGTTTCGGGGCCTTATATAGTGCGCCGCGCACCTGTTCAAGCCTGTTCGACAGTGTTGCGGCGTGGGGTCAAACAGTGTAGGAACCAACCCGCTTTTGGGGCGTCGCCAAGTGGTAAGGCATCGGTTTTTGGTACCGACATTCGCAGGTTCGAATCCTGCCGCCCCAGCCAGCATTCCCATAAATCCCTGAGTTTCACGTCAGCGCATAGCGCTTAAGCTTCTCGTAGAACTGGCTGCGCGAGACGCCCAGAAGACGCGCCGCTGTGGTTTTCTTGCCGCCGGCACGCTTGAGCGCGTCGACCATCGCGTCGCGCTCGGCCCTGGCCCGCGCGTCGGCGAGGTCGGGAAGCTCGACGCTGGCGCGCGATGCCCGCACGAGCATTCGCGGCATGGCGCGGGCGATGGTGTCGGCATCGAGCAATTCGGTCGGCGCGATCGCGGCAGCCCGCTCGAGCGCATTGCGCAATTCACGGACATTGCCCGGCCAATCGTGGCTGGCCAAAAGCGCGACGGCCTCGTCATCGATTGTCCAATCGGCCATGTCCTCGGCGCGTGGAATGGTCTCGAGCAGCCGTTCGCAAATCACCCCGATATCGGTTAGCCTCTCGCGCAGCGGCGGCACGTTCACGGTGAGCACCGCGATGCGGTAATAAAGATCGGAGCGGAATTGCCGTTCTTCCATCAGCGCTTCGAGGTCCTGCGAGGTCGCCGCGATGATCCGTACGTCGACCTTCTTGACCGCATTCGATCCCAGCGCCTCGATCTCCCCTTCCTGCAGCACGCGCAGGAACTTGGCCTGGATCGAGAGCGGCATGTCGCCGATTTCGTCGAGGAACAGCGTACCCCCATGGGCGAGTTCGAACTTGCCCTTGCGCGGCTTTTTTTCCGCCCCCGTGTAGGCCCCCGGCGCCACGCCGAAAAACTCCGCCTCCAGCAGCGTTTCGGGAATTGCCGCCATGTTCACCGCCACAAACGGCCCCTCGGCGCGATCCGAGGCCTGGTGGATAGCGTGGGCGAGAAGCTCCTTGCCCGTACCCGTCTCCCCCATGATGAGCACCGGGCCGTCGCGCAACGCAAAGCGCCGGATCTGCGATTTAAGATCCTGCACGATCTCGCTGGTGCCCACGAAACTGGCAAGCGAATATTTCGATTGCCGCTCGCGCGTCAGCGCCGCCTGGGCGCGCGAAAGCTGGCGCTGCAACTGTTCGAGCTTTTTCAGAATCGGCGCCAGATAATCGACATTGTCGTAAAAAACGAACCCGATGGCACCCTTGACCACGCCTTGCTCATCCTTGAGCGGAATGCGGCAGACGACGAACTGGCGGTCGCCGAACTGCATGAGGTCGAGCAGGATAGGGCGTCCGGTCTTGACCACGTCTCGCAATTGCGAATGGGGCAGTATCTCCTCGACCGGCCGTCCGACGGGATCGAAATCATCAGTGAGCTTGAGCAGACGGCGATAGCGCCCGTCCAGCCAGATGATCCGGGCCTCCGCATCGACCATGATGGCGCCTTCGAAATATTCGCGCAGCATGTCGAAAGCGCCCATGGCCGCCGACACCAGGGCCGGCGGCGTGCTCGCCGTAGCGAGAGCTTCGGTGTCCATGGCGTATCTCCTCCCAGCTAAAGCGTAGAGATATCCGGACAGATCGGCAAGGTTCTGCATTAAGCGTCCGGATTTCCGGACAATCATCCGGACTGCTGGACACTGGTCCGGACATTATCCCCGCCCCGACACGGGACAGCCGTCACCATAATCCTTTATGAAGATTGATCTTTCTTCTTTCCCCGCCCGATTGGCACGATCCTTGAAAGACTATCGGCAACAAACGGCCAAAACGGCCCAAGAACGATAAAGGGATGGAGGCGCTGTGTCCGAACGAGCTGAACCTCGCGTTGTGCTGATCACCGGTGCAACCAGCGGAATCGGTCTGGCGATTGCGAAGCGCTTTGCGTCGGCCGGTCATTCCGTGGCGGTCAATGGGCTCGAAAGCGACGCCGACGCCTCTCCCGTGATTGCTGAAATCGATGCTCTGGGCGGCACCGCGCATTATTTCCATGCCGATCTCGCCGACGACACTCAGAGTCAGGACCTCGTCGGCAGGGTGATCGAGCGGTTCGGCACCATCGACGTGCTCGTCAACAATGCCGGCATCCAGAAGGTGGCGGCGGTCGATGAGCTCGAGCCCGCCGATTGGCACCGCATCATCGCCGTCAGCCTCGATAGCGCCTATCACACCATCCGCACCGCCTTGCCGGAAATGAAGCGAAAGGGCTGGGGCAGGATCGTCAACATCGCTTCGGCCCATGGATTGCGGGCTTCGGCGTATAAATCGGCCTATGTCGCCACCAAGCACGGCGTCGTGGGTTTGACCCGCACGGTGGCTCTGGAAGTGGCCGAAGCGGGCATCACTGTAAATGCCATATGCCCCGGCTATGTCTATACCCCGCTGGTCGCCGCCCAGATCGCCGATCAGGCAATGGCTCACAAAATGGATGAGGAGGCCGTCATCCGCACTGTCATGCTCGCCCCCCAACCCACCAAGGCCTTCGTGCAACCGGAAGAAATCGCCGAAATGGCTCACTACTTGACGGGCGATCTCGCCCGGTCGATCACCGGAGCCGCGATTTCGATCGATGGGGGGTGGACGGCGAAATGAGCGGTGGCGATTTCATTCTCTCGGCCAAGGGCATGACCAAGCAGTTCGCCGGGTTCATGGCGGTCAACAATGTCGATCTCGACGTAAGACGCGGGTCGATCCACGCGCTCATCGGCCCCAACGGCGCGGGCAAGACGACTTGCTTCAACCTCCTGACCAAATTCCTCCAGCCCACTTCGGGCACCATCAGCTTCAACGGTCGCGATATCACCACCTTGGGCGCTTCGGAAATCGCGCGGCTGGGCATGGTGCGCTCGTTCCAGATTTCGGCGGTTTTTCCAAGGCTTACAGTGCTCGAAAATGTGCGCGTCGCGCTGCAGCGGCGGCGGGGCTCCAATTTCGATTTCTGGCGGACGCAGAAAGTGCTGGCCCAGTTCGACGCCGAGGCCATGCGCCGCGTCGAGGAGGTGGGGCTCTCCGATCTCGCCCATCACACCGCCCAGGAACTCTCCTACGGCCGCAAGCGGGCGCTCGAGATCGCCACAACCCTGGCGCTTGAGCCTGAAATGCTGCTGCTCGACGAGCCGATGGCCGGCATGACGCAGGCCGATGTCGAACGCATTTCGGGGCTCATCAAAGCCATTTCAAAGGGGCGCACCATCCTGATGGTCGAACACAACCTCTCGGTGGTCGCCGATCTCTCGGACACGATAACCGTCCTGGCCCGCGGGCAGGTTCTCGCCGAAGGCCGTTACGATACCGTCTCCAAGGACCCGCGTGTGATCGAAGCCTATATCGGGGTCGGCCATGACTAATCCGCAGCCCCAGATTTCCCCCGCGCTTCTCGCCGTCCGCGACCTTCAAGGCTGGTATGGCGAAAGCCATGTGCTGCACGGTATGACCTTCGATGTGGCGCCGGGTGAAGTGGTAACGCTTCTGGGCCGTAACGGCGCGGGCAAGACGACCACCCTCAAGGCGATCATGGGCATTCTGTCCAAGCGCAGCGGATCGGTGCGTTTCGAGGATAGGGAATTGATCGGCGCGCCCACGCGGACCATCGCCAAGGCCGGCATCGCGTTTTGCCCCGAGGAACGGGCGATCTTTTCGTCGCTGTCGGTCGAAGAAAACCTGATGCTTCCGCCCGCCGTCAGGCCCGGCGGGCTGAGCATCGCGACGATCTACGAGATGTTTCCCAACCTCAAGGAGCGGCTTTCGAGCCAGGGCACCAAGCTCTCGGGCGGCGAGCAGCAGATGCTGGCCATTGCCCGCATCCTGCGCACCGGCGCCAAGATGCTTCTTCTCGACGAACCGACCGAAGGCCTTGCGCCGGTGATCGTGCAGCAGATCGGCCGCATGATCTCGCGCCTCAAATCCGAAGGCTTCACCATCGTTCTGGTCGAGCAGAATTTCCATTTCGCCGCCTCGGTGGCCGATCGGCACTACATCGTCGAGCAGGGCAGGGTGATCGACATGATCCCCAACGCCGAACTCGCCGCCAATACGGAGAAACTGCACGCCTATCTGGGGGTGTAGCCGCAAACCGGGCGCCGGGCCTCCGCCTTGCGTCCATCATGCTCATGACGGGAGGAAATGACATGAGACATGCAACACCAATACTGGCAGCCGTGATGGTCGCGGCCATGGCCGGCTCGGCCTATGCCATCGACGTCAAGATCGGCGTGCTCAACGACCGCTCGGGCATTTACGCCGACCTTTCGGGAGAAGGCTCGGTGCTTGCCGCCCAGATGGCGGTCGAGGATTTCGGCGCCGCCGACAAGGGCATCAACGTCGATATCATTTCGGCCGATCACCAGAACAAGCCCGACGTGGCCTCGACCATCGCGCGGCAGTGGTACGACGAAGAGGGCGTCCATGCCATTTTCGACGTGCCCACCTCTTCGGCCGCGCTGGCCGTCAACGAAGTGACGCGCGAAAAGGACAGGATTTTCATCAATTCCGGCGCGGGTTCGACCGATTTGACCGGCGCGCAATGCTCGCCCAACACCATTCACTGGACCTATGACACCTGGGCGTTGGCCAACGGCACCGGCACCGCGATGGTGGAAACCGGCGCCGACACCTGGTTCTTCCTGACCGCCGATTACGCGTTCGGCCATGCGCTGGAAACCGATACCGCCGCCGTGGTCGAGGAGGCCGGCGGCGAGGTTCTCGGCACCGTGCGTCACCCCTTCCCGGGACAGGATTTTTCGTCCTACCTGCTTCAGGCCCAGTCCTCGGGCGCCAAGGTGATCGGGCTCGCCAACGCGGGCGGTGATACCGTCAACGCCATCAAGCAGGCTTCCGAATTCGGCATCACCCAGTCGGGCCAGTCGCTGGCCGCGCTCCTGATGTTCATTTCCGACGTGCACGCGCTCGGGCTCGAAGCGTCGCAGGGGCTGGTGCTGACCGAATCCTTTTATTGGGATCTCAACGAGAACACTCGCGAATGGTCCGAACGCTTCGCCGAACGCAATGGCGGGGATATGCCCACCATGGTCCATGCCGGCGTCTATTCCTCGGTTCTGCACTACCTGAAGGCCATCGAGGCCACCCAATCGGTGGAAGCCGGTCCGGTCATGGAAGCCATGAAATCCATGCCCACCTCCGATCCGCTGTTCGGTGAGGGGGAAGTGCGGGCCGATGGGCGCAAGATCCACGACATGTACCTGTTCCGCGTCAAGTCGCCCGAACAGTCGCAGGGCCCCTGGGATTATTACGAGCTCGGCTACACCATCCCCGCCGAAGCGGCGTTCCGTCCGCTCGATCAGGGCGGATGCGAACTGGTCCAATAGGATCGGTTCTCCAACTGGGAGATGCGCCGGAGGTCCCGGCGCATTTCCAAGCCTCAAGCCGTTTGAAAGCACACGCCCATGACCGAGATTTTCGGCATCCCGACTGCCGCCCTGTTCGGGCAATTACTGCTCGGGCTGATCAATGGTTCGTTCTACGCCATGCTCAGCCTGGGGCTGGCCGTCATCTTCGGCCTGCTCAACATCATCAATTTCGCCCATGGCGCCCAGTATATGATGGGGGCGTTCGTCGCCTGGATGCTGTTGACCTATCTGGGGCTCGACTATTGGTGGGCGCTGATCCTCGTGCCGCTGATCGTGGGCGCGTTCGGCATCGTGATCGAGCGATTGATGATTTCGCGGCTCTATCATCTCGACCATCTCTATGGCCTGCTTTTGACCTTCGGTCTGGCGCTCGTCATCCAGGGGCTGTTCCGTAATCAATACGGGGTTTCCGGCCTGCCATATTCCATTCCGCCCCAGCTTCAGGGTGGCACCAATCTGGGCTTCATGTTCCTGCCCAATTATCGCGGCTGGGTGATCTTTGCTTCGGTCGTCGTCTGTTTCGGCACCTGGTTCCTGATCGAAAAGACGCGGCTGGGCGCCTATCTGCGCGCCGCCACCGAAAATCCCACAATGGTTGGAGCCTTCGGCATCAATGTGCCGCGCCTCATCACGCTGACCTATGGCTTTGGCGTCGGCCTGGCGGCATTGGCCGGCGTGCTGGCCGCCCCGATCTATTCGGTCAATCCCAATATGGGAGCGGATCTCATCATCGTTGTCTTCGCTGTGGTGGTGATCGGTGGCATGGGCTCGATCATGGGCGCCATTCTCACCGGCTTCGGGCTGGGAATCGTCGAAGGCCTGACCCGCGTCTTTTATCCGGAAGCATCGGCTGTCGTCATCTTCGTCATCATGGCCATTGTCTTGCTGGTCAAGCCCACGGGCCTTTTCGGGAGGGCTGTGTAATGAGCGACCAAACATTGACCGGCGCACCGGCCAAACCAGCGACCCCGGGCCAACTCGGGGTTCCCCGGCTGCACCTTGCGATCTTTGCCGGTTTGCTGGTTTTCTTCGCCGTCGCGCCGCTCTTTCTCTATCCGGTTTTCCTGATGAAGGTGATGTGTTTTGCGCTTTTCGCCTGCGCCTTCAATCTCCTGCTCGGCTATGGCGGGTTATTGAGCTTCGGCCACGCCGCCTTTTTCGGCTCGGCAAGCTACGTCTCGGCTCACGCCGCCAAGGTCTGGGGGCTCCCGCCGGAGCTGTGCGTGCTGTTGGGTGCTGCAACTGCCGCATTTCTGGGCCTTGTCATCGGCAGCCTCGCCATTCGCCGCCAGGGCATCTATTTCGCCATGGTCACGCTGGCCTTTGCCCAGATGGTCTATTTCATCGCGCTCCAGGCCCC
The DNA here is from genome assembly GCF_036662815.1 of Pelagibacterium mangrovi. NCBI lineage: Bacteria > Pseudomonadati > Pseudomonadota > Alphaproteobacteria > Hyphomicrobiales > Devosiaceae > Pelagibacterium > Pelagibacterium mangrovi. The sequence continues at coordinate 286,876 of NZ_JBAFXA010000006.1, read as the reverse complement.
GTTCACGGGCGGCGAGGACGGTATCCAGGCCGTGCCGCGCAACCACCTTTTCGGGCTGATCGACCTGTCGCGCGATTCCGCGCTTTACGTCTTTGTCTTCGTTGTCGTCTTTGCCTGCCTGTTCCTCATCTATCGGATCATCCACTCCCCCTTCGGGCAGGTGCTCAAGGCGATCCGCGAAAACGAGGCGCGCTCGGTTTCGCTCGGCTATCAGGTCAATCGCTACAAGCTCGCGGTGTTCGTCATTTCGGCAACGCTTGCGGGAACCGCCGGTGCCACAAAGGCCCTGGTTTTCCAGCTCGCATCGCTGACCGACGTGCATTGGGCCATGTCGGGCGAGGTGGTGCTGATGGCGCTTCTGGGAGGCATGCATACGGTCTTCGGTCCCATTATCGGCGCGGCAATCATCGTCACCATGCAAAACTACTTTGCCAGCTTCGGCGCCTGGGTGACCGTGCTGCAGGGCGCAACCTTCGTCATCGCCGTCCTGCTGTTCCGCGAGGGGATCGTGGGCGTCCTCGCCCGCTGGCTGAAAAAACCGCTCTAGCGGCGCTCAAGTCGTCTGCCGCTGCACGATCCCGAAGCCGGTGTCGACGGTCGTTCCCGCAAGCTCGTCCGACCCGTTGCGCCTGGCTGCGATCAGCCGGGCCGTCTCGCTGCCAATGAGATCGCCGAACGGGCGGACGGTCGAGAGAGGCGGATTGCACGACGCGGCGAATTCGAGATCGCCAAAACCCATTACCGCATAATCGCCGGGAATGGATTTCGACTGCCGTTGCGCTTCGAAGATCACACCAAGCCCGATCGCATCGTTCGAGCACCCGATTCCCACCGCCTCTTGGCCGCCCAGTTCCGAAACGACGCGGTTGAAGAGAATACCTCCCAACTCGCTCGTGGCCGGGGCAGGGTGGTCGAAATGGCGGGCTGGCAAACCCATTTCTTTCGCCGCTGCCAGAAATCCCTCGGCCCGGCTGGCTGCCCGCTTGTCCTCATGGCTACGCCCGCTCAAAAAGACCAGCGAACGCCTGCCGCGTGATGCCAGGTGACGAGCGGTGGCCGCGCCGACCGCCCGGTGATCGAACCCCACTGCCATATCGACAGGCGCTTCGCCTCCAAGCTCCCATATCTGGACGATGGGAACCGGCGAGGCGCCAAGCAAGCCACGCGTCGCAGCGCTGTGATCCGTCCCGGCGATAACCAACGCCGCAGGCGCCCAGGACAATGTGGTACGCACCAGCGCCTCTTCGGCGACCCGGTCATATTCGGTGTGACCGAGCAGGATCTGCAGTCCGGCGCGCCCAAGCTCGAATTGCAATGCCGCGACCGTTTCGGCAAAAAATGCGTTTCGCACCGAAGGCACGATAACGCCGACCACCCGCGAATTCGCCGCCGCCAACCCGCCCGCCATCATATTGGGAACGTAGTTGAGTTCGCGGACCGCTGCCCTCACGGCCTCGCTCGCCTTGGCCGATACTGCATCGGGGTTGCGCAGGAACAGCGATACGGTGGAGGGGGAAACGCCGGCCTTTTCGGCGACGTCCATCATCGTCACACCCTGTATCTTGCGGCGCCTGCGAGGCGTCTCCGATCTGGCCAAATTTCGTTCTCCGCCGTTCAACCTTGCAAGCTCAGCATTACCATGCCAATTTCGTAGCGCTATTATTTATACGCGACGGCACACAATTGCCGCAACCGGAGACAGGCACAAAACGATGAGCCGTGAGACGCCGCGCAAGTCCTTGGCCGAGCTGCGTTCCCAGCGCTGGTTCGCGTCCGAGGATATGCGCGGCTTCGCGCACCGTCAGCGCACCCAGCAGATGGGCATGCGCCGCGAGGAATTCATGGGCCGCCCCGTGATCGGCATCGTCAACACCTGGAGCGACATGAGCCCGTGCCATGCGCATCTGCGCGATAGGGCAGAGGCGGTAAAGCGCGGCGTCTGGCAGGCCGGCGGTTATCCGGTCGAACTGCCCGCGCTCTCGGTGGGCGAAGTGATGGTCAAGCCCACGACCATGCTCTACCGCAACATGCTGGCCATGGAGACCGAGGAGATTTTGCGCTCGCACCCGCTCGATGGCGTAGTGCTCTTGGGCGGCTGCGACAAGTCCACGCCCGGCCTGCTGATGGGCGCCATCTCCATGGATTTGCCGCTGATCTTCTGCCCAGCTGGCCCGATGTCGAACGGACAATGGCGCGGCCAGAAAACGGGGGCAGGCACCCATACCAAGAAATATTGGGACGAATTGCGCGCCGGAACGATAACGGCGGAGGATTGGGTGGATCTGGAAAGCCGCATGACGCGCTCGTTCGGCACATGTAACACCATGGGCACGGCCTCCACCATGACGTCCATCGTCGATATCATGGGCCTGACCTTGCCAGGCGCGAGTTCCATTCCCGCCGTCGATTCCGGCCACGTCCGCATGGCGTCGGCCTGCGGCGTTCGCATTTGCGAAATGGTGTGGGAAGATCTGCGCCCCTCGACGATCCTCAACCGCGAAAGTTTCCTCAACGGCGCGGTCGCCTATATGGCGATGGGCGGATCGACCAACGCCGCCATCCATCTGATCGCCATGGCGGGCCGCGCCGGTGTGGAGCTGACCTTGGACGATCTTTCGGCCGTCGCCGGGCGCGTACCAGTCGCGGCCAACCTTTTCCCCTCCGGCCAGTACCTTATGGAGGATTTCTACTTCGCTGGCGGCATCCTTGCCCTGATGGGTAAATTCGCCTCCCATCTGACGCTCGACCGGCCCACCGTTTCGGGTCGGACGCTGGGCGAGGCCATCGCGGACGCCGAATGCTGGGACGATGAAATCATCCGCGACGAGGCCAATCCCGTCGTCCCGCTCGAACGGGGCAAGACGCTGCAACTCCTGCGCGGCAATCTGGCGCCCGATGGCGCGGTGATGAAATCGTCGACCGCTGATCCCAAATTCCTGCGCCACAGCGGTCCGGCCATCGTTTTCGACGACCCCGCCGAGATGAACCGCACGCTCGACGACCCCGATCTCGATATCACCGAGGATTGGGTGATCGTCCTGCGCAATGCCGGCCCCGTCGGCGCGCCGGGAATGCCCGAATGGGGCAATCTTCCCATCCCCAAAAAACTGCTGCGCCAGGGCGTGCGCGACATGGTGCGCATTTGCGACGGCCGCATGTCGGGCACCCATTACGGCACCTGCATCCTGCACGTCGCCCCCGAAGCCGCCATCGGCGGGCCGCTGGCCCTGCTCAAAACCGGCGATATCGTTTCGATCGATATCCCCGCCGGCAAGCTCGACATGGAAGTGGACGCCGCCGAACTCGACCGGCGTCGCGCCGAATGGACGCCGCACGCGCCGCTTTACGAGCGCTCCTTCGCCGCTCTTTACCAGCGCCATGTCAGCCAGGCCGACAAGGGCTGCGATTTCGACTTCCTCGAAGGCACTGCCCTGGTCCCCGATCCGGTCATCTATTGAAAGACGCGCTATGAAAACCTTCACCAGCCTCATGACCGACAAGACCCCGCTGGGCACCTGGCTCATGGCCGGCGCACCCAACACCGCCGAAGCACTGGGGCACGCGGGGTTCGATTTCCTGGTGGTCGACATGGAGCACGTCACCATCGAATTTTCCGATCTCGCCCATATCCTGCGCGCCATCGGCTGCACGCCCTCGGTCCCCGTCGTGCGCCTCGCCTGGAGCGATCAGGTGCTGGTCAAGCGGGCCATGGATGCCGGCGTGGAAACCCTGATGCTGCCTTTCATCCAAACGGCCGAAGAGGCAGAGCGTGCCGTCTCCTATATGCGATATCCGCCCCATGGCGTGCGTGGGGTCGCCGCCGTCCATCGCGGCTCGCGTTTCGGCACCCTGCCGGGCTATCTGGCCAATGCCCATGAGCGCGCCTGTTCCATCCTGCAACTCGAAACGCCCGAGGCGATTGCCAATCTCGATGCGATCGCCGCCGTCGATGGGGTCGACGCGCTCTTTGTCGGTCCGGGAGACCTTTCGGCGGCCATGGGCCACATCGGCGATATCGGCCACAGCGAAGTGCAGGATTTGATCGCCTACGCTGCAAAAACAGCCCGGAAAGCCGGCAAGCCCATCGGGATCGTCGGGCCAAACCCGGAGATGGTGGCACGGTTTATCGACTATGGCTATTCCTTCGCCGCTATTGCCTCAGACATGGGCATGATGACGGGCCGCGCTGCCGAATGGCTGGCCCAATTGCGCAAGGCGACTCCCGCCGCGCCTTCGCAATCGGCCTATTGATCCATGGACAGCCCGTTCCAATGCGTATGCGATCTGCGCGCCCGGCTGGGCGAAGGGCCGGTCTGGGAGGCCGGGCGGGGCACACTGCGCTTTACCGATATCGCGGGCAAGCGCCTCCACCGCTTCGATCCGCAAACGGGCGCGCTCGAAACGCTCGAACTGTCTGAAGAGCTCGGCTGCTTTGCACCCTCCACCAATGGATCGATCGTCGCCGCCCAGCGCAGCGGCATCTGGCGCATGGATGAAAAGGGAGCGCGGCAATTGCTCGCCGCCAACCCGGAGGCCCATGAGGGAAGCCGGTTCAATGATGGCGCCACCGATCCTCGGGGACGGTTGCTGGTGGGCACCATCGATCCGGACCAGAAAGGCCGCGCCGCGCTCTACCGCTTCGACCGGCGCGGTCTGTCCCTTTTTGTCGATGAGCTGATGACCTCGAACGGGCTGGCCTTCTCGCCCGATGGCCGCACGCTCTATCATTCCGATACGCCGCGCTTTGTCGTTTACGCTTACGATTACGACCCCGACGAGGGCGAAATCACCGGCAGGCGCGTCTTCGTCCAGCTCGAACCCTCGGAAACCGATACCGGCCGCCCTGATGGGGCCGCGGTCGATGCCGAAGGCTGCTATTGGTCGGCGCTCTATCAGGGCGCGCGCGTCAATCGCTACGCGCCCAGCGGCGAACTGCTCGCCAGCTACCCCATCCCGGCGCAATCGCCTACCATGCCGTGCTTCGGCGGTTCGGACATGCGAACCCTGTTCGTAACCTCGGCCCGTGACGGTTGCAGCGACGCGCAACTTGCCGATCATCCGGAATCGGGCGGAGTGTTCGCAATGCGTGTTGAAATCCCCGGCCTGCCCAGGCTCCCCTTCGATCCGGAGGCTTGAAATGACTTATGAAACCGTGCGCTACGAAAGCCTTTCGGGCCGCCATGTCGTGATTACGGGCGGCGCCTCGGGCATCGGGGCCGAAATGGTCCGCGCCTTTCGGGTTCAAGGAGCCAGCGTCGATTTTCTCGATATCGACAGGGACGCAGGGCAGGTTGTGGCCGACGGAACCGGCGCGCGATTTCATGCTTGCGACCTGACCGACATCGACGCCCTGCGCCAGACGCTCGCGGCAATCGAGACGGAGGAGGGGCCAGTCCGCGTGCTCGTCAACAATGCGGGCAAGGACGACCGGCACGATTTCAATTCCGTCGAACCCGACTATTGGCGCCGCATTTTGGCGCTCAATCTCGACCACCAGTTTTTCGCCACCCAGGCGGTGCGCGCGGGCATGGCGGCAGCCGGAGGCGGCTCGATCATCATGCTCGGCTCGGTCTCCTGGATGCGCAGCCAGCCGGGCATGGTGGGCTATACCACCGCCAAGGCGGCGATCAACGGGCTGACGCGCACGCTGGCCCGCGAACTCGGCCCGCAAGCGATCCGCGTCAACTGCATCGTCCCCGGCGCGATCCTGACCGATCGGCAGGAAAAGCTCTGGCTCACGCCCGAACTCAATCAGCAGTTCCTCGACCTCCAGGCGCTCAAATTCCGGCTCGATGCCAGCCACGTCGCGCGCATGGCGCTGTTTCTGGCCTCTGACGAAAGCGGCGGCGCGACAGGCGCCAATTTCGTCGTCGATGCCGGGCTGACCCAGAATTGATCGACAAGCCATGATCCACTTGCAAACCGTCCCGGCCGGCTTTGAAATCCGGCTCGGCAACAAGTTGATTTTCGCCCATACCGCAGCCGCGCCCGCCATTTTCGTGGGCCGGGGCGAGGCCCGGATGGACATGTATCGCGGCAATTTCGAGATCGAGGATCATGTCTCCGAGCGCATTGCCCTGTGCGGCACGGTGGTCGAGAACAACCGCGTCTCCCTGTCGGTTTCGGATGGCGATGCTCCCATTCTCACGCTGACCGTCACCGCGTCCGGCCTCGATTTCGAAACGCTCGACTCGTCCATCAACCGGTTCTGGCTGCAGGTTGCGGCCGAACCCGATGAGCATGTTTGGGGCGGTGGCGAGCAGATGTCCTATTTCGACCTGCGCGGCCGCCATTTCCCGCTCTGGACCTCCGAGCCGGGCGTCGGGCGCGACAAGAGCACCGAGATCACGCGTCTGTCCGATCTCCACAACAAGGCGGGTGGCGATTACTGGAACACCAATTATCCCCAGCCCACCTGGGTCTCTTCGCGCCGCTATGCGCTGCACGTGCAAACCGCCTGTTATTCGGCCTTCGACTTCCGCGATGCCGGCTTCCACGAAGTCGAAGTATGGGAAGTGCCGGCCCGCATCGAACTGTTCGATGCAGAAAATTTCATCGAACTCGTCGGCAAGCTCTCGGCCCGCTTCGGGCGGCAACCCGAGCTTCCCGATTGGGTCTATGGCGGCGCGATCATCGGCCTCAAGGACGGGACCAATTCCTTTGAGCGCATGGAAAAGATGATCGCCGCCAGCGTGAAGGTTTCGGGGCTCTGGTGCGAGGATTGGGTGGGTCTGCGCCACACCTCGTTCGGTGCGCGCCTCTTCTGGGACTGGCAGGCCAGCGACGCCCGCTATCCAGATCTTCGCCAGCGCATTGCTCAATTGAACGCTCGCGGCATCCGCTTCCTGGGCTACGTCAATCCCTACCTCGCCGTCGACGGTCCTCTGTTCGTCGAGGCCGACCGGGAGGGCTATTTTGCAACCGATGAGAAGGGCGAAACGGCGCTTGTCGATTTCGGCGAATTCGAGTGCGGCGTCGTCGATTTCACCAATCCCGCCGCCGCCGACTGGTTTGCGGAGCGCATCATCGGCCGGAACATGCTCGATTTCGGCCTCTCGGGCTGGATGGCCGATTTCGGCGAATACCTTCCCATCGACGTAAGGCTCGCCAATGGTATCGATGCCCGCGTGATGCACAACGCCTGGCCCACGCTCTGGGCCGAGGTCAACGCAAAAGCCGTGGCCAGCCGCGACAAAACCGGCGATACGCTCTGGTTCATGCGCGCCGGGTTCACCGGCGTCGGAGCGCATTGTCCCTTGCTCTGGGCGGGGGATCAATCGGTGGATTTCTCCCGCCACGATGGTCTGGTTACAGTCATCTGCGGCGCCTTGTCGTCAGGCCTTCTGGGCAACGCCTACCACCATTCCGATATCGGCGGTTACACCAGCCTCTTCGGCAATGTGCGAACGGCCGAACTTCTGATGCGCTGGTCGGAAATGGCGGCCTTCACCCCGGTGATGCGCAGCCATGAGGGCAACCGTCCCACCGAAAACCTCCAGCTCGATCAGGACTCGGACGTTCTCGCCCATTTCGCGCGTATGACAAGGCTCTATTGCCTGCTCGCGCCCTACCTCAAGCATCTTTCCGCCGAAGCGGCGGCGACCGGCCTGCCGGTGCAACGGCCGCTCTTTCTCCACTACGAGGGCGATAGCCAAACCTATGCCATCCAGGACCAATACCTCTATGGCCCCGACATGCTCGTTTCGCCCGTCTGGCAGGCCGGCGAGGATTCCCGAAAGCTATATCTTCCGTCCGACCACGCCTGGGAGCATCTCTGGAACGGCGAGGTCACGCAGGGCGGGCAATGGGTTGACGCGCCCGCGCCGATCGGCCAGCCAGCGGTTTACTTCAATCCGGAAAGCAGGTTTGCCGACCTTTTCCGGCAGGCACGCGGACTCTAGAGTTTTTCCAGCAAAAGTGGACACCACTTTTGCGGTTCGGAAACGCGATAAAACAAGGACTTAGAGCAATTGACGCGATTCGAAGAAACGCGGAAATGATCTAGATGAACATTTTGAGCGATATCTTGAGCCCGCAATTGGTGCTGCTCTGGCTGGTCGCGGGCGGTGCCGCCTGGGTGCAGACGCTGACCGGCTTTGCCTTCGGGCTGATCCTGATGGGCGTTGTCGGGCTCTTCGGCCTCATCCCGCTTCCAGAGGCGGCCATCGTCGCCAGCCTGCTGGTGATCTTCAACGGCATCATGGTGCTGCGCAAGGATTGGCGCGCGATCGATCGCAAAGGGCTCGGTCTGCTATTGCTCGGCAGTTTTCCGGGGCTCGCCATCGGCTATGGCCTGCTGCTTTATCTGGCGACGAGCGCACTTTCGGCGCTGGCACTTATACTCGGCGCGCTGATCGTCTTCGCATCCCTCCAGATGCTCGGCCGTCCCCAGCCGCAGTCCCAGCGTAGCGGCACTGCCTCGTTCATCGCCACCGGCCTCGCCGGCGGCGTCATGGGTGGGCTGTTTTCGACCGCCGGTCCCCCGATCATCTGGCAGATGTATCGCCAGCCTTTCACCCACGTCATGGTGCGCGCGACGCTGGTCAGCGTCTTCTTTCTCAACGCGGCGGCGCGCCTCGTCTTCGTCTTTGCCACCACGGGCATTTCTTCCCGCATCTGGCTGGCCGCCGCCGGTGCGCTGCCCATGGTCTGGCTGGGCACAACCCTGGCCCAGAAATTCCCGCCCCCGATGCCGCTGGCCATCCTGCGCCGCATCGCCGCCGGCCTGCTACTGGCTTCGGGGCTGGCGCTCTGCGCCACGCCCCTCGCCTCGCTTATCGGGGGCTAACCGATCCTCTGCCCATCGGCGTCGAAGGCGTGGATATTTTCATCATCGAACGCGAGGCGGATTTCCTCGCCGCGCTCGATCTGCGGCTGTCCGTCAAGCACGGTGAGGATCGACCCAGCGCCTTCCGCCGATGCATGCACCACCGTCTCGGCCCCCAACGCCTCGACCAGATGCACCTTGGCGGCGATGGCCCGTTCGCCCTCCCGCGCCAGCCGCAAGTGCTGAGGCCGCAGGCCGATAGTCACCGGACCCTCATGCCCCAGCGGAACCTCGGCGCCGCCGGGCAACCCCGCCCGTCCGCCCTTGGCTTCGGTCCTGAAGAAATTCATGTTCGGCGCGCCGATGAACCCGGCCACGAATAGGTTCTGGGGATTGTTGTAGAGATTGAGCGGAGTATCGACCTGCTCGATCCGCCCCTTGCGCAGCACCACGATGCGATCGGCGAGGGTCATGGCTTCGATCTGGTCGTGGGTAACGTAGATCATGGTGGTCGCGAGCCGTGCGTGCAGTGCCGCCAATTCTGCGCGCATCGTGCCGCGCAATTCGGCGTCGAGATTGGAGAGTGGCTCATCGAGGAGGAACGCTGTGGGGTTGCGCACGATGGCCCGCCCGATGGCCACGCGCTGGCGCTGCCCACCCGACAGCTGGGTCGGGCGCCGCGCCAGCAGATCGCCGATATCGAGCATGCGCGCCGCCTCTTCCACCCGCGTGGCGATTTCCGCCTTGGCCATGCGCGCGTTTTCAAGCCCGAACGAGAGGTTCTGGCGCACTGTCATATGCGGATAGAGCGCATAGGATTGGAACACCATGGCAAGGCCGCGATCGGCGGCACCCTTGCGGGTCGCATCCACGCCATCGATCTCGATTTTCCCCGATGTCGGCTGATCCAGCCCGGCGATCAGCCGCAGCAGCGTCGATTTCCCGCAGCCCGACGGGCCGACAAAGACCACAAGTTCCCCTTCGTCGATCTCGAGATCGATCCCGTGGATCACATCGACAGCGCCGAACGATTTGCGGATATCCCTAAGTGCGATGCGCCCCATGCGCCCCTCCTATTTGATGCCCGCCCCGGCGATGCCGGTGGTGATGAAGCGCTGCAGGAAAATGAACACCAGCACCACGGGGATCATGGTGACCACGGTCATGGCGAGGATATAGTGCCACTGCACGTTGAGCTCGCCCGCATAGGTATTGAGCCCGATCTGCAGCGTATAGAGCTCGCGCCGCGACAAGACGATCAGCGGCCAGAGGAAATCGTTCCACCGCCACACCACCGAGAAGATGGCCAGCACGGCGAGAGCCGGCGCGGCCAGCGGCAGGATGATGCGCCAATAGATCTGCCACTCGGAGGCATGGTCCATACGCGCCGCCTCGATCAACTCGTCGGGAATGGTGAGCATGTATTGGCGCAGCAGAAACACCCCCGTCGGCGTCGCGATGGTGGGCAGGATCACCCCCCACAGCGAATTGAGCAGCCCCACCGCGCTCACCACCGAATAGAGCGGCACGAGGATGACCGACAGCGGCACCATCAGCGTTCCCACGATCAAGAGCATCACCGCGTCGCGCCCGCGAAAGCGGTATTTGGAGAGCGCATAGGCGGCCATGGAATTAGTCAGCAGCGTCAGGAACGTCGCCATCACCGTGACGAAAACCGAATTGCCCAGATACCGCATGAAGTCGAAGGCGAGGAACGGATCGGTATAATTGTTGACCGCCAGCCCCACCTCGCGCAGCGGCGTCCGGGCGGTGAGGTCCACATTGATACTTTCTTCCGGATCGGCCGGATCGACCATCTGCGCCGAGGTCCCGATCCTGCGCACTTCGGCGAGGGTGCGGGTGGTGCCGTCCTCCATGGTGACTTCGAACAGCGGCAGCGGCGCATCATGGCCCTCCACCGTCGCCATCTCCTGCACATAAGGCAGCAGGGTGGGCGGAAATTCGGCCAGTTGCGCCGGCCCCTTGAAGGACGAAGATACCAGCCACAAGGCCGGCCCGAACATCAGCACGGTGCCGCCGATCAGCCAGACCCAGGTGACGATGTCGGTCCAGTGCCAGCCGCCATTCCGCCCCCTTCGGCGAAACACGAAATTGGTGATCGCGCTCATCGTGCGTTCCCCCTTTCTGATCGCCGCGACAGCCCAAGCTGGATCAGCGTGAGAACGACAAGCACCAGCCCCATCAGGATCGAGGCAGCCGCCGCAAGGCCCGGATTGCGCAGGAAGGAGGCAAAGCCCACTTCGTAGATATATTGGGTGAGAAACAGCGTGCTGGTGCCCGGTCCGCCGCCGGTCAGCACATAGGCCTCATCGAAAATCTGCACGCCACGGATCAGGGCAAGCACCAGAACCACAGCGAGGTTGGGCCCGAGCAGCGGCAGCGTGATCCGCCAGAACACCCGGCCCGGCGGCGTCGCATCCATTTCGGCGGCTTCGTAAAGGTCCTTCGGGATAGCCTGCAACCCGGCCAGAAGGATCAGCGTGTAAAACCCCATATGCGCCCAGGTGGAAACCCCCACGGCGGCGGAAAAGGCAAAGAAGCGGTCGTTGAGCCAGACCACGGGGTCAAAACCCAGATTGGTGACGATCAAATTCATCAGCCCCTGACGCTGCAAAATCCAGCGCCAGATCAGCCCCACCACCACCGGCGAGAGCAGCACGGGAAAGAAGAACACCGCCCGGAAGAACCCGCGCCCGGCGATGTTGCGGTTGAGGATCAGCGCCGTGATCATACTCACGCAAACCATGAGGCTGACCTGAAACAGCACGAAAAGCGCCGTGTTGCGCACCGCCGTCCAGAACTGGTCCTCGCGGCAGGTCAGCGGCTGGAGGTAGTTGCCGCATTCGAGCAGCCGGCCATATTGGCCGAAGCCGATGAAATTGCGGTCGCCCAACAGAATATCGGTGCCGCCGGTCAGCGAATAAACGACGTTGAGCACCAGCGGAATGATGACGAACACGCCGAAAATCGCCATGTTCGGGAGGAGGAAGAATGCAACCATCCCGCCGGTGCCCGTCCAGCGCTGCCATAGGCGCAGCACCGGATCGAAGGCCCGGGCAATGAGGACGAGCGGCAGACTTGCCACCCGTCCAGCAGTTTCGCCGAACCCTGCCATGGCTTACTGCCCGGCCGCCTCGACCTGATCGGCGACATCGCTGTCGATCATGGAGCGCGCCTGCTCGATATCGAGCTCCCCGGCCATCACCTGGCTGATGCGGGTGACGATTGCGCCGTAATAGGCATTGGCCCACACCCACGCCGGCATGGCGTCACTGGCGGGCAATGTCTGGGCCGAAGCCGCAACGAACGCGTTGAGGGCAGGCGGCACCAGCGGATCGTCGGACTGGAATTCAAGGCCGCCCGCCGCGACGACGCCCGCATGCGCCGGCAGGAACAGTGTGCGCTCGCTGAATTCACGCAGGATCTCTTCGGAAGCGAGGAAATCCATCACCCGTGCCACCTCTTCGGGGTGCTCGGTGTATTTGATCCCGACAAGAGCGGCGCCGCCCGCCATGCCCACGCACCCGGCGTCGCCACAGGGCGAGCCGACCATGACCCAATCGAAGGCATCGCCGATCTTGCTCGACAGGTTCGACACCTGCCACGACCCCGAATAGTAGAAGGGGATCTGAGCGTTGATGAAATCGTCAGCCGCGGCGCGATAGGTGGTCCCGGCAGCCGAAACCCACACTTCGGGCAACATCAGGCCCTGTTCGGTCCAGTCGGCGAGGCGCGACAGGAACGCCATGGCGCCATCGTCGATCGGAGCGGGCATGCCATCGTCGGCGATGAAATTGGCGCCGTAGGAGATGGCGGGCCCGGCGACGCGGTGGCCGGAGCGGTCGATGGCGAAGGCGGCCGGAAGGCCCTGGTCTTCCATCACCAGACGGCTGGCTTCGATCCAATCGTCCCAGGTCGCGCCCTCGCCGGGCATCTCCACGCCCGCCTGCTCGAACAGGGTGGCGTTGGCAAAGCCGCCGGTGAGGGTAAGCTGGGTCATGTAGCCGGTGATGGCATCGGAACCGTCTTCGCGCATCCAGTCGAAACGGTCGCCGAAATTCTCGTCCCAATAGGCCGGATCGGCCAGATAGGGCCGCAGGTCGAGCCAGTGTTCGGCCTGGGCCTTGAGGTTGGTCACCCGCGCGATATCGGGGCCTTCGCCGGCGGCGAGCTGGATGGGAAGCTGCTCCATGATCACCTGATAGGCGACATTGTCGAGCACGATGTCGATATCGGGGTTCTCTTGTTCGAAGCGGTCCAGAAGGTCGGCAATCACCTCGCCTTCATTGCCGTCGGAATACCACATGACACGAACTTCGGTCGTATCCTGTGCAAAGGCGCCCGGAGCCAAAACGGCCAGGGCGACACCGGAAAGCAAAATCGTCTTCATCTTAAGTCTCCTCCCTGAGACTACGGCCCATCGGGCCGACCTTTGACACCCTGCGCTATCAGATGGGGCCGCGAGGCAGGGCCTCCCGCGTACCCGAAACCGTCATGTCGGCAGGGTCGATGCGGCGGCCTTCGGCCTCCACCACCCCGTCGGCATGAAATACCACCGCTCCGTAATCGGGATCTTCGACGATCAGGCGCCCGCTCTCCTCCCGAGGGGCAAGCCGGGAAAATCGGGCAGAAAACCCTCTCCCGTCGCCGTGAAGCGCGTCCGATCCCAATCGAACCAACCACCAGCTTTTGCGGCCCGCCAGCCGCAATTCATATCCAGCCGTCGGGCCGTCGGCGACTTGCTCGAACGCGCCCGACCCGCGCAAGACAAGTTGCGCCCGGCCAGACTGCGCCAGCGCAGTATCGCCCGATACGCTGGCCATGTCGAAATCGCGTGCTGGAAACCAGCAATGGGTAAATTCGGGCTGGGGCGCCACGCCATCGAACATCACAATGGCAAGGTCGCGATATTGCTGCACGCGCGGGATCGAGGCCGAACCACCCCAATAGGAGGGGCGGCCGAAGCCCGAATGAATGATTTCGCCGGGGTGGTTGATCCAGATCTGCGTTTCGGGCCGTGTTCCAAGGCGAAGGTGGATCAGCGTCTCCTGATAGCCCCATTCGCCCCAGCGATAGGCCATGGCGCTGCCCATCGCGTGGTCGGCGCTCTTGTGGTGGTAGAGGCGCGCAAAGCAATTTTCCCCCTGCGCGAACCGCCATTCCTGCGCCTCGTCATCGGATAGACAGGCCCGGTCGGCAAGGTCGGGCAGTTCCAGCCCATGATCGCGCAGGCACAGCGCCAGTTGCGGCGTTGCGTGAAAGCGCGTGCCATAGCTTCCCTTGCCCCACAGCATCCGCGCGATTGCCGAAAGCTCCAGAGTGGTGGTGCCGCGCAGCGTGTGCTCATAGCTGCGGCCTTGCGCGGCGGTCAGCACCCCTTGATGGGAGGAATTGGCGACCAGCTCGATCAGCCGCGCGATGCCGCGTCCGGCCCGTTCGCGGAGCCGGGCATCGGGCGAGAGCGCGAAGAGCGCCGTCAATCCCTTGAGGTCGATGGGGAAATAGGGCGCCGAATTGAACTCGGCCATTTCCCAGGCCTCGAAATGATCGAACCACTTTTCGAGCCGTTCGCGCCCCACCTGCGACTGTTCCCGACCCGTGCGCCTCGAACGCGCAAACACCACATCGGGCAGCAGCGCCCCGCCCAGATGGGCGGCGGTATGAAAGAGCAGGGCGTGGTTTTCGGAGAAATACCACTGCACGTCATTGCCCGGCTCATCCATCCAATAGCGGTAGCCCAGGATGGTACGGTCGATCCGTGCGCAGAACTCTTCGCCCAGCAGCTCCGGCCAGCGCGTGCGGCACCAGATCAACGGAACCAGCGCGAAATCGGCGCAATCCCAGCACGCATCGATCCGCTCCAGCGCGGCGGCGATCATGGCGCGAGTTTCTTCCCCGCCATCACCCAGCGCCAGCCGGGCCAGCGCCCTAACGGTATCGGCTTCCCCGCCCTCGGCAACGGCGGAAAGCGCCTCGGCGATCCGCGCCGCTTCGCTCTCAGGAGCAGTTCCCTGTTTCCCGGCATGGGAAATTTCGGTGCCGAACACTCGGCTGGCGGTAAAGCCTCCGCTCGAAAGCCGCAGGACGAAATGGCGGAAATCGGCAGGCAGATTGTCAGCCGGGCCCAGATCGATCTCGGTGGAATCGGGCGAAAGCGCACGCCGGATCGGCGCCATGACGTCGTGCGACATGAAATCGCCCTCGACCGCGATTTCCGCCTGCGCCGCAACGCCGAGCGGGTGCGGCAGCACGAGCCGCACGTCGATCCCGTCATGGGTGGCGTGCGGAAAATGAAACGCCTCGAGCGCCGCTTCGATGGCCGCCGCATCCTCGGACGGGCAATCGACAGGAATGGCCTGATCCGCCGCCGGCCCGGCGAGATAGTCGAGCTGGACATAGAACCGCGTATCGCGCTCGGCCAGATCGTCGAAGAACACTTCGACCCGGTTTTCGCCGGCCTCAAGCTCGATTTCGACCTCGATTGCGTTCTCGAAATTACGGCGATAGTGCCCGGTCCAGAGAACCTCGCGTCCATTGACAGTGAGGATCGCCCCGCCGCACGTCGCCAGCCGAAGCCGCGACGGCCCGGCGGCTTCCGCCCGGATCAGCGTCTCCGCCCGGGCCGCGATCCGCGTCGCGCGGAACCAAAACCCCGAAAGGTCGAGACGCGGCGAACCGAACCCCAGCCACACGGTATCGGGCTCGCCCGTTGCCCGTTCATCGGGGCGCTTGTCGCGATAGATTTGAGCGAAATCGGTCCGGCACGGATATTCATGGGGGATGAAGTTCTTTTCTCGCGTGAGGAAAAAGAACGGGTCCATCTCCCCTTCCATCGGACGTTCCGGCACGTCGAACAGCTCGGCGCTCACGGCGGAGTGCCGCCAGAGCGTTATCGGTTCACCGATGTCGAGCGTCCGCGCCAGAATTGTCATCTGAGATCCTTCACCGGCACCGGGTCGACGTCCTGATAGACCTGATTTTCCCCCGTCATCCCCCAGACGAAAGCATAAGGCCCGGTCCCAGCGCCCATATGGATCGACCAGGCGGGCGAGAGCACCACATCGCCGCTGGCCACCACCAGATGCCGCGTGTTGTCGGGGCGGCCCATGAAATGGAACACCCGGTCCTCCTCGGACATGTCGAAATAGAGATAGGCCTCCATGCGCCGTTCATGCAGGTGCGGCGGCATGGTGTTCCACACATTGCCCGGCGAGGGGTCGGTGATCCCCATCAGCAGCAGGCAGGAGGGCGCCACCTCGGGGTGGATATACATCCGCAGATCGCGATGATTGGCCTTTTCCGGCGTCCCGAACGACACCATCTTGGATTCGCCCCGCGTGATCAGCCGATGCGGAATGTCGGCGCCGGCCGGCACCGAATTGAGATAGAACAGCGCCGGATTGCCCGCGTCGGCCGAGCTGAGCCGCACGTCTTTTGCCCCGCGCCCGACATAGAGCACGTCGCGCGACGCAAGCTCGAACGTCTCCCCATCCACGGTGATCGACCCCGCGCCATGGCCGAGATTGGCGATGCCCGCCTCGCGCGCATCGAAGAACTTCTCCGTCCCCACTTCCGCGCCGTCCCCGATGGCGATCGCCTCACGGGTCGGCACGATCCCGCCCACCACCATGCGGTCGATATGGGTATAGCCCAAACGCGCTTCGCCGGGCACAAAGACGGATTCGATGAGAAATTCGTCGCGCAGCGCCGTTGTGTTCATGGCATCGATCTGTGCCGGCGAGGCGCCATAGCGCGTTGTCCAATTCATTTCGGCTCCATGTGGTTGAGGCCTTCGGCAAGGCATAAAATGGCAAGCGACTGGCCGTATCCGGTCGGCTGCACGGGAATGTCGCGGTAAAATTGCAGATCGTGGCCCATCCGCGTGCCGTAGGAAACGCCATCGACCATGCCGTTCGGCCCGATCCGGTCGATGACATAGGCCAGCCCGCGTTTCCCCGCCGCCAGCGCCTCGGCCCCGGCCCTGCCTGTGCGCGCCGCCTTCATCAACCCATAGGCGATCCCGGCAGTGGCGCTGGTCTCTTCATACGATTGCGGGTCGTCGAGCAGCGTGCGCCACGCCCCGGCCGCCGTCTGGAGCGGCAGCAGCGCCTCGATCTGGGTGGCGAGCACGCCATTGAGAAACCGTTCGATGGTGGGATCGAGGCGGCATAGCTCAGGCAGATCGGCCAGCCCGGCGGTGATCCACGCATTGCCCCGCGCCCACCTCGCGCCCGCGAAATTGTCCCGCCGCGCAAAGCTCCAGCCGTGAAACCACAGCCCTGTCGTAACGTCGCAAAGATAGCGCGCATGGACCAGAAACTGGTGCTGTGCTTCCTCCACCAGCTCGCGCCGCCCCGATGCTTCCCCATAGGCGGCGAGGAACAGGGAGACCATGAACAGCGTGTCGTCCCAAAGCTCGCCCTCATTGACCTTGTCTGAGACGTCGTGCTGGAACCCGCCCTCGCCGGTGCGCGGCGCCTGTGCCATCAGCCGGTCGGCCCAATCCTCGAGCATGGGCTGCCAGCGCGGGTCGCGGGTGCGGTCCCAGAGCAATGTCAGGGCCAGCATAGGCGCCGTGGTGTTGACGTTGAGGGCAGGGAGCCCACGCTCCCTATGCGCGTCATACCAGTCCTCCAGCGTCGCGCGCAGCCGGTCGTCCCCGGTCTGCCGCCAAAGCCTGGCCAAACCGTAAAGCCCCACGCCCTGCGGCCATTCCCAGGATTGAAAGCTGATGTAGTCGCCTGCCGTGCCGTCGAGATTGGGCTCGTGAAAGCGTCCGTTGTCCCGCAGCGCGGTCAACCCTTCGACAAGGCGCCCCAACACCCGACCGACATCGTGGTCTGCCGACATTCTCCATCCTCCCTCAATCACGATAGCGCATGGAAAATTGTTTGCAAAGAACGTAAAAAATTTGCAGATTGAACGGAAAGTGATGAGGAGAGTCATGGCGTCACGTCGGATCAGGATGGAGGATCTGGCCGAGCAATGTGGGGTTTCGGTCGCCACCGTCAGCCGCGTGCTCGCCGGCAAGCCGGGGGTGCGCGAGGATTTGCGCACGGCCATCCGCAACACGGCGTCCGCCATGGGCTACGCCATGCCGTCCTCGGTGGCCGGCCAGCGCGCCGTGCTGATCGCCAGCCGCGACGCCATGGTCGATCTGGCGCGCGGGCAGTTCACGCTGCACCTCATCGAAGGCATGCGGGCCCGCGCCACCACTTTGGGCATGCAGCTCGACATCCGCACCGCCTCGGGCCCCATCGACGCCTCTTTCGATGCCGGCGACGCCGCCGGCTACATCCTGCTCACGCCGCAAAACGACGCCGAAATCGCTGCCGCCGCCGCCCTCGACAAACCCGTCGTACTCGTCAACGCCGACGACCCCAGAATGCGCCTATGCTCGGTTTCACCCTGCAACCGCAGCGCCGCCGCCCACGCCACCGAATATCTGATCAATCTGGGGCACAAGCGCATCCTGTTCCTCTCCAAGCCCGGCCGCCGCACCATCGAGCGGCGGCAGGAAGGCTGGTACGATCGCATGCGCGCCGAAGGCCTCGATGCCGGCGCCGACCTGCTGGTCGAGGTCGACGACTGGCTGCCCGATCTGGCGGCGCAGGCCATCAAGGACCGCCTCGCCAGGGGGAAACGCGATTTCACGGCCATCCTCGCCGCCGGCGACAGCCTCGCCTTCGGCGCTTTGATCGGATTGGCCGAGGCGGGCGTCGATACGCCGGGCGAAGTCAGCGTCATGGGCTTTGACGGCCTGCCGCAATGCGAGCTGCAATCGCCCCCGCTCTCGGCTGTGGAAATTCCCATGCATCAGATCGGCGCCTTGGCCCTCGACCTGCTGCGCGATGAATTGAGCGGGCTAAATTTCCCGCCCCGCCGGGTCGAGCTGGCCTGCCGCATCGTCGATCGCGCCTCGGTCGGCCCCGCTTCACCTCTGCCCTGATCCCCGCCCACGGAGAGATGCCTTGGACAATCCCTTTTCCCTCACCGGCCGCCGCGCGCTGGTCACCGGCGCCAACACCGGCATCGGTCAGGCCATAGCCATCGCCCTTGCCGTCGCCGGAGCCGAAGTGATCTGCGCTGCCCGGCGCTCCTGCGCGGAAACGCTTTCCCAGCTCGCCGCCAAAGGCGCCCGGGGAACCGAACTCACGCTCGATTTCGCCGACCCCATGGCCGCCACCGACATCTTTGCCGAACGCGAGGTGGATATCCTCGTCAACAACGCCGGCATCATCCGCCGCGAGGACAGCATCGACTACAGCGAAGCCGATTGGGACGCGGTGATGGACGTCAACCTCAAGGCGCTGTTCTTTACCACCCAGGCCTTCGCCAAGTCAGTCCTCGCGAGGCAGGGGCGCGGCAAGGTCATCAACATCGCCTCGCTGCTCTCGTTCCAGGGCGGCATCCGCGTCCCGGCCTACACCGCCTCAAAGCACGGCGTCGCCGGGCTGACCAAGATCCTCGCCAATGAATGGGCGGCCCAGGGCATCAACGTCAACGCCATCGCCCCGGGTTATATCGAAACCAACAACACCCAGGCCCTGCGCGCCGATGCCGACCGTTCCGCCGCCATCCTCGATCGCATCCCCGCCGGCCGCTGGGGCAAACCCGAAGACATCGCCCAGGCCGCCGTTTTCCTCAGCGCCCCGGCCTCCGACTACATCCACGGCGCGGTGCTCAACGTCGATGGCGGCTGGCTGGCCCGCTGAACCCGATCAGTCCCCAGCCCCAACCCTCTGCGCGAAATGCTCCAGCAATCGCTTTTGCTCGGGCAGGGCGATCAGCTCTTCAGGGTGCCATTGCACGGCAATGATCTTCCGGCTTGCGTCTTCATAGCCCTCGATCAAACCGTCCTCGGTGTGAACGCTCGCCAGCAATCCCTCGGCCAAAACCTTGATGCCCTGGCGGTGGATGCTGTTCACCGTAAACGGATCGCGTCCGAACACCGTCTCCAGTTCCCCGCCCGTGGCGACGACCGGATGGGCCAGCGCATCGCGCGCCGCATCGGGGCGGTGGTCGTCCTGCCAGTCTTCGGCGTTTAAATTCTGGGTCAGCGTGCCACCCAGATAGACATTGATCATCTGGAACCCCCGGCAGATGCCGAGAATGGGCAGGCCGCGCGCCAGCGCCGCGTCCATCAACCCCCATTCCATGGCGTCGCGTGGCTCGTCGACGGCCTTCTTGATATTGGGGTCGAGATCCTGCCCGAAGCGTGAGGGATGAACGGCCGCCCCGCCGCAGAAAACAATGCCCCGCGCGTCTTCCGGCAGATCCTGATTACCCTCGCCGGGAACAAGCAATCTCGTATCGAGGCCGACCGCATCCAGCGCGCGGACATAGGGAACCGGGTCGGTGGCCGCGCCGAGAGAAACGGCAACGAGTGGGCGTTGCTGGCTCATGCATATCCTCTTTGAACCTGTAGGGGCTGACCTACGCCCATCGCTCCACCCGGTCCAGCCTATTGGATTTTTGCAAACCCTCTATCGGGTTTGCTTATGGCTCGGGCCTTCGATCATCCATAACGCAGCCTTATGGAGTTAGAGGGGAAATGAATATGGTTTTCTGCCGATAACAAAGTTTCTAGCGTGCCTTCCAACAAGGTCGGCAACGACATCAAGGGGAACAAGGCGTGAAGCACGATACCGCGATCGATGACCTGAGTCTGGTCGATCCCAATGTCTCCGTGCATTGGGCCGCGGAACCCGAAGTGCCGCTTCTGCTCTCGTTTCCCCACAGCGGAGACCGCTATCCGGACGATTTCGGCTATGCCGAGCAACTGCCCTATGCGGTCATAGACTATCCATCCGACAAATACGTCGATGAGATTTTCTCCCACGCCCACGCGCTCGGCCTGCCGACCATCAAGGCGAACTTTCCGCGCGCCTATATCGACGTCAACCGCCACCAGCACGATATAGATCGCGACATGCTCGACGATCCGGCCGGCTGGTACGGACGGTTGCAGCCCACAGCGCTGAGAAACGGCACGACGCTGTTCTGGTCCAAGGCCAAGGAAGTCGATATCTACGACCGCAAGCTCACCCGCGCCGAGGCCAAGCGCCGGCTCGCCACCTGCCATGTGGTCTATCATCAATCGCTGACGATGATGGTCGAGGCCATGCGCCGCCGCTTCGGCTGCGCTTTCGTCATCGATTGCCATTCGATGATGCAGTTCGACACCACCGCACAGGGCGGGCGCCCGCGCCCCGAGATCGATGTGGGCACGCGTTACGGCGAATCCTGCGCCCCCGACGTCGCCGAAGCCATCGTCTCCAGCTTTGCCAAACGCGGTTACGACGTCGGCCTCAACCGGCGCTTTGCCGGCGGGGAGATCACGCTGCGTTATGGCTGGCCCGAAATCAACCAGCACCTCGTTCAGATCGAACTGCGCCGCGATCTCTATATGGACGAGGAAACCCGCCTCAGGACTGACCGTTTCGATGCTGTGCAGAACGACTGCGCGGCGGTCCTCACCGAATTCAAGCAATTTCTGAAAAATCGCCTCACGGGCGCCCAACCGGCGGCTTGATGCGGCGATATCCAACAACAAAGGGAACGTCACAATGAACAAACATATTCTCGCAACGCTGTTTTTGGCCGGCACCTCGCTTCTGGCGAGCGGTGCTTCGGCCGAAACGCTCCGGATGGCCTATGGCACGGCCCCGGTCAGCGCCGATCCCTATCCCTATAGCGACACCCAGACCGGCGCTTTGGCCGAGCACGTCTTCGAAATGCTCGTCGCGCTCGATGACAGCCCGCTGCTCGCCACCGATTGGGCGTGGGAAACCCCGACCTCGATGGTGATGAACCTGCGCGAGGGCGTGACGTTTTCGGACGGCTCGCCCTTCGTTGCCCGCGACGTGGTCTATTCCATGTGCCGCATGATGTACCGGGTCGACGGCAAGCCCAATGTCGTCACCTCCGCTCTGGGCCCGGTGACCGATGTCGTTGCCGTTGACGATCATACGGTGCGGTTCGAAACCACAGCGCCCTATCCGATCATCACCCAGAAATTCAAATTCCTCAAAATCCTCTCGGCTGAAGCAGCCGGTGTCGAGGGCGAGATCGCGTTCGATCAGGAAGGCGATTGCGGCATTTCCGCCTCCTATCCCACCCAGGCCGATTTCGACAACGGCACGGCGGCCATCGGCACCGGCCCCTATGTCTATGAGAATTTCGAAGCCACGGGCGATGCCGATCTGGTTCGCAACGATGCCTATTGGGGCGAAGCCCCCGAATGGGATCGCGTCGAAATCCGCTCGGTTCCCAACAATGGTGCCCGCATCGCCGGGCTTCTGGCGGGCGATTACGACATCGTCGAAAAGCCCAGCGCCGAAGATCTCACCATCATCGATAACGACGAGAATTTCACCTACACCACCGTTCCCGGCCTTCAGACCATCTTTATCGTCCTGGACACCAGCGAAGACGGTGCGGCCGGCGTAACCGCCGCCGACGGGTCCAGCCCACTGGCCAGCGTGCAGGTGCGGCAAGCCATGTCCATGGCTATCGACCGCAACGCCATCACCGAGCGTTTGTTCACGGGTCACGCAACGCCCGCCAACCAGTTCGCCCCGTCCTATATGGCCGGCGCGCCGGAAATGCCCGAGCTGCCGTTTGACCCTGAAGCGGCAAAAACCCTGCTGGCCGAAGCGGGTTATCCCGAAGGCTTCGCCATCGAACTCAACGTTCCGGCCGATCGCTACACCAACGGCCCGCTAGTGGCGCAGGCGCTCACCCAGTATTGGACCCGTCTCGGGCTCGATGTGACGCTCACCACCGAGCCGTGGTCGGTGTTCCAGACGCGCCGGACCGAAGGTCAGCTCGGTGCGTTCATGTATGGCTGGGGCCATCCGCAGGGTGCTGCCCAGCTCATCTCGGGCGCCTTCGCGCAGCGCGAGGACGATCTGGGCCTGGGCGCGGCCAATTTCTCCAACTACAACAGCCCCGCCTTCGAGGAAGCCATCCGCGCCTGGGCCGTGGAAACCGATCCCGAACGCTCCAACGCGCTCGTCGCCGAAGCGATGGAGCAGGCGGTTGCCGACATGCCCGGCATTCCGCTCTATTACAACCACGAGCTTTGGGCGCACCGGGTCGATCTCGAACTGACCGGCGGCGCCGAAGCGCGGACCATGGCCACCATGGTCCATTCGAAATAAATCTCACGCTTCCCTGCACGGCTCATCCTTGGCCGGGCAGGGGCTTTCGATCCGGCGCAGGGGCTGTCCCCTGCGCCGCTTCAATGGGAATTGCCACCCGATGATCAACTATATCGCGCGGCGTATCGGCCAGAGCGCCATCCTTCTCCTGATCATGTCCCTTCTCGTATTTTGCGGGATGTATGTGGTCAGCGACCCCGTGGCGGTTCTCGCCGGGGAGGACGCGACCCAGGCCGACAGGGCCGCACTTGCCGCCGCCTATGGCCTCGACCGGCCCTTGCCGCTGCAATATCTCACCTTTCTGGGTAACCTCCTGAAAGGCGATTTCGGCAATTCCTTCGTCTATGGCCGTCCGGTCATCGACCTGATTTTCGAGCGGCTTCCCGCAACGCTCGAAGTCGTGTTCCTCGCCATGGTGCTCGGCCTCGCCATCGGCATTCCGCTGGGCATCTATTCGGGGCTCAACCGCAAGAAGCCAGCCACAAAGCTCATCAGCTTCGGCACCACGGTGGGCTATTCCATTCCCAATTTCTGGCAGGCGCTGCTGTTCATCCTGATCTTTGCGGTCTGGCTGCGCGTTCTGCCCGCCTCGGGCAGGGGAGACACGACCGAAATCTTCGGCATCGGCTGGTCGCTGTTCAATCCCGACGGCCTGCGCCATCTGATCCTGCCCGCCGCCAACCTCGCGGTGGCGCTGGTCTGCATGCAGACCCGGCTGGCGCGTTCGGGCACCCAGGAAGTGATGTATCAGGACTATATGATGTTCGCGCGCGCCAAGGGCATTTCCAGGCCCCGGCTGATCGGCCGGCATCTCCTGCGCAACATCCTCATCCCCATCGTCACCATCACCGCGCTCGAACTGGGCACGCTCATCGCCTTTTCCACGGTCACAGAAACTGTGTTCTCCTGGCCCGGCATCGGCAAGCTGCTGCTCGATTCGATCTACCGGTCGGACCGGCCCGTGGTCGTCGCCTACATGATCCTCATCACGCTGATGTTCGTCGTCATCAACCTTGTCGCCGACATCATCTACGCGGTGCTCGATCCTAGGATTCGCTACTCATGAGCCACATCGAAACAGAGCGCCCCGCCAATCCGTTCATGGAACAGTTCCGCCTCGCCTTTTCGGGCTATCCGGCGGCCATCGCCGGCCTGCTGGGCGTTGTCGTCTTCGCCTTCATCGCCATCTTCGCGCCCTGGATCGCGCCCCAGAATCCGTTCGACCAGAGCCAGCTCGACATCATGAGCGGCCTGCTCCCGCCCATGGGCGAATTTTTCGACGGCAGCATCGCCCTGCTGGGCACAGATGCAGTGGGCCGCGACATCCTTTCGGCTGTGATGTACGGCATGCGCACCTCCCTTTTCGTCGCGCTCGTTGCCGTGGGCATCGGCACCATAGTGGGCGTGCTGCTGGGCCTTATCGCCGTCATGCGGGGAGGGTGGGTCGAAGCGGTGATCATGCGCGCCGTCGATCTCACCGTCAGCTTCCCCGGCGTCCTCCTCGCCCTGATGCTTCTGGCCGTCTTCGGCTCGGGCGTCGACAAGGTCATCATGGCCCTTGCGGTCGGCATCTGGGCGCAAAACGCGCGCCTCGTCCGCGCCGTCGGGCTCGCCGAGCTCAAGAAGGAATATATCGCCGCCGCCCGCATTTCCGGCATCGGCGACCTGCGGATCATGTTCCGCTTCCTCCTGCCCAACGCCATCACCCCGGTGCTGGTTATCATGCCCATGGCCATTTCCAGCGCCATCGTCGCCGAAGCGACCCTCTCGTTCCTGGGCGTCGGCGTTCCCATCACCGAACCCTCGCTGGGCCTGTTGATCTCCAACGGCAATGATTATCTGCTCTCGGGCCGCTGGTGGATCAGCGTGGTGCCCGGCCTCGTCCTCGTCCTGATGGTGCTCTCGATCAACGTGGTGGCCGATCGCCTGCGCGACAGAGCCAACCCCTATCTGGAAGCGAGATAAACCATGGCTCCGCTTCTCCAGATCAGCAATCTCGCCATCGCCTACCGCCTCGCCCGTGGCGCCGAACTGCGCGCCATCTCCGGCTTCGATCTCACCCTCGAACGCGGCAAGGTCGTCGGCGTCGTGGGCCAGAGCGGGGCGGGCAAATCGACAATCGGCAAGGCCGTCCTCGGCCTTCTGGGCGACAATGCCGATATCGTCGAGGGCTCGATCGTCTTCGACGGCCAGGAGCTCTCGAAATTCTCCGAGAGCCAGTTCGCCGCCATTCGCGGCAAGAAAATCGGCTACATCTACCAGAACCCCATGTCGGCCCTCAATCCGGTGCTTTCAATCGGCGAGCAGATCATCGAGGCGATCGAGGCCAACACCTCCAAGCGCGGCAAGGAGGCACGCGCCTACGCCATCGACCTGCTCGAAAGCGCCGACGTGACCCACGCCGAGGAACGGCTGACCAAATACCCCCATCAGCTCTCGGGCGGCCTCTGCCAGCGCATCGTCTTCGCCATAGCCATCGCCGCCCAGCCCGACCTGATCATCGCCGACGAACCGACCACGGCCCTCGACGTCACCGTGCAGAAGGCCGTGCTCGATACCCTGCTCAAGCTGTGCCGGCAGGAAGACATCGCCATCATGCTCATCACCCACGACATGGGCGTGGTGTCCCAGATGTGCGACGACGTTTACGTCCTCTCGCGCGGTCGTCTGGTCGAGCACGGCCCCACTCAATCGGTCATCCGCACCCCGCGCGAGCAATATACAAAGGATTTGATGGCGGCCATTCCCACCGTCGACCACCGCCGCGAGCGCTTCAACGTCTTCGACGCCTTTGCCGAAACTCCCGGCCGCGCCCGAGGCACCGAGTTCCTGCGCTCCGGCATCGCCAGTGGCCAGAGGGGCGAACCCATCCTCACGGTCCGCAATCTCTCCAAGACCTATGACGTTTCCCGCCGCTCGGGCGAAGGCTTCAAGGCCATCGACGACGTGAGCTTCACCGTCTTTCGCGGCGAAACCCTGGGGATCGTCGGAGAGTCCGGCTCGGGCAAATCGACCATCGGCCGCTCCATCCTCTCGCTCATCGAGCCCGACCCCGGCAGCCGGATCGCGCTCGAAGGCAGCGACATCTCCCAGTTGAAAACCCGCGCCGATCGCATCCGCCTCTCCCGCGCTCTCCAGTGCATCTTTCAGGACCCTTATTCCTCGCTCAATCCGCGCATGAACGCGGGCACCAACATCACCTACGGGCTCCAGGCTCAGCGCCTCGTCACCCGCGCCCAGGCCCGCGAGCTCGCCGGCGATCTGCTCGAAGTCGTCGGCCTGCCGCGCGAGGCCGCCGGCAAGATGCCGCACGCCTTTTCGGGCGGCGAGCGGCAGCGGATCGGTATCGCCCGCGCGCTGGCCTTCCGCCCGGAGCTGATCTTCTGCGACGAGCCGACCTCCGCCCTCGACGTGACGGTGCAGGCCGAGGTTCTCAACCTCATGAAGGAGCTTCAGGCATCGCTGGGGCTGACCCTCGTCTTCGTCAGTCACGATCTGGCCGTCGTGCGCCAGATGTGCGACCGCGTCATCGTCATGCGCGCCGGCCGGATCGTCGAGGAAGGCGAGGCGGAAACCGTGCTGACCGCGCCCAGCGAGCCCTATACGCGCCAATTGCTCGACGCCATGCCCCGCGTGGAGCTGGCGTGAGCGGCGATAATCCCTTGCCCCGGGGCGGTCATGCTGCGAAATTGGGCGGCACGTCTTCCCCGGAACCGCAAATGGCTCAATCTCCGCCGCGCAACATCAGGCGGCTCAAATATATCGAGGCCTTCTCGGCCGTGATCATGACCGGCTCGATCTCGGCGGCTGCGCGTCAGCTCAACCTGTCCCAGCCCGCCGTGAGCCAGTTGATCGGCAATCTCGAAAAATCGGTCGGCGCGCCACTGTTCGTCCGCCGCAACGGCGCGAT
This sequence comes from Pelagibacterium mangrovi, assembly GCF_036662815.1. NCBI lineage: Bacteria > Pseudomonadati > Pseudomonadota > Alphaproteobacteria > Hyphomicrobiales > Devosiaceae > Pelagibacterium > Pelagibacterium mangrovi. The sequence continues at coordinate 260,013 of NZ_JBAFXA010000006.1, read as the reverse complement.
CTTCCCCACCCATCGCGCCGAAGCCATGCATGACGACGCCCGCGATCTGCTCGCCTTGATCGACCGCATCGAGATGCACCTCAAGCCCCGGTCCGACAAGCTCCTCTCCCATATCCGCATCGCCGCGACCGTCTCGTTCATGAGCGAAATCCTGCCTCCGCTGCTCGCCGAGGTGCACAAGCATCATCCCAAGGGCAGCTATTCGGTCACTTCCCACCCGGTCGACGAGATGACCAACGCCGTCGCCGAAGGCCATGTGGATTTCGCCTTCCACACCCGCCCCCTCCAGCACGCCAACATCGTCAACCTGCTCCAATGCGAAGTGCCCCAGGTGTGCATCCTGCGCGCCGATCACCCGCTTGCTCAACAGCAACGGATCGAGCTGGCCCAGATCGACGGCTATGACGTCATCTGGCCCTCGCGCCGCGATCCCTATTTCCAGTATTACCGCGATCTGTTCAGCCGCAACCGGCTCAACTCCCGCAACGTGCTGCAATCGCCCTACGCCAATTTCACCATCCGCATGAGCGGGGTTCTCAACGCCCTTTCGTTCAACAATGCCCTGATGGCCTCCATCGTTTGCCGTTCCGACGACACGCTCACCTGGAGGCCCGTCGACGGCATCGACGCGCGGACCAAATTCTACCTTTCCTTCCCCGAAGTGCTCTCGGGCACCGAAACCCAGCTCCTCGTCCAGAACAGCTTTACGGCGGTCACCGCCGAGGCCGTCTCCCATCTCGCATGGCTCAATTCCGATCAGGCCCAGTAGCGCTCCCTTGGCCCATCGCGGGCGAATCCGGCTATGCTCTGAACCCAACGAACCGGAAGGACGACGCGCCATGCAGTTTCTCAAAGTCGACGATGCCGTCCTGCACTATCAGGTGATCGGCGGTCCCCAAGGCGCGCCCGCGCTCGTCTTCGCCAACGCCCTGGGCACCGATTTCCGCATCTGGCGCGACGTGATCGTGCGCCTCGCCGGCAAGTTCACCATCCTCACCTATGACAAGCGCGGTCACGGCCTTTCGGAAACCGGCGATGGCCCGGTCACCATCGCCCGCCACGCCGAAGACCTCGCCGCCATTATCGATGCGGCCGGCACCGGCAAGGCCATCGTCTGCGGCCTGTCCATCGGCGGGTTGATCGCCCAGCAGCTCTACGCCGACCGGCGCGATCTGGTCTCGGCGCTCATTCTTTGCGACACCGCCGCCAAAATCGGCGATGCGGACATGTGGAGTCAGCGCATCGCCGCCGTCGAAGCCAATGGCATCGCCGCGCTTTCCGATGGCATCATGGAGCGCTGGTTCGGCCCCCAATTCCGCTCGGCGCGGTCCGACGAGCTGGCCGGCTATCGTACGATGCTCGAACGCCAGTCCCCGCGCGGCTACGTCGCCAGTTGCGCAGCGCTGCGCGATGCCGACCTGCGGGACGCCGCCCGCCAGATCGGCGTGCCCACCCTGTGCGTCGTCGGCGAGGAGGATGGGTCCACGCCCGTCGAAACGGTCGCCGAACTTGCCAAATCCATCCCCGGCGCGCGGTTCGAAATCATCAAGGGGGCAGGGCACATCCCTTGCGTCGAACAGCCCGAAATGCTGGCCGAAATCATTCTCGCGTTCACCCAAAGCCTGCCGCAGCGCCCCACGCTCAACTGAGCGGGCTTGCTCTGGATCAAAACCTGTTGAGAACGGGCAACCTTTTCTTCCCCGCCGCGTCTTGGCCTTCATGAAACCATGATTGCGGGGCAACGGATCAGATGCGGCGGGTAAAGAGCGTACCGCTTACCCGGCGCAAATACCTTCCTTAGTGCCAGGCGTAGTCACATCGGCGTCGCAGGAACATGAGAAGAAGCATCCTCGGCGTCCGGGAGCAATACCCATAGCGGAGGATGAGGCCATGTCAGAATTCGAATATCGCGGCTTTCGCGTCAGAACCATTTTCGACAAGCACTGGCAGATCAAGATCTGGCCGCCCCTGCAGCCGGCCCGCATGATCGACCGCGTCCGCGCCAGCCGCGCCGAAGGCGAACACGCCTGCCGCGACCGGGCCACGGCCGCCATCGACACCTTCATATCCGAAACCAGCTTCCCCCGCCGCACCCACGCCGAAGGCTGACCCGCCGAAGCGCCCCACCGCTGTCACCCCGGGTTCATCCCGGGGCAAGGTATGCTCGCCGTCCTCGGCTCCTTCCCCCCATCATCCTCATGCACCCCAACCCCCTACGGCACCACCATCGTCCCCGTAGGCGACCCAAACGCATTCTCGTCCTCATCGGCAAAAATATACGCCCCGCCCTCGATCTTGCCGATCAACCCCTCCAGCCAGTCATGATTGGCCGTCGTATTGCTCGTCCAAAAGCTCAACAGCGCCTCCACATGCGGGGGTAGGGGGCGCTCCCCCGTAAACGAAGCGCTGCGGTTCGCCTGCGCCACGTCTTCACGTTGCTCGACCAGCTTCCCCAAACGTTCGCGCAAATGCCCCAGCACCTCGGCGCGCGGAAGCGCCGACATCAGCACGAGCCCCGCACACAGCATGTCCGGCCGCATCTCGGGCACCGTCAGGGCCTTTTCCATAAGGCGATGAAATTCGGCGTCCCCGGCCTCGGTGATCGCGTAATCGGTGCGCGCGGGGGCGGCGGCGGTTGCGGGCACCTCGAATTCTTCCAGGAGGCGCTCCTTACCCAGTTGCCGCAGCGCGTGATAGATCGAGCCGGTCTTGGTATTGGCCCATTTGTCGGCGTCCCACGCCATCAACTCCTGCCCGACGAGATAACCATGCGCGCGTCGATGTGCTCTCACGAATGCGAGAACCAAAAGGCGGGTTGCCGACATTTTCTATTCCTTCCCCAATTGCCCGTTCTGGGCCTTAGCGACTGCCCTGTTGCCGGGTGGTGAGTCGGGCCAACAGTCGATTATCCAGATTTACTAGCCTTTTACCCCGATGAACAGAAGCTGAATGGTCAAATCAGAGTGCGTTCAATCGCCCTCCGCTAGTTTGCTTTTACAACAGTCCAGGGCATCGGCACTGTTGGACGTTTCCAGCAAAAGCGCGTCTTCGGGGTTTTCCCGATGGCTCAAAACCACTTTAGCGGTCCGGAAGCGCGATGAAGCAACGCGTGAGTTCATTTCGTCGTTTCGCAGAGATTACGAAATAAACTAGGGGGTATCAAAATGTCACTTTCGTCTCGTCTTACACTGCCCGCCGTCGTCGGTGGCCTCATACTTGTTGTTGCTTCCGGCGTCTTCGCGCCGCCCGCGCAGGCGCGCGGTTATGCGGTCGAAACCCGCGCCGTGGTGACCGGCGTTCCCTCCTGGGACCAGCTCAACGTCCGCCGCTGGCCGGCGCACTATTCTGCCCAGGTCGGTGCGTTGCAGCCCTCCGCATGGGTGTGGGTCGAACGCTGCATCGAAGTCGACAATTCATCCGATTGGTGCCTTGTCGAACGCGGTTCGATCAAGGGCTGGGTCAACTCGCGCTTCCTCGACCCGCGATAGAACGCAAATACCTTCTTTCCTCTGACCTCCTTGACTTTCCCCACGGCCTGCGGTCCACCAGGACACGTTTTCCGTGGGGATTTTTTTATGACGGCCAATCCTGTGCTGGCGCAATCGGTGCGCGGAAACTGGGTGGAAAACCGCCATCGTGGCGCCATTTGCGTAACCGATGCCCAAGGCGCCGTCCTCGCTTCCGTCGGCGATATCTCCGTCGATATTTTCCCCCGTTCCGCCATCAAGGCCATGCAGGCGCTGCCCATTTTCGCCACCGGCGCCAATGTCGGGTTTGGCCTGGGCGAGCCGGCCATCGCCCTGAGTTGTGCGTCCCACAATGGCGAGCCGGCCCATACCGAGCTCGCCGCCTCGATCCTCGCCGCCATCGGCCTCGATGAAACCGCGCTCGAATGTGGCGCCCATCCGCCCATCGATCCGGCCGCGCGCAAGGCGCTGTTTGCCCAGGGCGGCAAACCCAGCGCCCTTCACAACGCCTGCTCGGGCAAGCATTCGGGCATGCTGGCCGTCGCCCGCGCAATGGGCGAAGACCCCAAGGGTTATTCGGCGCCCGACCATCTCGTCCAGCAGCGCGTCCGCCGCGCCATCGAGGACGTGCTCGACCATCCGCTGACCGAGGGGAAGTGCGGCACCGATGGTTGCTCGATCCCCACCTGGGCCGCCCCCATCCACGCTTTCGCCAGGGGCTTTGCCCGCATGGCCACCGGCGAAGGACTGGCCCCCGAAACCGCCGCTGCCGCCACTGCCATCTTCGATGCGGCCACGCATCACCCCTTTCTTGTCGGCGGAACCGGATCGTTCGACACCCAAGCCATGGAGGCATTTGAGGGGCGGCTGATGCTCAAATTCGGCGCCGACGGCGTTTATTGCGGCGCGCTGCGCGACAAGGGGCTCGGCTTCGCGCTCAAATGCGATGATGGCTCCGTGCCCGCCGCAACCGCAATGGTCGCCGCCCTGTTGCTTGCCATCGCCGATCCCACGCCGGCGCAAGCCAAGGTCCTCGAAAGCCGCGCCCGCCAGCTCCAGCGCAACTGGACCGGCATGGACGTGGGATATCTCGAAGCGACCGACGCCGCCCGACTGAGCCTATAGCACCCGATTGCCGCGCAGGGTGACCTGCGGATAGCGCTCCGCTTCCGCCGCGAGATCGTCCGAAATGATATCCCACCACGCATTGCCGGTGATCGCAGCCTGCCGGGCCTCGGTGATCGTATTGCCCACCACGCTGACCGCGCCTGCCTCGTCGGCCACGCTGATCGCAATCCCGAATTCCACTTCGCGCACCAGATTGCCGCTGATGGTCACGTCGCGCAGATACGGCCCCCATCCCGCGACGATCCCGGTCCCCGGCACGCTCTCGACGATATTGCCCGAAATGATCGCATCGGCTTCCGCCGCAATGCCATAGGGGCTGTCGAGGTCGGGATTGACCTCTGACCGCTCATAAAGATTGCGCACGATATTGCCGGTGCACGCCGCCAGCCGGCCGCCATCGGTGAAATTGGTCATCGAAATCCCGGCCGCCGCCCCGTCGATGATGTTGCCCGCGATGACCGACCCCGTGAACGCGAACTCGGAGAAAATCGCCACCTCCCCGCTGGCAAGGCAGGTGTTGCCACTGATCTGGGTATTGTTGGTGGCGTTGAGCCGCACCGCCGAAAAGGCGCAGTCCGAGATATGATTGTCGGCGACGATCACCCCATCGGCCTGGAAAATATTGATCCCGTTTCCGTTCTGCCCGTTGCCGCCATCGGTCCAGTCGATGTCGCCGATCCGGTTGCCGGTGACCATCGTGCCATCCGCCCCCGCTTCTCCGCGCCACACCCTGATCCCGCCATTGCCGCAGTCGGTGATGGTGTTTCCATCGACCCACACCCCGGCGGCGTCATAGACAAAAATTCCGGTATAGTCCGATCCGCTCACCCGGCAGTTCTCGACACGCCCCGAACTCGCCAACAGCGTTATCGCGTTGAGTGCCGTGTTGCCGATCGCGCAATCACGCACGATGACGTTGCTGCTGTCGGCAACATGAACCAGCCCCCCATGCCAAAGCTCACCCCCAGCACCGCTCCCGTCGAACCCCATCCCGACGATCGAAACATCCTCCTGCCCCTCCACGAGCAACAGGGGGTCGCTCCCGGCATGGACCAGCACCGTCGCCCCCGGAACGCCCGTAAGCATAAACCCGGATGGTAGCCGAAGCCCCCTCACGCGATAGCGCCCCGCGCCGACAAACAGATGTCCGGACCCGCTCGCCGTATCGATCGCCGCCTGCAGCGCAGCGGTCTGATCGAAATCGGCGTCGGGGAGGAGATTGGCATCCTGTGCCAGAGATTTTCCGGCGATGAACGGGCTGAAAAAAGCGCCCATCGCCCCCCCGATCATGGCCTTGCGCCGCGTGATTTTCATCATCTGCTCCGTTTCCGCCAACCTAACGGTCAATACATGCTTCAACACCAGCAATATCGATCCATAGGGTGAATCCTTGTGGTCGGCGCTTAACCCCCGCTATAGATTGGTCCCCGCTGTTGAATCGGATCATATCGCCCATGCTCGTTAGCGACGCCGTTTACCTGGGAACCAGCACGCGCCCCGAATATCTCCACCTCGAATACGGCAACCGCCATGGCCTCGTCACCGGCGCCACCGGCACCGGCAAGACGGTGACGCTGCAAATCCTCGCCGAGGGCTTTTCCAGCGCCGGCGTTCCGGTCTTCTGCGCCGACGTCAAGGGCGACGTGGCCGGTCTCGCAAAGCCCGGAGAGCCACAGGATTTCCTGGCCGAACGCGCCGAGAAGATCGGGTTTTCCGACTACAAATTCGAGAATTTCCCAACCATCTTCTGGGATCTTTTCGGCCGCCAGGGCCACCCGGTCCGCACCACGGTTTCCGAGATGGGCCCGCTGCTTCTCTCGCGCATGCTCGAGCTCAACGACACCCAGGAAGGCATCCTCAACGCCGCCTTCAAACTGGCCGATGACGAAGGGCTTCTTCTCCTCGATTTCAAGGACTTACGGGCACTTTTGACCCATGTCGCCGAACGCCGCGCCGAGCTTTCGGCCCGCTATGGCAACATCTCCACGGCCTCGGTCGGCGCCATCCAGCGCGCCCTCCTGGTTCTCGAACAGCAGGGTGGCGAGAACTTCTTCGGCGAACCCGCCCTCGATATTTCCGACCTGATGCGCACCGACGCGCAGGGCAGGGGCTATATCTCCATCCTCGCCGCCGACGAACTCATGCGCTCCCCGCGCCTTTACGCCATTTTCCTGCTCTGGCTGCTGTCCGAACTCTTCGAGCAGCTCCCCGAAGTGGGCAACCCCGACAAGCCCAAGCTCGTCTTCTTTTTCGACGAGGCGCATTTGCTTTTCAACGAGGCACCCGCAGCGCTGCTCGACAAGATCGAGCAGGTCGTCAAGCTCGTCCGCTCCAAGGGCGTCGGCGTTTATTTCGTGACGCAGAACCCCGCCGACGTGCCCGAACCGGTCCTCGCCCAGCTCGGCAACCGCATCCAGCACGCCCTGCGCGCCTATACGCCCAAAGAGCAGAAAGCGGTCCGCATCGCCGCCGAAAGTTTCCGCCCCAACCCCGATTTCGATACCGCCGAGGTGATTACCCAACTCGGCACCGGCGAGGCATTGGTTTCCGTACTCGAGGAAAAGGGCATCCCCTCGGTGGTGGGCCGCACGCTCGTCCGCCCGCCGTCCTCGCACATGGGTCCGCTGACCGCCCAGGAGCGGTCTTCGGTGCTGGCTTCCAGCCCCGTCGCCGGCCTTTACGACGCCGTCGATGACCGCGAATCCGCCTATGAGATTCTCGACACTCGCGCCGCCCAGGCGCTGCGCGATGCCGAAATCGACGCGGCCCGGGAAGCTCTCGAAAAGGAACGCAGCCGCACTACCGCCCCGCGCCGGTCGAGCCGCCAGACCCCCGTGGAAGCAGCGCTTAACAGTTTTGCGCGGACCGTGGCCCGGCGCGCCGGCGAGTCCTTCGTTCGCGGCATTCTCGGCTCGCTCTCACGCGGAAAGTGATCATGGCAAGATTGACCAATGTCGCCATCTTCGCCGATTGCGGAGTCACCGCTCACCAGGCGCTTTATCGGCAGGCGGGAGAAACCATCGCCCGCCACGGCGCCCACCTCTATTGCCTGGCCTGTAACGGTCAGTGGCCCCGCGCGCTGATCGAATCCGCACTCGCCTCAGGCGGCCGCGTCACCGTGGCAACCGGCCCCATGTCGCGCCGTTTGACCGTTCCCCAGGGTGTCACCGTTCTCGATGAAGCCTCCAATGAGGAGGCGGCCATACGCATCATCGGGGCAGGGCAGGTGGTGATCGGCATGCCCGGCGGAATCGATACGGCGGCAACCCTCTATAGCGCTTGGGCCGCTGCCGGTGGTGCGCAGAGCAATCGCCCGGTGGGTCTGCTCAACCACAATCGGTCCTATGAGGTGGTGAAAGGTTTTGCCGCAGACGTCGCCTCGGTCGGGCGCGGCAATATCGATGCGCTGATCCAGGTCGCCGAAACCTTCGACGATCTGTGGAACAGGCTTACGCGTCTGGTCTGATTTCGCGCTCGCGCATCGCCTTGTGCGCGAGGAAGGAGACGACGTTCTCTCCCCGGCGCTCGAGCGGTATGTCGCGCGTATCGCTCATCGAAATCCGGTCCCGCCGTTCAGGCCCCAGATAGTGGGGCAGCGCCGAAACATAGCCCGATGTCCCGTCTTTCAGCCGCGTGGCGATCCGTTCTTCGAGATAGATCGGGCTCATGGGCTTGACGATGACCTCGTCTATTCCCGCCTGCACGCATCTTTGCCGCATCTGCGGGTCGACGGTCCGGCTCAGCGCGATGATCTGGACACGCCGCGTTACAAGCTCGATATCGCAGCGAATGGCCAGCGCGATCTCGGGAGCGTTGGTGTCAGCCAGATCGTAATCGGTCACCAGAAGCGCCAGCGGCGCGATGCGCATATAGTCCCGAAGCACCGCGCTTTCGCGAAATTCGCGCACCCGCCAGCGATGCCCGCGCCGCAGCGTCGCCCCCAATACGGAGGTCAAAGCCGGGCTGCTCGAAAGTACCGCAATAGTGGGAATGGGCAGCACTTGGCCTTGTCTCCGTGGCATATTTCCAATGGTTACCGGAGACTTAACACAGGGCCCAAAGAGTCGGAAGGCGAGGGTGCCGGTAACCTTAAAGCATATGGCCCGCCTGTGGACAGGCGGGCCATGGCAAAGAGCAACCGTTTGTTTTTGTTACGAATTGGCTTCGTGAAGTTCGGCCACATAGTCCCAGTTGACGAGGCTGTCGAACCAGGCTTCCAGGTATTTCGGGCGCGCATTGCGGTAGTCGATATAGTAGGAGTGCTCCCACACATCGACGCCGAGCAGCGGCACGCCGCCATGGACCAGGGGGTTTTCCCCGTTGGGCGTCTTGGTCACTTCGAGCTTGCCGTCCTTGATCGCCAGCCAGGCCCAGCCCGAGCCGAACTGACCCGCGCCGGCGGCGAGGAAATCGTCACGGAACTTGTCGAACCCGCCAAGGTCGGAATCGATTGCCGCCTGCAGCTTGCCCGGCAGGGACTTGCCGCCGCCATTGGGCTTCATCCACTTCCAGAAGTGGATGTGGTTGTAATGCTGACCGGCGTTGTTGAAGAGGCCCTGGTTCTTGCCATGGCTCTCCTTGACGATCTCTTCGAGGCTCTTGCCCTCGAGCCCCGAGCCTTCGAGCAGCTTGTTGCCGTTCGTCACATAGGCCTGATGGTGCTTGTCGTGGTGGAACTCAAGCGTTTCCGCCGACATGTAGGGCGCAAGTGCGTCATAGGCATACGGCAGGTCGGGAAGTGAAAAACTCATGGGAGGGCCTCCTTAGTCTCGTTAGTGAAAATTCGTAAGCTTGGTGAATTTTCCAAGCCAATGCTTCTTATATACCGCCGCACGATCCGGCGTGCAACGGCACCAAGTGGAAACTTATGCCAATCGAGCGCACGAAAGCGCAAAGGCATAGACGATGGCCGTCTCCTTGATGCGCTCGAAACGGCCTGAAGCACCGCCATGACCGGCATCCATATTGGTGCGCAGATACAATGGATTGTCATCGGTCTTGGTTGCACGCAGCCGCGCCACCCATTTGGCGGGCTCCCAATAGGTCACCCTGGGGTCCGTCAACCCGGCCAGCGCCAGTATCGGCGGATAGTCCTTGGCTTCGACATTGTCGTAAGGCGAATAGGACGCAATGCGCTTGTATTCCTCGGCCGAGGTAATCGGATTGCCCCATTCGGGCCATTCGGGCGGTGTCAGCGGCAGCGTGTCGTCGAGCATAGTGTTGAGCACGTCGACGAAGGGCACCACGGCAATCACGCCTCCCCAGAGGTCGGGGCGCATATTGGCGATGGCGCCCATCAGCATGCCGCCCGCCGAACCGCCCTCGGCGACGATCCGTCCCTTGGCCGAATATCCCCTCTCGATCAGCATTTCGGCGGCGGCGATGAAGTCGGTAAACGTGTTGGTCTTATGCGCCGCGCGGCCGTTCTTGTACCAGCGATAGCCCTTGTCCATCCCCCCGCGAATGTGGGCGATAGCATAAACGAACCCGCGGTCGACCAGCGAAAGCACCGAAACAGAAAAGCCGGCAGGCATCGAATGGCCATAGGCGCCATAGCCATAAAGCAGGCACGGCGCGCTCCCGTCGAGTTCGAGCCCCTTGCGATAAAGCAGGGTGACCGGCACCTCCTCGCCATCGGGCGCGGTGGCGAACAGGCGCCGAGTTTCATAGAGTTCCGGATCATGCCCCGAGGGTATTTCCTGCTCCTTGCGCAGCACCCGCTCGCCGGTTTCGAGGTCCATGTCGAAAACCTGGGACGGCGTGGTCGGCGAGGAATAGGAGAAGCGGATGGTTGAGGTGTCGAACTCATACCCGCCGATCAGCCCAAGCGAATAGGCTTCCTCGGGAAAGGCGATAGTTTCTTCTTTCCCGTCGCGCAAATCGCGCACCACTATACGCGGCAAGCCGTCCTTGCGTTCGAGGCGGATGAGGTGATTGGCGAGCACTTCGATATCGAGGATCAGCCGGCCCGCTTCATGGGGCACAAGGTCGGGCCAGTTTTCGACCCCCGGTGCCGATACCGGCGCCGTCACGATCTTGAAGTCCTCAGCCTCGTCGTCATTGGTGAGGATATAGAGCGTGCCGCCCCGCTCCTCGAGCGAATATTCGGTATTCTCGTGCCGCTTTTCCACGCAGAACGGCGCGCCGCCCTTTTCCGCATCGATCAGCCACACTTCCGAAGTCTGGTGGTCATGGGCGGAAATGGTGAGATACCGGCGCGATTGCGTCATATCCACGCCCACGAAAAAGCCGGGGTCCTTTTCCTCGTAAACGATCGCATCGTCAGCCTGCGGCGTCCCCAACACATGCTCGCGCACCCGGAAGGGGCGGTGGTTCTCGTCGAGTTCCACATAGTAGAACCGGCTGGAATCATTGGCCCAGACCGCCCCGCTGCCCGATTTCTCGATCCGCTCCTCGCGGTCGACCCCCGTCGCGACGTCGCGGATGGCGATGGTGTAATATTCCGATCCGTTCCGGTCCGCCGCCCAGGCCACCATCGTATGGCAGGGCGAATGTTCCGCGCCGCCAAATCCAAAATAGCCTTCGCCCGCCTCGGCGTTGCAGTCGAGCAGCACGGTTTCCTCGCCACCTTCGCGCGGTGTCCTCACGATCAACGGATATTGATCGCCCTCGCGTGTCCGCGAGCCATAGGCAAACGGTCCATCCGGCGCCGGAACCGAGGCGTCGTCCTCTTTGATCCGGCCACGGATTTCCTTGTAGATCGTCTCCCGCAGCGTCTCGGTGGGCGTGCCGAACCCGGCTTCATACCAGGTGTTTTCCGCTTCGAGATAGGCACGGATATCGGCGGGCAGCACGGCAGGGTCGGCCATCACCTCGCGCCAATTGTCCGCCCGCAACCAGGTGTAGGGGTCTTGGCGAGTGATCCCGTGCCGCGTGTCCGAATGGGCGCGCAGCGCGGCGATTGGCGCGGTGTCAGTCATCACAATTCCTTAGAGCGTTTCCAGCAAAAGTGGATACCACTTTTGCGGTTCGGAAACGTGATAAAACAAGGGCTAAGAGCAATTGAAGCGATTCGAAGAAACGCGGAAATGCTCTAGGCCTGGGGACTCGAATGCAGGCGCACTATTCTTCGGGCTTGAAGTCCAGCGCAAGCCCGTTGGTGCAATAGCGCAGGCCGGTCGGGGCAGGTCCGTCGGGAAAGACATGGCCGATATGGGCATCGCAATTGGCGCACAGGATTTCCGTGCGGCGCATGAAATGGCTGCGGTCGTCCACTTCCTTGATCGCGTCTTCGGAAACCGGCTGGAAAAAGCTCGGCCAGCCCGAACCGGATTCATATTTGGCTTCCGAGGTAAAGAGCGGCGCATCGCAACAGACGCAATGATAAATGCCGTCGCGTTTTTCCACATTATAGGCGTGGGAAAATGCCCGTTCGGTGCCGTGCTCGCGCGTGACGTGATATTGCTCGGGTGTCAGTTTTTCGCGCCATTCCGCGCTGGACGTCTTGTGCGTGTCGCTCATCGTTGCGCCATCCCTGTATCTGTGAATTGACCACTATAGTCGGCTTGTACCCATGTGGTGATCATAACTTATTGGGTCAACACCGCGTTCCCCCGTCCGGTTTTGGTTGAGCTTGCGTTGTAGGACGTTACTGTCTGCCAAACTGATTCCCGCCAGGGGATTCGGAGAGACGCGAACAAGTTCGGGGGCTCGTTTGGGACCAAGCCTTGACGTCATCGTCGCGCTGATTGCGGTCGCACCTTTTATTGCGGCCGTCTTCGCGCCCTGGATCAAGACGTTTACCGGCCCGTTGGCGGGCTGGATATTGGCGATCGTACCCGCGGCGATTTTCGCCACCTTCCTGAGCTTTATCGGCCCGGTGTCAGAAATGACCGTCATTCGCGCCGGTCTCGATTGGATTCCGGCCTATGGCATCAGCTTTTCATTCTTCATCGATGGCCTGAGCCTTGTCTTCGGCGTGCTGATCTCGGGAATCGGCACCTTCATCGTCATCTATTCGGGCGGCTATCTGGCCGGGCACCCCCATCAAGGGCGGTTTTTTTCCTATATCCTGATGTTCATGGGCTCGATGCTCGGCCTCGTTCTGGCCGATAACGTCTTCACCCTGTTCGTCTTCTGGGAATTGACCTCGATCACCTCGTTCCTGCTGATCGGGTTCGATCACAGCCGCCAGGCCGCTCGCCGCGCCGCCATTCAGGCCCTCGTTGTCACCGGCGGTGGTGGGTTGGCGCTACTGGCCGGGCTGATCGTTCTGACGCTGATCACCGGCCAGAACAGCCTCGTCGGCATGCTGACGACGGCCGGCTCCGTGCAGGAAAGCCCGCTTTATATGGTCGCCCTGCTGCTGGTGGTCGCGGGGGCGTTCGCGAAATCCGCGCAGGTGCCGCTCCACTTCTGGTTGCCCAACGCCATGGAAGCGCCCACCCCCGTTTCCGCCTATCTGCACTCGGCGACCATGGTGAAAGCCGGCGTCTATCTTCTGGCGCGGATGAACCCGGTATTGGGCGGCACCGAGCCCTGGTTCTGGATTCTGACCCTCTTCGGCGGCGCGACGCTGTTGATGGGCGGCATTCTGGCCGTGCGCCAGACAGATCTCAAGCAGATGCTGGCCTACACCACCCTGGGTTCGCTGGGCCTTCTGGTCCTGCTCATCGGCTTCGGCACCAAGGAAGCCATTCTCGGCGCCATCCTTTATCTGTGCGCCCACTCGCTCTTTAAGGGTGCCATGTTCATGATCGCCGGCACCATCGACCATGGCACCGGCACGCGCGACATCACGGTTCTGGGCGGCTTGCGCGAGGCCATGCCGGTCACCTTCATCGCGGCCATCCTCGCCGGCATTTCGATGGCTGGTTTCCCCATCGCCATCGGCTTCCTCGCCAAGGAAGAGATGTATCTGGCGCTGACGAGCGGCCTCTGGCCCGATCTTGCGTTCCTCGCCGTTCTCATTATCGGCAACGCGCTGATGATGGTCGTCGCCCTTATCGTCGCCTTCAAGCCGTTCCTGGGCGATCTCCGCCCCACGCCGCATACCCCGCATGAAGGCTCGTTAAGCCTTTTCATCGGCCCTGTGATCCTTGCCATTCTCGGGGTTGTTGCCGGTCTTTTCACCGACTGGCTCAATCTCGCCGTGCTCAATCCCACCGGCGCGTCGATCTACAACGGCGATGTGGATGCCCACATTCATCTGGCTTTCGATATCACCAATCCTGCCGTCTGGGCTTCGATCGTTACCTGGGCACTCGGCGCGGTCCTGTTCTGGAAGGCCGACGCGGTTCGCGCGGCCCTGCGCCGGACGGGCGAGACCATCGGCTGGACGTTCGACAAGGGGTTCGATGCCGCCATGTTCGGTCTCATCCGCTTTGCCGATCGGCTGACGCGGGTCCTCCATCACGGGCGTCTCGAATGGTATCTGCTTTTGATGTTCGCAGTGCTGGCCGTCTCGCTTTCCGCGCCCCTGATCGCCACCGGCAGCCTGCCTGCCGTCCCCGCTTGGCCCATGCTCACCTTCTATGAATGGGGCATCGTGATCATCGCCGCCATTGGCCTGCTGACCGTCCTCGGCGCGCAAACGCGGCTGACAGCCATCGTCGCCCTCGGCATCCAGGGCTTTGCCGTCGCCGTTATCTTCATGCTGTTCGGCGCCCCCGATCTGAGCTTCACCCAATTCATGGTCGAAACCCTGACGGTCATCATCCTCGCAATGGTCATGACCCGTCTCCACCTCGACCAGACCGACCATCGCGAACTCGAAACCGCCATCCGCGATGGCGCGGTGGCGCTCGCTGTGGGCATCGGCATCACGCTGCTTATACTCGTCGTGCTCCAGACCGAGCTCGATCTGACGCTCACCGAACTGTTCCGGGCCACCAGCACGCCCATCGCCCACGGGCGCAACATCGTCAACGTGATCCTCGTCGACTACCGCGCCATCGATACGCTGGGCGAGATTTCCGTGGTCATGGCCGCCGGCCTCGCCATCCTGGCGCTGATCAAGCTGCGCGCCCGCTCGAGCGGCACCGAGCCCACCAACCGCAAGGCGCCGCGAAAAACAGGGAGCACGACATGAATACAGTCATCTTCCGCACCGCCGCCCCCGTGCTCACGGCCCTGATGCTGGTGTTTTCGGTGTTCGTCCTTCTACGCGGCCATAACGAGCCGGGAGGCGGCTTCATCGGTGGGCTGATCGGCGCTTCGGGCATCCTTATCTATTCCATCGCCATGGGCGTGGATGCCACCCGCAAGGCTCTGCGCGTGCATCCCATCACCCTCGCCGGGCTGGGCGTCGTGCTCGCCGCCATTTCCGGCTTTATCTCGCTCGCCCTCGAGGTGCCGTTCCTCACGGGCCTGTGGTGGATTTTCGAGGTCGACGGGTCGGAAATCGCTCTTTCAACGCCGCTTATTTTCGATATCGGGGTCTATGCCGTCGTCGTGGGCGCCGTGGGCACCATCGGGCTGGCGCTCGAAGGCGGCGGAGGGGAGGACTGATGGAAGTCGCACTTGCCGCCCTGATCGGGCTGTTTTTTACGATAGCGATCTATCTGCTGCTCTCCAAGGCCGTGATCCGCATGCTTCTGGGCATGGCGATCCTGGGCAATGGCGTCAATTTGCTGATCTTCACCATCGGGCGGCTCACCGTCGAAGTGCCGCCGATCGTGCCCGCCGGCGAGTATCTGCCTCTCGAAGGCTCCGCCAATCCTCTGCCGCAGGCCTTGATCCTTACGGCCATCGTGATCGGCTTCGCGCTGCTCTCGTTCATGCTGGTCCTGGGCTATCGCGCCTATCAGGAGCTCGATGCGGACAACACCGACAACATGCGCATCGCGGAGCCCGAAGACGCTCCGCGTCCGCCCCTGAGCTATTAGGCAATCTGGACAATGGCGACAGCCGGAACATCATACGATTCGCTAGACCTGCCCCCCGCCATGATCGAGGCGGCCACGCCCGCTGCCGATTGGGTGGTGGTCTGGCCGGTGGCGCTTGCCCTGTTCGGTGCAGGCCTGTTGGTGATGCTGCGCAGCCAGCGCCACATGCAACTGGGTTTCGCGGTGGCGGTGATCCTGGCGATCATGGCCTCCAACCTCTATCTCCTCGTCCGCGTTTTCGAATCCGGCCCGGTCGCCATGACCATGGGCAAATGGCTCCCTCCCTTCGGCATCACCTTCGCCGCCGATATGACGAGCGCCGTCTTCTCGCTCGCCGCATCCATCGCCGCATTGATCGTCGCCTTCTACGCGCAAACCGAATTGACCGATCGCGGGCACCGCTTCGGCTTTTACCCAATGCTGTTGCTGTTGCTCTGCGGCGTCAGCGGCTCGTTCCTGACCGGCGATATCTTCAACCTCTATGTCTGGTTCGAGGTGATGCTGATCTCGTCCTTCGGCATGCTGATCCTGGGCGGCCGTCGCCTTCAGCTCGATGGCGCCATCAAATACGGCTTCCTCAACTTCATAGCGACAACCCTGTTTCTGGTGACCATCGCCTATCTCTATGGCCTCACCGGCACGCTCAATTTCGCCGATCTGGTCGCCAAAAGCGGGGACATCCCGCTCGGCCCGCTGGTCACCGTCGCCGCGCTGTTCCTTTTCTCCTTCGGGGTCAAGGCGGCGGCCTTTCCGGCCAATGCATGGCTGCCGGCCTCCTATCACACCCCGGCAGTTTCGGTGTCTGCCCTGTTCGGCGGCCTTCTCACCAAGGTTGGCGCCTATGCCGCCATCCGGGTGCTCGTCATGGCGGTTCCCGAAGGACATGCCCAGCTTCAGGGCGTCATCGCCGCCACGGCGTTCACAACGCTCATCCTCGGCCCGCTGGGCGCTTTGGCGCAGACCAATCTGCGCCGCGCCATCGGCTTTTTCGTCATCGGCGGCATCGGGGTGATCTTTGCCGGTTTCGCGCTGGGCACCATGCACGGCATCGGCGGCGCGGTTTTTTACGCCTTCCATTCCATGCTGGCCATCACGGCTTTCTACCTTCTGGCCGGGCTGGTCGAACGCATGACGGGCACGACCGACATCCGCAAGATGGGCGGCATCTACGCTGCCAACGCGCCGGTCTCGATCCTCTTTATCGTCATGGTGTTCGCCATATCCGGCCTGCCGCCTTTCCTCGGCCTCTGGCCCAAGATCCTTCTTGTTGAAGGCGGGGTGCGCGCCGACAATTGGTGGTTGGTCGCGGCGTTGCTGCTCAATTCCTTCCTGACGCTGATTGCCGCCAGCCGTCTTTGGGCCCACATCTTCTGGCGCAACGGCCAGGAGGGGGATCGGTCCGAGCAGCCCAATCCCGATCTCCGCCGCCTCGACAGAACCGAAACCGCCTTCGGTCTTGCGCCGACCATTGCGCTTTTCGCAGTCATCATCGTGCTGGGCCTGTTCCCGAACTGGCTGTTCAGCGCCTCGGGTATTGCCGCCCGTGATATGCTTTCGCCCGAACGCTACATTGATGCCGTGTTCGCCGAGGTGCCCCAGCCATGACCTTCGTCTTTCTCGTCGTCGCGCTTTCGCTCATATGGGCCGCTGTCACCGGCAGCTTCACGGTCCTCAACCTGCTGTTGGGCGCGTTGGTCGGCGGCATCGCCGCCCTGTTCATCCGCGACCGGATTGGCCGCCCCCATCTCGCCACTCGCCTGGGGCGGGTGTTGTCGCTGGCCTTGCTGTTCATTGTCGAACTTGCGCTGTCGGCGTGGCGCGTGGCGATCCTCGTGGTTTCGCCGAATATGAAAAAACGGCTGGCCCCCTCCATCATCGCCTATCCGCTCACGGTTACATCCGACGTGCAGATCACGCTTCTGGCCAATCTCATCACGCTCACTCCGGGCACCCTGAGCGTCGACGTTTCGGAAGACCGCAGTGTGCTCTACATCCACGTCCTCGAAATGCATGATCGCGAAGAGACCATCGCATCGATCAAGAACGGGTTCGAAGCGCGGATCATCGAGGTGTTTCAATGATGACCGGTCCTGAATTCCTTCACCTCGCCACCACCATAGCGCTGGGTATTCTGTCTCTCGCTTTACTTGTGACAATTTACCGCATCATTGTCGGCCCCAGCCTTCCGGACCGTATTCTTGCCCTCGATATGCTGGTGGCCGTCGCCATCGGTTATATCGTCGTCATCGCCCTGCGCACCGGCTTCACCCTCTATCTCGACATCGCCATCGCCCTGGGGCTCGTCGGCTTTCTCTCCACCGTGGCCTTCGCCCGCTTCGTGTTCCAGCGCTGGCAGATCAATAACGCAGCCCAGGAAGACCATCTCGAGGAGGAGCGGAAATGATCGTCGAGGCTCTTCATTATATCGCCGGAATCATGCTGATTTGCGGGGCAACCTTCAGCTTCCTCGCAGCCTTTGGCATCGTGCGGCTCCCCGATCTTTATACGCGCATGCATGCCGCGTCCAAGGCCGGCGCCGTAGGGTCGGGCCTCGCTCTATTGGCCATAGTGCTGGTCAGCTTCGATGGGGCAGTGATGTTGCGGGCGGTGCTGGGCATCGTCTTTTTCATGCTCACCGCGCCCATCTCCGCCCATCTTCTGGCGCGCGCCGCCTATATTGCCGGTTATAGGCCTCCCGCCGGATTTGTGGTGGATGAGTTGGAGAATACCGGCGATCTTCCAAGTAAATGACGATTTGCCCTAAATTTTGACAAGTTGTATCCCAATGCTTGCCAACCGGAAAAAACAACAGTAAGTGATCGGGATTGGATCGGCTGGCGATCTTTGACCGCCGATGAATAGCCCTCACACCCAAGAAGGGATTTACGATGACCGCTCTGGCCCCCGCCGAGAACAAGGCAGACATTGATTTTGTCGAATACAGTACTGATATCGTTGCAGCTTATGTAAGCCACAATGCGATCAGCCCGACTGATCTTCCCCGCTTGATTGCCGATGTACATGCTGCGCTCAAAGCGCTGGGTACTGAAGAGGTCGTGGTCCCGGCCGAAGAGAAAAAGCCCGCGGTTCCCGTCCGCAAGTCGGTCACCCCCGATTACATCATCTGCCTGGAAGACGGAAAAAAGTTCAAGTCGCTGAAGCGTCACCTGCGCACCCATTACAATCTTTCGCCCGAAGAATATCGCGAGAAATGGGGCCTGCCGGCCGACTACCCGATGGTTGCCCCCTCCTATTCGGCAACCCGTTCCCAGCTCGCCAAGGATAACGGGCTGGGCCGCAAGGCAGGCTAAGCCTTTTCCACCGCCGTGTTTTAAAGGGGGCGCGTCAGCGGCCCCTTTTTTACGTCTAAGCGAATTTCGTCCCCGCCACCTCGAACCCGATTAAGATCGTCCACCGGCACTTATCCCCGCTATCCGCACTCTCCATTATAGGAATTATATCCTATATATGAGAGAGTGGTCCTATGATGATCTGGATTTGCAACAGCGGGCGAGGCCGCGAGAAGCTGACGCCGGCACGTCGGCGCGATTGCCGGCTGGTCGTGCTCACCGTGGCGTCGGCCACGGGTGTGCGCTACTGCGATTTCTTCGCGCGTTCGCGCATGCGCCTGCACACGGCCAGCGCGCGCCAATTGGCCATGTACCTCTGCCACACCCTTTTGGGCATTACACTGACCGAGGTCGGCCAGTTCTTCGGGCGCGACCGCACCACAGTCGCCCACGCCTGCCGGCAGGTGGAAGACGGGCGCGACGAGGGCAGCCCCGCCGATATCCGCATCCTGGCGCTCGAAGCCCAAATCGATAGCGCACGCAATGCAGGCGCGCGGGTCAAGATGGAGGCGTTCCATGCCCATCTCTGATCGCGACATGCCCGGCGCCCTGGCGCTTCTTGGCCGGGGCAGGGGCGGGGAGCCCGCTTTCCTCGAACCGCACCAATTGGAGGCCGCGCGGCGGGTGCAGGCGCTTTTTGAACGGAGCCACCTGCGTCCGCGCGTCACCATGCATTATGGTCCCCGCATCGGGGGCGGACGCGGCCATGGCAATGACATTGGCGACATGGCCGCCGATGCCCGCCGACAATTGGCGGGCCTTTATGCCGCCCTGCCGGCCGATTGCGCCGATCTGGTCGTCGATATCTGCGGTTTCGAAAAGGGCTTGCAGGAGGCCGAGACCGAACGTGGCTGGCCGCGCCGCAGCGCCAAGCTCGTGCTGCGCATCGGGCTCGAAGCCGCTGCCCAGCGCTTCGGGCTCACCTCGAATGCAACGGGAGCCTCGACGACGCGGGTCCAGACATGGATGGAAGAGGGCGCCCGCCCCGCAGAATTTGGCTAGCTCGGCTGTGCCGCCGCCTGCGCGTCGCCGCGTAGTCGCGTCACCATGGCGGCCAGCCCATTGGAACGCTGCGTGGAAAGATGTTCGCGCAGCCCGATCGAATCGAGAATAGGCATGGCGTCCGTCGCCGCAATATCGGCGGCGACCCGGCCCGAATACAGCGCCAGAACGATGGCGATCAGCCCCTTGACGATCATGGCGTCGGAATCGCCACGGAACGTAAGGATCGTCCCATTAGCCCCCGCCGCGCTCTCGGTCACCAGCCACACCTGCGACGCGCAGCCATATACCTTGTTGTCGGCCAACCGCTCACCGTCGGCCAGCGGGGCAAGCTGCTGGCCCAGTTCGATGATGTAGCGGTATCGATCTTCCCAATCGTCCAGGAAGGAAAGGTTTTCGGCAATCTCGTCGAAGGCAGGCGTCGTCTTGCTCATATCTGCTGTTTAGACCCTGGCAGGCCGTAAGAAAAGAGGCAGAACGCTCAGTACGCCCAATCGGGACGGGGAGGGGGAAAAGCCGATGCCGGCTCCAACGCCGGCGCCGCCACCTCCGGCGCTTCGGCAATTTCGGTCGCGGACGCCGCGCCCACCTGGCTCAACACCGAACGCCCGACCATGCATTCGACCGTCGTGCAGCTTTCCGGCAGCAACACATCGGTAGCGGCCTGCGTGCCCTGGCTGATCAACTGGTTCCCGGTCGAGCGCGCGGCCTCGCCCACATCCATCCCCACGGTCGGTGCCATGACGATGAAAGCGGCAGAAAGCCAGAATGCCGAGCGGACCAGAAACATACGCTGTACCTTTGGACGTCCTCAAACGCGTGGACAACTTAGTGAACAACCTAGCGCTGTCGATGTGAAGCATTGTTGGAAAACTTGCCTAAAATTTTATGCCAATGCCGCCGGTCGCCAGAGGACCCCGTTAAGCAAGACTCTGTTTACGCTACCCCCAGAAATCGCCCTCGCGCGTTGCCTGATTCTCCGCTCCCGGCTCCCAAACCCCGAAGACTTAAGGGTGTTTTAGGGCTTGGGTGGAAGTGTGGCGCATGCCGAGGGAGCACCTCCCGAAAGCCAGGCCACAGCGTACCGTGGTCCCAAGAGTCGAGCGTTCATGCGTAATCTGTTTGCAGTGTTGAGTGTCGCGAGCCAATGGTTGCCGTTCGCCCGTGTGGCGGACCGCGCCGAGGCCATGAGGCGAATGGTTCAGCTCAATACGCTCTTTGTGGCCGCTGGCCTCGCCCTTGCGCTTCCCCTCGTTCTCGTCCTGCTGTTGGGCGGCAATTCCACTCCGGCGACGATGGTCGCTTCCATCGCCATTCTTGCGGTGCTGGGCGTCGCTGCCGCCGTCGCCATCATGACCTTCGCCCGTCTCGAAACCCTCCCCAGGGAAGCGCCCACCTACCAGACGCACACCTTCGCGGCGCTTGCCGAAACCATGCTCGGCGCTGTCGTCCGCTACGGCGCCGAGGGCACGCCCGTGTTCGTCTCCCGCTCCGCCAGCGCTCTCCTCGCGTGCCGCCCGTTCGAACTCGACGGCGCCGGGCTTTTCGAGCGTGTCCATGTCATGGACCGCCCGGCCTATCGCAAGGCCATCTCCGATGCCGCCAATGGCGCCGCGCCCGCCACCCTCGAATTGCGTCTGCGTCGCGACGCCAGCGAGCCCGGCGTCAGAGCACGATATGTCTGGGTGGAACTCTCGCTTGCCCCCATGCCCGCCGAACTCGACGCGACCACCCCTTGCGAAGTCCTGGGCGTCCTGCGCGACATCGGCGCCCGCAAGGATGCCGAACGCCAGCTCGAAACCGCGCGCAGGCAGGCCGAAGACGCCTCCGAAGCCAAGTCGCGGTTCCTGGCCACCATCGGCCACGAATTGCGCACGCCGCTCAACGCCATCGTCGGATTTTCCGACATGATGTCCGAAGGGATCGGCGGCACGCTCTCGCCGACGCATGAGGAATATGCCGGCCATATCAGCCGCAGCGGCCATCATTTGCTCGACGTCGTCAACATGCTGCTCGACATGTCCAAGATAGAGGCCGGCAAGTTCGAGGTTCACGCCGAGCTGTTCGCCCCCCAGGGGCTGGTCGAACCCTGCCTGCAAATGGTGGAAAAACTCGCCCGCGACCGCGCCATCACCATCCACACGGCCATCCCCGAGCGGCTGCCCCAGATCGTGGGCGACGAGCGGGCCTGCCGGCAGATTCTGATCAATCTTCTGTCCAACGCCGTCAAATTCAGTCACGATGGCGGCAGCGTCACGCTGGCCCTCAAGCGCCAGGGACGGATGCTCAACATCTCGGTTACCGATTCGGGTGTAGGCATGCATCCGGAAACGATCGAGCGGATCGGCGAACCGTTCCTCCAAGCCCAGGATGGATTGTCCCGGCGTTATGAAGGGACGGGGCTGGGCCTTTCCATCGTCAACGGCCTCGTGTCGCTGCATGAAGGGCGGCTCGAAGTCCTCTCCGAACCGGGCACCGGCACCACGGTCAGCGTGTTGCTTCCCATCGATGGTCCCTCGTGCGCCATGCGCACGGCCAACATCGAACACCTCTACAAGACGAGACGCGACAGCGACGAAGACAAATGGCTCGAAGACGAAAAAAGAAGCGCAGCACAATGACGTCAGCCTTTGCCCAGATTCCCTTGGCCGTCGGTGCGGGCGCCGTCGATGTCGTTGGCCGCGCCTTTTCATGGGGCGCCAATCATTTCCTCCGCTCCCCAATGGCCTCCACCGGGCTCGTCCTTGTGTCGGGCCTGACGCTGCTGGCCGCCACCAACGCCCTGTTTCTCCAGGACGAGCGCCATCCCGCGCCGCTGTTTGTCTCGGGCTCGGCCACGCCCGCGCAGATCCGGCCCGTGGTCGTCGAACCCGAAGCCATCCCGCAACGCCCGGTCGAACAGCCGGTGGTCGAACGGACCTCTGCCGTAGATCCCGCGCCCGACCCGACCACCACCCAATCCACTCAACCGCCCGCCGAACCGTCCACACCGGCCATCGGCAATCAGGACATCGCCGATCTGCAGGAAAAGCTGCAGGCGCTGGGCTTCTTCCAGGGCACGGTCGATGGCTATTACGGTCCCAAGACCGCCGATGCCATCCGCGCCTTCGAATCCCGTTTCAACCTGCCCCGCACGGGCGCGGCAACCCCGCAGGTCATCGACGCCGTCCGCAACGCACCGCTTCAGACTTCCGAAGCGCCGGCTCCCGCACCCACGCCTTCGGTTGCCGCCGAACCCAACACAGACGATATCGCCCCGCTCGTCGCCCAGATGCAGCAGGAGGCAGCCTCCGCGCCCGTCGAGCCGGTTGAACCGACCACTCAGGAGCGTCAGACCGTCGCCGATATTTCGCCCGACGCGCCCACGCCTGCCGCACCGCTGGCGGAAAGCGCACAGCCTGACGTCCCGCCGGCCCTAGACAGCGATCTGGTGAGCGATATCCAGCGCGGCCTGAGCCGGCTCGGCTTCCTGCAGGCTCCGGTCAATGGCGTTGCCGACGAGGCCACGGCCCGCGCCATCCGCCAGTTCCAGATTTTCAACAACTACAGGCCGACCGGCGAGGTTTCCCCCGTGCTGCGCCAGATGCTGGTCGAAGCGGGCGCTTATCTTTAAGGGCCACGCCATGCAGCAATTGCGGTCCGATATCTGGTGCTCCGCCTTTGTGCGCCGCCACAACGACAAGGGCAATTTCTGCGTGGTCTCCCGAAGGGGAGACGCGATCGCCGGCCAGGTCTGGATCGAAGTCGATCACCTCGACGGCACGATCTCGCTGTTTACCCCGGCGCCCGGTGCCTTGCTCGATCCTCCCCCGGACGATCGGGTCTTCCAGAGGCGCTTCGCGCACACCGATCCGCTGACCGTAAAGGACCGCATCGCCCGCGAAATCTCCTTCGATCAGGACCTTTGGGTCCTTTCGCTGGACATGCGGGGCGACGATATCGGGGTCGATGTGGTCTGAGCCTGACGTGTGTCCAAAGCCTTCGCCGCTCCATACTGTCATCCCGGACTTGATCCGGGGTCCAGTAATCGGCAGCGCCTGAAGTTTTTTAACCGGCCTTGCGGGTCGATTGCAGCTTGTCGAGTGCTTCCAGCGCCTCGTCGCCGACATTGCGTCGGGTCGGTTTGGCGTCCGGCGTCCGTCGGCTCGGCTCAACGAACCGGCTGTACTGCGGGTTGGTCAATTCCGTGGTCCTGACGTCCCCACGCCACACGCTCATCACATAGACCATCGCCGAAACGCTGACGTCTTCAAACAGCCGGGCAAACCCCGCCAGCGTCTTGGATCGGTCCGCGTCATGGCTCGTCGCGTGAATCAACACCTTGAGCCCGTCATAGGAGGTGCACCCGAACGCCCGCAGCACCACGAACAGCGCCGCGCCGCTGGTATCGTGCGCAATTTCGGCGCACAGCAATTCGTCCAGCCCGGTGATCTGCTGGAGCAGGCGCGTGATCTTGGGTCGCCGGTTCTCCGAAAAGAGCTTCATCAGCGCGCCGGTGAATTCCCCGGTCGCCACCGAAATCTGCTCGAAGGTGCGCATCATGGGCACCTGGGGCAAATCGCGCTTGCGATAGGCGTTGAGCACGCCGATCCGCCCATCCTCGGGCAGGTCGAAAAACAGATCGGTAACAAGCGCGGCGTCGAAATCTGCCCGCCCCGCAAGGATCGCGGCGACCTCGCGATCCATCGCGGCCGACCGCGTCAGCGCGTTGAGATAGGCCCCGCGCGGTGGGATCGCCATATTGCCGGCCAGCGCGCGATAAACCTTGCGGCTGTTGATGGGAAACAGCCGTGCCAACACGCCGCTGGTAAGGTCGGGCCGCCGCGCCACGGCGGCGATCACATCGATTTCGCCCTTTTCGACAAGCCGCAGCAGCAGGTCTTCCGAAAGTCTTGGCGCGTTTTCGAGGTGGGCGATAAGCCCTTTGCCGAGATTTTCGTAAACGAGGATTTCCAGCGCCGGCGTCAGGTTCTGCGCGCTGGCGAGGATGCCGGCCGCCCTGGTGCGCGCTTCCACAGCGGCGGCGGGGAACAGCCGCTTTGCCAGCGTTTCGAACTGCTCGGCTTCGGCGGGCAACGGCTTTGCCCGCCGCGCATAGGCATCGCACGCCGCCACCAGAAGGGTGTTGGCGCGTTCGATGCCGCCGGTTTCGATCAGCAACTGGAATGTCTCATATGGCTGAAAGCCGATCATGTCGTCGACTCGTTCCCCCGGTCCACTCATTGTGTCCCACATTGATCCAGATTCGTTAGCGGACTGTTAACCTTGACGAAGTCTTAATGGCCCTTGTTCGGATCACCCGGAACGGCATAGTGTCGGTTGGGGCTCGCCCGGGGACGAACGGAAAAAACGAGGCCATCGATGGGTATGCTGCTGCAATTCAGCCCCAAGGTCCCGCGTTCGCGCCCGGCGCCGCCGGTTTGCGGACCAGCGGAGGTCATTCTGTTCACCGGCGTCCGTTATGAACGCGGCGCCGTCGCCAACACTCCCAAGCCGACAAGCGGGTTAAAGCGCACACGCAAGGGCTGAGGGTGTTGAAACATCGTTTGATTCGCGGCCTTGCTGCCGCCACGGCGCTTGCTTTGCTTGCCGGCTGCACCGCGCGTCCCACGGGCGATTTCGGGCGCGCCCAGCCCGGCGTGCTGCACGATGAAATTCTCCCCGCCCTCGGGGCAAGCCGTGCCGCCGCCCATGGCGAACCCGTCTCGGATTTCAACCTCACCGACGAAGAACGCGAGATGCATGATCGCGTCTGGCGCTTCCTCGTCGCTCCCCACGCCAATGACTGGTTCTACGACACCGCCGTCGAGCTCCAGCGCACCCGGCTCGCGTCCAATCTCGACACGAATTTCGTGGTCGATCGCTACTACGCCTATTTGCGCGGCGAACAATTCCAGTCGTCCCGCGTGCGCTATCGCAAGGTGGCCAATGATATCGAGATCGATATCGCAACCATCCCTTCGACATTTGCCGCCATCTGCCGGGTGATCGAGGTCGATCGCCAGCGGGCCATCGCCGTCAGCAGCGTCTCGCTCGCCGCCGCCGATGCCCCGGCCGAGGTCGCGGCCCGGAAATGGGAAAACCAGCAAAAGATCGGCTGGTTCACCCGCGCGCTCACCTACCGTTTCGCGTCATATTCGACAGCTCTCGAACGCCTCCTTGTCGAAACGCCCCATGAGGAAGCCCGCGCGGTCGATGCCCAGCTCGCCCTGATGGAGCCCTATGTGGAGCGCGCCCGCGCCGGCGATTTCTGCCTCACCGGCGGGGGAGGGATGGTCTATAAGGACACAGGTGTCCCGTCGCGCTATCAGACAACGCCGTTCACGCCCGAACCATCCATCCGCAAATAATCGAACTATTGGATCGTGTCGCAGCTAAGGTTGGCCAGCGCCTCACGATAGCGCTCGCGCATCGCCGGGTGCGGCGGGGCCAGCCGCACCACCACAGTCGCGTCATTCCCACCCGCTTCCACGATCAGCAAGCCTTCATCGATCTCGAACCGCTGTTCGGCCAGCAGCCGCGTCTGCGCGGGGTTGAACAGCCCCATATCCAGCAAGGCACCCGATCCTGACCGGTTGGTCGTCGAATAGATCACATGCCCTTGCCGGTTGAACACCGACACCGACCAGAACGCCAGGGGCAGTTGCCCATTGACGATGCCCGGGCCGTCCCCCAGCTCCAGCCGGCACGCCGCGTAAAGCAGTTCGGGGTCGAGTCCCAGCGGATTGGCCTCGCCCGGTGCGATGTCGTCGAAAACGACGAGCGTTTCGAGTGGTGCCACGGCTTCGAACCGATGCCAGATGTCGCGCGTGGCGGCGCCGGGCAGGGTGAGGATGACGACGAGGTGGATAAGCCCCCCAAGCACCAGTCCCCCGAAAATCCAGAACAGCAGGCGGCTCATATGCATTCCACCCGCTCGATGGACGGCATGGCCTCGATTGTCGTGTTGCCGCCGGAAAATACCACGGCGTCATAAAGCCTCAATTGCAGTTGGAAAGGCCCGCCCGGCTCGATCTCCAGCCAGTTTTCGGGCGCCAGCACCGGGCCGATATTGGCCACCAGCGCCCCATCCCCGCTGCGCGCCACCCGCTCGCTGTGCAGCGCGGAGAGGCTGGACGATGCTGCGATATTGGTGCCTTGCGGGTCGGTCGCAACCAGCGTCCAGAAGCTCGCCCCCGGCACCATGCCGGTCACGCGGTATTGGCAATTGGCATTGAGCGGTTCGCCGGAAGCGTCGGTGGAGGCGGTGAACAGAATACCCTCGGCATAGCCGAGCTGGAGCGTGCCCGACCGGGCGAGATAGGCGCGCGTATAGGGATCGGGCAGCGGTTGTCCCACCTGCGGCCATGCCGCCCAGGGGCCAACCCGCACCGCCGCGAACAATCGCCCGTCGGTCAGCGCATAATAGCTCGCGCCGAACCCCACCGAGATCGCGACCGCGAGGCCCACCAGCAGTCGAAACAGCAACCCCAAGGCGTCAGAGACTTTCGCTAGAGTGTTTCCAGCAAAAGTGGAATCCACTTTTGCGGTTCGGAAACGCGATCAAACAGGGACTTGGATTCATTCTCCTGTTTCCGCGAAACTGGGGAATGATCCATTGCGCAGGGAGGGCAGGGCGGCCTGCTCGAGTCCGCCGCCCGCGCCATTGCCCAGTGCCTGACGCATTTGCTCGGACAGATCAAGCAGCTTGATAGCGGCGGCCGGCGCCAGCGTCGGCGCGCGTTCGATTGCCGCTTCTTCCCCTTCGCCCCCCTCGGCATCCGCGATAATCAGCGGACGCGGCTCCATATCGACGCCGAACAGGGGCTTCACCTCGATATTGGAGTGGGCATAGGCCATGATTTTCTGCCAGCTCATGGCCGGCAGCACCCCGCCGGTCAGATTGTTCATGGCCGAATAATTGTCGTTCCCATACCAGACCGATGCGACGTAATTGCCGGTATAGCCGACATACCACGCATCGCGGTAGGAACTGGTCGTGCCGGTCTTGCCCGCGCTGGGAACACCTTCGACAACAGCCCGGCCGCCCGTGCCGCCATAATTGACGGCATGGAGCACGTCGTTCATCGCCAGTACGATCTGCTCGTCCAGAAGCCGCTCGCGATTTTGGTCCGGATGAGCCTCATAGACGACTTCCCCGCGCAGCGTTGTGATGCGCGTGATCCCGAAGCCGGTAGCCTTGTAGCCGCCATTGGCGAACACCGCAAAGGCCGATGCCATGTCCAGCGCGCTTACCGACGCCACACCCAGCGCCAGCGAACGGGTCACCGGAAAATCGTTCCTGATCCCCAATCGATGCGCCATATCCGCAATCGGCTCGCGCCCCGTCTCGATCGAAAGCCGCACCGGCACCGTGTTGATCGAGGACGCAACCGCCGCCCGGATCGTGGTGGCCCCCCGATAGGAGCGGCCATAATTCTGCGGACACCAATTGCCGATACAGACCGGCGCGTCCGAAATCGAGGAACGCGGGGTGATCCCCAGCATCTCGAACGCCGTCGCATAGACGAAGGGCTTGAAGGCCGACCCCGGCTGACGGTTGGGCGCGGTGGCGCGGTTGAATTGGCTCTGGCCGTAATCGGTGCCGCCCACCATGGCCCGCACGGCGCCATTGTGCTCCATCACCACCATGGCGCCCTGGCTCACTTCGTAGGCAGCGCCCTGTTCGCGCAGCACCGAAATGATCGCGTCCTCGGCATGGGTCTGCAGCTCCGGATCGATGGTCGTGCGCACCACGAACCCAATTTCCGGGCTATCAGCGACGATCCGCTTGGTTTCCAGAAATGCCCAATCGAGAAAATAATTGGGCGAATTGATCTCGTCGGACCGGTCCACGGGCTCGGCCGGCCGCCGCCGCGCTGCGGTCACCTGGCCCTCGGTCAGATAGCCCGCATTGACCATGTTGGTGAGCACCACATTGGCCCGCCCGCGCGCCGCGGCGATGTCCACATGCGGCGCAAACCGCGTGGGAGCTTTATACAGCCCGGCCAACATCGCGGCCTCGGCCAGGTCGATATCCTGAATCTGCTTGCCGAAATAATATTCGGCCGCCGCCACCACCCCGAAATTGCCGCCGCCCATATAGGCCCGGTCCAGATAGAGCTTTAGGATTTCGTCCTTGCTGTAATTGGCCTCCAGCCAGAACGAGAGGAACAGCTCCTTGATCTTGCGCTCCAGCGTCCGCTCGTTGGAAAGGAAGAGGTTTTTGGCCAGTTGCTGGGTGATCGATGAGCCGCCCTGCAGGCTCGAATCGCCCTCGGCATTGGAGAGCAGTGCACGCACCGTTCCCCACACGTCGATGCCCAGATGCTCGTAGAAGCGCCGGTCCTCGGTCGCCAGCGTCGCCCGGATCATGAAGTCGGGGATTTCGGCCAGCGCCACGGAATCGTCGGCCCGGATGCCGCGACGCCCGATCTCATTGCCGTAGCGATCGAGAAAGATCACCGAGTAATCCTCGGCCCTGTTGAACTCCCCCGACGCCGTCGCATCCATGGCTGACAGCGCCAGCGCGACCATCAGCACCGATCCCATCGCCCCGAAGCTGAGGGCATCGGACGCAATTTCGACAAGGAAACGGCTGATACCGCGCACGGAAAACAGCGAAAAGAAGTCCTGGATCTTGGTATAGACCCGGCTCGTCGACCGCATGCCGTCGTAAAGGAACGAATCCAGCCATGCGTCGGCCTGGAGCAGACGGTTCTTGCCCTTGGAGCGCTTCTGTTTTGTGTAAAACGGATCCTGCACCGTGGGGCCTTCGGTTTTGATGGTATGAACGCGGCGATCGGGCGCGCTCGATCTCGAACCGCGCATATTGTATTGCTAACTGAAACGGCGGGTCACCACAATTTTGTGTAAGACCTTCCGATTGGGTTAAGATTTTGGAGTGGGTTTCCCCATGGCCTTCTGGGATGAAAAACCCCTCGAAGCGATGACGACCGAAGAGTGGGAAGCACTCTGCGACGGTTGCGGCCGCTGCTGCCTCCTCAAGCTCGAGGACGAGGACACCGGCGAAATCTACGCCGCCAACGTGCGCTGCAAGCTGCTCGATGGCGAAACCTGCGCGTGCTCGGATTATCCCAATCGGCAGGCCAAGGTGCCAGATTGCATCAAGCTCACGCCGGAAAAGGTGCGCGAGATCGCTTGGATTCCCAAAAGCTGCGCCTATCGCCGGATCGCCGAGGGCAGGGGGCTCGCCTGGTGGCATCCGCTCGTTTCCGGCGACCCCAACACCGTCCACGCCGCTGGCATTTCCATCCGTGGCCGGACGGTTGCCGAAAACGAGGCCGACACCAGCGATTGGGAAAGCCACATCATCGATTGGGTCGATTGGGAACCCGAGGAATAATCGGCGCCGACATTTTTTCGGCCATGAACGCTTTCTGAACAGCCGCTTCAGGGCCGGTTCCAACGGCCGGCTCTAAACCTGATCCTGCAAGAGACATCCGGCGGCAGCAACACCCGCCAGTCAACCAGGAGACGGAACATGATCAGGAAATTCGTTATCGCAGCCACGCTCTCGGTCGCCAGCCTCGGCTCGGTCGCCGCCCCCGCAATGGCCAACGACATCTTCATCAATCAGTGGGGCTGGCAGCACTCGGCGGGCGGTCATCAGTCCGGCTGGGGCAACAAGATCGGCATCCACCAGAACGGCTGGCGCAACTCGACCTCCAACAACCAGTACGGAAACGGCAACGTCGCCGCGTCCGGTCAGGACGGCCACAGAAACGATGCGCAGACCTGGCAGTACGGCAACCACAATCAGGCGGGCGTCGGCCAATTCGGCTCCAACCACACCTCGATCCTGACCCAGGACGGCAATGGCAACGTCGCCGCCGGTGTCCAGGTCGGCAATGGCTGCTCGGCCAATGTCGATCAGTACGGCTCGGGCAACGTTGCGGCCTTCGTTCAGGTCTGCTGATATATATCCCAACCATCTTTCAGCCGGCTCGGGCTCCGGCCCGGCCGGCGGGAAAAAGGAGGTGGCCATGATTGGCACCATCATTGGTAACAAGACCCTTACGTTCTCGGCCCTCGCCCTTGCCGCCATGACGGTGGTCGGCACGGCCAGCTACGCCGGTTCCAACGATGCCGGCACCACGATCCCCGTCGTATGCGAAGTGGTCGCCACCACGGCGGGCGGCGGCACCACCCTCGAAGCGATCTACAACGCGCAGGGCCCCGAGAACGGCACCTATCGCTTTTCGGTGAAGACCGTCGGCGGCGCGGGAAACACCAACATCAATCAGGGCGGTGGCTTTTCAGCCCCGGCCGCCGGCCCGATCTCGCTGGGCCGCGTCACAGTGGGCAATGCCCCCAGCTATGACATCGACTTCACCGTGGAGGTGGGAAACCAGACCTTCGATTGTCTGGAACCGAACGGAAAGCGAGCCTGAACCAAAACGGCGCCCGCCATGCCCACACCCACCCCCTGTCACCCCGGGATTTATTCCCGGGGTCCAGCAGCAGCCTATCCACAGCCAGCGAGGCGATTGGTGTCATTCGACTGAATGTCGATTGACCCCTATCGCAATTGCCGCAGCGTCAGTCCCGAAAGCACGCAATCGCCCTCCAGCGTGAGCCCGCCAGCGCCGGACGCAAAATTACATTCGATCGGGGTCTCCACGCCGCTTTCCCCGTCGATGCTCTCGATGGCCAGCGAATTGTCCCCCACCGAATATGTCCCGCTCATCGCCGGCTCGGCCGAAGATGCATCGAGCACGAGGCTGGGCCACGCGGCAAAGGACTCATCCTCCCCAAAAAGAAATGTCAAGACGCGCCCGCTCTCGGCCTGTGCGATATAGCGCCCCGGCGCCAATCCATCGATCGACGCCTGCGCCGCCACATCCCCCTGGCTCTGCAGCTCCGCGATTTCGGCCTCCAGCGCCGCAACCTCTTCGCCCTGTTGCGACAGCGTATCGGCAAGCGAAGTCGTCTGGGCCTGCAATTCGTCCCGCTGGGTCTGGGCATTCTCGATCTGCGATTGCAGCGTCGTCCTTTGGGTTTCCAACTCGGCAATCACCGTTTCGAGGCTCTCGCGCTGTTCCTGAAATTCCGCCTGGCTGGCCCGAAGCTCGGCCAATTGGCTCTGGGCCGCCGCCTGCGCTTCACGCGCCGTTTGGACGTGTGCCTCGATTTCGGCGGCTGAACTGGTCGCGTCGGCCGCTTCCTGGGTCAGTTGCGCCGCGGTCTGGCGCAATTGCGCTTCTTCGGACCGTGCAGTTTCAAGCCTGCTGCCCACATCGGCCAGTTCCGCCGTGCTCTGGGCAATCCGGTCCTGAACGTCGGAAAAAGATTGTTCGGCCTCGGTCAGATTGCCCTGCAATTGATCGATCCGGCCCTCCCGCTCGGCAAGCGCCTGGGTGGCGGTTTCCAGCGCTGCCTGCGCCTCGTCGCTTTCGGCGACTATGGCGTCCCGCTCGGTGCTCAGCGCGTCGCGTTCCTGGGTCAGCGTTTCGACTTCCGCCCGCAATTCGTCCAGCGTCGTACCGGATTCTTCCATGGCGTCCAGATCGCTTACAAGCTGATCGCGTTCCGAGGTGAGCGTATTGATCTCGTTGCGAAGCCCCCCGGTGCTGGCGGACGAGCTCAACCAGAGAATCAGAAAGGCCAGCCAGCCCACGACGGCCAATCCGCCCAGTGCCAAAATCAGCGGATTGTTTCTGGAGGCTGCGGTTTCGGTCTCTGTCTCGTCCATGGCAAATCCTTTTTGCCCCAAAGGGCCAATGAGCAATTGAAAAATACTGCGTCCGGGTGCGCGGCGCTTTCCCTCAGCACGGAAAACAAGCGACCGCCATTCGCGGTTCCCTCACGCTTGCGTTTCCCCAGGGTCGCCAATCTTAACGCCAGATAAATGCCCCCTTCCAAGTCGGTT
Source organism: Pelagibacterium mangrovi (assembly GCF_036662815.1). NCBI lineage: Bacteria > Pseudomonadati > Pseudomonadota > Alphaproteobacteria > Hyphomicrobiales > Devosiaceae > Pelagibacterium > Pelagibacterium mangrovi. The sequence continues at coordinate 227,348 of NZ_JBAFXA010000006.1, read as the reverse complement.
CAGGGCCAGTGCGCCAATCTCTCCATCACAGGCGCACAGGCGTCGACCCAAACACACGGAGTTCGATCATGGCACATAAAACCACTTTCGCAGGCATTGCCCTCGCAATCGCGCTCGCTTCGGCTGTCGCGCCCGCCCAGGCCGGCCAGCTCTCGATCAATCTGGCTCCCTCCAATTCCGATCAGCATCGCATGCTCCAGGCAGGGCTGGGCCTTTATGCGCTGGTCAACGAAATCGAAAGCGGCTCGATTCGGCAGAACGGCATCGGCAACATCGCCGGCATCGCGCAGGGCGGCGGCAACAATCTCGGCATCGTCCATCAGGAAGGCAACAGCCACAACGGCACGCTCGACCAGCAGGGCGGCGGCAACAGCTACGGGCTTTTCCAGTTCGGCAAAGGCACCAATGCCCATGTCAGCCAGAACGGTGGCCAGTCCGGCCTGGGCTTCGTGTTCGGGTGGTAACCGGAGCGTTTCCAGCAACAGTGGTTTCCACTTTTGCGGTTCGGAAGCGCGACAAAATAGAAAAAATCCTAACGGTTCTTGGCGGTCATGTATTTCGCCCGGCTGTCCGGATCGAAATTTTCCAGCGTCGCGCGTAACATGGTGCGCGGCATCTCGGCGGCGTAGCGGTCGAGAAACGCCAGAAGCTGCGGCGTATCCGCCCCGATGGCCCGCAGCATCCACCCGCAAGCCTTGTGGATCAGGTCTTGGGGATCGTGGAGCAGGATTTCCGCGATGGCCAGGGCGTCATCGAACTGTTTGCGCCGGATAAAGGCGAAAGTCGCCAGCATCGCCGTGCGCCGCTCCCAGATCACCTCCGAGCGCGCCAATTGATAGAGAATGTCGCGTGGGCGCTCCACCAGATGTTCGCCCACCACGTTCCAGGCCCCCAGGTCGACGAGGTCCCAATTGTTGATCCGGTCGTGGCGGCTCAGGTAAAGCGCGTAAAGCGCCTCCCGCCGCTCCTCGGTCGTCTTTTTGGCCCGATACTGCTTGGCCATGATCGAGACGGCGCCGGCCCGGTGTTCGTGGATATCGCTTTCGAGCAGGATTTCGATCTCGGAAGGCTCCATGTCGATAAACTGCTTGGCGGTATCGAAGACCTTCCCCATGCGCACGCCCATGAAGATGTCGCCGTGGGCGTAATCGCCTTCACCGGTTTTGAAATAGCGCTTGTACTTTTCCTTTTCCGCATCCGACTGGAGCGTCGCCAGAACCGCCTTGAACGCTTCCGCCGTCGCCGCGCTCACGATGGCCTCACCTCGGCCAGCAGCGCATCGAGCGACTCAAAGCTCATCCCCATTCCATCCGACATTCCGGTCGCGACCGCCGCGTCCCGCTGCCCCTTGCTTTCGAAAAGAATGGTCTGGCTGAGCCGCGTCCTGTCTCCCTGGGGTTGGAACAGCGACGTGACCAGCATCTTTCCCATCCCGAAATCATCGTCGAACACTTCTGTCGAAGACAGCCGGGAGGTTGGCTCGATCTCGTGGAAGGTGCCGGTCATGCCCATGCTTTCTCCTTCCGGCCCCGCCCAGACATAGCGGTATGTCCCGCCCGGGCGCAGATCGATCTCGCATGTCGGGAGCGTCCATTCCCCCGGTCCCGTCAGCCATCGGCGGACGAGTTCGGGCTTGGTGTAGCAATCAAAGACCAGATCTGAGGGCGCGTCGAACATGCGCTCGACGGCGATTTCGAGATCGGTGGGGGTGGAAACGGTGAATGTGGTCGACAGGCCCATCAGTTACGCTCCTTTTCGCGCTTTCCCTTGAGTTCGACGAGCAAATCGTCAAGGCGGGAAAAATTGGCCTCCCAGACCTTGCGATATTTCTCCAGCCAATCGGTGGCCTCCTTGAGCGCCAACCCTTCGATCTTGACCGGGCGGCGCTGCGCATCGCGGCTGCGCGACACCAGCCCGGCGCGTTCGAGCATCTTGATGTGCTTGGAAATCGCCGGCTGGCTCATCTCGAAAGGTTCGGCCAGTTCCGTTACGGTGGCTTCGCCCTCCAGCAGCCGGGCCAGCATGGCCCGCCGCGTGGGGTCGGCCAGCGCCACAAAAGTTGCATCGAGGCGTTCGGCGTCAGTCATAACATAACCAATAAGTTTGATATCCGTTAAGTTATATAATGCCCTTCGATCTGTCAATCGTCGGGAAAAAATGTTTGGCAAAATGTCGGCGCCACGACCCGCCCGGCGTCCTATGGCCATCAAGCAATGGAGACCAACATGACCGCCCAACCCGCCAATGAAAAAGAACTCGTCCTCGATCGCCTGATCGACGCCCCGCGCGAAAAAGTCTATCGCTGCTGGACCGAGCCCCAGCTCATCACCCAATGGTTCGCGCCCAAGCCCTGGACCACGCCCCGCGCCGACGTCGATGTCCGCCCCGGCGGGTCGTGCAGCGTGGTGATGGCCGATCCCGAGGGCAATGAATATCCCAATCCCGGCGTCTATCTCGAAGTCGTGCCCAACGAAAAACTCGTCTTCACCGACGCGTTCTCCGCCGGCTGGCAGCCAACCGACAAGGCGTTCTTCACCTGCGAGCTGACCTTCGCCGACGAGGGCGGCAAGACCCGCTACATCGCCCGCGCCAAGCACTGGACGGTCGAAGCCAAGCAGGAGCACGAAAAGATGGGCTTCCACGAAGGCTGGGGCATCTGCGCCGACCAGCTCGAAGCGCTCGCCAAAACGCTCTGACCTATCTAACCGCATGCTCGAGCCAGCTCACCGCGTGCTCGAGCATGCCCCTGGCATCGACCAGAACCGATCGCGCCTCGCCAACCGCCCCTTGCCGTCCCCGGCCGCCTTCCAGATAGGCCGAGACGATCGCGGTGAAATAATCGACACTATCGAGCTGCGGGCATACCGCATCCGCCGTATCGAACTCCTCGCTCATCCGCCACGCAACGCCTCCCTCGCGCGCAAACGGCACCTCGACGCGCTTGATGCGCTTGTCGGGCAGGGCGGCCAGATGCTCGGCGTGATGGATGAGCGTCATCGTATCGAGCGGCGCCCCCACCATAAGCACCTTGCCCCCCGCCTCCACGAGCTTTGCCAGCGGCGAGCCCGGCCCATAGCCATAGTCGAGCGGATGATCCTGCGTCAGCCATTCGGCCCTCGCGCCCAACGCCGCCATCGACGCCCCCGGATTGTCGCTGCGCCGCGCACCCGACACCGTGCGCAGGAATTCGGGAAATATCCCATTGTCCCGCACCGCCCGCGACCGCTCCGCGTCGAACCCGGCAATCCTATCCCGCCACGGCCCCGGCACGCGCCCGCCCTCGTCGAGCAGCGCCTCATACCGCGCGTCCCAATCGGTATAGGCCATGATCGTCCCACCCTCGCCAACCGCCTCGCGAAGCGCATCGATCAGCGTGTCCGGCCCATTGATCATCTCGCCGACAGAACCAACCGCCGCATGAACCATGACGATATCGCCCGGCAAAACACCGAGATTTTCGAGGTCGGAAACCAGATCGGATCGGGTGAGGAACATCTGCGGCTCACGAGAGAGTGAACGCCAGTTTAAGCAATCGGGCGCTCAAGGCCAACGTGCTTAACGCGCTCTTAAAGTCCTTGCCCCATTCTTGTCCCATCGAGTTGAGTAACGCCACGGACCATCAGGCTGTCCCCCGGGGGGCGAGGACAGCGTCTTGCCATAAAGTTGTGGCAGGGTGGGCCGGCGATTGGAAGCGGAGAAGGTCCGTCCATGAGTAGCAAAGCCCTTTCATCCAACATGCCCAAGCTGTCGCGACGCAATCTGCTCGCGCTCTCGCTGGCCGCCGGTGCAGGCGCCATGCTGCCGCAAGCGGCCCTGGCCCAGTCCAGCGTGCAGAATTTTGTCGCCTCCATGTGGTCCGAAGCCTCATCGCGCGGCATCTCGCGCGCCATCTTCGATCAGGCCTTCGCGGGGTTTTCCCCGTCGAGCCGCATCATGGACCTGACGCGCAGCCAGCCCGAAATGGTCAAGACCACCGGCCAGTACGTATCGGACGCCGTCAGCTCCACCCGCATCTCCACGGGCCGCGCCATGCGCGGGGAATGGGCGCAAACCCTCGGCGTCGTCCAGCAGAACTGGGGCGTCCAGTCCGAAATCGTGCTCGCCATCTGGGGCATGGAAACCAATTACGGCTCCTACATGGGCGGCAACAACGTCATCCATGCGCTCGCGACCCTCACCCACGGCAATTACCGCTACGATTTCTTCAAGAACGAGCTGCTGACCGCCCTCCAGATTCTCCAGGCCGGCCACGTCGCCGCCCCGCAGATGGTCGGCTCCTGGGCCGGCGCCATGGGCCACACCCAGTTCATGCCCTCGAGCTTCATGGCCTATGCCGTCGACTACAACGGCAACGGCAAGCGCGACATCTGGAATTCGGTGCCCGACGCACTCGCTTCGGCCGCCAACTACCTCAAATCCCACGGCTGGCGGCCCGGCGAGACCTGGGGCTATGAAGTCCAGCTTCCCGGCAATTTCGATTATGGCCGCGCCTGGGATGTGGGCCGGCAATCGCTCGGCCAATGGGAGGCGATGGGCGTGCGCCGCACCGGCGGCCGCAGCTTCCCGCGCCCGGCCGATATGGGCCGCATCTTCATGCCGGCCGGCGGCAGCGGCCCGGTCTTCGTTCTGCTGTCCAATTTCGATGTCATCAAGCGCTACAACAATTCCGACAATTACGCCCTGGCGGTCGGCCACCTCGCCGATCGTGTCCTGGGGGTCGGCCCCTTCGCACGGCCATTCCCGGCCAACGAGGTCGGCCTCACCCGCAGCCAGCGCGAGGAATTGCAGGGCCTTCTCAACCGCCGTGGCTTCAATGTCGGCACGCCCGATGGCGTGATCGGCCCCAAGACGCGGCAAGGCATCATCGCTTTCCAGCGCGCCGCCGGCCTTCTCGCCGACGGTCACGCCTCGGGCGCGCTGCTGTCTGCACTGCGCTGATCGGGGCCCCCGTTAGGACTGCGTAACCATAGGACGCGGTGAAACTGCGTAATCGGGCCCATCCGGGTTACATTTGTCCCCAGGCGAGACAAGCAGGGGACCACCCATGGTTGCGGATACGCTCAGCGATGAAGAAGGGCGGCTCGGCGCGCTGCGCCGATACGGCCTGCCCGGATCGGCCGCGCCCGGCGCGCTGGACCATATCCTGAACGTCGCCCGCTCCGCCATCGGCGCGCCGGTCGCCTCCATTTCCATTATCGAGCGCACCACGGAAATCGTGCTCGCGGGCAATGGCGTGCCGCACATGATCGACCGCGCCGATTCCCTGGCCGCCCTGGTCGTCGGCGGTCCGCTGGCCATCCCCGATACGCTCGCCCAGGAAGGCGCCGGCAACGTCCTTTGCGATGCCGGCATGCGCGCCTATCTCGGCGTGCCCCTCCAAACCGCCGATGGCTACACCATCGGCGTGCTCGCCATAATGGATACCCGCCCGCGCCAGTTCACCGCCGATGAGGTGTCGATTGCCCTCGATCTCGCGCGGCTGGCGATGTCTCATTTCGCCTCCCTGCAATATCGCGAGACAGACAGTCTCACCGGTGCGTTCACCCGCCACCGTTTCCAGGCCGAGGTCGAGCGCGAATTCGTGCGGGCCACCCGCTACGAGCGGCCAGCCGCGCTGATGTTTTTCGATATCGACAGGTTCGGCGACGTCAATATCGCCCTCGGTCCGCAAATGGCCGAAGAAGTTCTCAAATCGGTCGCCAACCGCGCCGCCGAAAGCCTGCGCTCCACCGACACCTTCGGCCGTATCGCCGGCGAGGAATTCGGAATCCTCCTGCCCGAAACCCTTGCCTATGAAGCCAGCCAGTGCGCCGAGCGCCTGCGCGAGGAAATCGCAAGGCTGCGCTTCCGCCATGCCGGCGGCGTTCTCTCGGTCACCGCCAGCTTCGGCATCGCCCCGCTGGCGCCCGGCCTGCGTTCGGCCATCCACTGGTTCGCCCATGCCGATATCGGCCTTTACGGTGCCAAGCAGGCCGGCAGCAATTGCGTGGTCTTCGCGCCGCCGCCCGATCCGGGAGTGTCTTCTTCCGCTGCCCAACCGACCGAGCCGCTGGCAAGCCGCGTGCATTAGCGTTCACCATTTTGCCCAAACCGCGCGTTAGTTTTGGCGGGATGAACGGCAAAGGAGAAACCGGCATGGGCACCAAACTGAGCCGCAACGCCAGGGCATATGTCCTGCGCCGCCGCCGTGCCTTCACCCTCGGGGAACTGGTCGCCGACGCCATCGTGCATGGCATCGGGCTCGTGGTGGCACTCGTTGCCGGTTCGGTCCTGCTGACCATCGCCATCACGCAAACAGCCCCCGATCAGGCCGTCGCGCTTTCGGTCTATGTTGTCTCGTTCGTGGTCCTGCTCGGCGCCTCCATGGCGTTCAACCTGTGCCCGGCAGGGCCCCTGAAACCCTGGCTGGCCCGCATCGATCAGGCGGCGATCTTCCTGTTCATCGCCGGTACCTACACCCCGTTTCTGACCGTCCTGGGCGATGTTGCGATAGCCGATCGGCTGTTGATTTTCGTCTGGGCAACGGCGCTGGTCGGCATTGCGCTCAAGCTCCTGGTTCCGCAGCATTTCGGCCGCCTCGCCATTCCGTTCTATCTTGCCATCGGCTGGAGCGGCATCGTGGCCTTCCACGCGCTCGCCGCCGCCTTGCCCGAAACAGCGCTCTGGCTCATCGTCGCCGGCGGCATCGCCTATTCGGCGGGTATCGTCTTCTTCCTGTGGGAGCGGCTCCATTTCCAGAATGTCCTCTGGCACAGCTTCGTTGTGATCGGGGCCACGCTGCATCTGATCGCGATTTTCGATGCCATGGTCATCAGTCGGATGTGAGCGAAAACATTTGCGGGAATAAATCGAAATCTCATCCGTTTGCTGGGTGTAAACGGCCTTTTGGCCAACCACCCCCTCAGGAGGTTGAGATGAAAACCCGCTCTATTTTAACTGTTTCGGCCCTGCTCGCCGGCGTTTCGCTGCTGGCACTGCCGGTACAGGCCCAATCGGGCTCCGATATCCGCAACGCCTGCGAAACCCTGCGCAGCAGTCCCACCACCAGCACCGCCCAGAATTTGTTCGGTTCCAGCGTTCGCGGAGCCAGCGATTTCTGCGACGATCGCGGCTTCAGCCTGACCGGCGGCTTCGATGACGATTGGGACGATCGCGGCGACGACGATTGGGATGATCGTGATGACGATTGGGATGATCGCGACGACGACCGCGACGACGATTGGGACGACCGCGATGACGACGACGATGACCGGGACGACCGCGACGATGACGACCGGCACGACGACGACGATGATCGCGATGATCGCGATGATCGCGATGATGATGACGATGATGATGATGATGATGATGATCGCGACGACGACGATGACGACGACGACGATGACGATGATGACGACGACGACGACGACGAGGATTGATCCTCGGTAAAGTCGACGAAGCCCTCCCGCCAGCGGGAGGGCTTTTTCACATCAGACTCCACAACCGGGGAACTGGATCAGGCCGTGCCCGAACACCGGGTCTCTCCCCGCCGCGCCCAGGTCGAGGGCGGTGCCGGACAGCTCTTCGGGCGAAGCGGCCAGTGCGACCGCGGCGGCAACGAGCGGGGCGGCAAACGAGGTGCCGGACTGGAACGCCCCGCCGCCTTCCGTAGTGGTCCATAACTGGACCCCCGGAGCCGCGAAATCCACGTGATCGCCGTGTACGGCCTGCCGATAGATTTCGCGTTCGGCATCGATGGCCGTCACCGCGATAACCCCCTCCAGCGCTGCGGGAAATTGCGGTGGGGCGGCTGGCCCGCGATTGCCCACGGCAGCCACTACAGAAACGCCCTGAGCCATCAATGCTTCAAGCGCTTCGGCGACCAACGAATTCTCCTCGCCCGCAAGGCTCATGTTCAATACGTCGATGTCATGGTCGGCCAGCATATCGATTGCGCGGATCACATCCAGCGCATCGGCTGAAATCGCCCCGAACTCCCCGCGATGGAAGGCCCCCACGGCGATCAGTTCGGCATGGGGCAGCGGGCCGGGTGCGGTGCTGCCCGGTTGCCCGACGATCAGCCCCGCAACCGAGGTGCCATGGTCCGAAGGCGCCGGCTGCCTGTCGGGCGAAAGCGCCGAAAGCGTATCGATCCTGCCGTCCTTGAGGCCCGCATTGGTCATATCGACCGGCGTGTCGATGATGCCGATGCGCGGGCTCGCTTCGCACACGAATTCCCCGTCCCATCCCACCATCTCCATCGCCGCGCACCCGTCCTGCGAGCAGGGCAGGGACTGGAGCGAATAAAGCGTGTTCTCGACCGGTGCCGTTTCCGCAAACAGGCTCGCCAATTGCGCGCGCGCGTCTTCGAGCGGCAAATCGTCGGGCAGGGCAAGCCGGGCGACGCTGCGCTCGATTAGCCCGATTTCGCTTGTCGAAAGTACCGTAAAACCCAGGGCTTCGACCTGTTCGATCGAAAAATCCCGAGGCAGAGTAATCAGCAATTCAGCATCGGGCTCGGGCCGCTGCGGCGGCGAGGGCGGCAAAATCGGCGCCGGAGGAGCAGGGGGGACGATCACGCGCCTGACGATTTCGTCATCGTCGTCATCATCGTCTCTAGCATCATCATCATCATCGTCGTCGTCCCCATCATCATCATCATCATCATCATCATCGTCGTCATCATCATCGTCATCATCTTGTGCCATGGCAGCCGAAACAAAGCCGTTGCCGTTCCACACGGTAACGGGAGCCAATGCGCCGAATGCGAGCACCAGCAGGGCGAGCAGAAGAGAAAACAGGGGACGAAGGGGCATTTGGCCTCTCAGGGGGAAAACGGGCTTGCATCGATAACGACCGGCGCAGGCAATTATTCATCCCAATTTGAGAAAAGTGAACACGCCGGGGAATAAACGTGGCTCTGGCACGTTTGCATGGCGACGTAGTGAAGGCGGGAGGCATAAGTGCCGGCCGATATCGGCGATCAGATCATTGCAATCCTGCCCCGGCTGCGGGCCTTCGCGCTGTCGCTGACGCGTGTCTCGACCGACGCCGACGACATGGTGCAGGCCGCGTGCGAGCGTGCATTGCGCGCCCGCGACAGCTATACGCCCGATACGCGGTTCGACGCCTGGATGATGCGTATCCTGCACAATCTCTGGGTCGATACCTATCGCAAGCGACGGCGTGAGGTTCTCGAGGACGTCACCGACCCGGAAAACGACAGGCCGGGCGAGGACGGCAGGAGGCTGGTCGAAGACCGTTCCGAACTCTCGCGCACCTGGGATTTGATGGCGGCCATGCCCGAGGAACAGCGCAGCGTGCTCACGCTCGTCTGCGTCGAAGGGCTGAGCTATCGCGATACGGCCGAAGTCCTCGATGTGCCCGTGGGCACCGTCATGAGCCGTCTGGCGCGGGCCCGGATCAGATTGGCCGAAGGTCTGGCTCAACCCAATGCCGCAACCGGCAGAACGGCGGGAACAACAAGATGAAACCGACAGAAGTGACCGATGAAATGCTGATGGCCTATGTCGATGGAGAACTCGACCCCGAAACCGGACGAGGGGTGGCCGCGGCCATCGCCGCCGACCCGGCGCTGGCCGAACGCGCCCGGATGTTTATCTCAAGCGCCGATGCCGCCCGCTCCGCCTTCGCCGATATCCTCGCCGCTCCCGCGCCGTCCGGTCTTGTCGATGCAGTGAAAGAACAAAGCGCCCCCGCGACCGTCATCCCCTTTCCGGCCCGCCGCTGGGTTCGTGCCGCCCTGCCGCTCGCCGCCTGCCTCTTGCTGGCCATTGGAGCGGGCGGTGGTTATCTGCTGGGCCAATCGGGAGAAACCGCCGGCCCCTATGGGGGGCTCGGTTCGGTGGCGCTAGCCATCGCCACGGCCCCGGCGGGCGCCGCGACCACCCTTCCGGAGGGCGATCTGATGGTTCTGGGGTCCTATCCCATCGATGGGGGTCTGTGCCGCAGTTTCGCGCTCGATCAGGAACAGAATTCCCTGAGCGGCGTCGCCTGCGACCGGGGCGCGGGCTATGCCGTGGAAATGGCCATCGCCGCCGGCCCGGCCGGCTCCGGCTTCGCCGCCGCCTCCGACCGGATCGCCGCCAATATCGACGCCTATCTCACCTCGGTCGGCGCAGGCGGACCGCTCGGCCCCGATGAAGAGGCCGAGCGGTTCCAGCCCTAAGCCACCAGCCCCTTGGTCAATTCCAGCGCCTGCTTTTCGAACAGCCGCCGGTAGATCCCGCCCTCGCGCCGGATCAGGGCGTTGTGATCGCCTTCCTCGACGATTCGGCCCTTGTCGAAGACCAGGATGCGGTCCAGCGCCCGCACCGTCGACAGCCGGTGCGCGATGACCAGGGTCGTCCGCCCCGTCATCAGCCGCTCGATCGCCTGCTGGATCAGAAGCTCGCTTTCCGAATCCAGGCTCGACGTCGCTTCGTCCAGGATCAGGATCGGGTTGTCGGCAAGGAACGCCCGTGCAATCGCCACGCGCTGACGCTCACCCCCCGAGAGCTTGACGCCCCGCTCGCCCACCAGCGTCTCATAGCCCCTGGGCAGGGTCACGATGAAGTCGTGGGCGTTCGCCATCTTGGCCGCCTCGATCACCTCCGCCCGGGTCGCACCGGGCCGCGCATAGGCGATGTTGTCGGCCAGCGTGCGGTGAAACAGGATCGGCTCCTGCTGCACGATGGCGATCTGGCCCCGCAGGCTCATCTGCTCATGCTCGGCGATATCCTGCCCGTCGATCAGGATCTTCCCGTTGTTGATGTCATGCAGGCGCTGGATGAGCTTGACGAAGGTCGTCTTGCCCGATCCCGAATGCCCCACCAGCCCGATCTTCTCGCCCGAACGAATATCGACCGAGAAGTTTTCGTACAGCGGCCTGGTGTGCCCGCCATAGCGGAAGGTGACGTTGTCGAAGGCAACCGCCCCATCGCCGATCCGGATGGGCGAAGCCCCCGGCTTGTCGGCGATGCCATAGGCCTGCGCATCCATCTCGACCAGCTCTTCCATGTCGTTGACCGAGCGCTGCAGGTTGCGGATGTGCATCCCCACGTCCTGCAGATAAGCCTGCAACACGAAGAACGAGGTCAGAACGAACGCGATATCGCCCGCGCTCGCCGCCCCCTGCTGCCAGAGCAGCAATCCCACCCCGAGGATCGCCGCGCGCAGCACGAGCAGCGTCGCCACCTGCACAGTGCCGTTGATATTGCCGCGATTCCACGTCCGGCTGGTGCGCGCCCGCCATTTGTTGACCACCCAGTCGAGCCGGGTTTCCTCCCGCGCCTCCGCCCCGAACGCCTTGACCACGGCGTTGCAGCTCACAGCATCGGCCAACGCACCGCCCGTGCGCGTATCCCAGCTATTGGAGAGCGAAGCGGCGGGCGCGACATAGGTCACCGTCAGCACCGCCGTGAGCACGATATAGGCGAGCGAACCCAGCCCGATCACCAGCCCCATCAGCGGCCAGAACGCGGCCAGAAGCGCTGTCGTCCCCACCAGCATCACCACCGAGGGCAGCATCGCCATCAGGATCGTATCGTTGAAGATATCGACCGCCCACATCCCGCGCGTCATCTTGCGCACCGTCGAGCCCGCGAAGGTGTTGGCGTGCCAGTCGGTCGAAAACCGCTGCACCCGGAAAAAAGATTCCCCCACGATTTCCTTCATCATCGAAAGCGTGAAGGTGATGATGCCGCGGAAAAAGAAGAACCGCAGGATCAGCGCGCCCAGCCCCAGCGCGAGCAGCATGCCGAAGGCCGTCAACGCCGAGGCCAGCGACGCCTCGTCCCCGGTCGAGCCGCTGGCGACCGCATCGACGATCTGTCCGGCGTAGTACGGCGTCAGCACGTCGGCCAGCGTTGCCGCCACGATCAGCACGCTGATCCCCGCCAGCCGAAGGGGTTGCCGGCGCCAATAGCGCCACACGAAGACGAAAACCGAGCGGAACACGTTGCTCCGCGAGATCTTTTTTCTCGAAGTCATTGCGAATGCCAGGCGTTCGGGCGCACTGGTCCTTATGCAAAGGCGGCAACGGCCTCAGGCGTCCGTTGTCCGGATCAGAATATGGGAAAAAAGGCCGATATCGCCGATGCGGAGATGCCGGCGGGCGCGGGGATTCCTAACGCGGGAAATCCAGTGCGCTGCCCGTGGAGGGCGTGATAAAAAGCAGCAATGCAACGCCTCCAGGGTTCGAGAGAAGGAGCGACCTTATAGCGAAGAGATTTTGCTTCGCCAAGGCCCCGCCACCCATATTTGCTATTTTGCCGGCACCACATTCGTCCGTTGCTCGGCTTCCGTCGCCGAGGTCGGGCTCACCGAAGGCTTGGCCAGGGCCCGCTCGCGCAGCCAGATATAAAGCCCCGACCCGATGACGATCGGCCCGCCCACGAACAGCCACGCGGTGGGCGGCTGGGCGAAGATCAGCCAGCTCGAAAGCGTCATCCAGATGATCTGGCTATAGGCGAACGGCGCCAGAACCGAAGCGGGCGCGTAGCGATGCGCGATGATCGAAATCCAGTGCCCGATCATCGCCGTGGTGCCCACGCCCAGGAAAATGATCCACGCCCAGGGCCCCTCCGGCCATGTCCAGGCCATCACGGCGAACGGCAACAGGCAGACGGTTCCGACCAGTCCGGCATAAAGCTGGAGACTGTTGGTCGTCTCGGTCGCCGTCAGCATACGCGTGAGAATGAAATAGAACGCCGCCGAAATGATGCTGGCCAGCGAGAAGAACACCGCCCAGTGGAAATCCGCGTCCCAGGGCTGCACGACGATCAGGATGCCCACGAACCCGATGACGATGGCCAGCCAGCGCCGCCAGCCCACCTGCTCGCCCAGCATCGGCACCGAAAGCGCAGTGATCAGCAGCGGCATGCCGAACATGATCGAGGAGGTGAGGGTCAGCGGCAGATAAAGCACGGCGAAGAAATTGAACGCCGTCATCCCCAGCAGCCCCATCCCGCGTAGCACCTGCAAAACCGGTCGGCGCGTCTTGAAGCTGGCCAGCCCGTGCCGGGGAAGTAGCAATCCCGCCATGAAGGCAAATTGCAGCGCATAGCGCCCGAACGCCACCTGCTGGGGCGGCATGCCCGAAACCGCCATCCACTTGGCGCAGGTGTCGCAGATCGTAAAGAAGACGTAGGTGATGAGCACCAGTCCGATGGCGAACAGACGACGATCCTGATGCCCGGAGGCCGGACTGGACATATTCCGACTTTCTAAAAAACAGAAGCCGCCGCTCCAACGGAGCGGCGGAAAAGGCAGGGTTATTCGGGCAGGATGCGAACGGCGCCGCGGTCGGCGCTCGACGCGAAAGCGGCATAGGCCTTGAGCGCGGTCGTCACCTTGCGCTTGCGCGGCTCGACAGGCTTCCAGCCTGCTTCGCCCTTGGCGTCCATGGCAGCGCGGCGGCGCGCCATCTCGGCGTCCGAGACAAGCAAGTTGATGGTGCGGTTGGGAATGTCGATCTCGATGCTGTCGCCGGCTTCGACCAGCCCGATCGCCCCGCCATTGGCCGCTTCGGGCGAAACGTGGCCGATCGAAAGCCCCGAGGTGCCGCCCGAAAACCGCCCGTCGGTCAACAGCGCGCAGGCTTTGCCCAGCCCCTTCGATTTCAGATAGCTGGTGGGGTACAGCATTTCCTGCATGCCCGGCCCGCCCTTGGGCCCTTCATAGCGGATCACCACCACGTCGCCTTCCTTGACCTTACCGGTCAGGATGCCCGAAACCGCGTCGTCCTGGCTCTCATAGACCACGGCCTTGCCGGTGAATTTGAGGATCGATTCATCGACGCCCGCCGTCTTCACAACGCATCCGTCCAGCGCGATATTGCCCTTGAGCACCGCCAGCCCGCCATCCTTGGAAAAGGCGTGTTCGGCCGAACGGATCACGCCGTCCTTGCGGTCGAGGTCCAGTTCGGTCCAGCGGTTCTCGGTGGAGAAAGCCTGCGTGGTCCGCACGCCGCCGGGGGCGGCCATGAAGAACTGGCGCACGCTTTCCGAATTGGTGCGCGAAATGTCCCACCGATCCAGCGCATCGCCGATGGTCGCCGAATGGACGGTCGGCAATTCGCGATGCAGCAGATTGGCGCGGTCGAGCTGGCCGAGAATGCTCATGATGCCGCCGGCCCTGTGGACGTCTTCCATGTGCACGTCCTGCTTGGCCGGAGCGACCTTGCACAGCACCGGAACCTTGCGGCTGAGCTGGTCGATATCGTCCATCGTGAAATCGACATCGCCTTCATAGGCGGCGGCCAGGATGTGCAGCACGGTATTGGTCGAACCGCCCATGGCGATATCGAGCGCCATGGCGTTCTCGAACGCTTCCTTGGTGACGATCGAACGCGGCAGGACGCTTTCGTCGTCCTGTTCGTAATAACGGCGGGCCAGATCGACGATCAGATGCCCGGCTTCAAGGAACAGCCGCTTGCGGTCCGCATGGGTGGCCAGGGTCGAGCCGTTGCCGGGCAATGACAGGCCCAGCGCTTCGGTCAGGCAGTTCATCGAATTGGCCGTGAACATGCCCGAGCACGACCCGCAGGTGGGGCAGGCGGCTTCCTCGATGGCCTGAACTTCTTCGTCCGTGTAGCTGTCGTCGGCAGCGACCACCATGGCGTCCACGAGGTCGAGCGCCTGCAGCTTGTCGCGGTGGACCACCTTGCCCGCTTCCATCGGCCCGCCCGAAACGAAGACCACGGGAATGTTGAGCCGCATGGCGGCGTTGAGCATGCCCGGCGTGATCTTGTCGCAGTTCGAAATGCAGACCATGGCGTCGGCGCAGTGCGCGTTGACCATATATTCCACGCTGTCGGCGATGACCTCGCGGCTGGGCAGCGAATAGAGCATCCCGTCATGGCCCATGGCGATGCCGTCATCGACGGCGATGGTGTTGAATTCCTTGGCGACTCCGCCCGCGCGCTCGATCTCGCGCGCCACCATCTGCCCCAGATCCTTCAAATGCACGTGACCCGGCACGAACTGGGTGAAGGAGTTGACCACGGCGATGATCGGCTTGCCGAAATCGCCATCCTTCATGCCCGTCGCGCGCCAAAGCCCGCGCGCGCCAGCCATGTTGCGGCCGTGAGTGGTGGTTCTCGAACGATATGCAGGCATGAGGTAACCTATCGGTGCGAAGGTGATTTACGGTTCCGGCCGGTCATTTGGCCAATGGATGCTTCATGCCATCGGGGGCAGTCATCCTTGTCACCCCTATCTCTACGCCTCCGGCACGCCGATGTAAACACAAACCGTAACGCCCGGTACGGTTGTGTCCGGTTGCCGTTGGTCCATGATCGAGCAATAAGAAGAAGTCGGGACAAGAGCATTCCCCGCGACTCGGATAAAGCGGAAATGCTCTATCGTTGAAGCGGGCGCGGAGGATTTCATGTCGTCTTGGGTAATTGCACTGCTGGCGCTTATCGTGCTGGCCATCATCGTGGTGGGCGCGGGCCTGCTCTGGTGGAACACGCGGGTCAAACCCCAGACGCCGAGGTTCGGAACCTCGCCAGCCATCCCGGCGCCAAAACCGCAAGGGGCCATTCCCATGCTCAAGATGCCGACGGCGCGCGGCTGGCAGAATGGGGAAAAGCCCGGCGTCGCTTCCGGCCTCAAGGTCGCGCCCTTCGCCGAAAACCTCGAGCATCCGCGCTGGATCTACGTGCTGCCCAATGGCGACGTTCTGGTCGCGGAATCGGCCACCATCGCGCGCGATGTCCGCAGCTTCATGGATTTCGCCACCAACCGCACAATGAAGCGCGCCGGGGCCACTTATCCCAGCGCCAATCGGATTACCCTGCTGCGCGACAAAGATGGGGACGGCGTGCCCGAAGTGCGGGAAATTTTCCTCTCCGGCCTGCACCAGCCCTTCGGCATGGCGCTGGTCGGTTCGACCCTCTATGTCGGCAATTCCGATAGCGTCATGGCGTTTCCCTATGAGGAGGGCCAGACCCGGATTTCGGCGCCGGGCCGGACCATCTTCACAATGAAGGACGGCGGCCACTGGACGCGCAACCTCATCGCCAGCGCCGATGGCAAGAAGCTCTACGTCGCCATCGGGTCGCTTTCCAACATCGCCGATGAGGGGTTCGAGGCCGAGGAAGGCCGGGCCATGATCGTCGAAATCGATATCGAAACCGAAGAAAACCGGGTATTTGCCAGCGGCCTGCGCAATCCGGTCGGCATGGCATGGGAGCCCGAAGGGGGCATGCTCTGGACCGTGGTCAACGAGCGTGACGGGTTGGGCGACGAAACCCCGCCCGACTATCTGACCTCGGTTCGCGATGGTGGCTTTTACGGTTGGCCCTATGTCTATTGGGGCGATATCGTCGATGATCGCGTCCAGCCCCAAAAGCCCGATCTGATCGCAAAGACCGTCACTCCCGATTACGCGCTGGGCGGCCACACCGCGTCGCTGGGCCTTTGCTGGCACGATGGAAAATCCCTGCCCGGCCTGCCTGCCGGCATGGTCATCGGCCAGCACGGGTCCTGGAACCGCTCGAAACTCTCGGGCTACAAGGTGCTCCTCGTTCCCTTCGCGCAAGGCCGTCCGCTGGGCGAGCCGGTCGATCTTCTGACCGGCTTTCTCTCGGATGACGAAAAGTTCTCCAATGGCCGTCCGGTCGGGGTGACCATCGCCAGCGACGGCGCCCTGCTGGTCGCCGACGACGTGGGTCATGTCGTCTGGCGCGTGACGCCGGCTTAGTAGCCCCAAGGAACCAAGCCCAACCTCCATCGTTCCGAACCGATGAACGAGGTGAGGATGGTCATGGATGATTGGTGGAAGAACGCGGTCTTCTACGCGGTGGATGTCGAGCGGTTTTGCGATGGCAATGGCGATGGGGTCGGCGATTTTCCGGGGCTTGCGAGCAAGCTGCCCTATCTCGCCGATCTCGGCGTCACCTGCCTTTGGCTCCTTCCATTCTATCCGTCCACCAACCGCGACAATGGCTACGACGTCACCGATTATTTCGCGGTCGACCCGCGTTATGGCAGTTTCGACGATTTCATCGCCTTTATACGCGCGGCTGGAGAGCAGGGGATAAGAATCATCACCGATCTGGTGGTGCAGCACACCTCGATCGAGCATCCCTGGTTCCGCTCGGCGCGGCACGACAGGCAGTCCCCGTTCCGCGATTACTACATCTGGTCAGATCACCCGCCCGCCACCCCGCCGGGCCGGGGGCCGATGTTTCCGGGGGCCGAGACCGGCGTCTGGACCTATGACGAGCTCGCAGGCGCCTATTATCACCACCGGTTCTACGATTTTCAGCCCGGCCTCAACCACGAAAACCCCGCGGTTCGCAACGAGATAGAGCGGATCATCGACTTCTGGTGCAGCTTCGGGATTTCCGGCTTCCGGATCGACGCCGCCTCCCACCTGATCGAACGGCCCCTGCATCCCGACAAAGAGATCGACGTCACCCACGCCACCCTCCGTCACATCTATCAGCACACCACCAGCCGCAAGCCCGACGTGCTGCTGATGGGCGAAGTCGATGAAGATCCAGGACAATTGGCGTCCTTCTTCGACGGCGAACAGCTCAACATGATGTTCAATTTCTACCTCGACAATTATCTCCTGCTCGCCCTGGCGCGCGAGGACGCAGCCCCCGTGCACCACGCCATAAACTCCCTCCCGCGCCCGCCGGCCAACGGACAATGGGCCAATTTCCTGCGCAATCTCGACGAGGCCGATCTCGAACGGCTCGAAGAGGGGGAGATGGATGATGTGCTGGAAAAATTCGCGCCCCAAAAGACCATGCGGATTTACGGTCGCGGCATCAGGCGGCGGCTGGCGCCCATGTTCAAGGGCAATCGGGATCGGCTCAAAATGGCCTATTCCCTTTTGTTCTCAATGCCCGGCAGCCCGATCATCCCCTATGGCGACGAGATCGGCATGGGAGAAGACCTCGACCTGCCCGAGCGCGAGGCGGTGCGGACGGCGATGCAGTGGAGCGGGAGAAAGAATGGCGGGTTCTCGTCGGCCGCCGTGAGCAAGCTCGCCTTCAGGACAATTCCCGATGATGCCTATGGGTACAAGAAGGTGAATGTGGCCGATCAGCAGGGCGATTCAAAATCTTTGCTCAACCACATTAAACACTTGGCTCAACTCCGCATTCAATACCACGAACTTGGCACTGAACGGTGCGAGTTTATCGAGACCGGAAATGACGCGGTATTGGCCCATCGTTATGGGGCGGCGCAGAGCGGGATTTTGATGCTGCACAACCTCTCGGGAAAACCGCAAGCCGTTGACTTCCCTATCGATACCGCCCGCTACGGCCATCCCGAAGTGGTTCTGGGCGAAGGGGTGTTCAACCTCGAGGCCGGCCGCCTCGAGATTGAACTGGAGCCCTATGGCGTGCGATGGATCGCCGCTACAACACCTTGGAAACACTCATGAATCCATTGCGCTCGCGGTTGGCGGCGGTGATAGATTTCTCCGATCCCATAGCCACTACATGCCCATTGCGCGCCACCTCGTCGAGCAGGTCCGCAGCCCTCGAAAAATCGGCCTCCGAGGCCGACAAAACCTGATTTCTGCGGGTCTGGCGATAGGCGTCGGTGACCCCCGTGAGGGTGCGGACCAGCGCAGTAAATCCCTTGGCATCTGGCAGCATATACGGGTCCAGATCGCCGATTGTGCCGATGATCGACCGCTCTATATCGGCTTTACTGACACCTTTGCGCAAAAACGCCGGCGCGGCGTCATAAACGTCGAGCGTCGCCACCAGATTGGGGTCGCGATACGAGCCGAACGCGTAGGTATCCGAAAGGGGATTGAAGTTGGCGAAACCGCCATACGCACCCCCTTCCACGCGCACTTTGTCCCAGAGGTAGGAGGTGCCGAGGAACTTGGTGACCACCGACAGCGCCCCCGAAGGTTCGTGTCCCAGCGCCTTGAGGTTGACGCCCTTGGCGACATAGTTGACCTGCGCGGGAATGGTCAGTCCCTCATTGGAGGGATGGGGCAGGGGCGACCAGTCGGCGCGGGCGAAGTCCCGGCGTGGCAGGCCTTTGAGGAAGGCTTCGAGTTCGGCGGCGAAGGCAGGCCAGGCCGAACCGTCGGTCGTGACGTTGACGATGGCGGCGTTGGCGTTGATCAAATGGCTGCGAATGTCTTCGAGGGCCGAAAGGACCGAAGGCCAGTCGGTTTCGATGCGCTCGGCGAGGTCGCGCAGGAACAGGATCTGGGTGATGCCGCCGGTTTGCTCGCCCAGCCAGTCGGCTTCGTGAAGCGTCGAGCGCAGGCGGGCGAAGACGTATTGATGGCCGGCCGGAACGAGCGAGGCTTCCGAGCGCGCCTTGTCTTCGGCGACGATCTGGCGGATGCGGTCGCGATTATCGAGCCGGGCATCGGTCAATATGTCGTTGACGATGGCCAGCATCTCGCCGGTCTTTTCGGTCACCGCTTTGCCGCGCACCAGAAGATAGGCGGCGGCTTCATCGCTACCGAGAATGGGAGAGGTGATGCGCGAAACCGCGACGCCCCCCGTCGAGCGCCCGATGCGCTGGGTGAGGGCGACGAAATCCTCAGTGCTGGTGCCGGTCTGCTTTAAAGCCCGCGAGAAGATCGGGAGATAGGGGAGCAGATCGCGCGGCAGCGTCTTCAGATCGAAGCCGAGATCGAAATAGACGATGCCATTGGTGGCGAGGTCGTGAAAGAGCGTGCGCACGCCTTCGACGGCCAGTTCCTCGGTGGGGATTGTCGCCCCTTCACGCGGCAGGTCGGCGACCGTGAGGGTGGGAATGCGCGCAAGATTTTCAGGCTTGTCGGGAGCGTTCTGGAGCGCCTTTAGCTTTTTGGTCGTGTCGACGGCGGCGGCCAATTCATTGTCGTTCATGGCGGCGCGGACGGCATCGAGGCGAGCCCGCTCGGCGGTCTCTTCGCGTTCGGCCTGTTCGGGGTCGGGACGCAGGACGAGCGTGGTGCGGTGGGTGTTGTCGAGCAGATGGGTGCGGATCATCGCTTCGATGACTTTTTCACCCGAAGCGATGCGGGATTTGAGCGCTTCGAGGGCCTGCTCGAACCGCAGGCCGTCGATGGGATCGCGACCATAGAGCCAATTGCCGAGCGCGCCGAAGAAATAGGCGATGCCGCGCGGATAGCCGCCGGTGTTTCGCTCGCGCAGCTCGAATTCGAGGGAGTTCAAGGTCGCTTCGATGGTGGCATCGTCGATACCGTGCTCGGCGAGCCGGGCGAGGGTATTGAGTATAAGCGTCTCGATCTTGTCCGCATCACCGGCATTGGCATTGCGCAGGCCGAAATTGAGCGCCGGCTGGGCGATTTCGAGGGCGGTGGAAATCACCGCTTCGCCCAGCCCAGATTCGGTCAGGGCCTTGTGCAAGGGGGCGGCAGAATTGCCGACAAGGGCGCGGCGCATGACGGTGCGCGCTAGCTGCTCCTCGATATCGTCGGTCGCCTCGAGCATCCAGTTGAGGGTGACGAAGGTCGAGCGCGGATTTTCGGTATCGGAAGGATAGGTTTTTTCAACGCGGCGCGGCTCGGCGAACTTCGGCTGGGGCGCGATGGCCGGCGCCTTTTCGCCGCGCTCGAAGCGTGAGAGGACCTGATCGAGAAGGTCGAGGCGCTTTGCCGGATCGTCGTCGCCATAGAAAATGATCTGGGCATTGGACGGATGATAATAACGCGTGTGAAAGGCCTTGAACTGCTCATAGGTGAGATCGGACATCACGCGCGGATCGCCACCCGAATAATTGGAATAGACAGTATCGGGGAACAGCGACTGGAGCGCGTAGGCGTGGTTGACCTGATCGGGGGAGCTCATGGCGCCCTTCATTTCGTTGAAAACCACGCCCTTGAAGATCATCGGCTCGGCGGGGTTTTCGACCTCGTAATGCCAGCCTTCCTGCTCGAACGTCTCGCGGCTGAGAAGGGGAAAGAAAACGGCGTCGAGATAGACTTCGGTGAGGTTGTAGAAATCGGCAAGGTTCTGGCTGGCCACCGGATAGACGGTTTTATCCGGGAAGGTCATGGCGTTCAAAAAGGTGTGGAGCGAGCCCTTGAGCATTTCCACGAAAGGCTTCTTGACCGGGAATTTTTCCGATCCGCACAAAACGGAATGTTCGAGAATGTGCGGCAGGCCGGTGGAATCCTCGGGAGGCGTGGCAAAGGAGACACCGAATACCTTGTTCTCGTCGTCATTGATGAGCGAGAGCACTTCCGCCCCGGTCCTTTTGTGCCGGTAATGGCGCGCCAGCGCGCTGACCTCGGGGACCTGTTCTTCGGCGATGAGGTCATAGGC
The DNA here is from genome assembly GCF_036662815.1 of Pelagibacterium mangrovi. Classification (NCBI taxonomy): domain Bacteria; kingdom Pseudomonadati; phylum Pseudomonadota; class Alphaproteobacteria; order Hyphomicrobiales; family Devosiaceae; genus Pelagibacterium; species Pelagibacterium mangrovi. The sequence goes on along the minus strand of NZ_JBAFXA010000006.1, from coordinate 206,098 downwards.
GGGGTGATTGGGCATGGCGGGCTCCTCTTTGGCGGGACGTGTTCGTAACATTTAGGTGGCGGGCGTGTCCTTGCCAAGGCGCCGCCGCTCAGTGAGCGGCAGCCGAGGTGTTTGCGGCGCGATAACCGCGCAGGGCGAAGAACACCGCCACCGAAAGCAGCGCAATGGCCGTCGCGGCGACGAGCAGCACGATGGCATGGGCGTCGGTAAAGGCGGTGCGGCCCGCTTCGGCCAGAGCCGCGCCGTCGGCGCCGAGCCGTTCGGCGGCGATCATGGTTTCGCCTATCGAGTTGGCGGCGCCGGCCTCCACACGGTCGGCCAAAGCCCCCGGAATGCTGATGGCGCTGGCATAGACCGAGGATAGCAGCACGCCGAAAATCGAGATGCCCAGACCGGCGCCCAATTCATAGCCCGTGCCTTCCAGCGCCCCTGCTGACCCGGCCTTTGCGGCAGGCGCGCTGCTCATGATAGCGATGGACGAGGCGGTGAGCCCCACGCTGAGCGAGAAGCCAAGCGTCACCATAAAGATGATCACCTCCCAGCCGGCGTTGTGAAAATCGCTCAACCCCAGCCCCGCAAGGCTGGCGGCTGCGACCAGCAGGGAGAGCGCGGCGACGGACCGGAGCCCGATAACGGCGGTGATGTAGCCGGCAATGGGGCCGCCGAGGGCCGAGGCGATGACCAGCGGCATCATGAACAGGCCCGCTTCGAGCGGCGAGCGACCGACCACGAACTGGAGCTCCTGGGCGATGGTCAACTCGACCCCGGCCAGCGCCCCGGACACGACGACCGCCATGGCGATGCCCACGGTAACGGCCGGCATGGCGAACAGGGACAGGTCCAGCATGGGTTCGGGCGCGCGCATCTGCTGGCGGACGAACCAGGCGAGCAAGGCAAGGCCGGCGACAAGGCTGGCGCCCGTAACCAGCGGGTCGCTGGCGGGCTTGAAGCCCGACTTCATGGCATAGACCGTGGCAATGAGGCCAGCGATCAACACAAGGGCCTGGCCAATGCTCCATTTGCCCCGCCCCTGAGGCGCGCGGCGCGGCACGGTGAAATAGGCCAGCGGCCAGACGATCAGCATGACGGGCACGTTGATGAGGAACACCGAACCCCACCAGAAATGCTCGAGCAGAAACCCGCCTGCCAGGGGACCGATGGCCGCGCCGGCGGCGCCGATGGTGCCCCAGAGGCCCAGCGCGATGCCGAGTTCCTTTTCGTCCTCGAAGGTTTGGCGGATGATGGCCAGGATGTTGGGCATGATCATCGAAGCACCCACGGCGAGGAACACCCGCGCGCCGATCAGCGCGGCGGCCGATGGCGCGAAAGCGGCGGCAACCGAGGCGAAAAGGAACACCACGAGGCCGGTGAGCAGCATGCGGCGGTGGCCGATCCGGTCGGCCAGCGTGCCCATGGGCACGAGCAGGCCCGCCATCATCAGCGGATAGATGTCGATGATCCAGAGGATTTCCGTGCCCGTCGCGCCCAGCGCCAGGGTGAGCGAGGGGATCGCGATGTGCAGGATGGTCATATCGATGACCACGGGCGTGAAGGCCAGCATCACGGCAACCAGCACGAGCCACCGATTGTTGGGGGCAGACATGAGTTTCTCAATTTGCGTTGTATGAGAAGGCGATATATAAATCCGTCTAGACGGATTGAAAAGGGGTGAAATGGGCAGACGGCAAACTATCGACCGGGATGCATTGCTGGACGCGGCCGAGCGCGTGGTGGAGCGGGAGGGGGCGGCTCAGCTGACCATCGACGCCGTGGCTGCCGAGGCGGGAGTTTCCAAGGGCGGGGTGCTTTATGCCTTCCCCACCAAGGACGCACTGATCGACGCCATGTTTAACCGCGTCTTCGCGGCGGTGGACCGGATCGCCGAGGACGTGATCGCAAGGTCGGGCGATACGCCGGAGAGCCGAATTCGGGGGCACATCGAAGGTAGCCGGGATGCCGATACCCTCATGACCGAGCGCAGCATCGCGCTGATCGTCAATTTCATGCGCTCGCCGCGATATCGTGCGGGAGCCTCGGAATATTACGCCAAGCTGCTGAGTGAGTTGGACACATCGACGCCACGGGGCAGGAAGACACGGCTGGCGCTGCTGGCCTGCGAGGGGGCGTTCCTGCTACGGGGGTTCGATTTCCACCCCCTGAGCGAGGAAGACTGGCGGGGTATCCATGACGATATTCTGGAAATGTTGTTGGGGTGATTGGGGGGATGATCCGCAACGCTGCTGGCGGTGCGGGAGGGGTTGGACGCGTCGCTTCACGTTGACCTGAAAAAGGGCGCCGATGGGCGCCCTTTTTTGCAGGTTCGATCAGAATTCGGACCAATCGTCCTTGATGGCCGCGTTGCCGTGGCTGAGATAGGTCTTGGCAGCGGCGCGGACCTTTTGTTGCAGCCCCTTGATGCCCGGGGCACGGGCCTCGGCGGACTGGCGGGTGTCGGCGAGGGTGAACACGTCCACCACGCGGTCGAGCTCGGTTGCCTGACGCTCGGTTTGCTCGATCGAGGCGTTGATTTCCTCGACCAACGCCGCGTTGTGCTGGGTCATCTCGTCCATCTGGCGGACGGCGACGTTGACCTGCTCGATGGCCGAGGCCTGTTCGCGGCTGTCGCCGGCGATGCCGTCCATCAGTTCGCTCGTGGCGCGGATCGAATCCAGCATGGCGGTGAGCTTGCCGGCGGCTTCGGCGACGAGCCTGGTGCCGGCATTGACCTCGACGGCGCTCTGGTCGATCAGCGCCTTGACTTCGCTCGAGGCCTCCGCCGAGGACTGGGCGAGGCGGCGCACTTCCACGGCGACCACGGCGAAGCCCTTGCCGGCTTCCCCGGCGCGAGCCGCTTCGACCGAGGCGTTCAGCGCCAAAAGATTGGTCTGGAAGGCGATGTCGTCGATCATGCCGATGATGTTGGAAATCTTGGCCGACGAGGTGGTGATGCGCTCCATGGCGACGTTGGCATTGGCCATGACCTGGCCGCCCTCTTCGGCCGAACGCGAGACGCTGCCGGCCTTTTCGCTGGCAGCGCCGGCCTTTTTGGCATTGTCGACCACGGTGGTGGCGAGCTGTTCCATCGCGGCTGAGGTTTCCTCGATGGTCGCGGCCTGCTTGATGGTGCGTTCCGAGAGGTCGTTGGCGCCCGAGAGGATTTCGCCGGTGGCGAGTTTGAGGGCATTCGAGGTTTCGCGAAGCTGGCCGACGATCTCGGCAAGCTTGTCGCCGACCGAGTTGATGTCGGATTTGAGCGTTGCGAACGCGCCCTGGTATTGGCCTTCCATGCGGCGAGTGAGGTCGGTATTGGCGAGGGCGCCGAGCACCTGGCTGGTTTCGTCGAGACCTTCGTGGACGGTTCCGACCAGCGTATTGACCGAGCCGGCCAGCGCATTGAGTTCGGCGTCGGGGAATTTGGCCGGGACGCGCTTGGAGAAATCGCCGGCGATGGCGGCATCGACAACGTCGCCGAAAGCCTCCTGAAGCTCGGCCATCATTTCGGTGCGGGCTTGCTGATCGTGGATGATGCGGGCGGCTTCGGCCTCGGTCATCTCGGTGACCTTCTTGCCGTTGTCGCGGAACACTTCGACGGAGCGGGCCATGGTGCCCAACTCGTCGGCGCGGTCGGTGCCGCCGATTTCGACGTCGAAATCGCCATCGGCAATCTGGACCATCTGGGCGTTGAGCGTGTTGATGGGCTTTGTGAGACTGCGCGACAGCATCCAGCCGGCGATCGAAAGGAAGGCGATGATCGCAAGGGCGATGCCGCCGCTGGTGATCAGATTGTTCTGGTAGATGGCGTCGATATCGGTTTGGAGGACCCCGGTCCCGATGGCCCAGCCCCAGGGGGCGTAGTTTTCGACATAGGAGAGCTTGTCCACCTCGCCCAGCGAGGCGTTGGCGTCGTAGCCGAAGGTGGTGAAGATCGAGCCATCGAGGCGGGCGCCATCGGTGTATTCCTCGATGAAGCGCTTGCCGCGCGAGTCCGTGCGGTCGCGCATATAGGTGTCGACAACGTCGGGGTTCTGGTTGACCACCATGATGTAGTCATGGGTGATGGCAAAGACGTAGTCGTCGCCCGAATAGCTGACGGCGGTGAGCGCGGCCTTGGCCTGCGTCTGCGCCTCTTCGAGCGTCATTTCGCCTGCCTCGACGCGCGCGTTGAAGCTGTCGAGCATGGAAACGCTCGCCTGGACGACGCTCTGGATTTCCTGCTTTTTGAGCTCGATCAGATTGGAATGGGTAGTGGAAAGCTGGAAGCTCGCGAGCGCGACGAAGCCGACGACAAACATTACGAGCAAAAACGACATGCGGCGGCCGATGCTGCCGGTGACGATCTTGAGCATAGTCAAACTCTACTAAAGGGCCGTGTGCCGGCTCCGGACGATAATTAGAGTTCGACTGATCTCCTCGAGCGTTGGTGTCTCAAGAACGGCCCGCCGAACCCAGCGAGCCTCCCCCGTGCGGCAAACTGGAGTAACTTCGTTAAATTAGAGAGAACGGGAGAGGAGCCGGAGGGCCGCCAGGGGCCATGACATATCTGGGGGCAAAAGAATTCAGTTCAAGAATTGGCGAGCAGGGTTTTCTCGCTAGATTCGGGCGTCCTGAAACGGACGGCCGAGGAAGTGGGGATGAGCGAACATGAGGTGGTGATCGCCGGCGGCGGGCCGACCGGGTTGATGCTGGCGGGCGAGTTGGCGCTGGCGGGCGTCGACGTGGCGATCGTCGAGCGACGCGCGGGCCAGGAACTGGTGGGGTCGCGGGCAGGCGGGTTGCATTCGCGCACCATCGAGATCTTCGATCAGCGCGGCATCGCAGATCGGTTCCTCGATGCGGGGCAGGTGGCGCAGGTCGCCGGATTTGCCTGGATACCGCTCGATATCAGCGATTTCCCCACCCGGCACAATTACGGACTGGCGCTGTGGCAAAACCATATCGAGCGCATTCTCGCCGGCTGGGTCGAGGAACTGGCGGTGAGGTATTATCGCGAGGCGGAGGTGACCGGGTTCGTCGAAGACGAAGCGGGGGTTGCTGTGAACCTTGGCGATGGCGGGACGCTGCGGGCGGCCTATCTGGTAGGGTGCGACGGTGGGCGAAGCGTCGTGCGCAAGGCAGCGGGGATCGAGTTCGTGGGATGGGACCCCACGATCAGCCATCTGATCGCCGAGGTCGAGGTGGCCGAAGAGCCTCAATGGGGCGCGCGCCACGACGCGATGGGAATACACGGGCTGAGCAGGATGGGCGAGGGCCAGCCGGTGCGGGTGATGGTGACCGAGCAGGAACTGGGCCGAACGGGCGAACCGACGCTGGCCGATCTGAGCGCGGCGCTGATTGCTGTCTATAGCACCGATTACGGCATCCACAGCCCGGTTTCGATTTCGAGGTTCACCGATATGACGCGGCAGGCGGTGGCCTATCGCAAGGGGCGGGTGCTGCTGGCGGGCGACGCGGCCCATATCCACTATCCGGCCGGCGGGCAGGGGCTTAACATCGGGGTGCAGGATGCGGTGAACCTGGGGTGGAAGCTGGCACGGGTGGTCAATGGGAGTGCTCCGGCCGATCTGCTCGATACCTATCATGACGAACGCCACCCGGTGGCGGCCCGCGTGCTGCGCAACACCATGGCGCAGGTCGCGCTGCTGCGGCGGGCCGAGGAGCGCACACGGGCCCTGCGCGAAACCATGGCCGAACTGCTGGGCATGGACGAGCCGCGCAAGCGCTTCGCCGGGATGATATCGGGGCTCGATGTCCATTACGATCTGGGTGGTAGCCATCCATTGGTCGGGCGGCGGATGCCCGATCTGGAGCTGACGGGGCAGGATGGGCCGCTGCGGGTCTATGGCTTGCTCCATGATGGGCGGCCGGTGCTGCTCAATCTCGGGGAGCCGGGCGCTTTCGATGTCGGCGAGCCGGTTCGACTGGTGGAGGCCCGGTACGAGGGGGCATGGGAGCTGCCGGTCATCGGACCTGTTCCCGCGCCAAGCGCGGCGCTGATCCGGCCCGATGGGCATGTGGCCTGGGTGGGCGAGGGCGGAGACGATGGGCTTGCCGAAGCGTTGACCAAATGGTTCGGGATACCCTCGCGCCAAACAACATCGTGAAACCGTATGGACTTACGCGGGCCAGCCCACCACATTGGCGGCAACGACAAAAATGTGGGAGAGTGGGTGCATGGCGGAAAAACGCGTGGCGGTGGTGCTGGCATTGGTGGGGGCGCTGTCGGCGGCAATGCCGGCCATGGCCCAACCCTCGCCCGAGCGCTGCGCGGCCATCGGGCCGGCCACCGAGCGGCTTCAATGCTATGACTCGCTGTTCCGCTCCGACCAGTTCACCGGCGGCGATCCGGAGACGGAGATGCCGGCGCAGGGCATGTGGGCCAGCGGGGTGGAGGTTTCCCAGATCGAGGGGACCGAGTTGCCCTTCGCCGCGATCCAGTCCGAACAGCTCATTCCGGCGCTGCCGCGCGGTCGCGCGCCGGCCCGGCTGACCATCCTTTGCCAGGATGGCGTGCCTGCGGTGCAATTTGCCTTTGCCGGCCAGTTCATGGGCACGCCCACATCCCAGAGCGGGACGATCACCCTGCAATACGATCGCCAGCCGCCGCGCAGCCAGTCGCTCGAATTGAGCCCCGACCGCACGGCGCTGGGGTTTTACGAAGAATCCGACGCGCGGACGGTGATCGAGCAATTGCTGCAAACCGAAAGGCTCTATGTGCGCGCGACGCCGCAGGCCCAGCGCTCGGTAACCGTCAGCTTTCTGATGGAGGGAATCGAGGCCGCAATCGAGCCGGTGAGAGCTTCCTGCGGGGTCTGATCCGCTTTTTTCCCGACCGAGGGAACCTTGGGGATAAGAACAGCGTTGGGCTGGTTGCCACCGCCTTGGCGGTGGCCGCTTCCTCACGACTGCATTCATTTTCAGATAGGAGATTGCTCATGGCAACGCGGCATGCATCAGGCGCGGGCACCATTTCGCTTGCGCGCATTATCGCCGGAGGCGCCGTTGCGGCGGCTCTCATGCTTTCAACAAGCCTGACGATGGCGCAGGAGACCCCGGTCGAAATCCCCCAGGGCCAGAACGATCTGTTCTCCTCGCGCGTGCTGACCACGGCGCTCTCCAACCCTTGGGCGATGCGCTGGGCCCCCGACGACATGATCTGGGTGACCGAGCGCACGAGCGGGGAAGTGACCCGTGTCGATCCTTCGACCGGCGCCCAGCAGGTGCTGCTGACGCTCGAAGACGTCTATACCGGCCCCCAGCATGAAGGACTGCTCGGCCTCGCGCTGCATCCCGAACTGCTTCAGGATACGGGCAACGACTACGTCTATCTCTCCTATACGATCAACAACGGCACGGCCGAAGAGCCCGATCCCTCGGCGCAGATCGTGCGGTACACCTGGGACAACAATCTCCAGCAACTGGTCGACCCGCAGGTGGTGATCGAAGGCCTGCCGGCCTGGAACGATCACAATGCCGGGCGCGTGGTGATCGGGCCGGATATGAAGCTCTATTATTCGATCGGCGAGCAGGGCGCCAATTTCGGGCGCAATCTGCGCCGGCCCAACATGGCGCAGGTGCTGCCGACCGCCGAGGAGGTGGAGGCTCAGGACTGGCACACCTATTCGGGCAAGATCCTGCGCATGGAATTGGACGGTTCGATCCCCGAGGACAATCCCGAGATCGAGGGCGTTACGAGCCACATCCTGAGCTATGGGCACCGCAACCCGCAGGGTATCGGCTTCGGGCCGGACGGCACGCTCTATGAGGTCGAACACGGACCGGCTTCGGACGACGAGTTCAACATCATCCAACCGGGCGGCAATTACGGCTGGCCCAATGTGGCCGGCCTCATCGACGACCAGGCTTACACCTATATCAACTGGAGCGAAGCGCCCGAGGGCGTGGACACCAACACCGATCCGCTGCCCGACGACGTGCCGCAATTCGCCGAAAGCGATTTCGAAGGCGAGATGATCGATCCGATCGCGACCTATTTCACCGTCGAGGATGGATATGAGTTCGGCCAGATTTGCGGCTATATCTGCGATCCCACCATCGCGCCCTCCTCGGTGCTCTATTACGAGGCGGGCGAAGGCGGCATTCCCGAATGGGACAATTCGCTGCTGATCCCGACGCTCAAGCACGGCACGCTCTATGTGCAGCATCTCACCGAGGATGGGCAGGACGCCGACGGGCTGCCCGAAGCCTGGCTTTCGACCCAGAACCGGTATCGCGACGTGATCGTTTCGCCCGATGGCGGCACGGTGTTCATCGCGACCGACGCCTTCGGTTCGGCGGCCCAGAAGTTCGGCGACGGGCTCAACACCTCCGTGCTGCACAATCCCGGCTCGATCCTGATCTTCACCTATGGCGAAGAGGGCGGCTCGCTCGGGATCGCCTCGGGTGACAATGCAGGTGCCGCCGCCGGCGGCGGCGAGAATTTGCAGGAATGGGAGGACCCCAACACCGGCAATGAAGGCGCGGCAGAGGACGATGGCGCCGAGCAGACCGGCGCGATCACCGAGGAGTCCGACGTGCAGGAGGTGGCCAATCTGGGCTCTCCCAAATTCGCGGCCAATTGCGCCGCCTGCCATGGCGCGGGCGGACAGGGCGGCGCGGGCGCCGTTCTGGCGGGCAATGGCGAATTGGCCGATGCCGATTTCGTCGCCAACACCATCGTTCATGGCTTCGGCTACATGCCTGCATTCGGCAACCAGCTCAGCGACGAGGATATCGCCCAGATCGGGACCTATATCCGCAACGCCTGGGGCAATGAGTTCGGGATTTTGACCACCGAACAGGTTACCGCCGCGCGGTGAACGCCAGCAAATGAATCCGAGGGGCGGGAGTTTCTCCCGCCTCTTTTTTGCGCGGGCTGTCGGAACCCGGGCGCACCGCGCGTCCTTGTGTCGTAATCACAAGGAGAACCATCATGAGTGTACTCAAGGACAAGATCTCCTCGGCCATAGTCGCGGTCAGCGATATCGAGCGGGCGAGGAGGTTCTACAGCGACACGCTGGGGCTCGAACTCGAGGAGGACGGGATGGGCGGGGTGCTGGTCTATAAGACCGGTTCGACATATCTGCTTGTCTATCCATCCGATTTTGCCGGGACCAACAAGGCCAATGCCGTGGTCTGGGATTGCGGCAACGATATCGAGGCGATCGTGGCCGATCTGCGCGCCAAGGGCGTCACCTTCGAGCACTATCCCGAGATGGGCGCCGATTACGAGGACGGCATCCACAAGGCGGACAATTTCCGCATGGTGTGGTTCAAGGACCCCGACGGCAATATCCTGCACCTCAACAGCGCTTGAATGGCGCCGATCTTCAGGCGGCGGCGGGACCTCGCCGCCGCCAGCGGCGTTTGGATGCCGCGATGATGACCCGTTGCATGACGATGAAGCCGAAGAGCAGGCCGCCGATGACGATCTTGGTCCACCAGCTCGACAGCGTGCCGTCGAAGACGATGTAGGTCTGGATCATCCCCTGGATGAAGACACCCACCAGCGACCCCAGCATGAAACCGAAGCCACCCGAGAGCAGCGTGCCACCGATGACCACGGCTGCGATGGTGTCGAGTTCGACACCGACTGCCGCCAGCGGATAGCCCGAGGAGGTGTAGAGCGAATAGACGACGCCCGAGACGCCGGCAAGAAAGCTCGAAACCGCATAGATGCCGATGGTGGTGCGGGCCACGGGGACGCCGAGCAGGGCGGCGGACTGGGGATTGCCGCCCAGCGCATAGACGTAGGAGCCGAAGCGGGTGCGGTGGCAGACGATGGTGCCGATGGCGAACACCACCAGCATCAGCCCGCCATTGAAGGTGAGGCGCCCGCCGCCGGGCATGACGTAATAGAACTGGCGGACCCAATCGTAGAAGCCGTGATCGACCGAGATGGAATCCTGGGTGAGCAGGAACGTGGCGCCACGGGCCAGGAACATGCCAGCTAGAGTGACGATGAAGGGCGGGACTTCGAGATAATGGATCATCGCGCCCATGGTGGCGCCAAACAGGGTGGTGACGGTGAGCGTGATCGCAAAGGCCGGCAGGGGGTGAATTCCGAACTGGGTGACCAACACGGCGATCAGCACCGAGGAAAAGGCGATGACCGAGCCCACCGAAAGATCGATGCCGCCCGAGAGGATGACGAAGGTCATGCCTACGGCGGCCACGCCGAGGAAGGCGTTGTCGGTCAAAAGGTTGCCCAAAACGCGGGTGGAGAACAGCGCCGGGAACTGCATGACCGCCAGCGCATAGGCGAGGACGAAGATGGTGACGGTGGCGACGAGCGGCCAGTAGCGCGGGTTCATCTTGGGCTGGCCTCGGACGGTTTGACCTCGGGGCGCGGCGCTCGGCGGCGGGCGGCGAAGTGCCAGATGCGGCTCGCGAGGGGCGATTGGACGATGAGGATGACGATGATCAGCGCCGCCTTGACCAGCAGGTTGAATTCGGGCGGGAAGCCGGAAACGAGGATGCCGGTGTTCATCGCCTGGATGATCAGCGCGCCGACCACCGACATGGGAATGGAGAACCGTCCACCCATCAGCGATGTGCCGCCGATGACCACGGCGAGGATGGCATCGAGTTCGAGCCACAGGCCGACATTGTTGGCGTCGGCGCCACGGATGTCGGCGGCGGCGATGATGCCCGAGATGGCGGCGCAAAAGCCGGCGAAGGCATAGACGCCGATCAGCAAGGAACGGGCGCGCAGGCCGGCATAGGAGGAGGCCGAGCGGTTGACGCCGACCGATTCTATGAACAGGCCCAGCGCGGTCAGGCGCATGACCATGGTGGTGATTATCGCGAGCGCCAGCATGATGATGATCGGCGTTGGCAGACCCAGGATGGAGCCCGAGCCGAGGAAGATCAGTCCCGGATCGTTGAAGGTGACGATGAAACCTTCGGTGATGGTCTGGGCGATGCCGCGCCCGGCGACCATCAGGATCAGCGTGGCGATGATCGGTTGGAGATCGAGGACCGAAACGAGGACGCCATTCCAGAGGCCGCAGAGCAGCCCGACGGCGAGCGCGGCGAGGACGACAAGGATCAGCGCGTTGCCGTCTCCCTGCACCATGGTGGCGGCGACGGCGCCGGAAATCGCCATCACCGCGCCGACCGAAAGATCGACGCCGCGCGTGGCGATCACCGCCGTCATGCCGATGGCGAGGATGGCGACCGGGGCGCCGCGATTGAGGACGTCGATCAGCGAGCCGTAGACGCGGCCATCGCGGATGAAGAGGTTGAAGAAGCCGGGGAATAGCAGCCAGTTGATGAGAAGGATCGCGGCGAGGGCGATGAATTGGGGTTTGATGAGCGAGCGGGTCATCGGGCGGCCTCCGGCTCGCTGGCGATCATTTCCATGATGGCGGTGGTGTTGATGGCTTCGCCCCTGAGCTCGCCCGCGATGGCGCGATCGCGCAAGACGAGGACGCGGGAGGAATAGGCGGTGATTTCCTCGAGCTCGGACGAGATGACGAACAGGCTCATGCCTTCGTCGCAGAGGCGGTTGATCATGCGGATGATCTCGGCATGGGCGCCCACGTCGATGCCGCGCGTGGGTTCGTCGAGGATCAGGAGTTTCGGATTGGTGGCGAGCCAGCGGGCAAGGACCACCTTCTGCTGGTTGCCGCCCGAGAGGAATTTGACCGGCTGTTCGGGGCCGGTGCAGCGGATGTCGAGGGCCTTGATGAAGCGGTCGGCGAGTTCGGCCTGCTCGGCGCCGCTCATGGGGCGCATCCAGCCGCGATGGGCCTGGAGCGCGAGCATGATGTTTTCGCGCACCGTGAGGTCGCCCACGATGCCGTCGACCTTGCGGTCTTCCGGGGCGAAGGCGAAATCGAGCGCGATGGCGTCGCGGGGCTCGTTGAGGCGGGCCGGTTTGCCGGCGACAGTCAAGTCGCCCCTGTCGGGCTTGTCGATGCCGAACAGGAGCCGGGCCATCTCGGTGCGGCCGGAGCCCAGGAGGCCCGCCACGCCGACGATCTCGCCCTTGTGGAGGTCGAGGTCGAAGGGGGAGGCCTTGCCGACGAGGGAATAGTTGCGGAACGAGGCGTAGAGCTCGCCCGGCTTCCGAGCGGTGCCGATGCGCATCGCGTCTTCTTGCTTGAGGGCTTCGCCGAGCATCATCGTGACGAGGTCCATGCGGGTGAGGCCGGCGATCAGGCGTGACCCGACGCGCTTGCCGTTGCGCAGCACGGTGACGCGGTCTGCGATTTCATAGACCTGATCGAGGAAGTGGGTGATGAAGACGATGGCCATCCCACGCGATTTAAGCTGACCGATGATGGAAAAGAGGATTTCCACCTCGTGGCTGTCGAGGCTTGCGGTGGGTTCGTCGAGGATCAGCACCTTGCCGGAAATGTCCACGGCCCGCGCGATGGCGACGATCTGCTGGATTGCAACCGAATAGGTGTCGAGCTGGGCACCCACGTCGATCGCAAGGTCGTAGCGGGCGAGGAGGTCGCGGGCGTCGCGCTCCATCCTGCGGGTGTCGACAAAGCCGAGGCGCATGGGCTGGCGGCCGATATAGAGGTTTTCGGCAACCGTCATGTTGGGGAGGAGATTGACCTCCTGATAGACCGTGCCGATGCCCAATTCCTGTGCGTGACGGGTGTCGCGCGGGTGGATGGGTTGGCCGTCCAGCGTGATGGTGCCGGAATCGTGGGTGTAGGCGCCGGTCAGGATCTTGATGAGGGTGGATTTGCCCGCGCCGTTCTCGCCGAGCAGCGCGTGGACCTCGCCGGGGTAGAGCTCGATGCCGACGTTATCGAGCACCTTGTGGGTGAGGAAGGATTTGTCGATCGAGGCGGCGGCGAGGATGGGGTCGGGCATGGTGTGTTCGTTCAGCCTGTCCTGCATGATTGAAGCGCCAGCGTTTGCAGCAAGCGCTGCGCACCCCTCATCCGACCCGGCTTCGCGGGCCCACTTTCGTCATTCAAATCTCTCCACCGGAGAGATTTGCCCTTCGGGACACTCCTCAATCCCTCAAGGGGAGAAGGGTAGAGTGCCGCAGCGTTTCGGTAAGAGCTTCGACGCTGCCGGATGAGCCCCCCTCTCCCCTTGAGGGAGAGGGGTCGGGGGTGAGGGGTGCGCAGCCTTTCGGCAGACACCAACCCCATCAATACCCCAGGTCGCGGCGGCGTTGGGCTTCGCCTTCGGGGTCGTCGTCCTGTGTGTAGAGGGTGGATTCGGTGATGATGAGCTTTTCGGGCTCGACCCCGTCGATGAGATAGGCTTCGAGCGCGTCGAAGCTCGGGCCCGCCATGTTGGGGGTGAGCTCCACCGTGGCGTTGGCTTCACCGGCCGCCATGGCAGTAAAGATGTCGGGCACTGCGTCGATGGAGACGACGAGGATGTCTTCGCCCGGCGTGAGACCGGCTTCGCGGATTGCCTGGATGGCGCCGACGGCCATGTCGTCGTTGTGGGCGTAGAGCGCGCAGATGTCGGCGCCGCCGCCTTCGGCGCGCAGGAACCCTTCCATCACCTGCTTGCCCAGCGCGCGGGTGAAATCGCCGGTCTGGGAGCGCACGATCTCGATATTGGGGAAGTCGGCGATGGCTTCCTCGAAACCCTGCTTGCGGTTGATGGCGGGCGAGGAGCCGACGGTGCCCTGAAGCTCGACGACGCGGCATTCCTCATCGCCCACCGTTTCGGCAAGCCACTCGCCGGCGACGCGGCCTTCGAGAATCTGATCGGACATGACGGCGGTGAGGTAGAGGTCTTCGGGGCCGTCGATGCCGCGGTCCATAAGGACGACGGGGATTTCGGCGTCGCGCGCTTCGGTCAGAACTTCCTCCCAACCGGTGGCAACCACCGGAGCGAGCAGGATGGCATCGACGCCCTGGGCGACGAACGAGCGAATGGCGCGGATCTGGTTTTCCTGGCGTTGCTGGGCATCGGAGAACTGCAGATTGATGCCGCGCGCTTCGGCCTCGGATCGGGTGACCGAGGTTTCGGCGGCGCGCCAGCCGGACTCGGAACCGATCTGCGAAAAGCCGATGGTCATGCCGGACAGACCATCCTGAGCCATCGCGGCCGAGGTGAGGATGGCGACAGTGCTCACGCCCAGCGCGAGCTGCTTTACGAATTTCATGGATTTTTCCTCCTTTTGGCGCCGGGCGAAGCCTCCCTCCGGTCCGGGCCGCGATGCGAACAATTGCATATAGTATTACTATATGTAAAGGCGGAAAGTTGGGTTGGGGAGGGTGTGAAAATTGGGTATGGGCAGTGGCATGTGACACACCGGATTTCGTGCCCGTGGCCGAGTCAGCATTGGATTCCGGGAACAAATCCCGGAATGACAGATTAGGGATGTGGCGCAGCCGTGCCATCGTCGCACCGTGTCACCCCGGGATTAAATCCCGGGGTCCAGCAACGGCATCTCCACCGGGAAACGGCGATGTCGGAATCGGCCAGGAGGCTTGTGGAGGGCGTATAAGTATGACTAAACGCTCAGGCGAATGTCATCTTCCGGCACAAGCAAGATGACGCATTGGCGTTGTTGCGGAATGGTGTAAAAGGCTTGCGAACGCAAGAACCGAAGGATGCCGGGGCATGGGCCTTGTGCGCGACATCGGCGGGGAGATCGTAAAGGCGCTGGCCGTGCTGGCGCTGGTGTTCCTGTCGTTCGCGCATCAGCCGGTTGCCGTGGCCCAGGTCGATGACGGGCTGCAATGGACAGTCGCCGACCTCTCGTTTTGCGGCTCCAGCCCCGATGGCGAGGGCGATGGTCATCTGCCGTGCCATGCCTGCCGCGCCGGGGTGGCGGACCTGCCGCCCGCGCCATGCGTGGCCGAGCCGGCTTATGTCGCGCTGGCCGATGCCGGGTTCATCCTCGCCGATGATCTCGTTCGCGAGCAGGACGGCTATGGATCGGCCAATCCGCGAGCGCCGCCGGCACTGGTCTGAACCCCGGAGCGACCCGGTCGCTCCCCAATGTTTGGACCTATATTTGCTGGAGATCGAAAATGATCGGCATTCTTTCGCGCGTGGCACTCGCCGCCGCAGCTTTGAGCACATTCGCGGCGCCTGCCATGGCGCATATGACATTTGAGACCGGCACCTCGGCGCCCGGCGAAAGCTATCGGGGCGTGCTGATCCTGCCCCATGGCTGCGACGGCGCGCCGACCGACAGGGTGCGGGTGACCTTGCCCGAGGGCTTTGTCGATGCCGAGGCGGAAGCCAAGGACGGCTGGACGCTGGACCAGGGGGACGGCCATATCGAATGGTCGGGCGGCTCGGTGGCCGACGACGCGGTGGAAACCTTCGTCTTTACCGGCAGTTTCGCCGAGGACGCGCCTGAAAGCGATATCGTGTTTCCCGTCGAGCAATATTGCGGCGACGTGGCTATGGGCTGGGACCCGGTGGTGAGCCTGGGAGAAGGCAGCGGGGATGCGCATGCCCACGCGGCGAACGGGGTGACGGTGGGCGATCTGACGCTTTCGGGCGCTTTCACCCGCGCAACCCTGCCCAATGCGCCCGTCGGGGGCGGGTATGTGACGATCACCAACAATGGGACGGAAGCCGATAGGCTGATCGGGGCGGCGTCCTCGTTTTCGCCCGACGTGCAGGTTCACGAGATGGCGGTGATCAACGATGTGATGCAGATGTCGCAACTGCCCGACGGGCTGGACATTCCGGCCGGCGAAACGGTGGCGCTGGCGCCGGGCGGGCTGCATCTGATGTTTATGCAGATTTCCCAGCCCTTCGTCGAGGGCGAGACGGTGCCGGTGACGCTGACCTTCGAGCATGCGGGCGAGGTCGAAATCGAGCTTGCGGTCGAGGCGTTCGGCGCTTCGTCCATGAGCGATCATTCCGAACATGAAGGACACTGAGATGGGTGCGCTCAAGACGGTTCGCACGGTTCTCTGGACGCTGGTTGCCGTGGCGGCGGTCGGCGCGGGGTGGCTGTGGTATTCGAACACATTCTCCCAGCCGCAATCGGGGTCCACGCAATTGGCGGCGGCACCGGAAGAACAATATGGGGCGGGGGACTATCAACTCGTGACTCATGAGGGCGAGCCCGCGGACGATTCGGTGTTCGTCGGCCGGCGTTCGCTGGTGTTCTTCGGGTTCACACACTGTCCCGATGTGTGCCCCACGACGCTGGGCGACATGCAGCATTGGTTCGCCGAACTCGGCGATGACGCCGACGCGGTCGATGCCTATTTCGTCAGCGTCGATCCCGAGCGCGATACGCCAGAGGTGCTAGGCGAGTATGTGGGCTGGGTTTCCGACAAGATCACCGGGCTCACTGGCGAACCGGCGGAGATCGAGAAGATGACCGAAGCCTGGGGCGTGATGGCCGAGAAGGCGCCGCTCGAAGGCGGCGGCTATAACGTCAATCACACCGCTTCGGTATTCCTGCTCGATGAGAACGGGCAGTTCTTCGGCACTATCGCTTATGAGGAAAACTCGGAGACCGCGATTGGCAAGCTGCGGCGGCTGATCGCAAGCTAAACGGCGATCCCGCCTATGGCTGCGACGACCACCACCAGCCAGGGCGGGGCCTTCCACACCATCAGAAGTGCGAAGCAGACCAGCGCCAGCGCGAAAGCGCCGGGGCTGGTTATTGCCGAGGTGAACACCGGATCGTAGAGCGCGGCGCCGAGGATGCCGACCACGGCGGCGTTGGTGCCCGCCATCGCGGCGCGCGCCCAGGGGCGGGCGCGCAGGGCGTTCCAGAACGGCAGCGCGCCCACCAGCAGCAGGAAGCCGGGGAGGAAGACCGCGGCCAGGGCGATGGCCGCGCCGGCGATGCCGTTGGGCTCGGGGCCGAGGACGGCGCCCAGATAGGCGGCGAAGGTGAAGAGCGGGCCGGGCACCGCCTGGGCCGCGCCATAGCCGGCGAGGAAGCCATCTCCGCCGACCCAGCCGCGTGCAACGGTTTCGGCTTCGAGCAGGGGCAGGACGACGTGGCCGCCACCGAAGACCAGCGAGCCGGCCCGATAGAAGGCATCGAAGACGGCGAGGGGCTGGCCGGTGCCCGCCAGCAGCGGCAGGCCGGCGAGAAGGGCGAAAAACGCACAGAGGGCGACGATACCGACGG
The DNA here is from genome assembly GCF_036662815.1 of Pelagibacterium mangrovi. NCBI lineage: Bacteria > Pseudomonadati > Pseudomonadota > Alphaproteobacteria > Hyphomicrobiales > Devosiaceae > Pelagibacterium > Pelagibacterium mangrovi. The sequence continues at coordinate 189,051 of NZ_JBAFXA010000006.1, read as the reverse complement.
TCCGGCTGACCGGGAAGGACATCGAGCCCGCCTCGGGAAGCGCGAGGTTGCGGCAGACCGTGTATCCGGCGACCGCGCCGAAGACGATGGCGGCGACCTGGCCGAGCGAACCGCCCAGCGCGATGACGATGAGGACCGCGAGAACCGCGATGGTGGCGCGCTGGCGGTCGGGGGTGAGCGATTTCGCCATGCCCCAGACGGCCTGCGCGACGATGGCGACTGCGACGATCTTGAGGCCGGTGAGGATGCCCGACCCGATCGGGCCTTCGATCATAGCGGCGCCGAATGCGAAGGCCACCATGAGGATGGCCGAGGGAAGAGTGAAGGCGAGAAAGGCGGCCAGCGCCCCGAGCGGGCCGGCACGCATCAGTCCCAGCCCGAAGCCGACCTGGCTGGACGCGGGGCCGGGGAGGAACTGGCACAGCGCGACGAGATCGGCATAGGCGGCTTCGGACAGCCAGCGGCGGCGGGTGACGAACTCGTCGCGGAAATAGCCCAGATGGGCGATGGGGCCGCCGAAGGCGGTGAGACCGAGCTTGAGAAAAGCGAGAAAGACTTCGGCGGGCGTGCCCCAGGTGCTGGATGGATCGTCGTCGTGCTCGGCCATCGGCGGTCCCCTTGTTTATCGGGCGATGTGTGCGACAGGCGGCGCGGGCTGACAAGGGGCCGGAGGCAATGTCATGGAAAGTTCATGGAGGCGCCCGCAATTGCCTTGCGTTATGTCATGAGGCTAGGGTGCCGCCATGACCATCGAACCTATCGGCATTTTCGCCATCGTCGTTTTGCTCGGCATTGCCGTGCTGTTCGTCCGGGCCTTCACGCGAACGGGCAGCAATTCGCGGCGAGGCGACACCGGTGGAGATTCGGGGGCGCCTGTCATGGCGACGTCGGGTCACCACGACAGCCGGGGCGACGCCGACGCGTCCGACACTGGCGGGTTCGGTGGTGGCGGAGGAGACGGCGGTGGAGGTGGTGGCGAATAGATTCGCCCGGCCATCGGCCGATTTGGCTCGGTTAGAGCGAATATTCGACGTTGCGGGCCGCCTGCTCGTAGATGCCGGAAAGCGCGTGCAGGATCGAGGCGAGATGTTCGAGATCGACCTCGCTCGATGACAGCATCGAGAGCGAGCGGATAAGATATTTGCGGCGCACCGCCTTGTAGTTGTCGACCACTTCGCCGCCGGCCGCCGTTGCCGAATAAAAGGTCTCCTTGCCTTGCTTGCGGCTCTGCACGTAGCCGGCCTTGCCCAGCTTGCGCAGGGCGTAGGAGACGAGGTGGGTATCCTCGATCTTTATGGAAAAGCAGATGTCGGCGATCCGCTTGGGCCGCTCGTGGCCGGAAACCTTGTGCAGGACCAGCAGTTCGAGTGGGGAAAAGCCCTTCATACCGGCAGCGGCGCCGCAGCGGACGACCCATTGCTCGAAGGCGTTTTTGGAGACGATCAGCGCCTGTTCGAACTGGGTCATCAATGCCGAATTCTCCGCCATCACCTTGTCCAGTTCGGTATCGGTCTTGGCTGACATTTGCGCCTCCAGGCTGATGATCATCACGCTTCTTCCTTAGCAGATTCCGGTATCGCAGTCGCCTTATCGCGTTTGTTTTTCGTGCGCAATCAATAAGCAGATTGCACCTATAATAGGCTCTTTTTGCACGTAATTTACCGTTGAAATGAATTCGAAATGGTGACAACGTTGAGGGGTAACGGCCGGAAGGCTGCAAAGTGAGGACCATTGTTATGAAGTTTGTACCCAACCGGGATGCATTGATGCAGCTCGTCAAAGCCGAGGGGCTGGACGCGCTGGTGGCGATGAGCCCGGAGAATTTCACCTATGTCTCCGGCGCCTATGTGCTGACGGTCGGCAAGATCCGCCCGCGTCAGGCCTTCGCGGTGCTGCCGGCGGACAAGGAGCCGTTCATGGTGATTTGCAAGATCGAGGAGGGGCTGACCCGCTCGGAAAGCTGGATCACCGATCTGCGCACCTATATCGAGTTTGCCGAAAATCCCATCGATGAGCTGGTGAAGGCGCTCAAGAGCGCCGGGCTCGACAAGGGCCGGATCGGGATGGATCTCGATTACCTGCCGGCCAGCTCGCATGAGCGGCTGATGGCGGCGCTGCCCGAACTCAAGCTGGTCAATACGACCGAGGCGATAGCGGCGGTGCGCGCCATCAAGACGCCCGAGGTGATCGACCTGCTCGAGGCGACGACCAAGCAGACCCATCGCGCCGTGCTCGACGCCATGGCGGCGGCAAAGCTGGGGGAAACCGAACGGCAGATGGCGGACAGGATCGCGTCCAACATCATCAGCTACGGCGCGGACGGTACGCTGTTCATGTGCTTTTCGAGCGGCAAGCGCACGGCGGAAGCCCACCACATCGCCGATCCGGAAATCGCTCCCAAGGAAGGCGAGATGATCCGTTTCGATGTGGGCGGCACCTATGGCGCCTATGCCAGCGATTTCGCGCGGACCTATTCGGCGGGCTCGCCGAGCGACATGCAGAAGCAGACCTACGCGGCGCTGGTCGATGCGCAGGTGGCGACGATCAACGCGGTGGAGCCGGGAATCCTCGCCGAGGACCTGTTCCATATCTGCGTCGACGAGTTCAAAAAGAACGGCATCGCCTTCCACATGCCCCATATCGGGCACAGCTTCGGGGTGGAACTGCACGAGACCCCCATGCTTCGGCCCGGAGACAAGACGCCGCTCAAGCCCGGCATGGTGATCAACATCGAGCCCGGCACGCGCGACGAGCAGGGATCGATGTACCACACCGAGGACCTTCTGGTGGTGACCGAAAACGGCTTCCGGCTGCTGACACTGGGGTTCGCTCCGCGCGAACTGCCGGTGATCGGACAGACGGTCAGCTACTGAGCTTTCGAAAGCCGCGGCCCGCAAAAGGCCGCGGCTTTTTCAATAAAAAACAAAGGAGAGAACATTATGGGGATTAAACACCTTCTGGGAGCCGCCGCTTTTGCCGCGGTTTCCATGCTTGCCGGGTTTGCCAATGCGCAGACCTTCAGGCTCGGCCACCATCACGCCGTGGGTGGGGCCGCGGACCTTGCGGCGAACCGCTTTGCCGAAGCGGTCAACGAAATGAGCGAGGGGCGGATCACCATACAGGTGTTCCCCGCCGCCCAGCTCGGGCAGGAACGCGAGGCCTTCGACCTCGTCAATCAGGGGGCGGTGGATATCTCGATCACCTCGACCGGGATCACCGATCACGTGTGGGCGCCCATGTCGGTGACCTCGCTGCCCTTCGTGTTCCGCGACTGGGACCACGCCAGCACCGCCTTCCGGGGCGAGTTCGGCGAGGCGCTGGCCGACGGCATGCGCGAGGCGGGCAATATCGAGGTTCTGGGCTATTTCGGCTTGGGCTTCCGCGACCTGCTGTTCACAGCCGAAACCCCGCCCACGACCATCGCCGAAATGCAAGGAATGACAATCCGCTCGCCGGAGAACTATGTGTTCATCAAGATGTTTGAACTGATGGGCGCGCGGCCCACCCCGGTAACCTGGGGCGAGGTCTATACGGCTATGCAGACGGGGGTGGCCGAGGGGCTGGATTCGCCTCCCGCAACGGCGCTCGACATGCATTTCGAGGAGGTCTCGGGATCGCTGCTTAAGACCGGGCATATGTTCGGGGCGATGCTGTTCGCCATGAACGAACAAAAGTTCGCGGCGCTTCCGCCGGAAGACCAAGAGCTTTTGAAAACCGCTGCAATTCAGATCACGCAGGCGCTCGACGAGGAGGTCAACATTCCCGCTGAGCAGGCTGCTTACGATCTATTGGCCGAAGCGGGGGTGACGGTTGCCGACCCGGCCGATCCGCAGGAATGGCGCGACGCCATGACCCCGCTGATCGAGGAAGTCCGGGCGCGGGGCGACGGATCAGCCGAATTGCTCGACCTGCTGGCGGCGCAATAATGGAGCCAATCTCGCACAATGAGGACAGCCGCTTCGTGCGGCTGCTCCTTGCCGTGGGGGCGATTCTGGTGGCCGCCATCGTCGTTCTCACCTTCATTCAGGTCGTCCTGCGCTTCTTTTTCGGCAACCCCCAGGCCTGGGCCGAGGAAGTCAGCCGATATCTGTTCGTCTGGATCACTTTCCTCGGGGTGGCCGTGGCGTTCGCCAAGGACGCCCATATCAAACTCGATGCGCTGGTGGGGCTCCTGCCGGATAAACAGTGGCTGGTGGCCGATACGTTCCGGCGTCTCGTGGAACTGGCGGCGGTCGCGATCATGCTCTGGTCGGGTGCGCTCACGGCCTGGCAGTACCGCGCGACGACGTTTTACACGGTGCAGGGCGTGCCTCGGGTGATCTTCTACCTCGCGGTGCCGGTGGGCGCCGGGCTGGCGCTGATCTATGTGGTTCGCGGACTTCTCTCGCGGCGGGCGAAAACGGCGCCAACACCCCATGAGGTGGTGTGATGGAGCTTGCGGTTCTTCTCATCTCCTTCGTCGTTCTGCTGCTGACGGGAACATCGGTGGCCGCCGCCATGCTGGTGGCGGGGATGCTCTCGCTGTTCGTGGGCGGGATGCCGGTGACCATCGCCGCCGAGCGCATGTTGGGAGCGGTCAATTCCTATACGCTTCTGGCCGTGCCGTTCTTCATCTTCGCTGCCGTCATCATGAACCGTGGCGGGCTGACCGACAGGCTGCTGGGCGTGGCAAAGGGGTTTGTCGGGCACTTTCCGGGCGGATCGGCGCAGGTGGACGTGCTGGCGTCGATCTTTTTCGCCGGCATGTCGGGCTCGGCGACCGCCGACGCGGCGTCGCAGGGGCGCATCCTGATCCCGCACATGGCAAGGCAGGGCTATGACAAGGGCTTCGCCGCAGGCGTCAACTCGGCTTCGGCAACGATCGGGGCGATCATTCCGCCTTCGATCACCATGGTGATCTACGGGTCGGTGACCAATATCTCGGTCGGCGCGCTGTTTCTCGCAGGGGTCATTCCCGGTCTGGTGATCGGGATCGGGATGATGCTCGTCGTCTGGTTCCTCGCCGTGCGTCGTGGCTATCCGCGCGATGAATATACGCCCTGGCAGGGACGGTTGAGGCCGGTGCTCGGTGCATTGCCGGCACTGCTCGCGCCGGTATTCATCCTGGGCGGTATCTTCACCGGGGCGACCACGCCCACCGAAGCGGGGGTGATCGCCTGCGCCTACGCCCTGTTCCTGGGGTTCTTCGTTTATCGCGAACTGACCATCAAGGACATGCTGCCCATCCTGGCCGAAACGGTGGAGGCGACGGCGGTGCCCGTGTTCATCATCGCGGCCGGGTCGGTGTTCGGGTTCGCGCTCACCACGTCGGGCTTCGGCTTTATGATGCAGGGGTGGCTGGGGTCGGTCACCGACGATCCGATGATCTTCATGATGATCGTCATCGGCCTGTTCCTGATCATCGGGCTGTTCGTCGAAGGCACGGCGGCGATGCTGATCTTCGTGCCGATCTTCATGCCGCTGGTTTCGACCTTCGGCATCGATCAGCTCCAGTTCGCCATGGTCGTGATCGTCACCATTATGGTGGGAACGATAACGCCACCGGTGGGGCTGCAGCTCTTCATTGCCGCCGATATCGCCAAGATATCGGTGTTCAAGGTCGATATCTGGCCATTCGTCGCCATCACCATGGCGATCACGCTACTGATGGTTGCCTTCCCGCAGATGGTGACCTTTTTGCCCGGCCTTCTGGGATAAGACCCAGACCCGGGCCACGAGCCCGGGTCTAACCGGCGGCGGCCAGGAACATGGAATAGGCCGGGTTGTCGGTTTCATCCCAATGGGCGTAGCCGAGGGTGTCGAGATAGGCTTCGAACGCTTCCCGTTCGGCGGGCGGGACCTGGATGCCGGCGAGGATACGGCCGTAGTCGGAGCCGTGATTGCGGTAGTGGAACAGTGAGATGTTCCAATCGGGCGCCAGGCCTTCGAGGAATTTCAGGAGCGCGCCGGGGCGTTCGGGGAATTCGAAGCGGTAGAGTAATTCATTGCGCAAACCTTCGACGCGGCCGCCAACCATATAGCGGATGTGGAGCTTGGCGACCTCGTTGTCGGACAGGTCGAGGACCTTATGGCCGTGCTCGCGCAGCAGCGCGATGAGCTCGGCCTTTTCAGCATCTCCGCCCTTGAGGCCGACCCCTACGAAGATGTGGGCGCTGTTGCCCGGCGCGATGCGGTAATTGAACTCGGTGACCGCGCGGGCACCCAAAAGCCGCATGAAGGCGCGATAGGAGCCGGGCTTTTCCGGGATGGTGACGGCGAGGACGGCCTCGGCGCGCTCGCCCAGCTCGGCTCGTTCGGCGACGTGGCGCAGGCGGTCGAAATTGATGTTGGCGCCCGAGCAGATGGCGATGGCGGCGCCCGGGGCTTGCAGCGTCGGAGCGTGCTTGCGCAGGCCGGCCAGCGAGACGGCGCCGGCCGGTTCGGCGATGGCGCGGGTGTGCTCGAAAATGTCCTTGATGGCGGCGCAGATCTCGTCGGTGGAAACCGTGACGATATCGTCGAGCGTATCCTTGAGAATATCGAAGGTCTTTTCGCCCGCTTCCCTGACCGCGACGCCATCGGCGAAGATGCCGACCTCGTTGAGCGGGACGGGGCGGCCGGCGGCGAGGGCGGCTTTCATCGAGGCGGCGTCCTCGGGCTCGACGCCGATGATCTTGATGTCAGGTCTGAGGAATTTGGCGTAAGCGGCTACACCAGCAGCCAGACCGCCGCCACCGATGGGGAGATAGAGCGCGGCGATTGGGCCCCCATGCTGGCGCAGGATTTCCATGCCGATGGTGCCTTGGCCGGCAATGACTTCGGTGTCGTCATAGGGATGCACGAAGGTGAGGTTCTGGGCATCGCACAGAGCCAGCGCGTGCAGGCGCGCGTCATCGAACGCGTCGCCGTGGATGACCACTTCGCCGCCCAGGCGCTTGACGGCCTCGATCTTGATCGAGGGGGTGGTGGTGGGCATGACGATGACGGAGCGCAGGCCCATGCGGGTGGCCGAATAGGCGAGGCCCTGTGCGTGATTGCCGGCCGAGGCGCAGATGACACCCTTGGCCTTGTCGGCCTCGGTGAGGGAGGCGAGCTTGTTGTAGGCGCCGCGCAGCTTGAAGGAAAAGACCGGCTGCAAATCTTCGCGCTTGAGGAACACCGGGCGACCGAGCTTGTCCGAAAGTGGACCCATCTTTTCGAGCGGAGTCTCGACGGCGGCGTCGTAAACCGAGGAGGAGAGGATGGCGCGGATGATATCGTGCATGGGGGGCCTTCGGGTATTTGGCACCGTCTTAGCAGCCACCGGCGCGCGAGGGAATGTGTCACCGCAGGGTCATCGGGACGCGGTAGGGAGGGCACATGACGAGGACTTTGGCACTTGCTCTTTTGGCCGGGCTGGCGTTCGGCGCGAACGCGTCGGCGCAGCCGGCGGTGATGCTCGAGGATGGCAGCGGGCGGATAGTGGATCTTTCCGAGCTTGTCGAGGGACCGACCATTCTCCACTTCTGGGCGACGTGGTGCGCGCCCTGCCGGGAGGAATTGCCCGAGTTGGAGGCTTTCGCCGAGGCGGAGGACCTGGGCGAACGGCTGGTGCTCGTTTCGGTGGATACGCTCGATTACGAGCGGGTGGCCGCGTTTCTGGACGAGCTGGGCGTGGGGCTGGAAAGCTGGCGGCAGGTCGAGGGGAATGTGGGGAACGCGTTCGCGATATTGGGATATCCGAGCACGGTGGTTGTGGATGGCGCGGGGGCGATGCCGTGGCGGCAGCAGGGGGCGGTGAATTGGGGGGATGCGGAAGAGACCGGGGAGATGATGGGGTTTGTCGGATCTTCTGAGGGCCGGTGAGAGGTCGTGGGTCCTCGAGTCGAGCCCGAGGACGACGAGGGGAGAAGAGAAGCGCGTGGTGCGGTCTTCTACACTCTAGTGATTGTGCCCGGCGTGGCTGTGCTGGGTGGCGGTGGCGGACTGGATTTCGACGGAGGTGTCGAGATGGATGTCGCCGAATTCGATATCGATGTGAAAATGCTCGCCTTCGACCAGAGCCTCGCTGAGGCCGTTGAGCTGGAGGGCGAGGCCGTTGGGGGAGAGGACCATTTCCGAGCCGGCAGCGATCGGCATTTCGGGGATCGCGGTGTAGGAAAGCTCGCCGCCTGAGTTCTGCAGGCCCACCAGTTCGACGGACTGGGCGATTTCGGTCTCGCCGCCCGTCAGGATGACTTCGGCGTCCGAACCGTTTTCGATCTCGACATACACTAGCGCGGTAGAACCGCTGGTGGCGTTGGTCCAGGCGTGCAGGGCGCGGATGCCGTTGGCCTCGGCGACATGGTCGTCGTGATCCTCATGACCGTCGTGGACTTCCTGCGCGAAGGCGGGGGTGGCCAGGAGAGCGAGGGAGAGGACGGCGGCTCTGATCATGATCCAGTTTCGTGTGCTGAATGTTATAAACTAACTGCGCAGATCTGTAACTACGGGTCGTGACAAAGCAATGAAGGCGGGGACGAGGGCGAGAATGACGGTGAGGCTGACGAAGCCGGCGACCAGGTGGAACTCGGGCCAGCTCAGCGTGGCGGATACCAGAATGTCGGTCTGATCGGTGACGATGCGCGAGATGATCGCGGCGGCGGCAAAGCCCACGGCGACGCCGCCGATGGCGCCGAGGAAAATCAACGTGGCGGCATAGGACCAGACCACCGAGAAAACGAACCGGGCCGGGGCGCCCAGAGCGCGGAGCAGTGCGAGGCGGCGGGCAAAGAGGCGGGTGAGGATGACCAGCCCCGCAAGGACGCCGGCGGTGACGAGGATTTGGGTGACGATGGCCATGATGCTCATCACCTGGCGCACGTCGCCCATCAGCGAATGCAGGCTGGCGAGGACGGCACCGGGAAAGAAGGCCATGGTTTCGGCTGTCGTGAACTGGGCGCGCAGCGCATAGTTGACGTAGAGCTGTTCGGCTGAAACCAGGATCGCCGGCGTGCCGGGGAAATAGTCCGGATCGAAGGGTGGGCCGAGCTGGTCGGCGTTTTCGGGAGCGTGCCCGTTGGCGAGGCCGTGGATTTCCCATACCGCTTCGACGGGCACGATGATGGCGCGATCCCAAGGAGAGCCGGTGGGCTGCATGCGACCCGAGACCGTGTATTCCACATGGGCGTGCGCGTCGTGCTCGGCGGCGTCGCCCACGCCATGGGCGGGGGTGAAGCTGTCGCCGATGGAGAGATCGACACGGGCGCCGATGACGGCATCGGCGTGGGCGGCAAACATCTCGCCTTCGGCGAGGGCTTCGGACATGTGAGTGACAAACTGGGCGGTGGAGCCGACGATGGGATAGGAATTGAAGCTGTCGCCATAGGCGATGGGAGCGGCCAGCGATACGTCGGGAGCGGTGGCGACCCGGTCGTAGATATCGCCCGAGAGCAGGGGGACGTCGGAGGGTTGGAGATAGACGGCGGCGAACAGCATGGTGATTTCGCTGCCGGGGGCGGCGATCACCAGATCGAACGGATCGGCGGCGCGGGCGGTGCCCTGACGCAGGCCACGCTCCTGGGCGATGAGGCCGACGCCTATGCCGACCGATATGGCGATCAGGGCGATGAAGAGCGTGTTGGTCCAGCGGAAACGCCAGAGCATGGCGCGCACGAGGGAGAAGGGGCGATAGCCGAACAGGACGAGGCCACCCACGATCAGGGCAGGGAGCAACAGGACGATAAGGACGATGGCGTCCTGCGCTGTGACCGGCAGCCATTCGATGGCGCGGTAGAGGGGGCTGAGGGGGTTCATGATATCGCTGTGGGGCCCGGCGGTTGGGCTGGCTTGTGGATGGTCATGCCTTCCGTGGCGTGGGCAGGAAGGTGAATAAGAAAACCCAGAGGTGAGCGGCTGTGGACGCGCTGCGCACCCCTCATCCGACCTTTCGCTTTCAGCGAAAGCCCACCTTCTCCCTCAGGGGGAGAAGGGTAGCCGTTGCGGCGTCTATACAAGAACTCAAGAGCGGCGCGAGGAACTCCCTTCTCCCTCAGAGGGGAAAGGGACGGGGATGAGGGCTGTGCTGGGGTGGCGTTGGAACTCACGTTACGCATCGATCGTCTCGTCGGATGCGATTTTGCCGTCGACGATTTCGATGACGCGATCCATGCGGGTGTAGACGTGCGGATCGTGGCTGACCGCGACAAGGGTCTTGCCGGTGTCGCGGACCAGGGCGATGAGATCGTCGATCAGCGCGTCGGCGGTAGAGCGGTCGAGGCTGGCTGTGGGTTCGTCGGCGAGGATGATGGCCGGATCGGCGGCCAGAGCCCGGGCGATGGCGACGCGTTGGCGCTCGCCGCCCGAAAAGCTTTCGACGGTGCGCGCGCCGTGGGAAATGCCGAGGCGGGCGAGGACGGATCTGGCGGTGTCGGCGATCGCTGACTGGCGCGAGCGGCTGGCGTAGGCGCCGGGGAGGGCGGCGTTGGCGGCGGCGGAGAGTTCCTCAAACAGGAGGAAATCCTGAAACACCATGCCGACATTGCGGCGGCGGAAGGTGGCGCGCGCCTCAGAGGAAAACGGCATCAGGTCGGTTTCGCCCCAGCGGATGGCACCGGTGGCGTTTTCGGCAAGACCGGCAATGGAAAAGAGGAAGGTGGATTTGCCGGCGCCTGAGGGGCCGCGCACGCCAAGGCACGTGCCGGGGGCGAGGGACAGCGTGGGGACGGCGAGCAGCATGCGGCCCGACGGGGCTTTGACCTCGAGGTCGGTGATGTGAAGGCCGAGGGTCATGAGGGCTCGCGGGGGCCGGAGTATCGATTATGCCGGTGGGGTCGGGAGGGAAGCCGATGCGGGTGGCGCGGGCACAGGCTGCTGCCGGATTCCGGGACTAAGCCCCGGAATGACAAGCTGAGATTGGGGAAGCGCCGGATGGACTCAGGCGCGTTCCTGCACGGCATCCATGAGGCGGACGCGGCTGACGAAGCCGAGTTCGGGATCGGTATAAGTGCCCAGCTCGAGCGTGCCGCGAGTGATGATCTTGACGTTGAAGGGGATCACATCGACCACGCGCTGGGCATAGACCGCCAGAATATCGTTGGGCCATTCGGCTTCCGACGAGCAAAAGGGGCACACGGCCATCGGGCGGTTGGTGAGCACGTAGAACTCGCTGTCGGCCTTGAGCGGGGGCGCCATGAAGCCTTCGATGGCGACGCGGATGCCTTCGTTTTCAACGGCGAACGGCGTGAAGCTCATGTCGTTGTTGTAGAGTTCGCGCAGGCGGACCTGCGGTTCGGCGGCCATGGCGCCGGTGGCGATGAAGGGGGCGGCAATGACGGCCCCGGTAGCGGTGGCGAAGAATCCGCGACGGTTCATGACGATCTCCTTTGCCTTAATGGGGCTGGTCGACTTTCGTCAGAGGTTCTAGCAGACGGGATGCCGCCCAGTGTGACACTTGCATGAAAAAGGGGCCGGCAAGCCGGCCCCTCCGGATTTCGTGAACCGGGCTTATTCAGCGCCGAAGGCAGCGTGGTTCATGATGTGGAAGATCATTTCCTGATCCATGGTGCCACCGAACAGGTGCGACCAGGGGCCGGTGGCCCAGAGGCCAACGTCGACGCCCGAATGGGACTCCGAGCTCATCGGCAGGAGAGCCTGCTGCAGGTAATCGGGGTCCAGAGCTTCTTCCTGGGTCAGTTCAGGACGCGAACCCGAGAACGTGCCGTCTTCCTGCTCGATCAGAACCGAGCCGGCGCCATTGGCATAGGTGACGACGGTGTAGGGCAGGCCGTCATCGGCGAGGACGGGCTCACCGGTGTGCTCGACCTGGCCGGACGCGATGTCCATGCAAAGGCCGGTGATCGGCGTGCCACGGCCGCAATAGCCGTTGAAGCTGATGACGTGCTCGTGGTCGGCGGTGACGATGATCAGGGTGTTTTCCGGATCGGTCATCTCGATGGCGGCTTCGATAGCGTCGGCGAAAGCAACACCGTCGGTGAAGGCGCGGTGAGCGTTGCCACCGTGGTTGGCGTGGTCGACGCGGCCGCCTTCGACCATCAGGTAGAAGCCTTCTTCATTGTTCTGAAGAGCTTCGATGGCGGAAGTGGTCATGTCGGCGAGCGAGGGTTCGCTGTCCGGACGGTCATGCTCGTAGTTCATGTCCGAGGAGTTGAACAGGCCGAGCACCGGCTGGGACAGATCGGCGGCGGCGAGTTCTTCGGCGTTGAAGACGACCTGGCCGAATTCACCGGCGCGATCGACGAGGTTCACATCGTCGGCACGGTTGCCGGCGCCCACGGGGAGATTGGCGCCTTCGGGAGCGAACGCACGGGCACCGCCGCCCAGGGCGATGTCGATGACGCCAGCTTCCATCTGGTCGACGAGCTGAGCGGCGATGTCGGTGCAGCCTTCAGGAGCTTCGCCTTCCCAGTTGCGGTTCACGGTCTTGGCGTAAACGGCGGCGCCAGTGGCGTGGGTGATGCGGGCCGAGGAGACGACGCCAACCGACTTGCCGGCGTCCGAAACGAGTTCAGAGAACAGGCGAAGCGGAACTTCGGTCGAGCAATCATCATAGACGGCGGTTTCGTCTACGTTGATGGTGTTGAACACCTGCTTGACGCCAGTGTTCATCGCACCGGCGGTCGGGGCCGAATCCGGGGTCTGGGCGTTGATGTTGTAGGTCTTGATGATGGCCGAGTGACGGAACAGGTCGTGGGGAAGATTGTGCTCTTCACCGAGCAGACCTTCCTGCTGACCGTCATAGAGACGGATGCCGTAATTGGTGCCGATACCCATGCCGTCGGCGACGAACAGGATGACGTTCATGGCCTGGTTGGTGTTGGGCTCGCCGGCGAGGCGATCCGCCAGGACGTCCTGAGCGGCGGTGAAGTATTCGCTTTCGGCCTGGACCAGGTCCTGGGCGATTGCGGTGGATGCGCAGAGCGCAATGGCGAGAGAAGAAACTAGCGTCCGACGAAACATGGTTGCCTCCATGGGGTTTCGGTCGGCGGGACGCTATTGGCGTTATGTGACGGTCAAGTCACCTGCCGATGACGGTTCCGTGACGGTGGAAAAGTTTGGGGGCGCTTCCGGCGCCGCGGCAAAGAGAGCTAAGGCGCTTCGGAATCTCCGGTGGTTTCGCCGGCGTCCGAACCGCCGGGGAGGGTCCAGGCGATGACGTGGTCGCCCAGGATGGTCTCCATCGGCGTATGGCCGCCGGCCATCATGACCAGATATTGCACCCCGTCATGCTCATAGACGATGGGGGTGGCCTGGCCGCCGGCGGGGAGAACGTCGCTCCAGAGCTCGTCACCGGTTTCGATATCGAAGGCGCGGATCATGTTGTCGGTGGTGGCGGCAACGAAGATCAACCCGCCGGCGGTGACCACCGGGCCGCCATTGTTGGGGGTGCCGATGTCGAAGGGCAGGAAGGTCGGCAGGTTGAACGGGCCATTGGCGCGGGCTGAGCCGAAGGGCTGGTCCCAGAGCGTTTCGCCGGTGGCCAGGTCGATGGCGCGGATGCCGCCATAAGGAGGTTGCTTGCACATGAGCTTGGTGAAATCGCTCCGCCAGCCGACGTCGATATCGATGGCGTAGGGCGCCCCGATCTGGGGATCGCCGCCGATGCCGTCATCGAAGATGGCGGTGCTCATGCCCATCTCGTCGGCCTCGTCGCGCGGCACGAGGCGCAGGCGGTTGGGGACGTCGTTGTAATTGGCGATGAGGATGCCGCGCTCCTGGTCGACCGCCATGGCGCCCCAATCCTGCCCGCCGTTGTAGCCGGGATACTGGACGTACCATTCATCGGTGGTGGGCGGGGTGTAGATGCCCTCATAGCTCGAATCGTGAAACTGGATGCGGCACCAGAGCTGGTCGAGCGGGGTCATGCCCCACATGTCGCGCTCTTCGATGGGGTCCATGGCCAGCGAGTGATACGTCGAGAAGGGCTGGACGGGTGAGAGGTATTCGGGCTCGACGCCGCCCTGGGGCACTTCGCGCTCCTCGACGTCGAAGAGGGATTCGCCGGTTTCGCGGTTGAGGACGTAGATTTCGCCCTGCTTGGAGGAAAGGATCAGCGCCGGGACGGTGCCGCCCTCGGCGGGGAAATCGACAAGCGCGGGCTGGCTGCCCAGATCGTAGTCCCAGACGTCGTGATAGACGGTCTGGAAATGCCAGACGTCATCGCCTGTGGCGACGTCGACGGCGACGATCGAAGTGGCGTATTCGTTTTCCAGATCCGAGCGGTTCGAGCCGTAATAGTCGACGGCCGAATTGCCGAGCGGGAGATAGACGAGGCCGAGCTCTTCGTCGGCGGCCGCCGTGGTCCACATGTTGGGCGTGCCGCGCGTATAGACCTCGCCTTCGGGCGGGGCGCCGCGATTGTCGGGGTTGCCCAGATCCCAGGCCCAGACGAGCTCGCCGCTGACCGCATCATAGCCGCGCACGACGCCCGAGGGGGCGTCCTCGGCCTCGTTGTCGTTGACGTTGTAGCCCACGACGACGATGCCGCGAATGATGGTGGGGGCGGAGGTGACGCCGATCCAGCCGGGGACGGTGTCGCCCAGCCCGTCTTCGAGGTCGACCTGGCCGTTGAGGCCGAAATCGGGGCAGAGCTCGCCCAGATCGGCATCGAGGGCGAAGAGGCGCCCATCCTCGGTGCCCGAGATGATGCGGCGGGCGCAAAGGGCGTCGGTATCGGCCTCGGGGTCTTCGAAATAGGAAACGCCACGGCAGGCGCCGATCGAGAGGATTTCGGGGGCGACGACGGGGTCGTAGCGCCATTCCTCGAGGCCGCTCTGGGCGTCGATGGAAACCACGACATTGGTGGGGGTGCACACGTAAAGGTCGTCGCCGATCTTGAGCGGGGTATTTTCAGGCGACCAGCGCTGGCTGTCGCCGGCGTCCTCGGGGGGCATCACACCGGTCTGGAACTCCCAGGCGCGTTCGAGCTGGGCGACGTTTTCGGGAGTGATCTGGGCGAGGGGTGAATAGCGGGTGCCGTGATGGGTGCCGCCATAGGCGGGCCAATCGGCGCCGGTCTGGGGCATCTCCATGGCGGCGCGCAGGGGGACGCCGGTGGGGCTGGTGGCGGTTTCGGCGGGCACGACCTCGGGAGCAGGCTCGGCATCCGCCGGAGCCTCGGGCGCCGGCTCTTGATCGACGGGTGTCTCGGGGGCTGGGGGAGGTTGCGGTGTGTCCTGGTCGATGGTCGGTGTCTCGCCGGCGGGGGCTTCGCCTGCGTCGTCGGGCAACGCTTCCTGCGCGGTCTCGGCGGGGGTTTCCTCCTGGGCGAGGGCGGTGCCGTCATGGCTGATGTTGAGGATGGCGATGGAGCCGACGAGGGCGAAAACCCCGCCGAGAGCAGCGGCGACCGTGCCGCGCGGCGTGGCGAAACGGCCTCGCAGGACCGGAATGAGGGCGAGGACGAGGATCAGAACGACGGTGGGAGCGACGAGGCGCGGGATTTGCGCCCAGGCGTCGAGGCCGACTTCCCAGAGGGCCCAGGCGAGGGTGCCTATGAAGGTCGCGAGATAAACCCAGACGGCGAGCATCGAGCGGCGGAATAGGAAGAAGGCGGTGAGGAGCAGGCCCAGGCCGGCGAAGATGTAATACCAGGAGCCGCCCAGCGTCGCGAGCCAGATGCCGCCGCCGAAGATGGGAAGGCCGAAAATGAGGATGAGCACGGAGATGGCCATCGCTGCCCAGAAGCCGAAGCCTCGGTGTGGGGGGTGCTCGTCCTGCATGGTTTTCTCCCTTGATTGGTGCTCGGCCTTACACGGCACAATCCCGAAGGCTGGGAGGGGTTCCGAGAAAATCGGGAAGTTGTGGGGGAGGTGTGAGTTTCTGGCGTTGTGTGTTTCGCCGGCTCGGCGCCCCCCTCATCCGCCCGCTTCGCGGCCCGCCATTCGAGCCCCCGCCTTCGCGGGGCAGGCGCCGCTCTCATGGCCTTCTCGCCTCCAATCGCGCCATTGGCACGATTGGCCAAAGGACGGCTCGAAGTCTCCCTCAAGGGGAGAAGGGGTGATTGGTGCAAGGGTTACGGCAAGAAGCTCTCCATCATCCCCACGCTCTCTGTTCGTCATTGTCGGGCGTGACCCGACAATCCGCAACGTTGGCCGGTGATGCGGGAGGGGTTTGGGGACACACTTCTGCTGCGGGGTGTGGGGACGTTGCGGGTCTCCGGGTCAAGCCCGAAGACGACGAGGTTGGCAGGGTGGGGGTAGACTCTGGCCGTTGTGGGCGTCGCTGACTCAGCGCACCCCTCATCCGACCCGGCTTCGCCGGCCCACCTTCTCCCTCAAGGGGAGAAGGGGTGAATGACGCAAGCGTTGAGGGAAGAATCTCCCTCGTTTCCGTTTCCCCTCGTCATTGTCGGGCTCGACCCGACAAACCAGAAGGTTGCCATCAAGGGGGGACGACGAGGAAGGGAGAAGAGGGGGATCGTTTACTCAGGCGACACGATCTGCCCTCTCTCCGGTTCGCCGCGATCGACCGGTTCGCCGTCGGCGAGATAGTCGAGGAACTGGGCGGGGAGGCCTTCGCCGGCGGTGAGGTCGGGGGTGGTCTGGAGGTGGAGGTGCAGATGGGGTTCCGAGGTGTTGCCCGAATTGCCGCACAGGCCAAGGACGTCGCCCTGGGCGACTTCATCGCCCTGCTGGACCGTGATCGAGCCCTGCTGCATGTGGGCGAGGAAGACGAATTCGTTTTCGGCCAGTGCGAGGATGACGTGGTTGCCGGCGGGGTTTTGCGGGTCGGTTTCGCCGATGGGGTGGTCGGGGAAGTCGTTGACGGTGGCGATCACTTCGCCGGCGGCGGGGCTGAGGATTTCGCGGCCCCAGCAATGATAGCTTTCCAGCGTCTGGGGATCGCCGGAATAGGATTGGCCATCCTCGTGGACGAGGAAATCATAGGCGAAGCGCTGGGCCGGATCGGCGGCGTGGTAATTGTCGGCGATGTCGTGGCCGCCCCAGAAGACGTACCATTCCCCGTCAAAGGGAAGGCGCAGATCGGCTTGGGTCTGGTAATCGAGATATGCAGATTCGGCGGCGACGGGCTGGGGCTGGACGACAAAGCCACCGATGCGGCCATCGGGATCATAGGCCCATTGCATGAGGACGGGGGCGGGGGCGTCGGTCCATTCGGCGGTGCGGGTGTAGATTGAGAATTCGCCCTCGGTGGCGGTTTGCTCGTCGAGGACGGTTTCTTCCTCGCCAAGATCGGCGCCGAGCTGGTCGCGGAAGGCGGTGAAATCGTCGAGCGAGCCGAGGGCGGACTGCATTTCGGCGCTCATTTCCTCCCAGATGGGCTCGAGTTCGCCGGCCAGGAACGCTTCCGAGTGCCCGCGGCCCAGTTCGAGGGCGTCCTGGGCGAGGGCGGGAAGGGAGACGGTGCCGGCAAGGGCGGCGGCGAGCAAGGGCAGGAGGGGCTTCATGGATTTTCCTTATGTCCTTCGGGGCGCGTCGATGCTTGAAAAGCGGGCGGTCGGCCGATTTGTTCCAGAACTTATCCCCGCGTCACGGTGGCGGGGTATGGTTGTGGCATGGTGAGATTACTGCGGCCTTGAGGGCCGGCGGGGCTCACCGGACCTTATCCAGCGAACGGGAAAAAATGATGACCGAGACGGCTGAGCCGGACTGGGCGCGAATTCGCGTGGAGTATGAGGCGGGGGAGATTTCCATCGCCGACCTCGTGGCCAATCACAACATCAAGCGCAACCAGCTCAATTATCGCCGGCAGAAAGGGCTTTGGGCCCTGCGCACGCCCGTGACCGGACGGCAGCGGAGCACGAGCCTGCTGCGGCGGATGCTGGGAATTTTTGCAAGCCAGATCACACGGCTGGAACACAAACTCAATGAGGAGCCCATGAGCGCGACGGAAATGCGGATACTCGAATCCATGGCCAAGGCCATCGAGAGGATCAGGGATATCGAGGCGGCGGAAAAGAAGACGTCCAAGCCGCGCGAGCGGATGGACCCCGAACTCGAAGCCATCCGCGAACGCCTCGCCCAACGGATCGAAGACCTTGACGTCGAAGAGTAGGCTTCCGCCGCTGACTGCCGCCCGGCGGGCGGCGATGGCGGAGCGTGCCCGGCATCTGACGCCGGGCGAAGCCGAAAAGTTCAAATATAGCTGGCATCTGTGGGGCCATGAGATGCAGCAGCCGCCCGAAGGCGACTGGACCACATGGCTGATGCTGGGTGGACGCGGCGCGGGCAAGACGCGGGCGGGAGCGGAATGGGTGCGCGCGCTTGCGGACGGCGAGCGGCCCGTATCGCCCATCGCGCTGGTGGGGGAAACAATGAGCGAGGCGCGGGCGATCATGGTCGAGGGGGTGTCGGGGATCATTTCGGTTCATCCCCGTTCCCGGCGGCCCCGTTTCGACGCGGCGCGCGCCATGCTGGTCTGGCCCAATGGCGCCGAAGCCTGGCTGATGCCGGCCAATGATCCCGAGCGGTTTCGCGGGCCGCAATTTGCGGCGGCCTGGTGCGACGAGCTGGCCAAATGGCCCAAGGCAGAGGCGGCATGGGACATGCTGCAATTCGGACTGCGGCTGGGAGACCGGCCCCGGCAGATGGTGACGACGACGCCCAAGCCGACGCGACTGCTCAAGCGGTTGATGGCTGAGCCGACCACGGTGATCACCCGCATGAAGACAAGGGCGAACAGGCGCAATCTGGCGCCCGCTTTTCTCGAAGCGGTGGTGGCGCGATACAACGAAACGGTGCTCGGGCGGCAGGAGCTCGATGGGGAACTTGTCGAGGAGATGCCGGGGGCGCTGTGGAGCCGGGGGCAGATCGAGGCGGGGCGGATCGGAGAGGTGCCCCCATTGAGCCGGGTGGTGGTGGCGGTCGATCCGCCGGTGTCGCGCGGCAAGAATTCGGACGCCTGCGGGATTGTCGTGGCCGGGCGCTGGGGCGACCGGGCGGTGATCCTGGCCGATCGGACGGTGAAGGGCACTTCGCCGGTGGGGTGGGCGCGGGTGGCGGTCAAAGCGTTCCATGAGTTCGCGGCAGATACCATCGTTGTCGAGGTCAACCAGGGCGGCGATCTGGTGGGGGAGGTGCTTCGCCAGATCGATGCCGGCGTGCCGGTGCGCGCTGTGCGGGCGAGCCGGGCCAAATGGGTGCGGGCCGAACCGGTCGCCGCGCTTTACGCGCAGGGACGGGTCAAGCATGCGGGCATGTTCGCCGAGCTGGAGGACGAGCTTTGTGCGTTCGGGCCGGACGGGCTGGCCGAGGGGCATTCGCCCGATCGGCTGGATGCGCTGGTGTGGGGGGTGACGGAATTGTTGCTGCGGGACGGGCCGGTGCCGAGGGTGCGGGTTTAGAGTGCTTCCAGCAAAAGTGGCTACCATTTTTGCGGTTCGGAAGCGCGACAAAATAAAGACTTAGAGCAATTGAGCGGTTCGAAAGAAAAGCGAAAATGCTCCCGGACTTATCCCCGCGTGACGGTGGTGGGGTAGGGTTCAGCCATGATGGGGATGCTGCGGCGTTCCGGTGAGGCAATCCATAGAGGGATGAGATTATGGCCAACTGGCTCGACCGCCTGAGGGGCGGGCAATCGCGTGCGCCCATGCAGACCAAATCGGCGCAGACGCTGTTTACGCTCTCGCCGCTGGGGATCGGCGGGGGAACGCGAAAGGGGTTCGCGGCGCTGGCCGATGCGGGGTTTGCGCGCAATCCGGTGGTTTATCGCTGCGTAAGGCTGGTCGCCGAGAACGCGGCGCGGGTGCCGCTGGAGGTGCGGGATGGCGAGACGGTTCTGACCGAGCATCCGCTGCTCGACCTGATCGCGCGGCCCAACCGGCGGCAGGATGGCAAGGCGCTGCTGGAGAGCGTTTTTGCCTATCTGCAGATGGCCGGCAACGCCTATCTCGATGCGGCGGTGGTCGAGGGGGAGGTGAAGGGGCTTTATGGGCTGCGGCCCGACCGGATGGCGGTGATCGCGGGCAAGGATGGGTGGCCGGTTGGTTATGCCTATACGGCGGGGGGCAGGACGCAGCGGCTGATGCTCGATACCGAGCCGGTGGCGCGGGTGCTGCATCTGTCGCTGTTCGATCCGCTGGACGATCATTACGGGCAGGCGCCGTTGGCGGCGGCGCAGGGGAGCCTCGATACGCACAACGCGGCGACGGCCTGGAACCGGGCGCTGCTGGAGAACGCGGCGCGGCCGTCGGGGGCGCTGGTCTATAACGCGGCGGCGGGGAATCTGACCGAGGATCAATATCAGCGGCTCAAGGGGGAACTCGAGGAAGGGTTCACCGGGGCGCTCAATGCGGGGCGGCCCATGGTGCTGGAGGGTGGGCTGGACTGGAAGGCCATCGCGCTGACGCCGCGCGACATGGATTTCCTCGAAGCCAAGAACGCGGCGGCGCGGGAGATCGCGCTGGCGTTCGGGGTGCCGCCGATGCTGCTGGGGATTCCGGGGGACAATACCTACGCCAATTACGCGGAGGCGAGCCGGGTGCTGTGGCGGCAGACGGTGATACCGCTGGTCAACGCTGTGGTGGGGAGGCTGAGCCACTGGCTGGCGCCGGCCTTCGGCGGGGTGGAGCTGGTGGCCGATTTCGACATGGTCGAGGCCTTGGCGGCAGATCGGGCGAAGGATTGGGAGCGGGTGGGGAATGCGAGTTTCCTCACCGATGATGAGAAGCGGGAGTTGTTGGGGTTTGGGAGGCGGTAGGCCTCGGTGTCAGCCTTGCGGCTGACGCATCGGCTGGGTCGATGCGCACCCCTCATCCGACCGCTTCGCGGCCCGCCATTCGAGCATAGCTCTCATGGCCTTCTCGCCTCCAATCGTGCCACTGGCATGATTGGCCAAAGGACGGCTCGAAGTCTCCCTCAAGGGGAGAAGGGGAGCGCTTGGCGAGTGCTGAGCGAGGAAGGAAAGACGATGGACGAGATCATTTCAACGGTGCTCGCCAAGGGCGATCTGGCGCATGTGGCGCTGTTTTTGTGGGCGGGTGGGGCGAGCTTGGCGGTGCTGAAGCTGCTCAAGGAGCTTTCGGCGGCCAATCTTAGGTTCAATACCTTTGTGACCGAAATCGCCCAGCTCAATCTGCTGTTCAGGGGGAAGGACCGATGAGGAGACGCAAGACGACCAAGACACCGCACAATGAAGCGACCCAGGTGTTCAGGCAGTTCGCCTGGAACCTGGCGGGAACGCTCGCGCGGCGCCCGACCAAGGCGGCGGGCGGCAAGACGGAGACGGCACGATGACGGTGGCCATCGATGGCGATGGCCGGTTTTCGGGCTATGCCTCGGTGTTCGGGCGGGTCGATGGGGGCGGGGACATGGTGATGCCCGGCGCTTTTCGCGACAGCCTGAGGACACGCGGGAGCGAGAGGGTCAGGCTGTTGTTTCAGCACGACCCGAAGGAGCCGGTGGGGCTTTGGGACGAGATCGTCGAGGACGGGTTCGGGCTCAGGGTTTCGGGGCGGCTGATCGACGGAGTGCCGCGCGCGGCGAGCCTTCGGGCGTTGATCGCCGGACGGGCAATCGACGGGCTTTCAATCGGGTTCCGCGCGGTGCGGGCGACCCGCGAAGACAGGACCGGAACGCGGCGGCTGTGGGCCGTGGACCTGTGGGAAATCTCCATCGTCACCTTTCCGATGATGGATGCGGCGCGGATTTCCGCCGCGCCGGGCGGGGGAACCGCACGACTGGCCGCAACGCTCGGGGCGGCGACGAGACTGTTGAAATCGTAGGTATCCGGGGTTCGTCCCCGACCTTGTGCCTGTCACCCCGGGGCTTGTTCCCGGGGTCCAGTGAGCGCTTCCACACGTGCTGTGTGTGGGGAGGGGCTGCTGCTGGATTCCGGGAATAAATCCCGGAATGACAGAGTGGTGGTGGGGCAAGGTTGAAGATCAACAACTAAGGGAAAATCGATGTCTAAAAATAGCGAACCGCGCCTTGAGACAAAGGTGGCGGCGATGCCGGTTGGGGACGTGAACGGGTTGTTCGCCGAGTTCATGTCGGCGTTCGAGGAGTTCAAATCGACCAACGACCGGCGCCTGGGCGAACTGGAGAAGCGTGGCAGCGCCGATACGTTGCTTGAGGGCAAGCTCGATCGGCTCAATGCCATTCTCGACGGGCACAAATCGGCGCTCGACCGGGTGGCGGTGGAGAAGGCCCGGCCGGCGCTGGAAGGCGGGCGGCGCGTCGGGGGCGATGAGTATAAGGACGCGTTTTCGGCCTATGTGAAGCGCGGCGAGGAAAAGGCGCTTTCGGTGGGATCGAACCCCGATGGCGGCTATCTGGTGCCGGCGGAAACCGAAACCGAGATCGTCAAGCAATTGACGGCGGTGTCGCCGATGCGCGCGATCTGCGGGGTGCGGCAGGTGTCGGGCTCGGTTTATAAAAAGCCGATTACGGTGACCGGGCCGCAGGTCGGCTGGGTGGGTGAGACGGCGGCGCGCAGCCAGACCAGTTCGCAGGTGATCGATGAGCTGACGTTTCCCACCACCGAACTCTACGCCATGCCGGCGGCGACGCAGGCGTTTCTCGACGATGCGGCGGTGGATGTGGGCCAGTGGATCGCCGAGGAGGTGAACGCGGCGTTCGCCGAGCAGGAAACCGCTGCGTTCATCCTGGGCGATGGGGTGAATAAACCTTCGGGGTTTCTCTCGGCGGATACGGTGGCCGAGGGCGGTTGGGCCTGGGAGAAGCTGGGATATGTGGCGACGGGCACCGATGCGGGGTTCGACCCGATCGACCCGTCCGACCGTCTCGTCGATCTGGTCTATGCGCTCAAGGCCGGCTATCGCCAGAACGCGACCTGGCTGATGAACCGCCGCACGCAGGGTGCGGTGCGTAAACTGAAGGACGCTGACGGCAATTATATCTGGCAGCCGGCGGCATCGCCGGACGGACGCGCCAGCCTGATGGGGTTCGGGCTGGTCGAGGCCGAGGACATGCCGGACATCGATGGCGACAGCTTTTCGGTCGCCTTTGGCGATTTCCGGCGCGGGTATCTGATCGTCGATCGACAGGGGGTGAACATTCTGCGCGATCCGTATTCGGCCAAGCCGTACGTGCTGTTTTATACGACCAAGCGCGTGGGTGGGGGGATCGCGGATTACGATGCGATCAAGTTGTTGAAGTTTGGGGCGGTGTAGTTGGATGCTGGCTTTGGGGGGTGTTGCAGGCGCTGCGCACCCTTCATCCGACCCGGCTTCGCCGGCCCACTTTCGTCATTCAAATCTCTCCACCGGAGAGATTTGCCCTACGGGACATTCCTCAATCCCTCAAGGGGAGAAGGGTAGCCCTTGGCAGTGCTGGGGAAAGCTCGATCGCTGCAATTAGGAGCCCCCCTCTCCCCTTGAGGGAGAGGGCCGGGGTGAGGGGTGCGCTGAGCTGGTTGCCGGCAATACCGGCAGCCTTCCGCCCACAAAATCAAAAGAGAACAAAGATGACTTCTTACCTTCTGGCGGGACCCGCCCAGGAGCCGGTTTCGCTTGCGCGGATGAAGGCGCATTTGCGGGTTGAGGATGAGGCCGAGGACGGGCTGATCGAGGCGCTGATCGTGGCGGCGCGAGTGCATGTTGAGAGCCTGACGGGCCGGGCGCTGCTGGAGCAGAGCTGGCGCGTGGTGCTCGATGGCTGGCCGCCCGACCGCGCGATCAGGCTGCCGGTTTCGCCGATGATCGCGGTGACCGAAATCCGTGCCTATGGCGCCGATGGCGAAGGGCGGCAGATCGAGATAGAACAGTTTTTGCCCGATGGGCAGGCCAACCCGGCGCGGATCATTTGTCCGGCGCGTGTGGTTGGGGCGCCGGTGCTGCGCGAGCGCATGGGGATCGAGATTGACTATCTCGCCGGGTTCGGGACCGGGCCTGAAGCGGTGCCGGCCGATCTGGTGCAGTCGATCAGGACGCTGGTGGCCTATTGGTACGAGAACCGCGACGCCGTGCCAGTGAGCGGGGCCGGGGCAGCGGTGCCGGCCGGATTCGAGCGGCTGGTCGGCGCTTATCGTCGGGTGCGGCTGTGAGGGGCGATGTGCCGCCGGTCGGCACGTTGAGGGACCGGGTGCAGATCCAGCGCCGCGAGATGGTGGCGATGCCCGATGGCGGGCACGAGACGCTGTTCTTGCCGGTGACCTCGGTGTGGGCCCGGGTGCGGTCGCGCTCGGCGCGGATCATGCGCGCGGGCGATGGGCGCGCCGCGACCTCGACGCATGCGGTGACGCTGCGGTTTCGCAAGGATGTGAGGCCGGGCGACAGGATCGTCTATCGCGGACGGGCGCTGGAGGTGGTCGAGGCCGAGGATATCAACGGGCGGCGGGCGTATCTTTCCTGCCTGTGCCTGGAAACGGCGGTGGTGGGATGACGGCGCTCGAAGCCATTCAGACCGCGTTGGTTTCGGCCTGGGCGGCCGATGCGCCGCTTGGGCTGCTGATCGGGGAAGGGGCGGTTTTCGATGCCCCACCGAGGGGCAGGCAGCCGCCTTACGTGACCATTCTGCGTCACGACGCTGTGCCTCGGGATGGGGACGAAACGCCGGGCATGGAGCACCGGCTGACGATCCATTGCTGGAGCCCGCAGCCGTCGCGATCCGCCGCGCTGCGGATCGCCGACCGGATCGAGCGGGTGGCGGTGATGGGGGCGGTGAGCCCGAGCGGGCATGTGCTGACCCATCGGCGGCATGTGCGCACGGAGACGGCGATCGATTTTTCCACGGGACGGGCAAGGGCGGCGGTGGAGCTGCGATTGTTTTCCGAGCCGGTGGGGTGAGGGGGAGTTGGTGTCAGCCTGGCGGCTGACGCATCGGCGTTGCCGATGCGCACCCCTCATCCGCCCCTTCGGGGCACCTTCTCCCTCAAGGGGAGAAGGGGAGCCTGTGGCAGCGTTTCTGCTAGAGTTGCGGGCGTTTGCAAGGAGAGGGGCGGGGATGAGGGGGCGCTGAGGTTGAACGGATGCCTCGTCTGGCGTTGGGGCTCAGCGCACCCCTCATCCGTCTCGGCCTTCGACCGATCCACCTTCTCCCTCAAGGGGAGAAGGGTAGCTCCGGGCAGCGTTTCTGCTGGAGCCCCTCTCCCCTCGGGGGTGAGAAGTGCGCAGCGCTTGCCCGGGGACGAAAACTGTAATTTCGAAAAGGATGAACCATGACGGCCCAGAGCGGCAAGGACATGTTGTTGAAGCTCGATTCCGAAGGGGTGGGGAGCTTTGCGACGGTGGCGGGGTTGCGGACCAAGCAGATCGCCTTCAACGCGGCGAGCGTCGATACGACCGATGCGGAGAGCGCCGGGCGGTGGCGGGAATTGCTTCAAGGGGGCGGGATCAAGAGAGCGTCGATCTCGGGATCGGGGATATTCAAGGATCGGGCGTCGGACGCGGCGGTGCGGGCGCTGTTTTTTGCCGGCACGATCCGCGATTGGCAGCTGATCCTGCCCGATTTCGGGGTGGTCGAGGGGCCGTTCCAGATCGTGGCGCTGGAATTTGCCGGCGATCACGCGGGCGAGGTGACGTTCGAACTGGCGCTGGAAAGCGCCGGTGAAATCAGCTTCAGCGCGATTTAGGAGGCGGTGATGGCCAATGCCCGGAGGGGTGAAATCGACGCCGTGATCGGCGGCGAAAGGCGGACGCTGTGCCTGACGCTCGGCGCGCTGGCGGAACTGGAGGCGCGGTTGCAGGCGGGCGATCTCAACGGACTGGTCGAACGGTTCGCCGGGGGACGGGTTTCGGCGCGGGATCTGACGGCGATTTTGGGGGCCGGGCTGCGCGGCGCGGGCAATGCGGTCAGCGACGAGGATCTGGCGCGGCTTTCGATCGATGGCGGGCTCAAAGGGGCGGCGGAGATTTGCGTGCGGCTGCTTCGGGCGACGTTCGGGGAGGCGGCGTGAGCGGATTTCCCTGGGATGAGGTGATGGCGTTCGGGCTGGGGACGCTGCGGCTTTCGCCGCGGGAGTTCTGGGCGATGACGCCGCGCGAGATGGCGGCGGCCCATGCCGGGGTGAGCGGGCGTGGTGTGAGTGCGCCGCTGGGGCGCGAGGGGCTTGAGAGGCTGATGGCACTGCATCCGGATGGAGAGGGGCGATGACGGAAGTGTTCGGGGAACGGTTCGAGGCGGAGATGGCCGATGTTTCGGTCGAGCTCGAACGCATTCGCGATCTGGGTTCGGCGGTGGGCTCGAGCCTGACGCGCTCGCTGCGCGGGGCGATGATGGAGGGGCGCTCGCTGCGGGCGCTGCTCGGCGATATCGGGCGGGCGTTCGCGGACGTGGCGCTCAAGGCGGCGCTGCGTCCGTTGGGGGATCTGGTGAGCGGGGGGATCGAGGGGCTGTTTGCCGGGTTCAATCCGGCGCTGGCGAGCGTCAAGCCTTTTGCCAAGGGTGGGGTGCTGTCGGCGCCGAGTTATTTTCCCATGGCGGGGCAGTGGGGCGTGGCCGGGGAGGCGGGCCCGGAGGCGATTTTGCCGCTGCGGCGGGGGGCTGATGGGCGGTTGGGGGTTGCGTCTGGTGGCGGCGGGGTGGTGACGGTCAATTTCAACGTCACGGCGAGCGATGCGCGTAGCTTTGCGGCGGCGGAGGCGGAGGTGAGTGCCATGCTGCTGCGGGCGGTGCGACGGGGGACGCGGGGGAGTTAGTTTCCTGCGTTTGTACTTGTTGAAGCTCAGCGCCCCCTCATCCGACCGCTTCGCCGGCCTGCCATTCGAGCTAGCTCTCATGGCCTTCTCGCCTCCAATCGTGCCACTGGCACGATTGGCCAAAGGACGGCTCGAAGTCTCCCACCAGGGGAGAAGGGGAGCTGGGGTAGCGTTTCAGCGAAAACCGAGGGGCACGCAAAGAGAGCCATGGGGTGCGCTGAGTTTGCATAACTCACTGCGATGCTTGTTGAAGCTCTGCGCACCCCTCATCCGTCTCGCCCTTCGGGCGATCCACCTTCTCCCTCAAGGGGAGAAGGGTACCGGGGCTGGTGTTTGAGGGCATCACGGGAACACGTTGGGGAAGATATCATGGCATTTCATCAGGTGCGGTTTCCGCTCGATATTGCGCTGGGGGCGCAGGGTGGGCCGGGGCGGGCGACGGATGTGGTGACGCTGGCGTCGGGGCGCGAGGAGCGCAACAGCCGGTGGGCGCATGCGCGGCGGAGGTATAATGCCGGGTATGGGGTCAAATCGCGGGACGACATGCGCGCCGTGCTCGACTTCTTCGAGGAGCGGCGGGGGCGATTTCATTCGTTTTTGTGGCGCGATGGGCTGGATTGGGAGGCGAGCGGTCAGGAGATCGGGGTGGGGGATGGGGAGCGGACTGCGTTTCAGCTCACCAAGCGATATGGGGCGGGGTTCGATCCGTATCTGCGGCCGATCACCAAGCCGGTGGTGGGGAGCGTGAGGGTGGAGGTGGACGGAGTGACGGCCGCGTTCGACGTCGATCCGCTGACGGGGGTGGTGACGCTGGAGGCGCCGCCGGCGAGTGGCGCGGTGGTCGTGGCGGGGTTCGCATTCGACGTGCCGGTGCGGTTCGATACCGACCGGCTGGACGTGGAACTCAGCGGTTTCGATGCGGCGGTGATTCCCAATATTCCGGTGATCGAGGTGATCGGCGAATGAGACGGTTCGAGGAAGGGTTTGCCGGCCATCTGGCCAGCGGGGCGACGACGCTCGCCTGGTGCTGGAAGATCGTGCGGAGCAATGGGGTGGTGCTCGGCTTTACCGATCATGACATCAAGCTCGCCTTTGGCGGGGTCGATTATGGGCCCGCGCATGGGCTCGATGGCGGGGAGACGGTGCAGAGGTTGGGGGCGCAGACGCAGACTTCCGAAGTGCTCGGGGTGCTCCATGCCGAGGCGATATCGGAGGATGATATCGCGCTGGGGCGGTATGACGGCGCGCGGGTGGAAAGCTGGCGGGTGAACTGGAGAGAGCCGGGGGAGCGGGCGCTGATCCGGATCGATACGATCGGGGAGATTACGCGCGAGGATGGGGTGTTTCGGGCGGAGCTGCGCTCGGGACAGCACGCGATGAACGTGCCGAGGGGGCGGCTCTATCAGCATGTCTGCGACGCGCGGCTGGGGGATGGGCGGTGCGGGGTCGACCTCGGGCAAGCGGGGTATCGGGCCGAGGTTACGGTGGTCGACAAGATCGATGCGGCGAGCGTTGAGCTGAGCGGGCTGGAGGGGTTCGCGGCGGGATGGTTTGGACAGGGTGTCGCGAAGTGGACTTCGGGGAAGCGGGCGGGGATCGAGGATATTGTGGCGCGGCAGGAGGGGGCGCGGTTGAGCTTTGGCCGTCCGGTGGCGGATTGGGTGGAGGTGGGCGATACGCTCACTGTTTATGCCGGGTGTGACAAGCAGTTCGCGACCTGCGGGGGCAAGTTCGGCAATGCGGTAAACTTTCAGGGTTTTCCGCACATTCCGGGCAATGATTTCGTGCTGCGCTATCCCGGAAGCGGGGACCGGCTGGATGGCGGGAGGATCGTGCCGTGACGCGGGGCGAGGCGGTGGCCGCCGAGGCGCGGCGGTGGATCGGGACGCCCTATCGGCATCAGGGCGCGTTGCGGGGCGCGGGGGCCGATTGCCTGGGGTTGGTGCGGGGAATCTGGCGGACGCTGCATGGGGACGAGCCGGGGCCGGTGCCGGCCTATTGTGCCGATTGGCGCGATCCGGGGATCGGCGATGCGCTGGAAGTGGGCGCGCGGCGGTATCTGATTGCCAGGGATGGGCCGGCGGAGGCGGGGAATATTGTGCTGTTCCGGCTGATGCGGCACCTGCCGGCGCGCCATTGCGGGGTGATGGTGGGGGCGGGGCGGTTCGTCCATGCCCAGGAGCATCTCGGGGTGGTCGAGGCGGCGATGGGGGAGAGCTGGGCGCGGCGGGTGGCGGGGGTGTTTTCGTTCCCGTAAGCGCTGGTTCAGGCTGAGTTGGGGGCCGTGTTCGGGCCGAATTCTAATCAATCGAAAGAAATCTCATGGCGACACTTGCGCTTTCATTCGCCGGCCAGATGGTCGGCGGGGCCATTGGCGGGCCGGTCGGGGCGACCATTGGCCGGGCGCTGGGGGCGCTGGCGGGGAGCGCCGTCGACAGCGCGATTTTCGGCGAGCGGCCCGCGACGGTCCGCAGCGATGTCCGGCTCACCGGATCGAGCGAGGGCGGGGCGATCCCGCGCATCTATGGCTGGAGCCGGGTGTCGGGCAATATCATCTGGGCGACCGAGCTCGAACGGATCGCGGCCGAGAGCGTGGGGATCAAGGGGTTCGGGCGAGGGGCGGAGGAGGATGCGATCGCGGCGAGCTTCGCGCTGGCCTTGTGCGAGGGCGAGGTGGCGCATCTGGGGCGGATCTGGGCCGATGGTAAACTGCTGGAGACCGAGGGGCTCGATATCCGGTTTTATCGCGGGACGCGGGACCAGCAGCCGGACGGGTTCATCGTGGCGCGGCAAGGGGCGGCGCCGGCGTATCGCGGGCTCTGCTATCTTGTGTTCGAACGGCTGGATTTGACCCCGTTCGGCAATCGTATTCCCAATATCTCGGTGGAAATCTGCCGGCCGGTGGGGGATCTGGAGCGCGATGTTCGCGCGGTGTGCGTGATCCCCGGCTCCACCGAATTCGGCTACGATCCGCGCCCGCGGGTTCGCGTGCTGGGGCCGGGGCGGAGCGAGGCTGAAAACTGCCATTTGAGCGGGGCGCGCTCGGATTGGGATATCTCGATCGATGAGTTGGTGGCGCTGTGTCCCAACCTCGAACATGTGGGGCTGGTGGTTTCCTGGTTCGGGACCGATCTGCGGTGCGGGGAATGCGTGGTGGAGCCGCGCGTCGAAAGCACCGGCAAAGAGGTCGAGGGCGTCGACTGGTCGGTGGCGGGACGGACGCGGGGCGCGGCCAATGTGGTGAGCACGCATCAGGGCGGGCCGGCCTATGGCGGGACGCCTTCGGACGGGGCGGTGAGGGCGGCCATCGCGGACCTGAAAGCACGCGGGCTCAAGGTGACGCTCTATCCGTTCGTGATGATGGATATTCCGCATGGGAACGGGCTTGTCGATCCCTACACGCTGGCGGCGGGGCAGCCGGCCTATCCGTGGCGGGGGCGGATCACCTGCCACCCGGCTGCGGGAATGGCCGGATCGCCGGACGGGACCGGCGCCGCTGCCGGGCAGGTGGCCGCGTTCATGGGCAAGGGCTATCGCGAGATGATCCTGCATTACGCGGAACTGGGGCGGGATGCGGGCGGGATCGATGCGATGCTGATCGGGTCCGAGATGCGGCATCTGAGCTGGGTGCGCTCGGCGGCTGAGAGCTTTCCGTTCGTCGATGCGCTGCGGGGTTTGGCGGCGGAGGTGCGCGGGATCGTCGGGGCGGGGACCAGGATCACCTATGCGGCGGACTGGTCGGAATATTCCGGGCTGCAACCGGAGGACGCGCCGGGGGACAAGATATTCCACCTCGATCCGCTTTGGGCCGACGCCAATATCGACGCCATCGGGATCGACAATTACATGCCGCTCGCCGATTGGCGGGATGGGGAGGGGCATCTGGATGCGGCAAAGGCCGGGTCCGTGCACGATCTCGATTACCTCGAGGGCAATATTGCCGGCGGCGAGGGGTATGACTGGTTCTATGCCTCGGCAGCGGATCGGGAGGCGCAGGTGCGCACTCCGATCGGCGACGGGGCGCATGGGGAGGATTGGGTCTGGCGGTATAAAGACCTCGTGGGCTTCTGGAGCCAGCCGCATCACAACCGGATCGGGGGTGTGCGCAGGGCGGCGCGGACGGCGTGGGTGCCCCGTTCCAAGCCGATCTGGTTGACCGAGCTTGGGTGCGGGGCGGTGGACAAGGGGGCGAACGCGCCCAATGCGTTCGGCGACCCCAAGAGCTCGGAAGATGCGCGGCCGCCATTTTCGGCCGGGACGCCCGATCCGCTGATCCAGCGGCAGGCGCTGAGGGCCAGCCATCGCTACTGGCGGACGGCGGGCGCGCACAATCCGATTTCACCGGTCTATGGCAGGCGGATGCTCGATACCAGCCGGATCTATATCTGGTGCTGGGACGCTCGGCCTTATCCGGCGTTTCCGGGGATGGCGGAGGTATGGTCGGACGCTATCAATTACGAAACGGGACACTGGCTGAACGGCAGGTTGGGATCGGCCGGGGCCGATGAATTGCTCGCGGCGATGGCTGAGGAATTTGGCGTTACGGTCAGCCGGATCGATGCGGGGGCGCCGCTGGTGCGGGGGCTGGGGGTCGAGGCAGTGGCGAGTTTGCGCGATGCGTCGGCGGGGCTGGTCGAGGCGCTGGGGTTGGCGGTGCGGGACCGGGAGGACGGCATTGCGTGGCAGCGCGGGGACAGGCGCGCGGTGGCGGGGCTTTCGCGCGACGATCTGGCGGTGGCCGATGGGCCGCTGCTGTCGCGCAAGCGGGGCGATCCGGCGGAGATGACCGGGCGGCTTGCGCTGAGCTATTTCGACCGGGATCGCGATTATCAGACAGCTTCGGTGCTGGCGATCTCGCCCAGGGGCGAGCGCAATGGCGGGGTCGAGACCGGGCTGGTGCTCGACGCCGGCGATGCACGGAGCGTTGCCGAGGCGATGCTGCGGGCCATGCGCACGGGCGGCGACGAGGTGGAGTTTGCACTGCCGCCCTCGCGGATGGCGTTCGAAGCGGGGGATATGATCGCGGTCGAGGGCGTGACCGATGGGCCGTTCGTGGTTGGTGCCGTGCGCGATGGAGAGGTGCGGCGGCTGTCGGCCTCGGCGGGCGGCGAGACGGTGATCGGGACGATTTCGGCGCCGGCGCGGCGGGTGCCGCAAATCCGGCCACCGATTGCCGTCATGCCGGTTATCGCGGTGGCGCATCTGCCGGCGCGGGACGGCGGGACCGAGCTGGTGGCGGCAGGTTTCGCCGATCCCTGGCCGGGGGCGGTGAGCTTGCGCGAGGCCGGGACGGGCGCCGAACTGGGCGTTCTGACGGGGCGCGGGACGCTTGGGGAATTGACCCAAGGGTTGGCGGACGGTGTTCACGGCATCTGGGATCGGAGCGGGGCGGCGTATGTGCGGCTTTACGGCGGCCATCTGGCGTCCGCCGAGCGGGACGCGGTGCTGGCTTCGGCGAACCGGCTGGCGGTTCGGACCGATGCGGGGCACTGGGAGGTGATCGGCTTCGAGCGGGCGGAACTGGTCGCGCCCTCGACCTATCGGCTGACGGGGCTGCTGCGCGGACTCGATGCGACGCGTGGCGGTGCGGCTGGAATCGGCAATCGGGTGATGGTGCTCGACCGGCATTGCCTGCGGATGGCGGCGCCGCAAGGTTCGCTGGGCGATACGCGATCGGCGAGGGCCTATGCGGGCCTTCGCGATGCGGAAGGGAGCGAATTGAACGTCGATGTGGATATCGGGGCGGCGTTGCCGCTGGCGCCGGTGCATCTGAGGGCGGTTCGCGATGCGCAGACCGGGGATTTGGCGTTGAGCTGGATACGGCGCAGCCGCATCGAGGGCAATGGTTGGACCTTCGGAGACGTGCCACTCGATGTCTCGCCCGAGACATATCGGGTGTCGATCCTCGACGGGGAGACGGTGGTGCGGACGATGACCGTGGGCGGGGCGAGGGCGGTCTATGCCGCTGCCGATCAGATCGCCGATTTCGGGGCGTTGCCAGAGGGGTTCGGGTTCGCCGTCAAGCAAGTTAGTCCGGTGCTGGGACCGGGACATAGGGCACAGGGAGAATTTTCATGACTGGGACAGCGCGGCTGGGCCTGCCGCTGATCGCGCCCGACCAGGCGCAAAAGCACGTCACCCATAACGAGGCGCTGCTGGTGCTCGACGCCATGGTGCAATTGCGGCTCGATGGGCTGGCGGAAACCGTGCCGCCGGGGGAGCCGGAGGCGGGTGCGGTTTTCGGGATCGGCGCGGCGGCGACGGGGGCGTGGCAGGGCCATGATGGCGAGCTTGCGGCCTGGACCCAAGGCGGGTGGCGGTTCATGGCGCCGGCCGAGGGATGGCTGGGCTGGGAAAAGGGCGTGGGCCGGCCGGTGGTGTATCGCCGGGGCGAGTGGCGGCCCTTGCTGAACGGGGTCGACGCGTTGGGCGTGGGGACCGAGCCGGACGGAACCAACAGGCTGGCCGTGCGCTCGGAAGCGGCGCTTTTTACCGCCGTTCCTGTTGGCGAAGGCGGCAATGGCGATGTGCGGCTGACCCTCAACAAGGAAACGGCAGCCAACAGCGCCACGCTGATCTTTCAGTCCGGGTGGTCGGGACGGGCCGAAATCGGGCTCTCGGGCAATGACGATTTCGCCTTCAAGGTGAGCGGCGATGGCGCGACCTTCACCACCGGCATGACGCTGGGTGCGAGCACGGGATTCGTGACGTTCGGCAGTTTCGCCGGTTGCGCGGTGAGCTTTCCCGCTGTCGCGGGGGGCGTGCTGGCGGCGGAGACGGGATATGTGGTGCCCTTGCCCCAAAGCGGGACGAGCGACGAAATCGATATGATTTCGGGCGGGTTCGACGGGGCGATGCTGATCGTCATCGGCACGGCGGGGCGAACTCTCACCTTCAGGGACGGGGTGGGCAACCTCAAGCTTGGGGGCAACCGCGTGCTCGACAATTTCGAGGACAGCCTATTGCTGGTGCGGCGCGGGGCCGACTGGATCGAATTGTCCTTTTCCAACAACGGCTGAGTTATTCGGATCACGAGGAGGAAACGCCATGCCGGCTTCACGCTGGGCCCATTGCCTTGCGCAGATTTTGAAACACGAGGGCGGCTACGCCGACCATCCCTCGGACCCCGGTGGAGCCACAAACATGGGCATCACCCACAAGACGCTGGCCCGATGGCGCGGGATCGATCCGTGGTGGGATTTGCCCAAATCGGAGGTCGCGGCGCTGACGCGGAGCGAGGCGTCCTCGATCTACAAGGCGCTTT
Organism: Pelagibacterium mangrovi; assembly: GCF_036662815.1. Taxonomy (NCBI): domain Bacteria; kingdom Pseudomonadati; phylum Pseudomonadota; class Alphaproteobacteria; order Hyphomicrobiales; family Devosiaceae; genus Pelagibacterium; species Pelagibacterium mangrovi. The sequence goes on along the minus strand of NZ_JBAFXA010000006.1, from coordinate 155,272 downwards.
ACTGGGATCGGTGCAAGGCGGGAGCGCTGCCGGCCGGCGTCGATCTGGCGGTGTTCGACTATGCAGTCAATTCCGGACCGGAGCGGGCGGTCAAGACGCTGCAGGCGCTGGTGGGGGTGGTCGCGGACGGATTTGTCGGCCCGGTGACGCTCGCCGCCGTGGCAAAGCGCGATCCGAGGGCGCTGATCGAGGCGATCTGCGACCAGCGGATGGGGCTTCTCCAGCGGCTGGCCCATTGGGCGCAGTTCGGGCGCGGCTGGACGAGCCGGGTCGCCGATATCCGCGCGACGGCGCTGGCCGATATCGCGCTTCAACTTCCTTATCAATCAACAGATGGAGTCAATGACATGGTTTTTCTCGATGGATACAAGACCTATATCGTCGGCCTGCTCATGCTGGCCGTCGGCGTCGCGCAGGCGCTCGGGATCGAAGTGCCGGCCTTCGGCGATTATTCGGGGCCGCAGATGATCATGGAAGCGTTCGCGGTGATCTTCCTGCGGCGCGGGCTGAAGGGGGATTTGGGAAAGGCCTAACGGTTCGGCGTGCCGAGTTTCCAGCTTCGATGTGGCGGAGACTCGGCGCGCTTCTCATCCACCCCTTCGACGGAATTTCTACGCTTTGACACCATTCATTTGCAGTTCAGCAATCGGCCTGTAAAACTGGCGCCATGAAAAGCACCGTTTTCTCCCGACTCGCATCGCTGGTCCTGGCTCTTGGCCTTCTGTTTCCGCTCGGCGCGATGCCTGTGGGGGCGCAGGAGGCGTGCTGGGACAATTCGGCCATCCAAGCGGCGCTCGCCGAAGGGCGTATCCAGCCGGTGGCGGCGGTGCTCTCGCGCGAGGGGATCGACCCTTCCACGGAAGTGCTCAGCGTCAAGGTGTGCGAGCAGGGCGGGTCGCCGGTCTATGTGCTGGCCGTGCTCGAGGCCAATGGCCAGGCACGCAATCTCACGGTAAGCGCGCGGTAATCGGTTAAAGGGCGGGCGGCGAACATGCGTATCCTTGTTGTCGAGGACGACGAAAATCTCAACAGGCAGATTTGCCAGGCGCTGACCGATGCCGGTTATGTTGTCGACAGCGCGACCGATGGCGAAGAGGGGCATTTTCTCGGGGAGACCGAGCCCTATGACGCCGTGGTACTCGATATCGGCCTGCCGCGCATGGATGGTATTTCGGTGCTTGAAGCCTGGCGGCGGGAAAACAGGATGATGCCGGTGCTGCTGCTCACCGCGCGCGACCGCTGGAGCGACAAGGTGCAGGGGATCGACGCGGGCGCCGACGACTATGTGGCCAAGCCCTTCCACATGGAAGAGGTGCTGGCGCGGCTGCGCGCGTTGGTGCGCCGGGCGGCCGGACATGCATCCAATGAAATCACCGCGGGTCCGGTGAGGCTCGACACCAAGGCGGGGCGGGTGACCGTTGAAGGGCAGGCGATCAAGCTCACCAGCCATGAATTCCGCCTGCTCGCCTATTTGATGATGCATCGGGGCAAGGTGATTTCGCGCACGGAGCTGACCGAACACCTCTACGATCAGGATTTCGATCGCGATTCCAATACGATCGAAGTGTTCGTGGGTCGCCTGCGCAAGAAACTGCCCGACGATTTGATCCAGACCATCCGGGGTCTCGGATACCAGATTCTGGCGGATTGATGAAAAAGGGCTCGATAGCCTTCCGGCTGTTCTGGCTTTCGGCCGGCTGGCTGATCGTCGCGCTGGTGGCGACGGCGCTGCTCTTGACCGAGCTCTATTCCCAGGCGCTCGACAGGGACCTCAACGAAAGCCTCGATTTCCAGATTTCATCGTTGGTCGGGCAGACGCTGCAGGCCAATTCGCCGGCTTCGAGCGACATCGAGCTGGCCGATACGCGTTTTTCGCGGCCCACCTCGGGCTGGTATTGGCAGGTGCGCGACGAGGCCGGGGCGCTGGTCAATTTTTCTCCATCCATGGTTGGGACCGTGCTGCCCGAACTGACGGACGCGTTCAGCCCTCGGGGCACGCGTTCGGGGCTGATCGCCGACGATTACGGGCAGACGCTGCGCTCGGTCGAGCGCTGGATCACGCTCGACGACATGGGGCGGTTCGTGATCACCGTCACGGGGAATTATTCCGACGTGGAAGGCAGGGTCGATGCCTTCCGGGGACAGGCGATCATAGTGCTGGCGGTAGTGGGGATCATCCTCGCGGCCATGAGCGGCATGATCGCGCGCTTTGCCCTGCGGCCCATCGAACGGCTGCGCGAGGCGATCGAGGCGGTGCGCGAGGGCGACAAGCCGACAGTCGAGGGGGCGTATCCCCAGGAGATCGCGCCACTGGCCGAAGAGCTCAACGAATTGCTGCGATCCAATACCCAGATCATCGAACGGGCGCGGGCCCAGGTGGGCAATCTTGCCCATGGGCTGAAAACGCCCCTGGCGGTGCTGCGCAACGAAGCCGACGGCGGCGAGACGGCGCTGGCCAAATCGGTGCTGCACGAAACCGATAATATGAGCCGCATCGTGGCGACCTATCTCGACAAGGCGCGGCTGGCGGCGCGGTCCAGCGTGGTGGGCAAGCGCGCCGACACCCGCGCGGTGCTCGAACGTCTCGGACGCGTCATGGCCAAGCTCCACGACCGATGCGACATTGCCGTCGATATCCCCGCGTCGGTGCCGTGGTTTCGGGGGGACGAGGGCGATCTGGAGGAAATGGCGGGCAATCTGCTCGACAACGCCTGCAAATGGACGCATTCGGAGGTGCGGCTTTCGGCGCGCGAAACCGGGGAAGCGCGGAACCGGAGCGTCACGATTGTCGTTGAAGATAATGGACCGGGCCTGACGGACGCACAGGCGGCGCAAGTGTTGCGCCGGGGTGTCAGGCTGGACGAAAAAACACCGGGAAGCGGGCTGGGACTCGATATCGTCAAGGAACTGGTAGACATCTACGGCGGAGATTTGACGTTGGGTCGGTCGGCGATGGGGGGGCTGAATGCAACCCTGCGGCTACCGGCGGCGCGGCCAGCACGCACCTAACCGCAATTTGGCCCTAATGGGCAATAAGAGAGCTAACAAGGACCGAATACGTCCGTTTTTGAAAGGGTATTGCGAAATGAAAATGTTGAGGGCGATTGCACTTGTTTCGCTGGCGCTGGTGGTGGCCGGCTGTAGCCGGACGACGAATTTCCAGACGCCCGGCCAGACTGCCATGCCCCAGCCGACAGTGCTGACCAACCCCTTACCCGATGTGGTACAGCCGACCGACAGCGCCCCCATTCAGCAGGCACGGCTCGATCCGGGCAGCTACGACTATATCGACGGCTCGGTGCTCGGCCAGCTCAGCTCGGCCCAGCGTAGCGCGGCCAACGACGCCCAGTTCTACGCCCTGCAGTTCGGCCGTCCCGGGGCTCCGCGGAGCTGGTCCTCGGGTGGCGCTTCCGGGCAGGTGTCGGTGGGGCCCTATGTTCGCGTCAACAATCTCGACTGCCGCGAGTTCTCGCATCGGGTGACGCTCAATGGGCAGACCTATACCCGCTCTGGCACCGCGTGCCGCGAGGTTGATGGCGCCTGGGGCGTGACGGCGTAAAGCCAGCCACATATCCGGAAAAAACGGGGCGTCGCTGGAAGCGGCGCCCTTTTTTGTGTGGGACAAAGGTTTTTTTACCGACCCGCGATAGGGTCGGGACTTAATCCCTTGCACTAGCCGGTTGATTTCATGCCCCTTGCCGACAAAATCCCTGGCGACAAGACGCAGTTGCGTGGTTCCGCGACGGGGCAGCGTCGGGCCGACGCCGCGCGCGATGCGTTTCTCGGCGTCCTGTCGGGTGTGCTCGCCGAGCCGCCGGCCTATCATGCCTTTGCCGGTTCAATAGAACGGGATGCAGCGATCGGGATATGGACGTGGATCGCGCGCGATATCGCACAGTCCGAGGCCGAGCGGCTGGGGGAGATCGTTGCGGATGGCGGTGACCCTCTCGAAACGTTCGACCTGTTGCTTCCCGACTTGCTGGCCAAACTCAAGGCCAATGCGGATGCCGAAAAGGGCGACCGCGACCTTGAACGCCGCAACACCATGCAGATGGGGGGCGAGGAGGCGCGCAGGCGACTGGCGAGCGTGATCATGGCCATGCGCCGGCGGCCTTTGCTGATCCAGGCGGAAAGGTTTGGAGTGGCTGTCGGGACGATCGCCGACGAGGCCACGCTTGCTTCCGCGCTCCAATCGATCACCATCAACAACCCCATAACGCGTGCGCTCTGGATGCAGGCCATGGTGGGGCATATGGCCAACCCCGGCCGGGCCATGGCGGCAGCGGTCGCCATAGCGGGCGGAAATTCGGAAGCCCATATCGTCAATGCCGGCTATGGCCCGTTGGTCGAAGCGATCATGAGCCACGCCCAGGGGCAGATCGGGAGGCTGGCGAGCCAGCCCAATCTGTTTTCCGATATCGATTTCGCCTGCCGGGCCATCGAGCGGTTTCATCGGCTGATGCGCGCGATCAACCACACGATCGAGATCGAACGGCGTTCGCCCTGGGGCACGATCATCTCCGACCTCACAGCCAAGCTTTCCGAGCGGCTGGAACGGCCGATGAAGGAAATCACCATCAACGTCACCCAGGCGCTGCGCCGGCCGCGCGATGGCAATGACAGGGTGGATGCCGAGCATGTGCTTGCGGCGCTCAATGGTCTCTATCTGCTGATGGCGGTGCGCCAATCGCGCGATTCTCTGGCCGTCAACGCGCTTTTGGATCAGGCTTGGGCCGATACCGGGCAGGCGGTCGAGGTTCTGGTGACGCGCGCGCTGGACAATTTTCGGGTCAACCCCGGCGATGCGGCGGTGCGCGAGCGGGTGGAGGCGGGCATCAAGATGGCCGAAATCCGCTACAATGCCGAATATGCCGATATCCTGCGCCGGGCGCGCGACAACGCCGGACGGCGGACGGCCCAGCTATAAGCGCCGGTCGAGACGGGCGCCGAGCGCCGCCTGTCCGTCGCGGATATAGACTGTGTCGCCCTGTTTCATCCGCCCTTCCGCGATCAGCGCCCTAGTGGCACCGGCTTCTCCGGAAAGAACGAGGCCAATCGCGTCGAGCGGGGAGCGATGATCGGTGTTGGCGAAAATCAGACAGCCCGGATCGAACCGCCGCTGCTGGTCCAGGGCCAGAACCCACTCGGCCTGTCCGTTCGCGAAGCGGTGTTCGAGATAGGCCGGCAATCCGTCTTGAACGTGACGATTGGGCGGATGCGGCGGCTCGGCGGCCGCAAGAGTGCGCGGCAGCACGCAGCGCTCGGCGCAGAGCTGGGGTAGATGATCGGGGTTGAATTGGCCGGCAACGACAGCGCCCGCGACTTCGGGCAAGGTGAGCGGCCCCCAGGGGGCGCCGGCTTTGCCCTGCGCCAGCAATAATTTGCTCCAGCCGCGTCCCGTCCGTGTTTCGAGCGTGCGCGTGGCGCCGGCGGCGACAAAGGCGGGCGGGTTGCCGGGTCGCGCCGGGTTAGCAAGAGTCAGGGGGCCGTCGGGCGTTTCGAATATGGGATCGATCCGGGGATCGGGCGCGGGGCGATCAAGGCCGCCAAGCGCGACCTCCAAAGCGATGCGTCCATGATCGACACACCCGGCAAGGCTCAAATAGCCCGCGGCGCTTCCGGCGAGAACGACGTGGTTCACCGTGCCGGACGGGACGAGACGTTGCGTTGCCGCGTCCCATGCGACGACACCTTTGGACTTTACCCAAAGGTCGAGATCGGGTTGCCAACCCCCTGAAACGATGAGGCGGTCGCATAGCGTGGGCGTCTCGCCCAAGGCACCGGTTTCGGCGTCGGCGCTGGTGACCAGCAATCCCTTTCCCGTTGGTTGAACCTCTTCGACAGCGACGCCCCAGCCAAGGCGATAGCCATAGGCCTTGCAGAATTCGATGAAGCGGGTCTGGGGATCAATGCGCGGATCGCCGGCCCGCAGGATGGTCTTGCCGCTCGCCGCGCCCAGTAGCGCCATGCGATAACCCACATTGGTCGCGGTGTGGATCAGCGCGTTGTCGCCCGGCCACACATTGTAACGCGCGGCCATGCGCCAGGCGAAGCTGGCTTCGACAATCTCGGGGAGACGGTTGCCGGAAAAGATCGGAATACGGCCAACCGTGCCCGTGGCGAGGACAATTGTTTCGGCGGCGATCGATATCCGCTCGGGTTGCGGCACCGATCCGTTTTTTGTGACGCGGATAGCCTCGATGCGGCGGTCAACGAGATCGAACGCCAAGGTGCCCAAAAGCAGCGTGACCAGACCGGACGCACCGATGCGCGCGGCCAGATCGCTGATCATGTCCTCGGGCGCGGGTTCGCCATCGGCTTTGCCGAAAAAGACCGACAGCCCGCCGAGCGTTGCTTCCTTTTCCACGAGGCAGACCCGCAGGCCGCGCTGTGCGGCGGCGAGGGCAGCAGAGAGGCCAGCCACGCCGCCTCCCACGACAGCGACATCGGCGGTGATACGACGCGACGCAGGCATATCGATCCAGCCGCCCGGCTCTGACGAACCGGACCGGTAGAGAAGGCCGAGAGAATCGTGTCGTTTCAGGAGAAGGCGGCTGAGCAGGGACGCGGGCGCGTTCGGTCCGGGACCAAGCGTTACAAAGGACGCGCCATCGACCGCAGGACACAGCGCCATGGGCATGGCGAGGTCGGGGCGTCCCTCATTGCCGGAAAGAACGATAGCGGGCGCCGTATGCTCGTCGAGCGCAATGGGGTGGGAGGCAAACGCTCCGGCGGAGCGGAACCCGCTTGCCAGAAGCGCGGACAGCACCGAGTCGCCCTCAAACCCCGAAACCCTAAGTCCGTTGATCCGGAAACGGAGGGGACGCGACCGGTCGATCGCGGGGCGGGAAAATTCGGGCGGAAGCTCGCCGACGAGCCGTGCGGGATTGCTCATGCCGCGTGCCCCGGTACGTGTCCGGCGACGAACTCGGCGATCTCCCGGCGCGGTTGACGCCTCTCGGCACCGTGCGCCGCCGCCCATTCGGTTTCCACCCCGCTTGCGGATTCCGAAATGATGGCGGCGAGGAGGGGGGCGAGTACGACATCGAGAACGCCCAGCCCTGCTACGACGAACAGGCGGCCACGCCGCGTGGGGCCGATCGCCGGAGCGCCGTCATGGGACAGAAGGCGCGAAAAGTGCGTCAACGCCGCGAGGCGCGGGGCGGGATCGGAATGGAAGGCGGAGGCGATGCGGTCGAGCCCGCGCGCATCGTCGTCGCGGGCGGTTGCACGGACGATGCCGTCGCCCGATTGGGCGAAGATCGCGCCGGTATCGAGGTCTATCCCGGCGCGGTGGCGCGCGTGGCGCTGGGGCGCCGTTTCGATGCCCACCCATGTCTCGACCCGTGCGAAATGGGCGATCTCCTCGGGATCGAGCCAGTCGAGGATCGCGCCGTCATCGGCGAGGACGACCTGATCGATCGCGGTCGCCCCGAACGTCGCGCTGCCGTCGCGCTTGAGCTTGAGGGCGCCGACCGAATTGAGCACGGCGACGTTGGACGACGCCAGCCATCGACCCGCAACGGAACGAAGTGGCGTGGGATTGAACAGCCGAACGTCGCGCAGCGTCAGTGCGGTGGCTGAACCGGACCGGACGGGTGGATCGACGGGGAAGCGGAAGCCTTCGGCCGTGCGATACATGTGGTTGAGCGCGATTGCGGCATCCGCCGACTGGGCCGAAAGGCGCAAATCGATCCGTTCGGCGATGCCGGGCGCAAGGCGAGCCAGTCGCCGGACAGTCGGCCGGGTGTTGGCACGCAGCAGCGACCAGAGTTCGGGGCGGGTCACCGGCGCCAGCGACAATGAGGGCATCGATTGCAGGCTGTGCGGATTGAGCGCGGGGCTGAGCAGCACAATTGCTCGTGAGTGGTCAGCGGCCAAAAGGCCTGCTAGAAGCCAGGCAAACGGCGAGGCGCCGACCACGGCAATGGTTTTCGATTGCTCGGTCATATGTGTCGGGCCGGCCTCTCAACCTGCCGCGCGGTCATCAAGCCGGGGTGCGGCACAAAAGCGCGCCAATTCCGGACTATATCCGCGCGGGTTTGGCCTATAGAAACGGTATCTCATTGGTTTTCAAGGGTTAGCCTCGCACTTGTTCTGGATTTTCGCGATATTGCTGGTGGCCGTCATCGTCGGCGTGCTGGCGTCAAGCATGCGTGGCCTTGGCCGGGCAAAGCCGCTGGCCGAGGGCAAGGAGGCTTCGCGTGCCTTTTTCCGCGACCAGCTCGATGGAATCGAAGTTGATCTCGCCGCCGGCCGCCTGTCGGAAGGCGAGGCGACGGCGGCGCGGGCCGAATTGGCGCGGGAGGTCATCCGCTTCGAAAAGGACAACCCGCAGCCCAGCAAACTGGGCAGTGGCCGATCCATCGTCATGGTCGCACTGCCTGTGGTCGCGGTGGTGAGCCTTGGGCTCTATGCCTGGCTGGGACGCTCCGACCTGCCCGCGGCACCGCTGGACGGGCGCGATCTGCCGGCCGAGGCCCAGATCGATCTCGAAACGGCAATCGCCACTGTCGAAGCGCAGATGGTCCAGACGCCCAACGATGTGCGCGGCTGGCTGGTGCTGGCGCCCATCTATATGGAGCAGGGGCGCTTCGCCGAAGCCGCCAATGCCTGGCGGCGAATTCTCGCCCTCGAAACCCCGACCGCCGACCGCGAATCGAGTCTGGCGGAAGCGCTGATCATGGCCAATAATGGCCAGCCGACAGACGAAGCGCTCGAGTTGCTGCGCCGTGCGGTGGCTGCCGATCCGGTCCATGTGCGTTCGCGGTTCTATCTGGCGGGCGTACTGACGGGCACCGGTGAATACGAGGAAGCCGTTTCGCTTTGGGAGGAGCTGCTGGCGCTCGCGACGGGCGAAGAAGCCTGGGTCGATACCGCGCGTACCGGACTGGCGACCGCCCAGGCCGGGCTGACCGGCCGGACGCTGGGCGACAGCGAGCCCGATGCAACCATGGACGTGATGATTCGCGGAATGGTGGATGGATTGGCGGCGCGGCTCTATAGTGAGGGCGGCTCGGCCGACGAGTGGATGCAGCTCGTCCGCTCGCGGATCGAACTCGATGGCGAGGACGCCGCGCGCGAAGACCTCGACCGCGCCCTCGACGAACTTTCGGGACAGGACCGGGTTGCGCTCGAGGATTTCGGGCGCGAGATTGGATTGACGGAGTAGAAATGGCCTGGACACGCAAACAGAAGCGCCTCGGCATCATCGCCGGCCTGGGGCTGGTGCTCGCACTGGCGGCAGGATTGATCCTGACCGCGCTGCGCGACCAGATCGTGTTCTTTTATTCTCCCACCGAAATCACCGAGGCGGGCCTGTCTCCGGGCACCCCGATCAGGCTCGGCGGGCTGGTGCTCGAAGGGAGCTGGCAGCAGCAGGGCGAGGACAATACCTTCGTCGTCCATGACGGCGCCGGCCAGATGACGGCTCACTATACCGGCATTCTGCCCGATCTGTTCCGCGAGGGGCAGGGGGTGGTGGCCGAGGGAAGCCTGCAGCCCGACGGAACGTTTCTTGCGACCAATGTGCTGGCCAAGCACGACGAAACCTACATGCCCCGCGAAGTGGCCGACTCCCTGCGCGAGCAGGGCGTATGGCAGGGCGAGGAAGGATAATCGGCATGACGATCGAGCTGGGACATTTCGCGCTTATCCTCGCCTTCGTCCTCGCCATAGCGCAAGCGGGCATCGGGTTCACCTTCTGGCGCGGGGGAGAATTGGCCCAGCGGTTCGTGTCGCAAGCCGCAATTTTGCAGTTCGCGCTGGTCGGGCTGGCTTTTGCGGCGCTGATCCAGGCCTTCGCTGCTTCCGATTTTTCGCTGCAGCTTGCCGTGGCTCATTCGCATTCGCTCCAGCCCATGCTGTACAAGATCACCAGCGTGTGGGGGAACCACGAGGGCTCGATGCTGCTCTTCGTGCTTATCCTCGTGCTGTTCGGGGCGGCGGTGGCCGCGTTCGGGCGCAATTTGCCCAATGACCTCAAGACCCTCGTGCTGTCCAACCAGGGGTTGATGGTCGCGGCGTTTTCCGGCTTCGTGCTGTTTACATCCAACCCGTTCCAGCGCGCCGATCCAGCTCCGTTCGACGGCACCGAACTCAACCCCGTGCTCCAGGATCTCGGGCTCGCGATCCATCCCCCGCTGCTCTATCTGGGCTATGTGGGCTTCTCGATCTGCTTTTCCTTCGCCATCGCCGCCCTGGTCTCGGGCCGGATCGATGCGGCCTGGGCGCGCTGGGTGCGGCCCTGGACGCTGGCGAGCTGGGCCTTCCTGACCCTTGGCATCGCCATGGGCTCGTATTGGGCCTATTACGAACTGGGTTGGGGCGGCTGGTGGTTCTGGGACCCGGTGGAAAATGCCAGCTTCATGCCCTGGCTGTCGGGCACGGCGTTGCTCCATTCCGCTATCGTCATGGAAAAGCGCAACGCGCTCAAGATCTGGACGATCTTTCTGGCCATCATCACCTTTTCGCTCAGCCTGCTCGGCACCTTCCTCGTGCGCTCGGGCATTCTGACCTCGGTCCACTCCTTTGCCTCCGATCCCACGCGCGGCATGGTCATTCTCACCATTCTCGGCCTGTTCATCGGCGGGGCGTTCGCGCTCTTTGCGCTGCGCGCTTCCGCGCTGCGCCAGGGTGGGCTCTTTGCCCCGATCAGCCGTGAAGGCGCGTTGATCCTCAACAATCTGTTTCTTTCGGCGGCAGCGGCAGGCGTGCTGATCGGCACGCTCTATCCGCTGGTGCTGGAATCGCTCACCGGCCAGCGCATCACTGTGGGTGCTCCCTTCTTCGACCTGACCTTTGGGGCGTTGATGGTGCCCTTGCTGCTGTTGATACCGGTAGGACCGTTCCTTGCGTGGAAGCGCGGCGATCTCGCCGCCGTCGGCCAACGGCTGATCTTCGCGATCATCACGACGCTGGTGCTGACGCTTCTGGTCTTCGGCTTCATGGGCTTCCCGGTTTCGCTTGCCCCCATCGGGCTCGGCATCGGCATATGGGTGATGGTCGGGGCCATCGCCGAACTTGCCGATCGCGCGGCGATAGGGCGGGTCAAGCTCGATCAGAGCTGGGCCCGGCTCAAAGGCCTGCCGCGCACCGCCTGGTCGACGGCGATCGCCCATTTCGGCGTTGGCGTCTCGGTCATCGGCATCGTTTGCGCCACTGCGTTCCAGACCGAAATCGTGACCTCCATGCGCCCGGGTCAAGCCATGGATATCGCCGGCTACACCATAACCTATGAAGGCGAAGCGCAGCTCAGCGGGCCCAATTTCACAGCCGAGCGGGGGAATTTCATCATTGCCTCGCCCTGGGGCGGAGAGCGTCCGGTGACCTCGGAACGTCGCCTCTACGCGGTGAGCGGCACACCCACCACCGAGGCGGGCATCCGCACCTATGGCTTCAGCCAGATGTATGTGCAGTTCGGTGAGCGCTTCGGCGAGGATGGCCGCGTGGTGCGGCTCTGGCACAAGCCCTATGTGCTGCTCATCTGGCTGGGCACGATCATCATGGCGGGCGCCGGGTTCCTGTCGCTGAGCGATCGCCGCATGCGTATCGGAGCGCCCGCAGGGGCGAAGAAGCGGACAATGGAGCCCGCCGAATGAAGCGTCTGCTTGCGGTATTGGTCATGTTCGGGGCTTTGCTCGTGCCGCTCGCGGCGGGAGCGGTCCAGCCAGATGAGGTTCTGGGCGATCCAGTGCTCGAGCAGAGGGCGCGTTCGATTTCCGCCAATCTGCGCTGCCTCGTCTGCCAGAACCAGTCCATCGATGATTCCGATGCCGAACTGGCTCGCGATTTGCGGGTTCTGGTCCGCGAGCGGCTGGTGGAAGGGGATACCGACACCGAGGTTTATGATTTCGTCGTGGCTCGCTACGGGGAATTCGTGCTGCTCAGCCCGGTCTTTGCCGGCCATACCATCATCTTGTGGATCGCAACGCCGATCCTGCTGGTCGGAGGCCTGATCGCGTTGGTCATCTGGGCCGTGCGGCGACGCAAACCCATACCGGCGCCGGCGGGATTGTCGGTCGAGGAGAGCAGAGCGCTCGAAAAGTTGCGCAAGAGCTGAGGGGCGTCGATAAGGAGCCTCTTTCACAGCCACACTTCCGCCCGCTCCATTACGAAGTTTTAATGTAGGCGCAACTGAGCGGAAAGACGCGACTTACTACATACACTGCAACACCGGAAACCAAGGTGTGTATGAGAGAGGACTTTTCCATGGCCAAATTGCTTTCTACACCGACCCGTAAGCTGGTCGCCGCCTCTGCGCTGGCGATGGTTGCCGCGGCCGGTACACTCAGCGCCGGCTTCGTCTATCCCCAGTCTGCCCAGGCCCAGCAGGTTGGCGCCGAGGTCGGCGGTCCGCCCATGAGCGGTTTTGCCGATCTGGTCGAATCCGTGTCGCCTGCCGTCGTTTCGGTGCAGGTGAGCGTCGAAGCGCCCATGCAGCAGATTCAGGGGCGCGGCGGCCCGAACTTCCAGTTCGAATTCCCCGATCTTCCCGAAGACCATCCGCTGCGCCGCTTCTTCGAACAGTTCGAAGAGCCATTCAACGCCCCCAACGAGCGCCCCAACAGGCCGCGTGAATTCATGCAGGCCATGGGTTCGGGCTTCATCATTTCCGCTGACGGCTACATCGTGACCAACAATCACGTGGTTCAGGATGCGACCGAAGTGTCGGTCCTGCTCGAGGACGACACCGAACTGGCCGCCGATGTGGTGGGCACCGATCCGCGCACCGATCTGGCGCTGCTCAAGATCCGCGAAGAACGCAGCGACCTGCCGTTCGTCGAGTTTGCGACCGATGAAGCCCGGGTGGGCGACTGGGTCGTCGCCGTGGGTAATCCCTTCGGTCTTGGTGGTACGGTGACGGCAGGTATCGTTTCGGCCCGTGGCCGCGATATCAACGCATCCTATTACGACGACTTCCTGCAGATCGACGCGGCGGTCAACCGCGGCAATTCGGGCGGGCCGTCCTTCAATACCGAAGGCAAGGTCGTCGGCGTCAACACCGCGATCTTCTCGCCTTCGGGCGGCAATGTGGGCATCGCCTTCGCCATTCCCGCGCAGCTTGCGCAGAGCGTTATTTCGCAGTTGCAGGAAAATGGCTTCGTGACCCGTGGCTTCCTGGGTGTTTCGCTGCAGGATCTCAATGACGATCTCGCCGAAGCACTTGGATTGGCCAACACCAATGGCGCGCTGGTCACCCAGCCCATCGAGGGCGCTCCGGCCGCCAATGCGGGTATCGAATCGGGCGACGTCATCGTGTCGGTCGACGGCGAAGGCGTCGAATCCGCACGCGAGCTTTCCCGCGTCATCTCCCAGCGCTCGCCCGGCTCCGATGTCGAGCTCGGCGTGATCCGGAGCGGCGAGGAACTCGATATCACCGTCAACCTCGAACGCCTCGAGGACGAAGAGGGCGCGCCTGAATCGCCTGAGCAGGAAGAGCCGACGGCACCTGAAGCCGCTGCGTCCTATATCGGCGTTGCCGTTGCTCCCAACCCCGATGGCGACGGCCTTATCGTCGAGGCGGTCGATCCCAACAGTCCCGCCGCCGAACGCGGTGTGATGCCGGGCGATGTGATCGAGCAGGCCAATGGCGGCGTGGTGTCGACGACTGAAGACCTTGTCGCCGCTCTCGATGCGGCGCGCGAGGCGGGCAAGTCGGCGGTTTCGCTGCGCATCGCCCGCGACGGTGTGGTCCGCTTCATCGGCATCCCGCTCGAAGCGGTAGAGCAAGAAGAATAGGACCGTTGGGGGCCGGCCACGCGGTCGGCCCCCACGGCTTTCGCCAATCGCGTTCCCGGCAGCGCGGATGCCGGGACGTTCGGGCACCGGGGCGCAAATCGATGAAAATCCTAGTCATTGAAGACGATCGCGAAGCGGCGTCCTACCTTATCCAGGCGCTCGACGAATGCGGCCACATCGCCCATCACGCCAGCGATGGCGAGACGGGCTTTGCCATGGCCTCGGCCATGGAATACGACGTTCTGATCATCGACCGCATGCTGCCGCGCCGCGACGGACTTTCGATCATCGAATCCCTTCGGGCGGAAGATGATCAGACGCCCGTGCTCATCCTGTCGGCGCTGGGCGAAGTCGATGACCGCGTGACCGGATTGCGCGCCGGCGGCGACGATTACCTCGTCAAGCCCTATGCCTTTTCCGAACTTCTTGCCCGCATCGAAGTGATGGCGCGAAGAAGCGCACCCAGCGAGGCCGCGACCTCCTATCAGGTGGGCGACCTCGTGCTCGACAGGCTGTCGCGCAAGGTCGAGCGGGGCGGCGAAACCATCGTGCTGCAACCGCGCGAGTTCCGTCTGCTCGAATATCTCATGAAAAACGCCGGTCGGGTCGTGACCCGCACCATGCTGCTCGAAAACGTCTGGGACTATCACTTCGACCCCCAGACCAATGTGATCGACGTGCACATGTCCCGCCTGCGCGGCAAGGTGGACAAGGGCCATCAGCACCAATTGCTGCAGACCGTGCGCGGCGCGGGATATGTGATCCGTGACTGACGCGCCGCCGCGCCCGTTTCGTTTACGCAATCTGTGGCGGACAACGACCGTCCGGCTCACGGCGATGTTCATCGCCATCTTCGTGGGCTTTGCAATCGTTCTGCTGGCGTTGATCGCCTATCAAAGCACGGTGCAGCTCCAGCGCGAGCAATTCCGTGCCGTCGAACGCGAGATCGCGCAGATTCGTCTCCTCTCCAGCCAGGCGGGCGTGCGCGCCGTTGCCTTTGCAGTGCAGCGGCTGGCCGATCGGCCGGGACCGGGCATCTACTATCTTGGCGACCCCACCGGGATCATGATCGCGGGCAACGTCACCGACTTTCCGCCGGCCGTGCTGGTCGAAAGGGGTCGGTTCGAGCTGACCTATGAGCGGGGACGGGAGATCTATGGCGGGCCGGAAAATATGGTCCAGACGCAAGGTACCGCAATTGTTGAATCGCTGGAACTGCCCAATGGCCTGCGGCTGGTGATCGGCCGGGACGTGGGGGAGCGGCGGGGGTTCAACGCCATCATCCTGCGCACGTTCTTTGCCGGGGTGATCGGGATCATCTTGCTTTCGGTGCTGGCTGGCGGGTTTACTGTGCGCTACGTGCTGCGGCGGATCGACGGCATTACGGGTACGTCGAACAAGATCATTTCCGGCAATCTCTCCGAGCGCGTGCCGGTGACCGGGCGCAATGACGAGTTCGACGCGGTGGCGACCAGCCTCAACGCCATGCTCCAAAGGATCGAGCGGCTGATGATCGGGCTCAAGGAAGTCACCGACAATGTCGCCCACGATCTCAAGACGCCGCTGACGCGCCTGCGCAACAAGGCCGAAGCGGCCCTGCGCGAAAATGCCGATCCGGCGGCCCAGCGCAATGCGCTCGAAACCACTATCGCCGAATCCGATCAGCTCATCCGCACCTTCAACGCGCTGCTGCTGATCGCGCGGGCCGAAGCGGGGACGCCCAGCGGCGCGTTTTCCAACATCGATATCAGCGAAGCGGCGGCTGACGTGGCCGAGCTTTATACGCCGGTCGCCGAAGATGCCGGGATCAGCCTCGAAACGCAAATCGAACCGGGGATAAGGCTCGAAGCCAACCGTGAGCTGATCGGGCAAGCCCTTGTGAACCTTGTCGAAAATGCCATAAAATACGGCAAGGACGCCAAGGAAGACGGCGGCATCTTGCTTGCCGCCAGGCGGGAGCCCGGGAGGATCGTCATTGAAGTCGCCGATAGAGGCCCGGGCATACCGGAGGGCGAGCGCAAGCGGGTTTTCGAGCGGTTTGCCCGGCTTGAGGAAAGCCGCACCGAGCCCGGCGCGGGGCTCGGGCTTGCCCTGGTTTCCGCCGTCGTCCGGCTGCATGGGGGCGACATCCGCTTCGAGGACAACGCGCCCGGCGCACGGGCCGTCATCACCTTTCCGGTCTAGGATTGCATCATGACGGCATTGGGCAAAAGCCTGCGTCCATTGCCAGCGCAAACGGATGTCGCCGTTCTTTCCGATATCCTGGACGGCGACGAGCGGGCCGCGATCGAAGTTGCCGCTCCGGCACTCGCGCCGATCTTTACGACGGCGCCTTATCTGCGCGATCTTGCGGTGAAACATTCGCAATGGTTCGCCGCAGCGCTGCAAAGCGAGCCCGGTGAGGCCTTTGCCGCGCTGATCGAGGACATGCGCGGTGCCGGGCTCTCCGATGAGGAGGAGTTGTCCAGACGCCTGCGGGTGGGCAAGGCGCGTGGCGCGCTGCTGTCGGCCGTCGCCGAAATCGGCGGCGTCTGGTCGGCGCGAGAGACCACGCGCTGCATGTCCGATCTCGCCGATGCGGCCTTGCAGGCGGCGATCGATTTTCTCATGGCCGAAGCCGCTGCCGAGGGCAAACTGGCATTGACCCCGGAAAAGGCCGATGCCGCCCATTCCGGCCTCGCCATCTTTGCCCTTGGCAAGCATGGGGGACAGGAACTCAACTATTCCTCGGACATCGATATCGTCGCCTTTTACGATCCGTATCGCGGCGTGCTCCCCGAGGATGCGGACCACAACAAATTCTATGTGCGTCTGGTTCGCCGGCTGGTGGCGATCATGCAGGATCGTACGGCGGATGGTTATGTATTCCGCACCGATGTGCGCCTTCGCCCCGACCCCGGTTCGACGCCCGTGGCGATCTCGGTCGATGCCGCGCTGGGGTACTATGAATCGCGGGGGCAGAACTGGGAACGGGCGGCCTGGATCAAGGCAAGGCCCTGTGCGGGCGACCTGTCGCTGGGGAAGCAGTTCCTCAAGGAGCTCTCGCCCTTCGTCTGGCGCAAGCATCTCGATTTCGCGATGATCGCCGATATTCAGGCCATGAAGCGCCAGATCAATATTCACCGTAAGGTGGGTGTCGAGCGTGTGCTTGGCCATAACGTCAAGCTCGGGCGCGGCGGCATTCGCGAAATCGAGTTCTTCGTCCAGACCCAGCAATTGATTGCCGGCGGACGCGACCCCGATCTGCGGGTGCGCCCGACTGCCGAGGCGCTGGCCGCCCTTGTCGCGGGCAAGTGGATCGGCGCGGAGACGGCGTATGATCTCGAAGAGACCTATTGGTTTCTCCGGGCCGTCGAAAATCGACTGCAGATGTTGCGGGACGAGCAGACCCATGTGATGCCCGAGACGGAAGAGGGCGTCGCCGATATCGCCTTGCTGATGGGTTATGAAGCGCCCGATCGGTTCGAGACCGATTATCGAGCGGCGCTGGCCCGCGTGTCCGAATATTACGCGGAGCTCTTTTCGGAAGGAGAGAGCCTTTCGGGAGAATTGGGAAATCTCGTTTTCACAGGCAGCGACGATGACCCCGATACGCTCGAGACGTTGGCCAATCTGGGGTTTTCCGATCCGGCTGCCGTCTCGGCGACGATCCGCAAATGGCACTATGGCGGCTATGCGGCGACGCGGGCAGCCAAGGCGCGCGAGCATCTGACCGAGCTTATCCCTGGGCTGCTCAAGACGTTTTCCGAAAGCGGCAATGCCGACGTGGCCTTTGCGCGGTTCAACGATTTTCTGACGCGCCTGCCGGCCGGCGTGCAGATGTTCGCGCTGTTGCGCAACCATGCCTATTTGCGCCAGCTCCTGCTCGATTTCATGTCGTCCGCGCCCCGGTTGGCCGAGGCAGTGATCCATCGCGCCCATGTCGTCGACGGTCTTATCGATCCGTCGTTTACCGGAGACATCGCGACCTCGGATTCCCATATCGCCAGCGTGGATATTTTCCTGGCCGAGGCGCGCAGTTTCGAGGATTTGATCGATCGGGCCCGCATCATCGGGCAGGAGCAGAAATTCCTGATCGCGGCGGGGCTGGTGGGGGGAACTTTGTCGGCCGAGCAGGCGGGGCGGCAATTTACGGCATTGGCCGAAACGCTGCTGGCCCGGCTGTTCGCCGCCGTGCGTGAGGACTTTGCCGGGCGCTACGGGGTGATCGCCGGTGCGCGAGTGGGGTTGCTCGCCTTCGGCAAGATGGCCAGCCGGGAAATGACGTTGACGTCGGACCTCGATTTCATTCTGCTGTACGACGTGCCGGAAGGGAGCGCCGGTTCGGACGGTGAGCGCGCGCTTGATGTTTCGACATATTTCACCCGCCTCACTCAGCGCCTGATCGCGGCCATTTCGGCGCCGACCGCCGAAGGGGTGCTCTATGAGGCGGACATGCGCCTCCGGCCTTCCGGCAATTCCGGGCCGCTGGCGACGAGCCTTCGTCGCTTCCGCTCCTACCAGCGCGACGAGGCCTGGACGTGGGAGCATCTGGCCTTGACCCGGGCACGGCTGTTCATCGGTGATGCCGATCTGCCACAAACCGTCGATGACGAAATCACGCAGATCATGGTGCTGCCGCGCGACCGCGAAAAGATCGTTGCCGATGTGATCGAGATGCGTGCGCTTATGGCCAAGGAGCGGCCGCCGCGCCATCCCTTCGACCTCAAGCTCCATGAGGGCGGGCTGGTCGATCTCGAATTCATCGCCCAGACCGCGCAACTTCTCGAAGGCAAAACGCTCGCCATTCCGCAAGCGCCGCCGGCGCGGGCGCTGCTGCGCCTGAGCGAAACCGCAATCCTGCCCGAGGGCGAGCGGCTGGCGGAAATCCACGCGACCTACAGCAACATACTGCAATTGATGAGCGCCTGCCTCGTCGATCCGCTCAAGGACGAAGGATGGACGCCCGCATTCCGGGAGCTGGTGGCGAGGCGAGCCAACTATCCCGAATTCTCGCGGCTGGAGGTCGATATCGACGTCATGCGGGGAGAAGTGAGCGCCGCGGCGGCGAAATTCTATGCGCGGATGAAGGGCTAGGCGGCACGTGCCGACATGATGGCCATCGGCGCATCGGGTATTTCGACGTCACGCGCCAGGGGCAGGGAGATGGCGACAGTGGTGCCGATGCCTTCGAGAGAATCGATGGCCAGCCGTCCGCCACTCTGCTCGGCGATGGCACGGGCAATGGCGATGCCCAGCCCAATGCCGTTATGGGTGCGGGTGAATGCGGCATCCGAAAGCGCGAAGGGTTGGGAGAGGCGCGACATCTGCTCTTCAGTCATCCCGGCGCCGGTATCGGTGACTTCGAGCACCACGCCATCGTCGGCTGGCCATGCAGCGACCCGGATCAGTCCGCCTTGCGGCGTGAAGCGCAGCGCGTTTTCAATGAGATTGGCCAACATGCGATCGAGATAATGCCGATCGGCGGAAAGCCATCCTCTCGCTTCGCCGGCGATCTGGAGGCGGACGCCCGCTTGTGACGCGCGGTTCGCAAAGCGGGCCGAACAACCAGAAAGCAGCTCGTTGAGCGAAACCGGATCGTTTTTCAGCGATTTACGCCCGCCTTCAAGTTCGGCGAATTCAAGGATTTCACCAAAGGATTCGAGCAGCTTTTCGCCGGCGCGCTTGATGTCGGAAACATAGGATTTGTATTTCGCATCGCCCAGCGGTCCGAAGGTTTCGAGCCGGATCATGTCCGCAAAGCCGATGATGTGGTTGAGCGGCGTCCGGATATCATGGGACAGATGCGCCAGAAAGCTGGTCTTGGCGCGGCTCGACGCTTCGGCCCTGATCTTTTCCTCGTGAAAGCGCCGGGCGAGCGTGCGCTGCTCCTCGCGGATGGCTCCCAGCATGCGGTCGGCGGCCTTGCGCTCGGTGATATCGGTGACGATGGTGACGAACCCACCCGAAGGGCAGGGGCGCTCATCGAGCATGAGCACGGAGCCGTCGCCGCGCTCGACCTCGACGACCCGCTGACGTGCCATATCGAGGACTGGCCGCGCCGAGATTTTGCCCGCGATCGTACGGGTAATCGCCGAATAGGGTATTCCCGGCGCGGTCTGGGACGGTTGAAGCTGCAGTAGCCGGGCAAAGGCGGGATTGATGCAAACCAGCCGTCCATCTTCGCTCCAATGCGCCAGCCCATAGGGCACGGCCTCGATGGCAGGCGCGGCGAAGCGGTGAAAACCTCGGTTCGATGAGCGAAACAGCAGGAAAAGGCCGGCAAGGAGCGCCGCAACGATCCAGCCGTGTCGCAGAGCCAGATCGCCCAGTATCGATGCCCTCGGGAGGAAAACGGCGATGTCTCCCCGCCTACCGGGCAGGGCTGCATTGGCCCCTATATAGTCCGCGAGTTCGGAAGTGCCGGTGCTGGACTGCGCTAAGGTGCTGAAAACGAGCGCGCCGTCCTCGTCCCTGACTTCCACATGGGCGTCACTGGCCAATGCAGGGGGAATGGCGATCGCTTCGTCGGAAAGGGTGTCGAATTGGCCGGGATCGATTTGGGTAGCCGCCAATGCCGCGACGAGTGCGGCCCGCTCGCGGAGATCGGCTTCGGTCCGCACGATGTCATAGGCCAGAAAGCACCCGGCGGAGGCGATGGTGACGATCAGAACCGCAAGCGTGGGAAACGAAACCTGGGGCAACGCCAACGTCCAGCCGGACGCGCCGTTCGGCGCTGCCTCGAATCCCTTTGCGCTGACGCCGGATGTGTCCGCCGATCCCATGCTCGAACCAACCAGTCTTACGTGGCTGCCCCCACCGATTGAGTGATGCTAAGACTTTGAATCAGCTCATTGACTCTTGTCCATAGGCATTTTTTGCCGCCTCGGTGCGAAGCCGGAATTATGGAGTCGGCAGAGTCACTTAGGGCCTGTGAAAAATATTTCCACTTTGTTAACCATGATGATCGGGCCTGTGGACAGCCCGGGTTTGGGGCGTCTGTCACGCCAATGCCATGCGACTCGCGCTCCAAGATGGTAGTCTGTTCGGCCCGCGACGCCGTCGATCTGTGTCGGATCGGCGCGGGCAAAACCGTCCTTGCACTCAAAGCGTGACTTGACGATCGCCGTCGGTGAATTTATCAAGTCTTAGCTTGTTAAATTATTCGATCGATTTCCGTCGGCGCATGTGGGAAGGCGCGGGCGGCGATGCCGTTTCTCTTCCCTCGGGTAATTCCGATGTTCCGCTGGTTCGAAAACCTTCTCAATCCCTATCCGCCGCAGGCGCCCGCGCAACCGCCCAGGTCGCTGCTCGCCTTCTGCCTGCACTACACCGAAGGCGTTAAGCTGCCGCTCGCCATTATGGCGATCCTCACCACGCTCGGCGCGTTGGGCGAAATCGCCCTGTTCGGCTTTCTGGGCAGCGTCATCGACTGGCTCTCCGACGCCGACAAGGAAACATTTCTGGCCGATGAGGGCATGACGCTGTTGTGGATGAGCGTTTTCGTACTCGTCGTTCTGCCTGCGCTCGGGCTTATCTCGAACCTCATCATTCACCAGACGTTGCTGGGAAATTTCCCCCAACGCATTCGTTGGATGGCGCACCGGTATCTCATTCGCCAGTCGATGAGCTATTTCCAGGACGAGTTCGCGGGTCGTATCGCCACTAAGGTGATGCAGACGGCACTCGCGGTCCGCGAAACGGTGATGAAACTGCTCGACGTGCTCAATTACGTCGTCGTTTACTTCGTTGGCGCGGTCGTCCTCGCCGCGATGAACAACATCTGGCTGGCCATCCCCTTTGTCGTCTGGGTCGTCGCCTATGCGGGACTGCTCTACTATTACGTTCCAAAACTGGGCCGTATCTCGGAAAGGCAGGCGGACGCGCGGTCGATGATGACCGGGCGAATCGTGGACAGCTATACCAATATCGCGACGGTGAAACTCTTCTCCCATTCGAGCCGCGAGGAGAGCTATTCCCGCGAGGCAATGGATGAGTTCCTGCAGACCGTCCACGGTCAGATGCGATACATCACCATCCTCAATCAGGCGATCACGATACTCAATGGGCTGCTTCTGTTTGCCGTGGGCTTCGTGGGCATCTGGTTGTGGCTCGGCGATACTGTAACCGCCGGTGCGGTGGCCGCTGCCGCTGCCATCGTCATGCGCTTCCAGGGCATGAGCCAGTGGATCATGTGGGAAATGTCCGCGCTGTTCGAAAATATCGGCACGGTGCGGGACGGCATCAATTCGCTCTCGCTGCCCGCCATCGTTGCCGACGAACCCAACGCTCCGCGTCTGGAGCGGGTGAAGGGCGATATCGCGTTTCAGGATGTCGCCTTCAACTACGGCAAGAAGGGTGACGCGTCCTCCACCAAGGTCATCGAAGGGCTGAACCTGCACGTCCGCCCCGGAGAAAAGATCGGACTGGTGGGGCGTTCGGGCGCGGGGAAATCCACAATCGTCAACCTGCTTCTGCGCTTCTATGACCGTCAAAGTGGGCACGTGCTGATCGATGGAACGGACATCGCCTCCGTTGCCCAGGATTCGCTTCGCGCCAATATCGGGGTGGTGACGCAGGACACCTCACTCCTGCATCGTTCGGTCCGCGAAAACATCAAATACGGCCGGCCCGATGCGACGGACGAGGAAATGTTCGCCGCCGCGCGGCAGGCCGAAGCCCATGACTTCATCCTGGGCCTCGCCGATGCCAAGGGGCGCACCGGATATGATGCCCATGTGGGCGAACGGGGCGTCAAGCTTTCCGGCGGGCAGCGGCAACGCATTGCGATTGCGCGCGTTCTGCTCAAGGATGCACCGATCCTGGTGTTGGACGAGGCGACGTCGGCGCTCGATTCGGAAGTGGAAGCCGCTATCCAGAGCCAGCTCGATATGCTGATGGAGGGCAAGACCGTTATCGCTATCGCCCACCGGCTCTCGACCATCGCGGCGATGGATCGGCTGATCGTCCTTGAAGAGGGCAGGGTGGTCGAGCAGGGCACGCATGCCGAACTGGTGGAAACCGGCGGTACGTATGCAAGGCTTTGGGCACGGCAGTCCGGCGGCTTTATCGATGCGGATGTCGAGGAGGTCGCGGCACAATGAACGAGACGGGCGGGTCGGGTTAAAGATATATCTTGATATATCCTGAAAGGGTTCTTATTTTGACCGATATGAAGCAGGACTCTCTCAGCCTTCCCGCCCGTATTTCCAAGGTTTTCGAGACCTGGATCGATCCGTTCGACCACAAGGGCGACGTGCAGCCGCCTGACACGATCTGGGCATTCCTGTGGTATTATATCAGCCAGGCGAAGGCGCCCTATCTGGCGGTGCTGGTCTTTACCGGGCTGACCTCGCTGTTCGAAGCCCTGTTCTTTTTCTATATGGGCCGGCTCATCGATCTCATGGAATCGAGCGATGCCGCGAGCGGCTGGAGCGGGTTCATCGCCGACCATGGGACCGAACTGGCCATCATGGTCGGCGTCGTGGTGATCGGTCGCTTCATTGCGCCCGCCTTGCAGGCGCTTGTCGAAGAACAAACCATCGGGCGCGGCTTTACCACGATGGTGCGCTGGCAGACCTATGCCTATGTTTCCCGCCAGTCGGTTCGCTTCTTCAACGACGATTTCGCCGGTCGGCTGGTCACCAAAGTGTCCCAGGCAGCCCAATCGCTTAATGATTTCGTCGCAAGCGTCATCCAGATCGGATGGGCGCTGACCATCTTCGCCGGCACCACGATCTTCCTTTTCGCCCAGCTCGACTGGCGCATGGCGGCGCTCGTCGTAATCTGGATCGGCATTGTGCTGGCCATGGCGCGTTATTTCGTGCCCCGCATGCGTAATCGGGCGGCAGAGAATGCCGAAAACGCGTCCATCCTCAACGGGCGCATCACCGACAGTTTTGCCAATATCCAGACGCTGCGCCTGTTCGGCAACGCCGAGGACAACGACACCTACGTCAAGAAGGGCTTCGAGCGGTTCCTGAATTCGGCGACCCGGCTGGCCCGCCTCGTCACGGGGCTTCGCGCCGCCATGGGCCTGTTGAGCGCGGTGATGATCGCCGCCTTCGGCGCGCTTTCGATCCAGCTTTGGTCGACCAACGCCATCACCGTGGGCGCGATCGCCTTTACGCTGAGCCTCGTCCTGCGCCTCAACATGATGCAGATGCGGCTTATGGGGCAGCTCAACGGCATGATGCGCCATTTCGGTGTCGCCCAGAACGCGATGGAGACCATCGCCCAACCGCTCGATCTCGTTGACGCGCCAGATGCCGAGCCACTCGAGGTGAACCGGGCGGCGGTCAATTTCGAGAACGTGAAATTCCATTACGGCCGCGAAGGCGGGATCATCGAGGGCATTAACCTCTCCATCGCGCCGGGCGAGAAGATCGGGCTTGTCGGTCATTCGGGCGCCGGAAAATCGACGCTGGTCAACCTGCTGTTGCGCTTCTACGACGTGGAGAGCGGCCGTATTCTGATCGACGGGCAGGATATTGCCGGTGTGACCCAGGAATCCCTGCGCGCCAATATCGGCGTGGTTACCCAGGATACGGCGCTTCTGCATCGTTCGGTGCGGGCCAACATCATGTTCGGTAAACCTAGCGCGCCCGAGGCGGAAATGATCGCCGCAGCAAAAGGCGCCGAGGCCCATGATTTCATAATGGACCTCAGGGATAATCGTGGTCGCAGCGGCTACGACGCCCAGGTGGGCGAGCGCGGCGTCAAGCTCTCGGGCGGTCAGCGCCAGCGCATTGCCATCGCGAGGGTCCTGCTCAAGGATGCCCCGATCCTGGTCCTCGACGAGGCGACCTCGGCGCTCGACAGCGAAGTGGAAGCCGCGATCCAGAGCCAGCTCGATAGACTCATGGAAGGCAAGACCGTCATCGCCATCGCCCACCGGCTCTCGACGATCGCGGCCATGGATCGGCTGGTGATCCTCGACCACGGCCGGATTGTGGAGGAAGGGACCCACGAGGAATTGCTGGAGCGGGGCGGCCATTACGCACGCCTCTGGGAACGCCAGTCGGGCGGCTTTCTCGATCTCGACGACGCAGCCGAATAAGCCGTTCAGAGCCAGCGTCGGGTGTGCGTCAGATAATGCGCATAGGTCGGCCCGAATTTGCGGCTGAGATAGGTTTCCTCGCGCGTGACGACCACCCGATCCAGGACGAGCCACAAAAATGGCAGGCCGAGCAATCCCCATTCGAGCGCGAAGGCAATGGAAAGGCCGGTATATGTCAGCAGAAAGCCAACATACATCGGGTTGCGGGTGATGCTGAACGGACCATGGGAGACTATCGTCGTGGTCGGCTTGAATGGCTCGGCATGTGTCCCGGCGGCCTGCATCACACGATAGGCCCAGACATCGAGCCCAAGTCCGCCGGCGACCAGTACCGCGCCGACGAGGGTCGGGAATGAAATGAGGGTCGGCGCGGGCAGAACCGATACGGGAAACAGCCAATCGAGCACTATCGCGCACGCCAGAAAAGCCACCGGATAGGTAGGCGGAAGGTGCGGCAAGCCGGGATTGTCGCGTTCGGGCTTGGGCATGGCTTCCTCCTGCGCACATGCTTGGGGCGATTTCCCATTTAACGCCACATTGGGCTGGAGTAGAAGGCCCTTGGATGGCGCGTAACCGCGCCCTACGATCAGCCCCCAGCGCAATGAGGAGCACGCTATGGCCGACGTCCATTCCAAAGTTGCAATCGATTACACCGCTATCGATCTCGGCGGGCGCTTCACTCTTGTTGCTCCCGAGCGCGGCTGGAGCGGGGAAATCGACCTGCCGGGCGACGTGCATACGGCGCTGCTCGAGGCCGGTGAAATTCCCGATCCCTATTTCGGCCAGAATGAGGAGGTTGTCGCCTGGGTGTATGAAACCCCTTGGACCGTCGAGCGCACATTCGACGTGCCCGCTGAAATGGCGGACGGCTTTTTGACGCTGACGCTCTCGGAGGTCGATTGCATCGCCACTGTCCTGCTCAACGGCGAAGCGATCGCCGCGACGCAGAACCAGTTCATCCGCTACGATATCGACGTCACCGGCAAGGTGCGCGCGGGCGAGAACACGCTGACGATTGCATTCGCCGCAGTGCCCGATGTAGCCCAGGCCCGTGCCGACGCCCATCCTTTTGCGATCCCTTACGCGGCGATGAACCAGAAGGTCGCCCACCTCAATTTCGTACGCAAGACCGCATGCCATGCCGGCTGGGATTGGGGCATCTGCCTCATGCCCACCGGCGTTTACGGCACCATGAAATTGCGCCGCACGCGGCTCGCACGCACCGAAAGCGTTCAGGTGGACCAGCACCACGAGAACGGGGCCGTGAGGCTGGAAATCAGGACGCGCGTTCACGCTTTCGCAGATGGTGAAATCACGCTCACTCACAGCTTCGACGGGCAAAATATCGGTGGGCCGGTTGTGCTTCGCAAAGGCGAGAATGCCTTTACGCATACGCTGATCGTTCACGATCCGCGTCTTTGGTGGCCGAGCGGGCAGGGCGATCAGCCCCTTTATGACCTCGTCAGCAATGTCGACGGCGAGGTGACGACCCGCAAGATCGGGCTGCGCGAGCTTCAATGGGTGGTCGAACCCGACGCCATCGACCACACTTTCAAATGCCGCATCAACGGCCGCGACATCACGATGATGGGCGCAAACTGGATTCCCGCCGATGCCATCCCGTCGCGCATCACGCCGGAAACGGTTAGGGACCTGCTCGAAAGCGCCAAGGCCGCGAATTACAATATGTTGCGTGTTTGGGGTGGAGGGCAGTATGAGCCCGATTGGTTCTACGATCTTTGCGACGAACTGGGCCTGCTGGTCTGGCAGGATTTCATGTTCTCCTGCATGCCCTATCCGTCCGATCGTCCTTTTCTCGCCGACGTGGCGACCGAGATCACCCAGCAGGTGCGCCGGCTCTCCCACCATGCCTCGATCGCCATCTGGTGCGGCGACAACGAGGTTATCGGGTCGCTGAACTGGTATCCCGAAACGCGAGCCAACCGCGACCGCCATCTGGCCAATTACGACCGCATGAGCAAGCTGCTTGCCGACATCGTGGCCGATGAGGACCCGCAGCGCCGGTTCTGGCCATCCTCTCCCTCGCTCGGCTACATGGATTTCGCCGATGGATGGCATGTCGATACGCGTGGCGACATGCATTTCTGGGACGTCTGGCACTCGGCCAAACCGTTCGAGCATTATCGCACCGTTCAGCCCCGCTTCGCGTCCGAGTTCGGTTTCCAGTCCTTCACCTCGATGAAAATCATCGAGAGCTTCACCGAACCGGGTGATCGCAATCCGTCCTCTCCCGTGATGGAAACCCATCAGCGCAACGATGGCGGCAATGCTCGCATTCTCGAAACCATGTGCCGCTATTTCCGTTTTCCCAAAGGGTTTGAGGAGATGGTGTTCCTCTCCCAGATCCAGCAGGGGCTGGCGATCAAGACCGCAATTGAATTCTGGCGGTCCACCAAGCCGCGCTGCATGGGCACGCTCTATTGGCAGATCAACGACATCTGGCCGGTCGCAAGCTGGTCGAGCCTCGATTATGGCGGGCAGTGGAAGCTGCTTCATTATCTCGCCAAACGCTTCTTCGCTCCCATCAATGTCGTTGCCGTGCCCGAGGGCGAGGAGATCGTGCTCAAGGGAATGAACGACGGTCCGGCGGCCCGCGACATCGCGCTGGAAATCTTTCTTGTCGGCATGGACGGCCAAGCCAAATCCTTGCACCGACTCGACATTTCCCTCGGACTTGAATCGGCGTCCGAACTGGTTCGCGTACCGCTCGAAGCCGTGGGAGAGGATGGCTTTCTGCTGTTCGAATGGCGCGGCCGGGATGGTGTCCTTATCGGAACCAACGACTTTTTCCCGCGCGCTTACAAATACTACGATCTTCCCCAAGCGGGGATAAATGCCCGTTGGACCAGCGAGGGCAACCGCCATCATCTGACCCTGCAATCGGACGCCTGTGCCTTCTTTGTCACTGCCCAGACCGATTGCGCTGGATATTTTTCGGACAACTGCGTGACGCTCTTGCCGGGTCGTGGCGTTACGCTTAGCTTCACCCCTCGAAAAGGCGCGGCGCCGACATTGGACGATCTCAAAAACACCTTGAGGATCAGCCATTTGGCGCAGACCTATTGAGTTACATCTGGAGTAGCCCGAATGAAGCGGTCGCGCGTCAACGAAATCATTTCCCAAGCCGACGAGTTTATCCGCTCCTTCGGTTATATCCTGCCCCCCTTCGCCTATTGGACGCCGTCCGAAATGAAGGATCGGCAGGACCAGATCGGCAATATCGTTACCGCGGGGCTCGGCTGGGACGTCACCGATTACGGCCAGGGCGATTTCGACGCCTTGGGTCTGTTCCTGTTCACGGTCCGCAATGGCGACGCCGCCGATCTCGATAAGGGGCGCGGCATGCTCTATGCCGAAAAGATCATGATCTCGCGCCAGGATCAGATTTCCCCCATGCATCGGCATACCATCAAGGCCGAGGACATTATCAACCGGGGCGGGGCGACGCTCGCGCTCCAGCTTTATAATGACGATGGAACCGGAACGGGGATCGATACGACCGGAGAGGTAACGGTTTTCACCGACGGCGTCGCCCGCGTCCTGCCGGCCGGCGGTATCCTCGAACTCTCGCCCGGCGAGAGCGTAACCCTGCTGCCGGGCAATTGGCACAAATTCTGGGGCGAGGGCGGGGACGTGCTCATAGGCGAGGTTTCCACCGTCAATGACGACCGTACCGACAACACCTTCCTCGACCCGATCGGCCGGTTCTCGGCCATCGAAGAGGATATGGACCCAATCCACCTGCTGGTTTCCGATTACGAGACATGGTTCGGCAGGGCAGGCGGCACGAGCTATTGATTTTTCTCTGAATTTTTCGTGATTGCCATTGTCGGAACAAACTTCCGCCCTCCCTTATTGCGTGTTCGTAATAAACTTTGAGGAGGCCGATTATGTTTAGAAAATCTCTTATTGCATTGGCATGCGCGACGGCACTGGTAACCCCCGCCGTGGCCCAGACTTACGAAACCGAAAACGGAGCGGTCACGCTCGAGCCTTTCGTTGAAGGGCTGGAATTTCCGTGGGCATTGGTCTTCCTGCCCGATGACAGCATGCTGGTGACCGAGCGGCCCGGCAATCTGCGCCATGTGACCGCCGATGGCGAAATTTCCGATCCGATCGCGGGCGTGCCCGAGGTCGTTTACGAAGGACAGGGCGGGTTGCTCGATGTCGCTCTCGATCCCGAGTTCGAGACCAATCGCTATGTCTACCTCAGCTTCGCCGAGGCCGGCGAGGAAGCGGGGACCAATTCGACCGCCGTCGCGCGCGGCGTCTTGAGCGAGGACATGTCCGAGCTGACCGACGTCGAAGTGATCTTCTCTCAGCAGCCCAAAATCCCCTCGACGCTGCATTTTGGCTCGCGGCTGACCTTCGACAATGATGGATATCTGTTCATCACCACCGGCGAACGCTCGGACGCCGAATTCCGTGTCCAGGCCCAGGACCTCGGCTCGCATCTGGGCAAGGTGATCCGCATTCTGCCCGACGGCACGGTTCCCGATGACAATCCGTTCGTCGATACCGAGGGGGCGCTGCCCGAAATCTGGAGCTATGGACACCGCAACATGCAGGGTGCCGATCTGCATCCCGATACCGGCCAGCTCTGGGTGGCCGAGCACGGGCCGCGCGGTGGTGACGAGCTCAACAAGGTCGTGGAGAGTGGCAATTTCGGTTGGCCGTTGCTGACCGAGGGGACCGAATATTCCGGTGATCCCATCAATCCGCCCGAAGAGCTTCCCGAGGAACTCGTTCCGGCCGAACGGACCTGGGTGCCTTCGCCTGCTCCCTCCGGTCTGCTGTTCTACACGGGAGACATGTTCCCCGACTGGCAGGGAGACGGCTTTATCGGCGCGTTGGCGGGGACCGACCTGATTCGCGTCGATCTCGAAGGCGAAGAGGTGGTCGGTGATGAATTCCTGTTCGGCGACGACTTCCCCCACCGGATACGCGATGTGGTCCAGGGTCCCGATGATGCGATCTATCTCGTGACCGACGCCGAAGCCGGCGAAATTCTCCGGTTGAGCGCCGAATAAGCTTGCGCTAGAAAATCCGGGCATCGGGGGAACCGATGCCCGGGTTGCCATGTCCAGGACCCGGAGCGGGATCGAACTCGCACAGGGTGAGAGGCATCCTTGCTGGTCCCGCGCATGCAGGGACCTTTCATGTTCACCAGAAAATCTGTTGCGGCGGCGCTGATCGGCGTTGGCCTCGTCATGCCCGTTTCGGCGCAGGAGGTTACGCTCAGGCTGCATCACTTCCTGCCCATGACCGACAGCGTGCCGCGCGAAGGATTGATCCCGTGGGCCGAAGCCGTCGAGGAACAGTCGGGCGGCCGGATCGCCGTCGAATTCTATCCCTCGATGATCCTGGGCGGTGCGCCGGCCAATCTTTTCGACCAGGCGCGGGACGGCGTCGTGGACCTCACATGGACGGTGCTGGGATATACGCCGGGCCGGTTTCCAAAATCGGAGGTTTTCGAGATGCCGTTTCTGGTGACCAATGGCGAAGACACCTCGCGGGCGTTCCAGCGCTTCGTCGAGGAAAACGCCATGGACGAATTCGATGGCGTCAGGCTGATCGCGGTCCACACGCACGGGCCGGGGCTGTTCCATTCGCGGGACCCGATCGAAAGGCTTGAGGATCTGAATGGAATGAAGATCCGGGGCGGGTCGCGCGTCATCAGCGCCATGCTGGCCGATTTTGGCGCCGAGCCCATCGGCATGCCGGTTCCCGATGTGCCCGAAGCGCTTTCGCGGGGGACCATCGACGCGACGACGATACCCTGGCAGGTGACGCTGGCGCTGCGGACCAGCGAGATCGTAAGGCATCATACCGAATTTTCGGGCGATCACGGGCTTTATACGCAGACCTTTGCCTTCGTCATGAACCAGGAGGCGTATGATCGACTGCCGGACGATCTCAAGGCGGTGGTCGATGCCAATTCGGGGATCGAATGGGCGGGTCGGTTCGGGGCGGCCAATGACGCTGACGATGTGGTGGCGCGAAACGAAGCCGTCGCCGCTGGAAATTCCATCGTGACGCTGGACGCCGATGAGACGGAGCGCTGGCGCACGGCCGCGCAGGCGACCATCGACAACTGGTTCGCCGAAACCGAGGCAGTCGGGATCGATGGGCGCGCGATCCATGAGCGGGCGATGGAACTGGTGGCCGAGGAAATGCGACAATAGGGTGGGGAGCAAATGGATTGGTGGCGCGTTGTGCTTGCATTGGCCGGCGCGCTGCCGGCAAAAAGCATTTGAACTGTTCTGTCTGAAGGTTTCCGCCCCGTGCCCAAACTCTCCGATAAACCTCTCCTCGAGGTGCGGACTGCAAAGATTCGCGATATCCCGGCCATCATCAAGCTCACCGAGCGGGTCTATCCGGAGGAGGGACCTTACCTCCCCGGAACGATCCGGGGACAAATCAACGCCTTTCCCGAGGGACAATTCGTGGCTGTGTTCGATGGCCAGATCGTCGGCTATGCGGCAACGCTGCAATTGAGCGAAAAGCAGATTTTCCGCCAGCACACCTGGGAGAACATTACGGGTGCGGGCTA
The DNA here is from genome assembly GCF_036662815.1 of Pelagibacterium mangrovi. Lineage (NCBI taxonomy): Bacteria > Pseudomonadati > Pseudomonadota > Alphaproteobacteria > Hyphomicrobiales > Devosiaceae > Pelagibacterium > Pelagibacterium mangrovi. The sequence goes on along the minus strand of NZ_JBAFXA010000006.1, from coordinate 123,920 downwards.
TGCGAGCCTGCACAACGCCAAGGGCGAATGGCTCTATGGCGTCGAGGTTTGCGTCGATCCGGGACGGCAGCGCAACCGGATCGGGCGCCGGCTCTATGAAGCGCGCCAGCGCCTGTGCGAGGAACTCTGGCTCAAGGGCATCGCGTTTGGCGGGCGGCTGCCGGGGTATCGGCGCAACAAGAAGGAATACCCGCGCATCAGCCAGTATTTCCAGGCGGTCAAGGACCGGGAAGTGCGCGATCCGGTGGCCAGCTTCCAGATGAAGCTGGGGTTCGAGCCCGAAATGCTGCTGCGCCACTATCATCCCGACGACAAGGCCTCGGGCGGGCACGCCGCGCTCATGGTGTGGCGCAATCCGCGCTATGACGAGGAGGACGAAAGCCGGCCCGCCCATCGGCGCAGCCGTGAGACGGTGCGGGTGACGACGGTGCAGCTCGAAGCGCGCCGGTTCGAAAACGCCGATGCGTTTTTCGAGCACATGCAATATTTCGCCGAGGTGGCGGCCGATTATGGATCGGACTTCCTGGTCTTTCCCGAGCTCTTCACGCTCATGCTGCTGTCGAGCGAACCGGAACTGCCGCCCCATGACGCGATCCTGCGGCTGACCGAATATACCCCGCAATTCATCGAGCGCATGCAGCAGATGGCGCTCAAATGGAACATCAACATCATCGGCGGGTCCCACCCCACGGTCACCGAGGATGAGGACATCCAGAACGTCTGTTACGTCTTTTTGCGCGACGGCACGATCCACGCGCAGGAAAAGATGCACCCGACGCCCGACGAGCGAGACTATTGGGGCATCGTCGGTGGCGACACCGTCGATGTGATCGACACCGATTGCGGACCGATCGGCGTGATGATCTGCTACGACAGCGAATTCCCCGAAGTGGCCCGGCGGCTGGCCGATCAGGGCGCGCGGATCATGTTCGTGCCCTATTGCACCGACACTCGGCAGGGGCATCTGCGGGTGAAATATTGCTGCCAGGCGCGAACCATCGAGAACCAGTGTTATGTGGTGACCTCGGGGATCACCGGCAATCTCGCCAATGTCGACAATCTCGACATCAACTATGCCCATTCGGCCATCTACACGCCCTCGGACATGCCTTTCGCCCGTGACGGCATCGCGGCGGAGGCGAGTGAGAATGTGGAGATGGTGGTGGTCGCCGATCTCAACGTCTCGACGTTGCAATGGGCACGGGCACAGGGCGCGGTGCGCAACCTCCGCGATCGCCGCTTCGACCTTTATCGCATCCGCTGGAAGGATGGCGGGTAAGGCGTGCCGATGCCCCGCACGCGGTGCCCGCTGCGGTTGTGAACGATTTTAAGACGGCATGGGGCGATGAGCGCCTCGTGCTTTGGTAGTTAGTATGAAGCGGTCATCGCCCCATGCATCCGGGGTTTTGGGCCTGGTCGTTCTCTCATGCTGGGGCCAATCCCCGCTGGCTTTCGCCAGTACACCCTCGACCGTGCCGTGGGTCGGCGCTGGGAACGTTTCTGCCTCCGCTGACGCGACCGCCAACGGACCCGAACCGATCCCGCCCAAACGTTCGTTGCGCTTGCGTCCATAAGCGCGGGGTCGTGAGGGGGAGTATGGCGCGGGTTTAGGGAGCGGGGATAAGTTTTTGAAGAGGGCGTTTGGCGCAGGCTCAGCGCACCCCTCATCCGACCCGGCTTCGCCGGCCCACCTTCTCCCTCAAGGGGAGAAGGGGAACTGGGGCCGGTGCTGCGGGGTGGATGGTCTTGACGGTGAAGCGAGTGGCGGGGCTGAAGCTGGATTCCGGGAATGAATCCCGGAATGACAGGCTGGAGAGGGGGCAGAGCAGTGCGTCAAGCACCCGGCGTTGCCCACCCCTAGTCTTGCCTCAAACACTCGCTTGTCACCCCGGGTTTATCCCGGGGCGAGGTATGCGCGCCGGGGTCGGTTCTTTCCCCAAAAAAGGAAAAGTGCGGCGAGCGCGGCGCGGCTGGGGGGGCACTTGGTACGTGTTGGAGAAGAAGCTGAGGGCGGCGAGCGTACCTTGCCCCGGGATAAACCCGGGGTGACAGCGGTGGGGGTGTGGGAAGGGTCGGGGCATGCTTCTGGCGGTTGTGTGGGGCTCTGAGGCTGCCCCACACGCCAACCTCACTCCACGTTGAACATCCACTTCACGCCCCAGCAGTCGCGGAGCATGCCGAAGCGTTTGGCCCAGAAGGTTTGTTCGAGATCCATTTCGACGGTTCCCCCCTCCTTGAGCGCGGCGAACATACGGTCGGCGTCTTCGACGGCGTCGGGGTGGACCGAGATGTAGGTGCCCGAAAAGGAATTGGCGCTGGCCATCGGGGCGTCGGAACCCATGAGGATGGCGTCGCCGATTTTCAGGGTGCCATGCATGATCTGGTTCTGCATCTCGGCGGGGACGTGTTCGGCCGAGGGCGTATCCTTGTGGGCGGTGAGTTCGAGATCGCCGCCGAAGACGGATTGATAGAAGGTGAAAGCGGCGCGGCAGTCGCCGGCGAAGTTGAGATAGGGGTTGATCTTCATGTTGGGCCTCCTCCCGAGTAGATGTAAAAAGCGATGTAAAATCAATCGCTAAGGGTGAAATCCGGATTCAGGAAACGATACACCTGAATCGATAAGCGAACCAATTGAATCTCTACCTACGCTGAGGGTGGACCGCCCAGCTTGTCGAGATGGGCGCGGATATGGACAGCCTCGGCCGTGGTGTTGGCATGGGCGATGGCGATGTCGAAAGCCGTGCGGGCCTCCTCGATCCGGCCCAGATCCTTGAGCAATCCCCCGCGCAGGCCGTGGAAGTAGAAATAGCCGCCGAGCGCGTCGGCCAGGGGTTCGATGAGGTCGAGCGCGGCTTGCGGGCCGGCGAGCCTGGAAACCGCGACGGCCCGGTTGAGGGTGACGACGGGAGAGGGTTGGAGCGTTTCGAGGGTGCGATAAAGCAGCTCGATTTCCTCCCAATCGGTATCCTCGGGCTTGGCGGCATGGGCGTGGAGGGCGGCGATGGCGGCCTGGATCTGGAAGATGCCGGGGCTGCGATGGCGGATGGCCTTGTCGATCAGCGCCAGGCCCTCGTCGATCATGCGCCGATCCCAAAGCGTGCGGTCCTGATCGTCGAGCAGGATGATGTTGCCATCGGCATCGAAACGGGCGGCGTCGCGCGATTGCTGAATGAGCATGAGCGCCAGAAGGCCCATCAGTTCGGGCTCGGTGGGAAACAGACCGAGCAGCAATCGGCCCAGGCGGATGGCTTCGGCGGAAAAGGTGTTGCGGGTGTCGGCGCGTTCGCCGGCAGAGGTGTAGCCCTCGTTGAAGACCAGATAGACCATGGCCGCGACCCCGCCCACGCGTTCGGCCCGGTCGGCGGCGTCAGGGGTTTCGAAGCTGGCGCCGGATTTGGCGATGCGGGCCTTGGCGCGGGTGATGCGCTGCTCCATGGCCGCGTCGGAAACCAGAAACGCGCGGGCGATCTGCTTGACGGTCAGGCCCGAAACGATGCGCAGGGCCAGCGCGATCTGCTGGGTGGCCGGCAGGTCCGGATGGCAGCAGACGAAAAGCAGGCGCAGGATATCGTCGCGGTAATGGGATTCGTCGATCCTGTCGGCGATGTCGGTTTCGGCGTCCGAAGTGTCCGAGATGCGCTCTTCGTCGGGCAGTTCGGTGAAGCGGGCCTGGCGACGGACGGTATCGATGCCGCTGTTGCGGCCCACGAGGATCAGCCAGGCCGCCGCATCGCGCGGCGGACCGTTCCTGGGCCAGGACCTGAGGGCGCGAAGCGAAGCCTCCTGGAACGCTTCCTCGGCCATGTCGAGGTTGCGGAAATACCTGTAGAGGGCAGCGACCGCCCTGGGGCGGGCGCCTGCCAGGGTCAGGCCTATCCAGTCGGCTTCCTTGTCGTTCACTTTGGTGCGGCTCCGGGAAAGAAGTCGCGGACCGGGCGGATCTCATAGGAGCCCATGCCCGGATTGGCCTCGGCCAGGTCGCGCACCACCTGCACGACCTCTTCGAGGCTTTCCGCGTCGATGACATAGAAACCGAGGAACTGTTCCTTGGTTTCGGCGAAAGGTCCGTCCAGAACCATGGGTTCGCCCGCCGTCTTGCGCAGCGTGGTCGCGGCCGTGGTGGGCATCAGGCGGGCGACGGGGCCCATCTTGCCCGCTTCCACGAGCGGTTTCTGAACGGCAAGGAGGTCTGCCATGACCTTGTCGTCATGGGCTTTCGACCAGCCGCCGACGGCGGCTTCGTCGTTGTAGCAAAGGATCGCATAGAGCATGGCTTAACTCCCTGTAAGCCGAGGACGGTTCCGGATGCCGATTGCCGACAGGCCGGGCGAAATTTTTGCATTGGGCCGCGCGAGAGTGACTCGATGGAGCGCCGAACGCCAGTCGTTTTGCAACCGCTCGCCCGCTCGGGCATTGGATGGGAGTGAACGCCATCAAGGGAGAGTGCGATGGCCATTACGCGCGAGGAAATCGAGCAATTGCTCGGCCCGATCGACAACCAGCTTGCCGCCGAAATCGCCGCCACCGACGCCAGTGCGGCCGAACTCGCCAAGGCGCTGGCCTGGGTTCAGTCGGACGAAGCCCTGGTCAATGACGGGGACCATCTTCCGACGGGAAAAGTCGCCGAGCTCATCGGTATTCTGGAAACCGCCGATGATGAAGACGGCTATTCGGGGACGAGCGAGCCCGCCGAAGACTGGGTTCCATAGGTACTGGACAACGCGAGCAAATTTTAGTGAGGTGGGAGTCTTTTCTCCCCGCGCTCTCGCGCGCCACTATTTGTTTGAGCGGGCCCCATGTCTGCAAAGTTCAAGTCTTTTATCACCGATCTTCTTTCTCAAATCGACATCCAAATCGGCGGCAGCAGGCCCTGGGATATCCAGGTGCACGACGATCGCCTCTATAACCGCGTGATGACGCAGGGCTCGCTCGGACTGGGCGAGGCGTATATGGACGGTTGGTGGGATGCCGGCGCTGTCGACCAGTTTCTCTATCGCGTGTTAACCGGACAGCTTCAGAGCAAGATCAAGTTCGATTTCGCCCTGGCGTTCCTCGCCATCAAGGGCATTTTGCTCAACCCGCAGCGACTCAATGTGCGCGAAGTGGGCGAGAAACATTACGATATCGGCAACGACCTCTATAAGCGCATGCTCGATCCGCGTATGATCTATTCATGCGGCTATTGGCGTGACGCCGAAACGCTGGAGGAAGCGCAGGAAGCCAAGCTCGACCTGATCTGCCGCAAGATTGGATTGAAGGAGGGGATGCGTATCCTCGATATCGGATCGGGCTGGGGCGGACTACTCAAGTTCGCCGCCGAACGGTATGGCGTTTCGGGCGTTGGGATCACGGTTTCGAAAGAGCAGATGGCGCTGGCCAACGACATTCGCGGCAATCTGCCGATCGAAACCAGACTGATGGACTATATGGAGCTCGACGGGCATTTCGACCGCATCGTTTCGGTGGGGATGTTCGAGCATGTGGGCTTCAAGAACTACAACAGCTATTTCTCCAAGGTGCATGATCTGCTGCCCGATGACGGGCTGTTCCTGCTGCACTCGATCGGCGGAAGCCTGACGCGCAGCTCGGGCGAGCCGTGGCTGGAAAAATACATCTTCCCCAATGGCATGCTGCCATCGCCCCGGCAGGTGACGGGCGCTGTCGAGGGCAAGCTGATCATGGAGGATTGGCACAATTTCGGCGCCGATTACGACCGCACGCTGATGGTCTGGCACGAGCGCTTCGAGGCGGCGTGGCCTGAGCTCAAGGATCGGTATGGCGAGCGGTTCTACCGCATGTGGCGATACTATCTGCTGATGTGCGCCGCCGCGTTCCGCGCGCGCTGGGTGCATCTGTGGCAGATCGTTTATTCCAAGGATGGGCTCAAGGGCGGATATGTGTCGATCCGTTAGGATAGATGCAAGCTAGACACCCGCGCCGATCATCGGGGCGAGCAGCACCAGCGTGATTGGCACCGTTACGACGCCGGCCACGGTCTGGAAGGCGATGATGCCGGCCATCAGAGGGGCGTCGCCGCCCAATTGCCTCGCCATGACATAGGCCGACGAGGCGGTGGGCAGGCACTGGATCAGCAGCACGACCAGCGCCGCCGGACCCGTCAGTCCGACCGCGATGCAAATGGCGGCGGTGATGGCGGGGACCAGCACGAACCGGGTGGCGGTGGCGACGAGAACGGGTTTGATCCCGCGCCCCAGCGCATCCCAGTTGAGGGCCGCGCCCACGCAGAGGAGGCCTATGGGCAGCGCGGCTTGACCCATCGCCTGCATGAAGCCCTCGATGCCGGCGGGGAGCGCAATGCCGGTCAGCCGCAGGACGATGCCCGCGAGACAGCCCAGGATCAGCGGGTTGAGGGCGATGGATTTGACGACCCCAAGCGCGCTGGGCTGGCGCGTGCCATAGCGGGCGAAGACCAGGGCGCAGATGATGTTGACCGTGGGCACGAGAATGGCATTGGCGACGGCGGTGAGCGCTGCTCCCGATACGCCGAGCAGGCCCACGGCGGCCGTGACGCCGACGTAATTGTTGAACCGTATCCCGCCCTGGACCACCGAGGTGAGCACAGGCCCATCGAAGCCGGTGAGGCGGTTGGCGGCGAGCAGCGCCAGCGTTCCGAGGACGGCAGGGCCGACAAGGCCCGCGGCGATGAGCGGGATGGGCACGCCGGAAAGATCGGCGCGATAAAGCCCGTGCGCGAAGAGCAGCGGCAGGAGGATGAAATAGGCCAGCCGCTCGGCCTGCGGCCAGAACGCCGCCCCCAGAAAACCAAAGCGGTTGAGCAGATGGCCCAGGGCGATGATGAGCGCGATGGGGAGCAGGGCTGAGAAAATGAGAGCGAGCATGGATGGCCGTGGGGAGGAATATCGTTCCTCTCTAGCACCCTGTTTTGCCGGCGCAAGCTCTACCGGTTCGGTAGCGTTTTCAGGAACATGGGCAAGCCATGCTCACTGGGGAGCATTTGAGGGCAGGCTTTTTTGCGCGACGCGGCAATTTTGATCGCCCAGTTCTCGCACTTTGACCGGCATTGCGCGATTATGCGGGCAACAACACATCCGGGAGAAAATCAATGCGTCTGGCGTTCACAGCCTTCGCCGTAGCCGCGGTCCTCGCCGCGCCGGCCGTCGCCCAGTCGGAAATCAGGCCGCTCGTCGATGCCGAATGGCTCAAGGCCAATTCGGGTGCCGAAAACCTCGTCATCGTCGACATCCGCGACGATATCGAGGGCACCGATCTGGGCGATCTGCCCTATATCGCCAATTCCGTCGTCGCGCCCTATGCCTCTGCCGGCTGGCGCACCGAAGTGCAGGGCGTGCCGGGACAGATCCCGCCCGTCGAAGAGGTGGCGGAACTGATCGGCGGTCTTGGCATCGATGACGACGATCACGTGGTGATCGTGCCCTGGGGCACCGATTCCTCGGAAATCGGCGGCGCGACGCGCGTCTATTGGACCTTCAAATATCTCGGCCATGAGGAGGTTTCGATCCTCGACGGCGGCTGGCGGCAATATGATGCGGCTGGCGGCGAACGCGTGGCCGAACTCGCCGAACCCGAGGCGGCGGAATTCGTCGCCGATGTGCAGGAAAGCCTGCGGGCGACGACCGATGACGTGCTGGCCGCTCTGGAAAACGGCGTGCCGCTGATCGATGGCCGGCCCGTCGAGCAGTTCGAAGGCCAGTCCAAGAGCCCGGTGGTCGCTTCCCTCGGCACCATCCCCGGTTCGGTCAACATTCCCCATTCGGAATTCTACAGCGCCGAATATGCCCGGTTCGCGCAGCCCGAGACGGTTGCCGCGTTGCTCGAAGCTGTCGGCGTGGGTGCAGATGAGGAAAACATTTCCTTCTGCAACACCGGTCACTGGGCTTCGGTCGCCTGGTTCGGGCTGCACGAAATTCTCGGCAACGAAAAGGCCGCCATGTACGATGGCTCGATGGCCGAATGGACCCTCGATCCGGCCCGTCCGGTGGAATAGTTCGGTCAAACTCTCCCTTGACCTTGCAGATGCCCCGGATTTCGGGGCATCTGTTTTTCATTTCAAGCACATAACCCTTTACTGAAAGATCGAAATGTCTGACGTCGCACTCGAACGTCCCAGCTATCTCCCGGCGGCGGTTTCCGACCGCGCGCCGACGCTGGTGACGGGACTGGGCCTTCTGCTCGGCTTTATCGCCATCTGGTATCTCGTGGACCTGCGCCAGGCGACGCTGTTCCTCATCGGCGGCGGGCTCGGTGCCGCGCTCTATCACGGCTCCTTCGGCTTTACCGGCGGCTGGCGTCGCATGGTGGTGGAAAAGCGCGGCCGTGGCATGCGCGCCCAGATGCTGATGATCGGTGTGGCCGCGCTGGCCATGATGCCGCTGCTGGCAGCGGGAAATCTCGGCGGACAGCCGCTGGTCGGCGCCGTTGGTCCGGTCGGGGTGTCGGTCATCGTCGGGGCCGCGATCTTCGGTTTTGGGATGCAGCTCGGCGGCGGGTGCGGATCGGGCACGCTGTTTACGGTGGGCGGCGGTTCGGCGCGCATGCTGGTGACGCTGGCGTTCTTTATCGTGGGTGCCGTGTTGGGCACCGCACATCTGCCCTGGTGGCTGCTGCAGCCCAATATGGGCATCGTCGACCTGCGTATCGAGTTCGGGCTTCCCGCCGCAATCGGGGTGACGGTGATCGGTCTTTCGCTGGTCGCCATCGTGAGCGCGGTTATTGAAAAACGGGCACACGGCAATCTCGAAAGCGAGCCCGAACCGCGCCGTCCTGGCTGGAGCTGGCTGCTGTACGGTCCCTGGCCGCTTGTCGGGGCAGGGCTGATGCTGGCCATCCTCAACATCGCGACGCTGCTCGTCGCAGGCCACCCCTGGTCGATCACCTATGGGTTTGGCCTCTGGGGCGCCAAGATCGCCGATGCGGCGGGCATTCCCGTCGCCACATGGGAGTTCTGGACCTGGCCGGCCCAGGCCCAGGCGCTCAATTCATCGGTTCTGACCGACAACACCTCGGTCATGGATTTCGGCATCATCCTGGGCGCCGGATTGGCCGCCGCGCTGGCCGGCAAGTTCGCGCCCAAGGCGAAAATCCCGTTCGGCTCGCTTCTGGCTGCCGCCGTCGGCGGCATTCTGATGGGCTATGGCGCTCGCCTGTCCTTCGGCTGCAACATCGGCGCGCTGTTTTCGGGCATCGCCTCGGGAAGCCTGCATGGCTGGCTGTGGTTCCTGTGTGCCTTTGTCGGCTCGATGGTCGGCATCTGGGCTCGCCCGCTGTTTGGACTCGATGGATTTGCCAAGAAATGATGACCGGACGTAATACCCTGCTTTTCGGCGCGGCGCTGGCCGTCGGAACCGCCGCGATCATTGCCGACCATGTCGCCCATCCGGTCGCGCGGGCCGAAAACCCCATAGCCCAGAGCGAGGCGGGGACCGCTGGACCCGCCGCCCCTTGCGCGGCCGGTGCGCCCTGCGCGGCGGGCGCTCCGGTCGCCGCGGCTCCCTGTGCCGCCGGTGCGCCGGTTGCCGCTGCACCATGCGCGGCGGGCGCGCCTCTGGCGGCACCCCCGCCACCGCCCGCGCCCATGCCCGAAGGAGGCGAACGCCAGCTTGCGGCTCCGCCTCCACCGCCGGCCCCCATGCCGCAGGCCGAACCGCAACTGGCGCCTCCTCCGCCGCCTCCGGCCCCGATGCCCGAAGGCGCCACCGAGGCGCCCGATCTCGTGGTCGACTGATGAGTGATGCCCGCCAGCAGGCCCAGCGCGAAATCGCCTTCTGCGAAGCCGTGCTCGCCAAGGGCGGGCTCACGGTGTTGACCGAAACCCTGCGGGACGCGTCCGACATTTCGACATGGACGCATTACCCCAAGGACGACGTGTTCGATCCCGCGACGGGCGCGCAATGGTTCTATCACAGCCATCCGGCCGACGATCCGGATGGCGCCACCGAACATGGGCATTTCCATTGCTTCGTTCGGCCCCAGGGCGTCGGCGGACCGATCCATCACCTGATTGCGGTCGGGGTCGATCCCTATGGCAAACTGGTGCGGCTGTTCACGGTGAACCAATGGGTGGTGGGCGACGATTGGCTCGACGCCGAGCCGACCATCACCTTGTTGGAAAAATTCGACGTGCACATGCCGCGTCCCTCTTATCTGGTCAACCGTTGGCTGACGGCGGTGCTGGCGGCCCATGAGGATGAAATCGCCAGCCTCATCCGCGAACGCGACAGGACGCTGGCGGCCCATCAGCCGGCGGCGGATGTGGCGGTGCGCGACGACCGCTCGCTGGAAGTGACGTCGGAATTGCGGTTTTAGCGGTTGGCGTTGGCGGCTATGGAAATGCCGCTGCTGGATTCCGGGAATAAATCCCGGAATGACAAGCTTGAGTTTGAGGCTACCCTATCGCCCCACACCAATCCCGTCAGCCAAACCGCCCGTGCTTGGGTTCTTTTATCTGCGCTCTTGCCAAATGGCATCATTTCGCCTATTTTGTGCCAAAAGGTGAATGATGATGTTGCATGAACTTCCCCGAGCGGTAGCGGCGCCGGAACAGCCGCAGATCACGGATACCGAGGCTGCCGCGATGGCGCGGGCGGTGGTCAATCTCTTTGCCCGCTGGAATGTTTCAGACGCAAAGGCGCGGGAAATCCTCGGCGGCCTGGCGGCGCGCACCTATGCGCGCTGGAAGGCGGGGGAAGTGGGGCGGATCGATCGCGATCTGGCGACGCGGCTCTCCCTGCTCATGGGCATCCACAAGGGGCTGCGCTATCTGTTTACCGATCCGGAGCGGGGCTATGCCTGGGTCGGCAAACCCAATGCGGCGCTCAATGGCCGCGCGCCGGTCGACATCATGGCCGAGGGCAGCATCTTCGCGCTGGCGCGCGTGCGGTCTTATCTCGACGCCGAACGGGGTGGCTGGTGAGTGTTCCCATAGCGAAAATTCGCTGGGACCGCGCCTACAGGATCATCCGGTCGATCCACCCGCCTATCGATCTTTTCGAGGATATCGCCGACCCCGCCGACTGGGAGGCGCTGGCGTCGGCCGAATCCAAGACCAATCCGCGCATTTGGGAGCATATCGGCCGGCTCGATCTTATCCCGCCGGCGCGGCGCGTGGGCGGGCCGGGCGCAAGCTTCCTCATGGCGCCCTTCGTCCATGTCAGTACCGACAGGCCGGGCCGGTTCACCGACGGAACCTATGGTGTCTATAGCGCCGGCGACAGGGAAGAGGTGGCGATCCGCGAGGTCGCCTACCATCACGGAAGGGCCATGGCCGCCAGCAATGAGACGCCGGGGTGGACGTCGCAGTTCCGGATATTGGTCAACCCCTTGGATCTCGCGCTTCACGATGTGCGCGAACGCGAAGATTGTCACCGGCCCGACGACTACGCCCCCTCGCAGGCGCTGGGCAGGCAGTTGCGCGGGGAAGGCAGCAACGGCGTGGTTTACCGCAGCGTGCGTTGCCCCGGCGGCGAATGTGTCGGCATCTTCTGGCCGGACCTGATGGCGGCACCGATCCAGGGCGATCATTTCGATTTTCATTGGGATGGCGCAAGAGTCGACCGCGTGCGCAACTGCCGCACCAGCGCAATCTTCGCGCTCTGACGGCTTGTGTCGGCTCGGGCGCGCGACTAAGTGAAGGGCGAACACTTCAGCTTTCGCGACAATCTAGGCCAATGCAACTCGACCAATCGCGCAAATTTTCCGTAGCTCCGATGATGGACTGGACGGACAGGCATTGCCGGTATCTGCACCGGCAATTGTCCGGCCGCGCGCTGCTGTTTACCGAAATGGTGACCAGCGCGGCGCTGGTGCATGGGGATGCGGAACGATTGCTCGGTTATGACGAGAGCGAACACCCCGTCGCCGTGCAGCTGGGCGGGTCCGATCCGCGTGAGCTGGCCGAGGCCGTCGCGATCTGCGATCGGTTCGGTTATGACGAGATCAATCTCAATGTGGGTTGCCCGTCAGACAGGGTGCAGTCGGGCAAGTTCGGCGCCTGCCTGATGGCCGAGCCCGAGCTGGTCGCCGAATGTCTCAGGGCCATGCGCGGGGCGACCGACACGCCGGTAACGGTCAAATGCCGGATCGGCATCGACGATCAGGATTCGGAAGCCGATCTCAACCGTTTCGTCGATACGGTGCTGCCCACCGGTATCGATGCGCTTTACGTGCATGCGCGCAAGGCTTGGCTCAAGGGGCTTTCGCCCAAGGAAAACCGCGATATTCCGCCGCTCGATTATGATCGGGTGTATCGCCTCAAGCAGCGGCTCGGCGAAGTCCCGGTGATGATCAATGGCGGCATCAAGACGCTCGATGAGTGCGACGCCCATCTCGGCCATGTCGATGGAGTGATGCTGGGCCGCGTCGCCTATCACGAGCCGATGATCCTCGCGGATGTCGATGCCCGTTTTTTCGGGGAAACCGGCTTGCCTCGCACGCTCGACGAGATCGAAGCTGCAATGACCGTCTATGCCGAAAAAGAGCGGGGCAGGGGCGCGCGGCTCAACCAGATCACGCGGCATATGCTGGGGCTCGCGAACGGCTTGCCGGGCGCGCGGCGTTTCCGGCAAATTCTCTCGGTCGAAGCCTGCAAACCCGGCGCGGGGCCCGAAGTGATCGCGGCGGCATTCGCGCATATCCGATCCGCCGAGGAAACCAAGGTCGCCTGACGTATCTAATCCGGCTTTTGCGCGATCAGGAACAGCGCCTTGTTCTTTGCCGGCTGCCAGCGGTGAACGATGGTGATGCCAGCGGCCTGGAATTTTTCGACCAGCTCGTCGGCGCCCATGAAGGTGAGATGGGGAAGCCTGCCGAGCGCGCGTCCGATGGGGACGACGTATTTGAACCAGGGCATGATATCGTTCATGCAGGCCGTGCTGGTGACGAAATAGCCGCCGGGAACCAGCATATCGCGCACCTTGGCGATGACGGCGTCGGGATCTTCCAGAAGATGCAGGATGCTTAGTCCCAGCACCATGTCATAGGGTTGGTCCGGCATGGGCAGGGTGGTGATGTCGCCGAGTTCGAACGACACGTTCTCGACGCCGGCCTCCTCGGCCTTGGCCCTCGCGAATTCCAGCATGCTTTCCGAAAAATCGATGGCGTCGATATGGGCTACATGCGGAGCGTGGAAGATGGCCGTGCCGCCGGTGCCGCAGCCGAATTCCAGCAGCCGCATGTCGGGCCGAAGAAATTGGCGGGTTAGTTCAAGCTTGGTCTGATAGGATGCCTCGTCGGCGATCGGCGATTTCGCATATCGATCGGCCAGCCTGTTCCAGAATGCGTTTGTCTGCGCCATGATCGGGCTCCCCTCAACTGCCTTTTGTTCAGACTTACATAGGTAATGCTGAATTTGAATGACCGGGACGATCCCGATCAATTGTGCAGTTCGAGTGAATCCTGGCTAACGGTGTAGCGCGACAGCGTTTCGAGGAAGGTCATGCCCAGGAGCGAGGTTTCGAGCGCGTTGTCCTCGACAACGAAGGCGCGGACATTGTTGCGGACGATATTGCCCACTTCCATGGATTTGATGCGGATGGGCGCGGCGCGGCCCTCGCCGTTGGCGGTCTGCACCGGAACCGAATAGGTGAGGGTGGAGGTGTCGATGCCTGCGGCTTCGGCGTCGCGCAACGAAAGCACGACTGCACTGGCGCCCGTATCGAAGATCATCGGCGTCGAGACGCCGTTGATCACGGTATCGACTTCGAAACTGCCACCGAACGAGCGCGATATGTGGACATTGCCCGATTGCGGATCGACGATGGCCGCCCCGGGCTGGAGGGCGCCCACCACCCGATGGCCCATCCGCTGCAGGTCGCCGCGATAGGTGTAGCCCAGGACCAAGAGGCCACCGATGGCGACCCAGACCAGAAAGCCGGAAAGGATTTCGCCCAGCTTGTGCCGGCGCCCCACAAGGGCGCTCGCCAGCAGCGTGCCGATGATGACAAGGGGGATGGCGCTCGCGGTCTGCGCCTGCGTCAGCCCGAACACGGCCCCCGCATCGGCGCTGATCGCAATGGCGAGGCCGAGGGTGATGAGGATGGCGAAGGCGACGAACAGCATGCAGTTTCCGAAAAGCTCAACCGACTATACGCATAAAGGTACCCAATAGGGCGATTTCAAGCAGCGCGTTGAGCGCGCCGATCAGATCGCCGGTTTGCCCGCCCACCAATCGCTCACAAAGCCGTGTCCAGCCCCAAGCGATGACGACTGCCAAGACGAGGGCAAGAGCGAAGCCCCAGGCGCTTGCGAAAGGCAGGACGAACGCCGAGGCGATGGCAAGGGCGAGAACGGCTCCGATCGCAAATCCGTTCCGGGAAACCTGCCCCGCCGATGCCGCCGCTCCGGTCGAGCGGGCGGGGGGAAGGGCGAGGGCGACATAAAGCGAGCCCGACCGTGCGAGGATCGCTGCGCCGAGCCAGACCAGCGCCGCTGCCAGAGGATCGCGCATGGCGAGCGCGGCCAGCGCGGCGGCCTTGAGCCCGATCACGAAGACGATGGTGAGCACGCCATAGGTGCCGTGACGGCTGTCCTTGAGGATCTCAAGCCGACGTTCCCGCGTCGAGCCGCCAAACAGCCCATCGGCGGCATCGGCCGCCGCGTCCTCGCTCATCGCGCCGCCGGCGATGGCCGACGCCGCTGCGGCGAGGAGGGCGGAAAAAAGCGGATCGAGGCCGGCATGGATGGCTACGAACAGCAACACCGCCGGGCCGATCCCGATCGCGAGGCTGGCGAGGGGCAGAATCTTGGCGATACGGTCCAGGTTCGGGGTGGCATGGGGGCTCGAGCCGGTGGGCAGGCGCGAAAAGAACCGGACGGCCATTATAAAGCCGGCAAGCGGATGGTCGTTGGGCGCGCTCAATTGCGTTTTTCCTCTGCTTGGCCCACAAGAACACCCCTCCTGGAGCATTTTCGCGTTTCTTCGAATCGCTCAATTGCTCCAAGTCTTTGTTTTATCACGCTTCCGAACCGCAAAGTGGTATCGAACTTTTGCTGGAAGCACTCTAACATCCGAATCCGGGAGCCGCCATGTCCGCCCAAGCCTTCGCCGATTTCCAGGACCTCTTGATGCTCGGCCCCGATGGCGACGAGGCTGCGGTGGCGGCGGTGAGGGCGCGCGATGCCCAGCTTACCAAGCCTGCGGGGTCGCTCGGCCAGCTCGAATATCTCGTGGAGTTCCTGGCCCGCTGGCAGGGCAAGCCGAGCCCGACGATGGACGATCCCATGGTGGCGATCTTTGCGGCCAATCATGGAGTGACCGATCAGGGCGTATCGGCCTTTCCGCGTGAGGTGACCAAGCAGATGGTCAACAATTTCACCAAGGGCGGAGCGGCGATTTCACAGATCTGCGCGCTGCACGAGATCAATCTGCGGGTGTTCGAACTGGCCCTCGATGTTCCGACGGGCGATTTCACAATCGTCCCCGCCATGGACGAGCGCACCTGCGCCGCCACCATCGCCTACGGCATGGAGGCGATTGCCGGCGACGTGGACCTGCTCTGCATCGGCGAGATGGGCATCGGCAACACGACCGTCGCCGCGGCCATATACGCCGCGCTCTATGGCGACACCGGCGCCGAATGGGTGGGGCGCGGGACAGGCGTGGATGAGGCCGGGCTGAAGCGGAAGGCCGATGCGGTGGACCGCGCGCTGATGCGCCATGCGGGCCGGCTCGATACGCCGTTCGACATTCTCGCCAATCTGGGCGGGCGCGAGATCGCCGCCATGGTCGGTGCGATCATCGCCACGCGTCACCAGAAAGTGCCGGTGATCGTCGACGGATTCGTCGCGACGGCGGCGGCGGCGGTTGCCCATGCGGTGGCGCCCGGTTCGATCGACCACTGCCTGTTTGCCCATGTTTCGGCCGAACACGGTCACGCAAGAGCGCTGGAGCGGATGGGCAGGACCGGCCTGCTCGATCTGGGCATGCGGCTGGGCGAGGGCACTGGCGCCGCGATGGGGGCAATCCTGTGCAAGACGGCGCTGCACGTGCACAAGAACATGGCGACTTTTGCCGAGGCAGCGGTCGACGGCAAGAGCATCTGATCCTAGGGGAGTGACCGATGTACGTGCTCTATATCGCAAACAGGAATTATTCCTCATGGTCGCTGCGGCCATGGGTTCTGCTCAAGACGCTCGGCATTGAGTTCGAGGAACGCTTCGTGCCGTTCCTCGAAGGGGCGACCTATGCGGAGTTCCGCAAGTTCTCGCCCACGGGACTGGTGCCGTGCCTCGTGGATGACGGGCTGACCGTCTGGGATTCGCTGGCGATCACCGAATATCTGGCCGAAGCCCATTCGGAAATCTGGCCCTCCGACCGCAAGGCCAGGGCCTGGGCGCGCTCGGCCTCGGCGGAAATGCATTCGGGCTTTTCGGCCTTGCGCAATATCTGCGGAATGAATGTGGGCGTGCGCGTCCGGCTCCACGAGCAAAGCGATGGCTTGAAAGCCAATCTCGCACGGCTTGACGAACTCTGGACCGAAGGGCTCGACCGGTTCGGCGGTCCTTTCCTCGCAGGCGAAAGCTTCACTGCGGTTGATGCCTTCTTCTGCCCGGTGGCGTTTCGCATTCAGACCTATGGGCTGAAACTCGGCGATACGGCGATGGCTTACGCGGAACGCCTGCTCGCGCTTCCTGCGATGCAGGAGTGGTACGAGGCGGGTGTGGCCGAAACCATCCGTGATTTGCCGCACGACGCGGAAATCACGCAGGTGGGTTCGCTGATCGAGGATTTGCGGGCGGTTTAGCCGCCGGCGTTAAATCCTGCCGCAAGCACTGCGCACCCCTCATCCGACCTTTCGCTTTTCAAGCGAAAGCCCACCTTCTCCCTCAAGGGGAGAAGGGTAGCTTTTGGCGGAGTCTGAAGAAAAGATCAGCGCTGCAACAAGAGCCCCTTCTCCACTTGAGGGAGAAGGGTTGGCGATGAGGGGTACGCATCGCTTTGGCGATGCAGCGGCGTAAGCCGCTCCTCCTCACGACGCCTCGGAGTAAATCTCGAGCCGGTTGCGTTTTTCGACCACGGGAGCCATCCCTTCCATGACGCGGGCGCGTGGGAAGGTGGCGATCGCTTCGGTGCCGAAGCGCAGCTTGGAGAAGAGGTCGAAGCGGCCCTGGTGCAGGTCCATGATGCGCTGGACGATGGGCAGGCCCAAGCCAGCACCCTGTTCGGCGGTCTTCTGGGCCAGCGATCCCTGACCGAACGAGGAGAGTACGGTTTCGATCTCCTCCTCAGGAATTCCCGGCCCGTTGTCGACCACCGAAACGAACTGGCCGCCATCCGTCGAGCGCCCCACCGTCAGCGCAATCTTGCCCGTCTGCGGGGTGAATTTGATGGCATTGGAGAGCAGATTGAGCACCACCTGCCGCACGGCGCGCTCGTCACCCCAGATCTTGGGCATGGCCTCGCCCGCTTCGAAATGGAGCTCGATATTCTTGGCCCTGGCGCGGATTTCCAGCATGCGCCGGCAATCGTCCGAGATATCCACGAGGCTGATCGCTTCTTCGTTCAGATCGTATTTGCCCGCCTCGATGCGCGAGAGGTCCAGAAGCTCGTTGATGAGATTGAGCAGGTGCTGGCCGCTGGCGTGGATGTCGCCTGCATATTCCTTGTACTGGGCAACCCCGTGCGGACCTAGCAACTCGGATTTGAGCACTTCGGAAAAACCTATGATGGCGTTGAGCGGCGTGCGCAACTCGTGGCTCATGGTGGCCAGGAACCGCGACTTGGCGATGTTGGCCTGTTCGGCCTGCCGCCGCGCCTCGTCGGACATCGAGCGCGCTTCCTTGAGCTCAAGGATCAGCCCGTCCTTTTCCCACTGATGCTCGAGATTGCCGATCTCGGATTTGTGCAATTGGCGGGTGAGGAACAGGAAAAAGAAAAACGCGCCGATCGCGACGACCGACATAGCATAGTTGAGCGTGCCGCCGGTGAGGATGAGCATGGCCGCGACGCTGACCGTCGCCGGGAAGGTCGCGGCGAGCGTGGCGCTGGGCAGGGTGCGGGTGGCGACCGCATTGGCCGCGACGCCCACCAGAAGCATTGCGAAAATGATGATCTGGATATCCTGCCCGCCGCCGGCAATCGTGAGGATAGGCAGAGTGGCCCAGGCCAACCCGTTGATGCTTTCGCCGATGACGAAGGTCCGCGTCCAGCGGCGCGGATTGAACTTGCTTTCGCTCTCCTTGCGAAAGCTGCGGCAGATGAAGGCGACGCCGAGGTTGGAAAGACATACTACCGACGCCCAGATCGCGGCGATGGTGGGCGGAATCCAAAGAACGGCGGCCACCGAGAGGATGCCGAGTAGCAGCAGGGTGGGAACGAGGCTCGTCAGGCGCGCATCGGCGTAATCGTCGAGCAGTTCGTAGTCGAAAGGCGCACGGGTGCCCGAACTCGAAGTGAGCTTCTGGCGGGCATCGAGAACCGCGCGCTGCACTGTACGGCGCGGTTCGCGCAGACGCGGCGCTTCGGATGCACGGCTTGCCTGGCTGGAGGCCATCGAACTCTCGTTACGCTACTCAACTACTCATCGGACCCACTCAAACCGAGCCGATCCGTACGCGACGGACCAACGCTAAGGCGTGCGTAGTTAACAGGGCGTTGAGACGAGGCATGGGTTTAGACGCAATTTTCACCATAGCGCCGTGCGAAGCATCGGTTGCCGCCGGGTTAAAGCGAAACGCACAAAAGGAGGCCGTGCCTTCCATCGCTTGACATGGGCAACATGGCCGGCTCAAATGCGGGAATGGGGCGGATGTTTTTCCAGTATCCCCAGGAAATTCGTAGTTTTGAAGAATTCTATTTCAGGGGCTCGCATGGCGCTCGACAAACTCGACCGCAAGATTCTCCAACTTCTGCAAAAGGATGCCACCATGCCGGTGGCCGAGATCGGCCGGAAGGTCGGGCTTTCGACCACGCCGTGCTGGCGCCGTATCCAGAAGATGGAGGAAGAAGGGGTTATCAGACGCCGCGTCGCCGTGCTCGATCCCGAGAAGGTCAATGCCGGCGTCACGGTCTTCGTTGCGGTCAAGACCAACGAGCACAACGATGCATGGCTGCGCAAATTCGCGGCCGTGGTCGAGGATTTCACCGAGGTTGTCGAATTCTACCGCATGAGCGGGGACGTGGACTATCTGCTCCGCGTGGTGGTGCCCTCGATCCAGGCCTATGACGTGTTCTACAAGAAGCTGATCGCCAAGATCGCGCTGTCGGACGTGAGCTCGTCCTTCGCCATGGAACAGATCAAATATACGACAGCCCTGCCGCTCGAATTCGCCGTAATCGACGATTAGGATCAATCGACATTCAGGTGGCCTTGGTTCTGGACCCCGGGAATAAATCTGGGGGTGGGTACAGGCATGGCACTGCCCAAAACTCACCTTGTCATTCCGGGGTTTATTCCCGGAAGCTAGTGCTGCGTCAGCCAAGCGCTTCTGAATGTCAATTCAGCCTAACCGCCCGTCACCGACATGTGCCGTTCGACGGCGGGTGCGGAGCGGCGGGCGATGACGAAATCATGGCCCTTGGGCTTGAGGATCATCGCCCTCTCCAACGCCGCATCCAGACCCTCGGCTCCGCCTTCGCGCAGCGCGGCGCGCAGGTCGACGCGATCGTCCTGGCCCAGGCACATATAGAGCTGGCCGGTGCAGGTCAGGCGCACCCGGTTGCAGCTTTCGCAGAAATTATGGCTCAGTGGCGTGATGAAACCGATAGTGCCGCCGGTCTCGTGCACTTGCATGTAGCGGGCCGGACCGCCGGTGCGCTTGGCAATGGGGGTCAGGGTATAGCGCTCGGCAAGTCGATCCCGCACGGTACGCAGCGACAGATGCGTGTCCGCGCGGTCGAAAGCGACATCGCCCAGGGGCATTTCCTCGATCAAGGTCAGCTCGAACCCGTTGGCATGCGCCCATTCGAGCATCGGGACGATTTCGTCCTCGTTGACGTTCTTGAGCGCCACCATGTTGAGCTTGACCGCAAGGCCCGCCGCCCGGGCAGCCTCGATCCCCTCGATCACCTGGGCCAGCCGCCCGCGCCGGGTGATGGCCGCGAACTTTTCGGCATCGAGCGTATCGAGAGACACGTTGATCCGGCGGATGCCCAATTCGAACAGCCGGTCGGCGTGCTTTGCCAACTGGCTTCCGTTCGTGGTCAGCGTCAATTCATCGAGCGCACCGGTTGCGAGGTGCTGGGCCGAAAGCGCTTCGATCAATTTCATGATATCGCGCCGCACCAGAGGTTCGCCCCCCGTGAGGCGCACCTTGCGCACGCCACGGGCGACGAATGCGCCGATGACGGACTGGATTTCCTCGAAGCTGAGCACTTCGCTCTTGGGCAGGAACACCATGTCCTCGCCCATGCAATAGGTGCAGCGGAAATCGCATCGGTCGGTCACCGACACGCGCAAATAGGTGACGTGACGGCCAAAGCCGTCGATGAGCGGACGCGGTGAGGTTGGCGATGGGCTCGAACTCATTACCGCACTATAGAGCGCTATATCCATTTGGCAAAGCCGGACCAGCCTTGCGTTGACATCGGCAACGAACTGACGTCTTACAAGCAAAAATCGGGCGAGGGGAATCCATGAGCGACGATCTCAAGCGCAAGGCGGCCCAGGCGGCCATGGGCGAAGTCAGCTCCGGCATGCGGATCGGGCTGGGCACCGGATCGACGGCCAAGCATTTCGTCGATCTGCTGGGCGCTGAAGTGGCGCGCGGGTTCCAATGCCTTTGCGTGCCGACCTCCGAGGCCACCGCCGCACAGGCGCGTGAACTCGCTATCCCCCTGACCACCCTCGAAGAGATCGACAGCCTGGACGTGACCATCGACGGCGCCGACGAGATCGATCGGGATTTCCAGCTTATAAAAGGGGGCGGGGGCGCTTTGCTGCGCGAAAAGATCGTCGCGGCAGCGTCGGGCCGCATGGTCGTGATCGCCGATCAATCCAAGCTGGTCGATACGCTCGGCCGGTTCCCGCTGCCCATCGAGGTCAACCCGTTCGGGCTTGCCGCGACCGCCAGGGCCATAGAGACCGTGATGGCCGATTTCGGGGCCGAAGGCGGCAAGGCGCTGCGGCAAAAAGCCGATGGCGCGGCCTATGTTACCGATGGTGGACACCACATCATCGACGCATCTTTTGGCCGCATTTCGAACGCAAAAGCACTGTCACAGGCGCTGTTGGAGATTCCCGGCGTGGTCCAGCACGGCCTGTTCATCGATTTGTGTTCTGAAGCCTATCTTGCTACTCCCGAGGGGACCATTCGGCTCTCGGAGCACGTAAAGTCATAAAAGTCATTCGCAAGGGACCGTTCGCACAATGACCTTCCTGCCCACCCTGCGCCGGTTTGCTGCGGCGCTCGTCATTTCTGGCACCGCGCTCGTCTCGGTCGCTCCCGTCCAGGCTCAGCAGGAGATTTCTCCCGAGCACCTGGCCAAGGCTCGCGAATATGTGAACATCACCGATTCAGGGCAGCTCTATGAGCGCACGCTCGTCGAGATGGGGCTTCAGGTCATGCGCGTGATGATCCAGCAGGACCCCTCGCTGCGCGAGCCCCTGCTCGAAGCGCTCCAGACCGTTTACGAGGGTTATCTCGCCGATCGCGATTCGCTCTACAACCAGTTCGCGCGCATCTATGCGATCAGGTTTTCCGAGGAAGAGCTGCAGCAGATCGTCGATTTCTACAGCACTCCGGTCGGTGCAAGGCTGCTGGAGCAGAACCCGTCGATCAACCAGGACCTGACGACCATCCTGGGCATCTGGAGCCGCAACACCTCCAACGAATATCTCGCCCGCGTGCGCGCCGAACTGCGCAACCAGGGTTATAACGCCCCGGCCATCGAAGGCGAAGCGCCGGCGGATGGTGAAGCCCCCGCCGAAGGCGAAGCGGCGCCCCAATAATCGGCTAGCCGGCAAACACGAACCCCCGTCCCGGTGACGGGGGTTTTTTTGTGCGCGTTTGCCGCCTATATCCTTGCGTCCAGATAAAAACCCGGAGTCCTCCATGAGCGAGAAATTTGATTTGGTCGTTATCGGTGGGGGCTCGGGTGGCGTGCGGGCGGCGCGGGTCGCCTCCCAACTCGGGGCCAAGGTCGCGATCGTCGAGGAATACCGCTATGGCGGCACCTGCGTCATTCGCGGCTGCGTGCCCAAGAAGCTCTTCGTCTATGCGTCGCGATTCAGCGACCTGTTTGACGTCGCGCCCAGCTTCGGCTGGACGGTGGATGCGTCCTTCGATTGGCCGACCCTGCTCGCCAACAAGGACAAGGAGATCGCAAGGCTCGAAAATATTTACGAGACGCTGCTCGAGGGCGCGAACGTAACCACCTTCAAGGCACGCGCCACCGTCACCGGCGCCAATTCGGTCAAGCTTTCGACCGGCGAGGAGCTGGAGGCCGAACGCATCCTCATCGCCACCGGCGGCGCACCGTTCAAGCCCGATATCGAAGGGGCCGATCTCGGCATCACCTCCAACGAGGCTTTCCATCTCGAAAAGCTGCCTCGCACGATACTCATCGAGGGTGGCGGTTATATCGCCGTGGAATTCGCCACGATCTTCAACGGACTGGGCGTCGATACGACCCTCGTCTATCGCCGCGACAAGATTCTGCGCGGCTTCGATGGCGACGTGCGCGATGGGCTCGAGGACGCCATGCGGGAACGTGGCATCCGTTTCCGCTATGGCTACCACATTTCCAAGCTGCGCAAGGACGGGGAGGGCGTTTGCGTCTCCTTCTCGCATGGCGAGGAAGCGACGTTCGACGCCGTGATGTTTGCGACGGGTCGCCACCCCAACACCGGCGGGCTGGGCCTCGAGGATGCGGGCGTGCAGCTCGATCAGACGGGCGCGGTGGTCGTCGACGAATATTCCCGGTCCTCGGTGCCCTCGATCTTTGCGGTGGGTGACGTGACGGGACGCGCCGCGCTGACCCCGGTCGCCATCCGCGAGGGCGCGGCCTTTGCCCAGACGATCTACAACAACACGCCCACCACGGTGCCCTATCATCTGATCCCAACCGCCGTGTTCTCCGAACCCGAGATCGGAACGGTCGGCATGAGCGAAGAGGATGCCGCCGAGCGCCACCGCTCGATCGATGTCTATCTCACCCGTTTCCGGCCGATGATGAACACCCTGTCTGACAAGCAGGAAAAGATGATGCTCAAGCTCATCACCGAAACCGACAGCGGCCGGGTGCTTGGGTGTCACATCGTCGGGCCGGGCGCGGGCGAAATGATCCAGCTCGTCGCCATCCCGATGGGCATGAACGCGACCAAGGCCGATTTCGATCACGCCATCGCCGTGCACCCGACGGCGGCCGAGGAGTTGGTGACGTTCAAATCGCCGAGCTATCGCGTGATCGACGGGGAAAAGTGCAACCCCTAGAGGGTCGTCGGCCGAGACCGGTTGGAGCGCACCATCTGCACCAGTGACAGCACGAACGCGACGACCAGAAGCCAGGTGCCTGCCTGCATGAAGACGTTCATGTCCCAAAAGAACGGAATGAAAAACGCCAGCAGCAGGAAGAACAGGGCGATGACGCCCAGCCCGGCGAGGACGAAATAGACACCGAGGACGGCAAGGACGCAGAACGCGAAAAGCGCCGTGAGGCTGTCAAGCAGCGCGCCGTATGGCTTGAGGCCGTCGATGAACGGCGAGAACAGCGCGAGCAGGGCACAAGCGGGCAGCGGCAGATAAAGAACAATCAAATGCCCCGCGAGCATGCCGAGCGTGCGCGGGTCGCCAGTGGTCAGTTCACTCAGCGGCAGGAAGACTGCCCCGAGCGTACAGGCGACGATCACCGCGCGAAGGGCCATATCCCAATACTGGGAAGCCGTCATGGGCATTTTCCGTCCGTCGCGATCATCCCGATGTGATACCATAGAATACTTGGCATCATACCCGTGACTTGGTAAACCGCCGGACCTTCCCGGTTTTCGGGAGGTTTAACCTTTTGAAGTGAGTGAAACGATGAGCACGTGGACACCTGACAGTTGGAGGACGAAACCGATCCTGCAGGTCCCGACCTATCCGAGCCAGACAGAGCTTGAGGCGGTCGAGGCCCGGCTCGCTTCGTTTCCCCCCTTGGTCTTTGCCGGCGAGGCGCGCGATCTGAAGGCCAATCTGGCCGAAGTCGCTGCCGGTCGCGCCTTCCTGCTGCAAGGCGGCGATTGCGCCGAGAGCTTTGCCGAGCACGCGGCCGACCATATCCGCGATTTCTTCCGCGTTTTCCTGCAGATGGCGGTGGTTCTGACCCATGGCGCGTCCAAGCCCGTGGTCAAGGTGGGCCGCATCGCCGGCCAGTTCGCCAAGCCGCGTTCGGCCGATACCGAAACCATCGACGGCGTGGAACTGCCCTCCTACAGGGGCGACATCATCAACGGCATCGAGTTCACGCCCGAGGCCCGCATCCCCGATCCGCACCGTCAGCTCGAGGCCTACCGCCAGTCGGCCGCGACGCTCAACCTGCTGCGCGCTTTTTCGGCCGGCGGCTTCGCCAATCTGGGCCGCGTTCATGAATGGACGATGGGGTTCATGAAGGATTCGAACTGGTATCCTCGCTATGAAGAGGTTGCCAGGAAGATCGACGATGCGATCGAGTTCCTGGGAGCACTGGGACTCAACCCCGAAAACACCCCAGTATTGCGCGAGACCAAGTTCTTCACCAGCCACGAAGCGCTGCTGCTCGGCTACGAGCAGGCGATGACGCGCCGGGATTCGATCACCAATGATTGGTACGCGACCTCGGGCCACATGATCTGGATCGGCGACCGCACCCGCAATCCCGATCATGCCCATGTCGAATATTTCCGCGGCATCAAGAACCCGATCGGCGTCAAATGCGGCCCGTCGATGTCCTCGGACGATCTCAAACGCCTGATGGAAGCCCTCAACCCCAAGGACGAGGCGGGGCGCCTGACGCTGATCGCGCGCTTTGGTTCGGACAAGGTCGAGGAACACCTGCCGCGTTTGATCGAAACCGTAAAATCGGAAGGCCGCACCGTCGTCTGGTGCTGCGATCCGATGCACGGCAACGTCGTCAAGGCTTCGACCGGATTCAAGACGCGCCCGTTCGACCGGATTCTTTCGGAAGTGAAGTCCTTCTTCGAAATCCACCGTCAGATGGGCACCGTCGCCGGCGGCGTGCATGTGGAAATGACCGGCGCCGACGTGACCGAATGCACCGGCGGCGTCTCG
This sequence comes from Pelagibacterium mangrovi, assembly GCF_036662815.1. Lineage (NCBI taxonomy): Bacteria > Pseudomonadati > Pseudomonadota > Alphaproteobacteria > Hyphomicrobiales > Devosiaceae > Pelagibacterium > Pelagibacterium mangrovi. The sequence continues at coordinate 98,741 of NZ_JBAFXA010000006.1, read as the reverse complement.
GCGGTCACCGAAGCCTCGCTTTCGGACCGCTACCACACCCATTGCGATCCGCGCCTCAATGCTTCCCAGGCGCTGGAGCTTGCCTTCCTCATCGCCGAGGAAATGCACGACCATCGCACGCACAGCACAGCCGAGGCCGTCGGGTACTGATCGTACCCTCGATGTGAACGAAGAAAGGCGCTGCCCCCGGGTGGCGCCTTTTGCTTTGCGCGTCTTCAGCCAACATTAACCCTAACGCCTCATAACTGGCGCAAACATCGTTGTTGCGCGTCGTTCGGAGGGCTCAATGTCGCGTATTCTCACTGGCCTGGCCGTGGGTCTTCTGACTGCGGCGGCAAACGCGCCGGCATCGGCCGCCGATTGGCTCGGCGGGCAACCCCAAGGGTTCCGGCCTGCCTATCCCATGGCCATGGAGCCAATGGAAGACAGCCTCGATTTTGAGGCAGGGCTTCGGTATTTTTATGGCATGGGCGGGCAGCGAACCTCGATCGGGCCGTTGGACTACTCCGCGGACGATGCGAGCCATTTCCTCGAACTTCATGGACGGATCGACGACCATTCGACCAGCACCTACGTTCAGGGCAATATCGGCTACGCCGCCGTTATCGACGGAGACTTCGAGACCCCGACCAGCCTTGGAAGGCAATCGACGGATTCGGGGATGATCGCTTATGGCGGCGCCGATTTCGGCTATCTGCCGTTGAAGGGCGATGGTTTCGGAGTCGGTGGCTTCATCGGATATCAATACCTCAACGAGTCGGCCGATATCGGACGAGGGGACTTTTATACCTCCTCGGGCGGTGGCAATAGCGAGCCCAACCTGCTTGAGGTCCATGGGCTGCGTCTCGGGATCACAGGCCGGGCAGAAATCAACGATGTTTTTGACATTCGTGTCGATGCGGCAGCCATTCCTTACGCCGCGCTGCGCGGCACTTATGGCGCGTTCGACCTCGGCACGACGCCCGCAGGTGGTCAGGGGTCTGCGGCGAGCATCAATGGTCATCTTTACGGCGGCGCGCTCGAAGCCATGGTCGGGTTCAAGCCGCATGAGAATTTCGCCGTCAGAGGCGGTTTGCGCGGCTATTATCTGACCGGCCCCACCGAGACCTATTTCGAAACGCGCGATGCAGACGGCAGTAATGCCCAGGGTTACATCCTCGAAGGCGAAACCGAACTCTTCCGTTGGGGCCCCGTAATCGAGGTGACCGGCACGTTCTAGGAAATCGTCATCCCGGCGTTCTTTGCCAGCGCTGTTGCTGGATTCCGGGAATAAATCCCGGAATGACAAGGCGAGTTTGGGTAACCCATTGCCCCACCCACACCGTTGTCACCCCGGGATTTATTCCCGGGGTCCAGCCTCAGCCCTTCCACAGCCGCCCAGGCCTGCATGGTCCATCCCCTGCCTTGCTCTCTCCGGCCGCGCGCTATAAGTCTTGCGCGCTCCTCTGACCGCCGGACCCCACAGTGACCGATACGCTCCGCATCGCCCTTGCCCAGCTCAATCCCAAGGTCGGCGCCATCGCCGAGAACCTTGCCGCCGCGCGCCGGACGCTGGCCGAGGCGGAGAGCGCGGGTGCGGATATCCTGATGTTCACCGAACTCTATCTCACGGGCTATTTCCCCGAGGACCTGCTGTTCCGGCGTCAGTTCGTGACCGAGGCCATGGATGCCGCAAAGGCGCTCGCACGCGACACCCGGGGCCTCAACGTCTCCGTCCTGCTCCCCACCATCTGGAGCGCCGATGGCAAGCTCTACAACAGCGTCATCCTCGCCGAGGACGGAGCAATCATCGACCGGCGCAACAAGGTCGAGCTTCCCAATGACGATATCTTCTACGAAAAGCGCTATTTCACCGTTGGCGAGCTTCCCGATCCCCTGACCATCAAGGGCATCTCCATCGGCGTGCCCGTCTGCGAGGACGTGTGGCACGAGCCGGTTTGCGAGAGGCTGGCCAACAAAGGCGCCGAAATCCTGCTCTGCCCGAACGGTTCGCCCTATTGGCGCAACAAGCAGCGCGTGCGGCTCGATCTGGTGCGCCAGCGCGTCAAGGAAACCGGCCTGCCGATCCTTTATTCCAATCAGGTGGGCGGGCAGGATGAACTGGTGTTCGACGGCGCAAGCTTTGGCATCAATGTCGATGGCTCGCTGGCCTTCCAGGGCAAGAGCTTCGTGGACGATATGGTCATGTCCGATTGGCAAAAGGACGAAACCGGCTGGCGCTGCGTGGCCGGACACGTCACCGATCTGGTGCCGGTCAATGAAGCACCCTGGCACGCGGCCATGCTCGGCCTGCGCGACTATGTGCACAAGAACGGGTTCAAATCCGTGGTGCTCGGGCTATCTGGGGGCATCGACTCCGCCGTGGTCGCCGCGCTTGCCGTCGATGCGCTGGGTGCGGAAAACGTCCACTGCGTGATGCTGCCCTATCGCTACACGTCCGAGGCCAGCCTGCGCGACGCCAAGCTCTGTGCACAAACGCTGGGCGTGCGCTACGATATCGTTTCGATCGGCGCGCCCGTGGATGCGGCCAACGAGAACCTCGCGCCGCTGTTTGCCGGCCTTGCACCCGATATCACCGAGGAAAATCTCCAGTCGCGCATGCGCGGCACCATTCTGATGGCGATTTCCAACAAGCTCGGGTCGCTGCTCATCACCACGGGCAACAAGTCCGAAATGGCCGTGGGCTATGCCACCATCTATGGCGACATGAACGGCGCCTACAATCCCATCAAGGACATGCTCAAGACGCAGGTTTATGAGCTGGCCAAATGGCGCAACGGCTATCAGCCGACCGACGTTTTGGGGCCGGCCGGCATCGTCATTCCGCCCGAAATCATCGACAAGGCGCCCAGCGCCGAATTGCGCCCCGACCAGACCGATCAGGATTCGCTGCCGCCCTATCCGGTGCTCGACGCCATCATCTCCGATCTGGTCGAGGAGGAGATGTCGGCTGCCGATATCGTGGCGCGCGGCTTCGATGCCGAACTGGTCAAGCGCGTCGAGCGGCTGATCTACATCTCCGAATTCAAGCGCCGCCAGGCTGCTCCGGGCCCAAAGCTCACGGCCAGGGCGTTCGGCATCGGGCGGAAATATCCAATCACCAACGGTTATCGCGACGGGAGTATCGCCCGATGAGTGCAGTGGTTCGCTATGCTCCCTCACCCACGGGGCGCCTGCATCTGGGCAATGCGCGCCCGGCGGTGCTCAACTGGCTGTTCGCCAAAAGCCGTGGCGGCCAATTCGTGCTGCGGCTGGACGATACCGACACGGCCCGTTCGACCGAGGAATTCGCGCAAGGCATCGAAACCGATCTGGCCTGGCTGGGCATCGTTCCCGATCTGAAAGCCCGGCAATCGGATCGCTTCGCGCTTTACGACGCTGCCCGCGACCGGCTGATCGCCGCTGGTCGGCTCTATCCGTGCTATGAAACCGCCGACGAACTCGACAGGAAGCGCAAGCGTGCCCGCGCCCTGGGCAAGCCGCCGATCTACGATCGCGCCGCGCTCAACCTGACTGATGAAGACAAAGCCAAGCTCGAAGCGGAAGGCCGCAAGCCGCACTGGCGGTTCAAGCTCGATGGGCGCCCAGTCCATTTCCTCGACCTCATCAAGGGCGAGCAGACCGTCAACACGGCATCGATGTCCGATCCCGTGTTGATCCGCGAGGACGGCACTTATCTCTATACGCTTCCCTCGGTGGTCGACGATATCGACATGGGGATCACCCACGTCATTCGCGGCGAAGACCACGTCTCCAACACCGGCACGCAGATCGAGATTTTCGAGGCGCTGGGCGGCGCGGTGCCGACTTTCGCCCACCACAACCTGCTGACCGACGCCGAAGGGCAGGGGTTCTCCAAGCGCCTCGGCTCACTCTCGCTGGCCCAACTGCGGGAGGAAGGCTACGAGGCGCTGGCTGTCGCCACCGTCGCCGCGCTGACGGGCACCTCGCTGCCGGTCGAGCCCTATCCGAGCCTCGAAGCCATCGCCGAGAAGCTCGATTTTTCGATGATCTCGCACGGCTCGGCCCGGTTCGACCCCGCCGAACTCGATACGCTCAACGCCCGGTTGGTGCATCATTTCGATTTCGAGGCGGTGCAAAAGCGGTTTCCCCAGCTCGAAGGGCTGACCGAGCCCGTCTGGCTCGCGCTGCGCGACAACGTCTCGCGCCTCTCCGACCTCGTGCCGCTCTATGAGGATATTTTCGTCAACGCCCAGCCGGTCGTCGCCGATGAGGATCGCGATTTCATCGCCATGGCGCGCGAAATGCTGCCCGAGGAGCCGTGGGACGAAAACACCTGGGGCGAGTGGACGGGTGCACTCAAGCAGGCGTCGGGGCGCAAGGGCAAGGCGCTGTTCCTGCCGCTGCGCCTCGCTCTGACGGGTAAGGCCGAAGGCCCCGAGCTCAAGGTTCTTCTTCCGGTTCTGGGACGTAAGGCGTCTCTGGCCCGACTATCCTGACTTCCCGGTCGCCGAATTCGACGATCCGCAGGTCGTTGCTTTCCACATCGGGCTGCTGCGCCAGCGTCGCCTCCGACGTGCCGTCGGCGCGCGGACGAGGGCGGGGCAGGGGGACGTAGATCGCATCGGCCACCACCGCCGCAACCCCGGCGCGCGGATCGCGCTGCGGCAGGGGAAAGGCGAGGTCCCCGAAATCGATTGCCGCCCGCGATTGCTCGCCCTGTTCCCCACCGATCGCAACGGTGCCCACCGGCTCGCGCGTCTGGCACGAACAATTCATGTCCACTTCCTGCCGGAAGCGAAACGCATAGGGCATGGACCGATAGGACGCGCCCGAAAGCGAGATCATGTCCTCGGGCTCTTCGCCGGGGTTGCGATAGGAAAACAGCGCCACCTCGGTGCCCGGACACATTTCGTGGCAGCGTATGGCGTCCTGCGCCACATAGCTGTCGGTGGTCGAAAAGCTGATCGGCCAATAAAAGCCGTCGCAGGTGCGCACGCAGACCGTGCGACGGGTCTGCTGGGTGGACCAGGGATCGTATTGGCCGTCGATATATCCGCCGCCGCCGCCACCGAACATGCCGTCGAGCAGATTGCCGCGCTGGCCGCCGAAGGTGACGCCCGACTGTCCGGCATCACAACCCGAACGGGCGAAATCGGCACTAAGCTGCTGATAGTTCCGGGCCAGGGACTGCCCCTCCCGCGCCATCGAATTCAACTGCTCGATCTGGCTCCGGCCCAGCGTGATCGTCCGGGCCAGCGATTGGCATTGCTGATTGAGTGCCTGGCCTGCGCTCATCATTTGCTGGCACCCGCCGCGCGACCATTGCCCCTCGGCCTGCTGCACTTCGCCCTGGCGCCTTTGCAACTCGCCCATGATGCCGTTGAAGCTCACGAACATCTCGTTGCGCTCGATGCCGCGCATTATGGCTGAAAGCTGGGCGCAATTCTGGGTCTGGGCCATCGCCGTCGAAATATCGCCGAAAACCACCCCGAGGGTGACGGCGATCATAAGCAGGAACCGGGCAGTGGGCATAAAGCGGGAACGATCCGAAATCATAATGTCCATGAAACGCCGCTACGGCCTGTGCATCAATCTAGAGGCTTTAACTGCGTCGAGCTATGGGCCATCTTAGCCATCAACGCCAATCACGTCCCGGTCTTTTCCACTCATGAAGCTCGCCACCCTGCGCAACGGCCGTCCCGACGGACATCTGGTCATTGTCTCCAACGACCTCACCCGTTTCGCCTCGGCCGGCCGCATCGCGCCCAATCTGCAGGCCGCGCTCGACGAGTGGGGGCGCTGCGCGCCGATCCTGCGGGCGGTGAGCGATCAGCTCAACAATGGCGAGATCGCGGGCATGCAGTTTGATTCGCGCGAGGCAGCCGCGCCGTTGCCGCGCGCCTATCAGTGGATCGACGGGGCGGGATATATGGTCCACCTCGACAGGGTCCGGTCCCTCAAGGGCAGCAAGGACGCCGAATTGCAGGACGAGCGGCCATTGCTCTATCAGGGCGGCTCGGACAGCTTCATCGCCGCCAACGACCCGATAATCGTGCCCGAGGACGATCTGGCCGTCGATTTCGAGGCGGAAGTGGTGGTCGTTGTCGCCCATGTTCCCATGCGCCCGACCAAGGAGCAGGCAAGCGCCGCCATCCGCCTTGTCGGCCTTTGCAACGACGTTTCGCTCCGCCGGCTGGTGGCGGGCGATCTGCAGAACGGGTTCGGCTTTTTCCATTCCAAGCCCGCCACCAGCTTTGCTCCCGTCTTTCTTTCTCCCGACGAGTTGGGCGATAATTGGCGGGACAATCGTCTCCATCTCAAGGTGCGCGTCCACGTCAACAACAGTCTTTACGGCCAGCCCAACGCCGGAAAGGACATGCGGTTCGATTTCGCCGACCTGATCGTGGCGGCAGCTCAGACGCGGGAGTTGGCAAACGGCACCATCATCGGCTCGGGCACGGTCGCCAACGCCCATGACGATATCCTGCCGCTCAAGCATGACGGCATCGGCTTCGGTTGCATCGCCGAGGCGCGGACCGCCGAAAAGGCGATGCTGGGCAAGGCCCGTACGCCGTTTCTCGCCTTTGGCGATTCCGTCCGCATCAACGCCGTCGACGCCGATAACCGCTCCGTGTTCGGCGCGATCGAACAGGTGGTCCAGCCGCTCTGAGATAAGTTGATTGATGTCATCAACTTTGATATTGAGCCTCGCACCAAATCACGTGCCGCGAGGACGCCATGGCCCGTTTCCACCCGACCCGCCGGCAATTCGGCCTCGGCCTCGGCGCCGCCCTGGCGCTGGCGCCCTTTTCGAGGGCCTTGGCGCAGGGGGAAACCCACACCATCACCAATTGGCGCGGCACCTACGACATCCCCGCCAATCCCCGCCGCATCATCGCCATCGACCAGCGTATCGATCTCGAAACCGCGCTTGTCCTCCAGGTTCCGCTCCTCGCCTATAGCGATCGACAGCTCCAGCCCTGGGTGCCCGCCGATCCGGCCATGCGCAAGATTTCCTCGCCTCCCAACATGGAGGAAATTCTGGGGCTCGAACCGGACCTGTTCATCTGCAGCGATTGGGGTGAGCTCGAAAACTGGCCCATTGCCCGCCTGAGCGAGATTGCTCCCGTGCTGCCGCTGACCAACGATCTCGACTGGCGTGAAAACCTCGCCAATGTCGGCGAATGGCTGGGCATCGAAGGGCGCGCGCGCGACGCGATGGGCCAGTATGATACTGCCGTAGCGGAGGTCGCACGAAAGCATGCGGCGCTGCTCGACACCACCAGGCTGGCGCTGCTCTATTACTTCCCCGAGGACGATCAGGTCTTCATCCGGGGCCATGACAGCGCGCAGGAGCGCGTGTTGCGCGATATCGGCGGCCATACGCTTGGCGCCGACGAATTCGAGACCGGCGCCGTCTCGATGGAAAACCTGCCCGACCTGCTCGCCGATGTGGACGTCATCATCTACAGCGACTTTTCCGGCGACGACAGCTACAGCCAATTGCTCGCCCACCCGCTTTGGCCGCGCGTTCCGGCAGTGGCGGCGGGTAAGGTCCATCATTCGGTAGGCAACACCAATTTCGGCGGCGCCTACACCGCAATGCAGATCGCCCGCGAGTGGGACGCTGCCTACTCCCTCCTGAGCTGAACGGAGCCGCCATGCCTTTCGTCAAAGCCCGCGTCGCCGCCCGCCGCTTCGTTACGCCCGGAATGGTCCGCGTCACGCTTGCCGGACCAGAGGTCGAAGCGTTCGAGGATACGGGAGTTTCCGATGAATTCGTGCGGATTTTCTTCCCCGATCCGGCGACCGGCCATCTGCCGATTCCGCAAGAGGACGACGCGGGGCGGGCGGTGTTTCCCGCTGGGATCAAGGAGCCGCACAACGAATATTATTCCATCCGCCGCATCGATAAAGCGGCGCGCGAAATCGATATCGATTTCGTCGTCCATGAGGGTGGGCTGGCCAGCGAGTGGGCGCAGAAGGCAGAGCCCGGCGATTGCATCGTCCTCGGCAAGGGGCGCTTCTGCTACGAGCCGCCCGAAGGGATGCAGTGGCAAATCCTTCTGGCCGACGCCACCGGGCTGCCGGCCCTGAGCCGGATTGCAGAGGAAACCTTTCCCAACGTCCGGACGATCGCGGTGGTCGAAGTCGCCGAGGCCGCGCATCGGCAAAATCTCGATATCGGCGATCACGTGGAGATCCGCTGGATCTATGGCAGCGGCAATGGCGTGGGGCCGAGCAATCTTTTGTCCAGCCTGCGCGCCATGGCCCTGCCGCAAGGCGAAGGCTACATATGGATGGCCGGCGAAATGCACGCCTCGCGCGGCATAAGGCGCTATCTGCGCGGAGAACTGGGCCTCACCGGCCGCGATTTTTCGGTGGTGCGCTATTGGCTCGACAACAAGGAAGCGTGGCGCGCCCGTTGGGACGGGCTCGACCCCAATGTTCGCCAGCAAATCGAAGCGCTATGGGACCAGGAACGCGATCCCGACGAGATCAGCGACATGTGGCACAACATGCTCGAAAAGCACGGCCTGTAACACGATCTGCTCAAAGTTTTTGCTGGAAGCGCTCCTAGGCCGGGTTCTTTTTTCGGGCGAGCATCATCTCCATCCCGTCGAGAAACCGTTCCAGCCCGAACCTGAACGTCCGCTCGGGATCGCCCGCGCCATATTCGGCGCCCGTGATCGGCCCGACGCGGCTGGAGATGGGGTAGGGGCTGTAGTCGAGCGTTTCGAGGAACGGTTCGATCTTGTGCCACCACTCGTCATCGCTCATTCCGGTGGCTTCGAAGACGAATTTCTGCCGCGCCGCATTGCGCACCGCTCCCGACACGAAGTCGAAAAGAGCGGTGATCGAAAGGTCCATCTCGATTTCATCAAGACCTATCCCTTCGACCGCGCTCAGCGCCACCTCATAGGACGCCATCGTGTTTGGCCCCAGAACCGGCCTGTGCGTCTGGAACTGCAACACCCAGGGGTGCTGGAGATAAAATCCCCACATCGCTTCGGCGATCACGGTCATGCGCGCGCGCCAGCCCATTTTGTCCCAATCGGGCGGCGCGGCTTTGCCGGGCGTCGCCACATGGTCGAGCATCAGATCGTGCAATTCGGCCTTGGAGGGGACGTGGGTGTAAAACGACATCGGTGAGATGCCGACCGCCTCGGCCACCTTGCGCGTCGAGACCGCTTCGATGCCTTCGGCGTCGGCGATTTTCACCGCGGCGGCAACGATCTGCTCGAGCCCGATTTTGGGCTTGGGACCGCGACGTCCGCCCTTGTCCTTGCCCCACATCAACTCCAGCAATTTCACCGGATCACCCCGGCCAGCGATATCCCGGCTCATTCAAGCTCCAAAAAACTATTTACACCGCACGAGATTGTGATAAACCTTGTGCGCTGTATATCATTAATCGACCCTGCCGCCAATCTCCTGCTGACATGCCCTGTCGGCGGGGTTGGTTAGGTTTTGCCTCAAGCAAGTCAACCCGGAGCTTAGCCATGATCCATGCCCGCGATATAGCCCGAACGTTCAAAACCAAGACCGGTATCGTCGAAGCGGTGCGGGGCCTCAGCCTCGACGTGGCCGATGGCGAGCTCGTCGCCTTCCTCGGCCCCAACGGAGCGGGAAAATCCACATCCGTGCGCATGCTGACCACGCTCCTGCCCATGACCTCGGGCAGCGCCAATGTGGGCGGACATGACGTGGCGCGCGAACCGGCGCTGGTGCGCCGCAAGATCGGCTATGTCGGGCAAAAAACAGCCTCTGGTCCCTATCACCGGGTCCGCGATGAGTTGATCATCCAGGGCAGGGCGCAACGCATGACCGAGGCGGCATCCCGCAAGCGGGCCGACGAATTGCTCGAAATGCTCGAACTTTCTTCCCTCGCCCAGCGCAATTGTTCATCGCTCTCTGGCGGCCAGCAGCGGCGGCTCGACGTGGCACTGGGGCTGATGCACACGCCCTCCATCCTGTTCCTCGATGAGCCCACCACCGGCCTCGATCCGCACTCGCGGGCCAATCTCTGGCAGCACATCACCCGCATCCGCAAGGAGACGGGCATGACCATCTTCCTCACCACCCACTATCTCGATGAGGCCGATACCATGGCCGAGCGGGTGATGATCATGGACAATGGCCGGATGATCGCCGACGACACCCCCGAACGGCTGAAAGCGGAACTGGCCGGCGACGTCATCCGCGTTTCGCTGACCAATGGCCACGAGGTTTCGACGGCCTCCGAGGTGGCCCAGCATCTGCCCCAGGCCCGCGACATCGCCCCTGTTGGCACAGCGCTCACCGTCACGGTCAAGGATGGGGAGGCGGTGCTGCCCCATTTCCTGCGCACCCTCCAGGACAAAGGCGTCGACATCGCCGCCGCCAATGTCAGACGCCCGACCCTCGACGACGTGTTCCTCGGCCTCACCGGCCGTTCACTGCGCGAGAACGCGGTGGCGGCTTGAGTCGATCTCCCGCCGATGAACTCATCGAGCGCCGCGCACCCCTCACCCCCGGCCCCTCTCCCTCAAGGGGAGAGGGGGGCTCTTGCGGAAGCGCTTGCAGCAATCGCCCCTTCTCCCCTTGAGGGAGAAGGTGGCCGCGAAGCGGTCGGATGAGGGGTGCGCAGCATCCGCCAAATCCAGGAATGCCGATAAATTGGAACCCACAAGGAACACGACAATGACCTTTGTTTCCGACACCCTTCTCTCCTTCCGCCGCGAAATCGGCCCGACGCTGAGAAGCTGGTATTACGTGATCTTCGGCGTCATCCAGCCGCTACTTTACCTCGGCCTCTTCGTGCCGCTGCTCGGCGCCATGCCGATGGCGGGAGAGGGCAATCCCTTGCAATGGTTCGTGCCCGGAATGGTGGTGATGCTGGTGCTTTTCACCACAGTTTCATGCGGTTGGGCGCTCACCGAGGAACTGGTCTCGGGCAGCTTCGAGCGCTTCCTCGCTACGCCCGCCAGCCGTCCGGCCCTGCTCGTCGGCCGAGCGCTCAAGGAACTGGCGCCGCTTCTTGTCCAGGCGCTGATCCTGATCGCCGTCGCCGTGCCCTTCGGCCTGCAACTGCACGTCCTGCCTATGCTGATCGGGCTGTTGTTCCTGTTGGTCTTCGGCGTGGGCGTCGCCTCGCTATCCTATGCGCTGGCGATTGCCTCCAAGCACGATGGGAGCCTCTTCTATCTCGTCTCCCATTCCGTCTCGCTGCCCCTGATGCTGCTGGGCGGCGTGCTGCTGCCCATGCAGATGGCGCCCGACTGGCTCTTCATCGCCAGCCGCTTCAACCCTTTGACCTATCTCGTCGAAGCCGAACGGGCGCTGTTCATGGGCGAACTTTTCTCGCTGACCGTCCTCTGGGGCGCGGTGGTTTCGGTTATCGTCGCCATCGTCGGGCTGGCAATCGGCGCATCCACAATCAAGAGAGCGACCCTGTGATGAAACTTCTTCACCTCAATCTCACGACCACGAACCCCACAGCGACCGCGGATTTCCTTTCGACCTATTTCGGTCTGCGCAACGAAGGCGGCAACAAGGCCTTCGTCCTGCTGCGCGACGACAACGACATGGTCATAACGCTGATGAAGGCAAAGACGGTGGAATATCCATCGACGTTTCATATCGGCTTCTACCCGGAAACCGAGGCCGAAGTGGACGCGTTTCACAAGCGACTCATTGCCGACGGCTTTTCGGTCACCGCCCCCGAGCGGGGCCATGGCTACAGCATTTACGTCGAGGCGCCGGGCGGATTTACCGTGGAAATCACCGCGTGACGGCGCGTCCATAACAACTCCGTGAGACGGTGGCGGCGGCCATCTCTTTCATGGCACGTTCGAAGTCTGGAGTTCGCATTGCGGCCTCCGCGGCGTCCGTCTTCGGGCGGCACCATTTTCAGACTGCTCCAAGGTCTCCGTTCCGGGGATGGCGTGTCGGCGCCATCCCCGTTTTTCTGTCTTGATTTGCCGAATTTTCGCGTCCATTGTGCGCGCCATGAAAACCAACAGCCTGATCTGCATTATCGGCTGCATCATTACCCGCTGACTTTTCGTTGGCGGCGCGGTTTTCATCATCCCGACATCAGGAGTGGACCCGCTGCCCGCGTGACAGCATACGCTTACGCCTGGGGACCATTTCATGTCGCACGAGCCGAGCCTGAAGCTCTACAACACGCTCTCCCGGAGCAAGGAGGACTTCGTCCCCATCGATCCGGACAATGTGCGCATGTATGTCTGTGGGCCCACCGTTTACGATTTTGCCCATATCGGCAACGCCCGCCCGGTCATCGTCTTCGACCTGCTGTTCCGGCTGCTGCGGCACGTCTATGGCCAAAGCCACGTCACCTATGTGCGCAACATCACCGACGTCGATGACAAGATCAACGCCCGCGCGCTGCGCGACTACCCCGATCTGCCGCTCAACGAGGCCATCCGCCGCGTGACGGAAGCCACGGCCAGCCAGTTCCACAAGGACGTCGCCGCCCTGGGCTGCCTGCCCCCGTCGATCGAACCGCGCGCCACCGAGCACATCGGCGGCATGATCGCCATCATCGAGCGGCTGATCGCGCGCGGCCACGCTTATGAGGCGGGCGGCGAGGTGCTGTTCCGCGTCGCTTCTATGCCCGATTACGGCCAGCTTTCGGGCCGCAATCTCGACGACAACATCGCCGGCGCCCGCGTCGCTGTGGAGAGCCACAAGGAAAACCCCGCCGATTTCGTACTCTGGAAAGCCTCGAGCGAAAACGAACCCGGCTGGGAAAGCCCATGGGGTCGCGGCCGTCCCGGCTGGCACATCGAATGTTCGGCCATGAGCGAGGCGTTCCTGGGCGAAACCTTCGATATCCATGGCGGCGGCCTCGATCTGATCTTCCCCCACCACGAGAACGAAATCGCCCAATCGCGCTGCGCCCACGGCACCGAGGTGATGGCCAACTACTGGATGCACAACGGCTATCTTCAGGTCGAAGGCCGCAAAATGAGCAAGTCCGAGGGCAATTTCGTCACCATCCACGAACTGCTCGGCACCGAAAAGCTGGGCGGCCGCACCTGGCCCGGCGAGGTGCTGCGGCTGGCCATGCTGATGACCCACTACCGCGAGCCCATCGATTTTTCCGCCGCGCGGCTCGAAGAGGCGGAGAACAGGCTCGCCGGTTGGCAACGCGCCGCCCAGGCCCACGACGGCACGCCGCCCGACGCCTCGACGCTCGCCGAACTGGCGGACGATCTCAACTTCTCCCGCGCCGCCACTGTGCTCGACGCCATGGCGCGCAAGGCCAACCGGGGAGAGATTTCCGCCGCCCATTGCCTCGCTGCCACGCTCGATTTCCTCGGCTTCCCGCTCGACAGCCTGATCCGCCAGGATGGCGACGACGCCGCCACGGCAGAAAAAGTCGCCGCCCGCCTCGCCGCCCTCGCGGCCAGGGATTTCGCCAAGGCCGACACGATCCGCGCCGAACTGCTCGAAGCGGGTATTCAGCTCATGGACTACAAGGATCCCGAAACGGGCGAGCGCAAGACGAAGTGGGAGGTGAAGCGGTGAGTGATCCTAAGCGGGTAGACGCGGCAAGCTCAGAGCACCCCTCACCCCCATCCCCTCTCCCTCAAGGGGAGAGGGGGGCTCCTGCCGCAGCACCCGCGACAACCGCCGCAGGGGTCCCTGCTGCAGAGCTTGCCCCAGACTACCCTTCTCCCCTTGAGGGAGAAGGTGGGCTTTGGCGAAGCGAAAGGTCGGATGAGGGGTGCGCAGTAGCGCCTCATCCACCCGTCGCGACAGTTCCTGCTGCAGAGCTTGCCCCAGGCTACCCTTCTCCCCTTGAGGGAGAAGGTGGGCTTTCGCGAAGCGAAAGGTCGGATGAGGGGTGCGCAGCCTCGATGAAGCCCGCCGGCGCCGGTTGGCGATCCGAAATCCCGAAGCGTAATCGCGGCTTTGCCAAATCAATGCGCCGCAACCCCACGGAAACCGAGCGCCAAATGTGGCTCATCCTCAAGGACCGTCGCCTCATCGATTACAAATTCCGTCGCCAGGTCCCCATCGGCCCCTACATCGCCGATTTCGTCTGCTATTCGGCCCGCCTGATCATCGAGCTCGACGGCAGCCAGCATGGCGAAGGATCGGACGCCGCCCGCAACGCATGGCTGCAATCGAAAGGCTTCCGCGTCCTCCGCGTCTGGAACAATCAACTGACGAGCGAACGCGACGCGGTGCTCGACGCTGTCTGGCACAACCTCACGGAGACCCAACATGGCTGAAGAACTGACCGGCGGCTGCCAGTGCGGCGCTGTGCGATTTTCCACCAAGCTGGTCGGGCGCGGCTCGATATGCCATTGCCGCATGTGTCAAAAGGCGTTCGGCAGCTTCTTCGGCCCCTTGGTCACCACCCATGACGGGCACTGGACGCGCGGCGAGCCGAAATGGTTCCAATCCTCGGACGCGGCGCGCCGCGCCTTCTGTGCCGATTGCGGCACCCCCCTGGCCTATGAAACCAAGTTCGGGCTGGAACTGGCCATCGGCGCCTTCGATCATCCCGAGAAAGTGCCGCCCGAAATCCAGGTCAACCTCGCCGACAAGCTGGAGTTTTTCGAGCAGTTGACGGCGCTGCCGGTGCGGGAGAACACCGATGAGTGGCGCGATTTCATGGCCGGAATTCATTCAAACCAGCACCCCGATCACGACACGGAAATCTGGCCTGCAAGGGAGGAGGAACTATGAACCGCATCGATATGGAGGTGAGCGGCGGCTGCCAATGCGGCGCCGTGCGCTACCACACGAGCCAGATGCTCGATAACTCGCATCTTTGCCACTGCCGCATGTGCCAGAAGGCGGTCGGCAACATCTTCGCCGCACTGGTCGCGGCGCCGGACGACAAACTCGTCTGGACCCGAGGCCAACCGGCTGTCTGGCACAGTTCCGAACACGTCGAGCGTGGCTTCTGCGCCAATTGCGGCACGCCGCTCTTTTATCACGACGTCAACAACGGCCGCACCAACCTCACCATCGGATCGCTCGACAACCCCGACGATTTCCCGCCCTTGGGCCATACCGGCACCGAGGCCAAGGTGAAATGGTTTTCGACCATCGTCACAATCGAGGACGGCGGCGCCACCGAAACGGACGCCGAGGAATGGGCGGCTGCGATAAAGGCAACCAACCACCAGCATCCCGACCGCGATACGCCCGATTGGCAACCAACCCAGAGACGGCAATGAGCGCATGGAGGAGTGCGTCCATTCCCGTCAACACCCCGATCACGACACTGACCATTGGCCTTAAGGGAGGAGCCAGATGAGCATGATCGACCATTTCGGACTGAGCGTTGCCGACTATGACAAGTCGCGCGCATTCTATGATGAGATATTGCAACCCCTTGGGTACAAGCGTCTTGTGGAGTTTCCCATTCCGCAGGGCATGATCGCCGGCTATGGCAGCGACAAGCCCGATTTCTGGATCAGCAGCGGCGGGCGCTGCACGGGCCATCTGCATTTCGCTTTTGCCGCGAAATCGCGCGCCGATGTCGATGCGTTTCACGCCACGGCGCTTGGGGCGGGTGGCCGGGACAATGGCGCGCCGGGCATACGCGAGATTTATCATCCCAACTATTACGGAGCCTTCGTTTTCGACCCCGACGGCCACAACATCGAAGCGGTGTGCCACGCGCCCGCCTGACATTTTCAGCAAGTTTTTTAAGCCTCACACATGACCAAAGAACGCCTCTACCTTTTCGATACGACCTTGCGCGACGGCGCCCAGACCACCGGCGTCGAGTTTTCGCTTGAAGACAAGATCGCCATTTCAAAGCTGCTCGACGGGCTCGGTCTGGACTATGTCGAAGGGGGCTATCCCGGCGCCAATGTCGTCGACACGGCGTTCTTTGCGCAAAAACGCACGAAGGCGGCCCAGTTCGTCGCCTTCGGCATGACCAAGCGGGCAGGGCGGTCGGTCGAGAACGATCCTGGCATTGCCGATCTCGTCAATTCCAGCGCCGATGCCATCTGCTACGTGTCAAAAGCCTGGGACCATCAGGTCAAGCTGGCGCTCGGCATCTCGACAAAGGAAAATCTCAAAAGCCTTGCCGAAAGCGTTCGCGCGGCCATCGACAACGGCAAGCAGGCCTTCGTCGATTGCGAGCACTTCTTCGACGGCTACAAGGCAAATCGGGACTATGCTCTCGACTGCGTACGCACTGCGCTCGAAGCCGGCGCGCGGTGGGTGGTGCTGTGCGATACCAATGGCGGCACCATGCCCGCCGAGATCGAGACGATCATCGCCGATGTGCTGACGGTGGCGCCCGGCGACAGGCTGGGCATCCATGCCCATGACGATACGGGCCAGGCCGTCGCCAATTCGCTGGCGGCGGTGAGGGCCGGGGTGCGCCATATCCAGGGCACCATCAACGGGCTGGGCGAGCGGTGCGGCAACGCCAATTTGATGACCCTGATCCCCACGCTGGTTCTAAAACCGTTGTTCGCCGACCGGTTCGAAACTGGCGTGAACGCTCAAAAGCTCGAAACGCTCACCCATGTCTCGCGGGCTTTCGATGAAATCCTCAATCGCGCGCCCAACCGGCACGCGCCCTATGTCGGCGCTTCGGCCTTCGCGACAAAAGCCGGCATCCACGCCTCGGCCATCGCCAAGGACCCCTCGACCTATGAGCACGTCGCCCCCGAAACCGTGGGCAATGCGCGCGCCATCATGGTGTCCCAGCAGGCCGGAAAATCCAACCTTTTGACCTCGCTCGGACGGTTCGGCATCCATCTCGCCAAGGACGATCCGCGGCTCGACAAGCTCCTGCGTCAGGTCAAGGAACGCGAGGCGCGCGGCTATTCCTATGACGGCGCCGAAGCCTCGTTCTATCTGCTGGCCCACAAGCTCCTGGGCACGCTGCCGCGCTTTTTCGATGTGACGAGCTACAGGGCATCCGTCGAGCGCCGGCACAACGCGCGCGGCGAGCTGGTCACCATGTGCGAGGCCGTGGTCAAGATCGATGTCGAGGGCGATGTGTTCATGTCGGTCGCCGAGGGCAACGGCCCCGTCAACGCCCTCGACCTCGCCATGCGCAAAGATCTGGGCAAGTATTCGAGCCGGATCGATGATCTTGAACTTGTCGACTACAAGGTGCGTATCCTCGACGGCGGCACGGGCGCGGTCACCCGTGTGCTGATCGAAAGCCGCGACGGGGCGGGGGACAGGTGGTTCACCGTGGGCGTCTCCCCCAACATCATTGATGCGTCTTTCGAGGCGCTATATGAGTCCTTCACCTATAAGTTGATGAAGACGGCATAGTCGTTATAGTTCAAACGACTGTGGCGACAAAACGAATCAAAATCTAAGGCCGATGCGGCGGCCGGGAACACTAACGGAGGCTCCACTGGCCGGTCCCTTTTCTCCCATTGCTCTGGCCATCGGCGCAGCCGCCGCAACCGGCTTGATCGTCATCGGCATCGTAGTCGGGCCGGGCACGGTCAACTGCTTCCAGCAGAGCGATTTTTCGGCCTGCATGGGCGAAACCTTCCTGGGCAACGGGATCACCGAAATCGCCGAAGCCGAGCCGACAAGCGACGTTGCCGCCCTTGCCGAGCCCCAGCCGGAACAGGCCGAAGAGCCCGAGCCCGCGCAAGAGCCCATTGCCGAGGAGCAACCCTCCGTCCAAATGGCCGACGGCGAGACGGCGGAGAGCGTATCGGAAGCAGTTTTGCCATCATTCGGTCTCGTGCGCGTCGAGCCGGACGGCGCGGCGGTCATCGCCGGCACCGCAACGCCGGATGGCGAGGTGCATATCTTTGCCGACGATGAACGGATCGGGACGGAAACGGCCGAACACACCGGCGATTTCGCCTTCGTCACCGACGACCCTCTGCCCGCCGGCGGGGTCGAACTGCGGGTACTCGATGTCGAAACCGGTGCCTATGCCGAGGAATCGGTTGTCGTGGTGGTGCAGGACGACAGGACGAGTGAGCCCATCGTAATCGCGTCGGAGCCCGGCGAGGCAAGCCAGATTCTGCAGGGTCTCGAACAGCCGCAGGCGGTTGCCGAGGCCGAAGCGCCCGAGACGGACGCGGTTGCCGATGAGGCGTCGGTTGCCGAGGAAGAGGCCGGGGCTGAGGAAGAGGCGGTGGCCGAAACGCCTGCCGCCCCCCAGCAGGAGGGCGTGGCCGAAGTCGCACCGCCATCGGTTCCCGAAACCGAATCCATGGTTGTTGCCGATGTCGACGAGCCTGCTGTTCCGGTCGAAATCGTTCCTGCCACGCCGCAGGTCGCTCCCCAATCCAATGCGCCCGCTCCCGCCGAACCTGCCGCCGAAGCGCCCGGCACGCCGGCTGGAGAAACCGCAACGATTGCACCGCCGCAGCCAACGCCGGGCGGCGTGACGCCGCAAGTGGAAATGCCATCGCCGGCCGAACTGGCCGACAATCAGGTCGCCCCTGCCGCGCCCGCGCCTGAAGCCCCGGTTGCGCCCATGGCGGCGCCTGAACCGCAAGCCCAGGAGCCGGAGGCGCGCGAGCCTGCCGTGGAGGCTGCGGCGCCGGAGCCGCAGCAGACCGCAGCGCCCCGCCCGGAGGCGCCAGCGGAGGTCGAAAGCCCGGATGAGCCGGCCACGCCCCCGGAAACCACTCCTGCCGAGCCCGTCATGCCGGAACAGGATGAACCGGCAGCCGAACCCGAGGCTAATGAACAGCAAGTGGCCGAGCGGCAGCCCGTCACGGAACCCGAAGCAACGGCAACCACGGCGCAGCCGGAGGTGCGGCTCGTCCAGCCGACCATCGACGCGGTGGAAATCGACGGCGACCGCAATTTTTTCGCCGGGGCCGGAACCGACGGCATGACCGTTCGCCTCTACGTCGACAATGAACTGGTCGGCACCACCCAGGTCGCCGATGGACGTTGGCTGGTCGAAACCATCGGCGTGCTCGAACAGGAAACCCAGCGCGTGCGCATCGATATGCTCGGCCCTGACGGGGCGGTGGTGGGACGCGCCGAAGTGGATTTCGTCCTCGATCTGCCCGAGAGCGTCGATGAGGAAATCGCGGTGGCCGATACGACCCCGCCGGGGCCCGCCGCCGAAACCACGGCTGAGGCCGAAGCCCCCGCCGAACCTGTCGAACCCGTGCCCGCGATCGAGCCGGAGCCTACCGAGCCGGAAGCACCCGCACCCGCCGAGCCTGCGGATGTGACCGAACCCGCCGCTGAGCAGCAGCCCGCCGAACAGCCCGCTGCGGAAGCCGAGCAGCCCGCTACGGAAGTTGAACCGGCTGAGCGCGAAGTGCCCACTCTGATCGGGATCACCGAAGGCGGGCGCACGACATCGGGGCTGGCCATCATCCGTTCGGGCGACAATCTGTGGACCATCGCGCGACGCGTTTATGGCGAAGGCATCCGCTATACGCAGATTTTCGAGGCCAATACCGATCAGATCCGCGACCCCGATCTGATCTATCCCGGCCAGGTCTTCGACCTTCCCGAAACCGATCAGGTGATCGGGCAAGACGATACCGCAGCTTCGGTCGAGGAGTGATCGGCAAGGAACGGCGGGCTCGCCGTTCCTTGCCTTGCATCTCCGGAGTGTTTGCTTTATCGTTATCTAACGATGGAAGCAGCGCCAATGCATGAAGACGATATCGCCACCCTGATGCGCGCCCTGGGCCACCCGGTTCGGCTGGAGATTTTGCGTATCCTGGCCAAGCGCGCCGAAAATTGCTGCTGCAACGACGTGACCGATTGCCTTTCGCTCGCGCAGAGCACGGTTTCCCAGCACCTCAAGGTACTGCTCGATGCGGGGATCATCGAGCGCAAGGCGCAAGGCACGCGCAACAATTACCGCGTTCGTCTCGACCGGCTCACCGCCTTCAATCTGGCGGTGGGGGATTATCTTTCCGGTCTGGGAACCCAGGACGAAAGCTGCGAGCGCTCGCTGCAGGCCGCCTCCTGATCCAACGCCAAAATACAATAACCAGGATCGTTTCGGCACGCTTTTGAAACGGCGCAGCGATCCTGCAATTGCCTCACCCGCCTGCCGCCCGGAGCCCCCTCATGGCCCAGAAAAACCAATCAACAGTCAGTGCCGACGAGGGCGCGATCCTTTCGACAGTTCGCAATCTGTGGACCTATATGTGGCCCGCCGACCGGCCGGATCTGCGCATGCGCGCCGTGCTCGCCATCGGCGCACTGCTGCTGGCCAAGGTGGCCAGCACGCTGGTGCCGTTCGCCTATAAGGGCGTTATCGATGCGCTCAGTCTCTCGGGTCCCGACGCGGCGCTGATCCTCGGGTTGTCGGTGCCGGTCGTCCTGGTCATCGCCTATGGTGTCGGCCAGATCGTCGATACCGGCTTCCAGCAACTCCGCGATATCCTGTTTTCCTCGGTCGGCCAGCACGCTGTCCGCCAACTCGCCTATCGCACCTTCACGCACATGCACCAGCTCTCGCTGCGCTTTCATCTGCAGCGCAAGACGGGCGGGTTGAGCCGGGTGATCGAGCGCGGCACCAAGGGCATTGAAACCATCGTGCGGTTCACCATGCTCAACACGGCGCCGACCCTGGTCGAGTTCGTCATCGTGGGCATCATTTTCGGCTGGCTGTTCGGCATCGGCTATGTGGCGGTGCTGGCCGCCATCGTCGCGCTCTACATGATCTTCACGGTGCGCGCTTCCAACTGGCGCATCGCCATCCGCCGCGACATGAACGAGAGCGATACCGACGCCAATGCCAAGGCGATCGACAGCCTGCTCAATTTCGAAACCGTCAAATATTTCGGCAACGAGACGCTGGAGGCCAGGCGCTACGATGGCGCCATGGCGGGCTACGAACGCGCCGCTACCCGCATCTGGACATCGCTGGGCTGGCTCAATTTCGGCCAGGGAGTAATCTTCTGGGCCGGCATGATCGTCCTCTCGGTCATGGCCGCCATCGGGGTCATGAACGGGGATCTGACCGTGGGCGATTTCGTCCTGCTCAACACCTTCATGATGCAGATTTACCGCCCGCTCAACCAGATCGGCTTCGTCTATCGGGAGATCCGCCAGGGCCTGGCCGATATCGAGGAAATGTTCCTGCTGCTCGACCAGAATCCGGAAATCGAGGACAAGCCCGGCGCGACCCCGCTGGTCATCGCCGGCCCCGAACTGGCCTTCGAGGACGTCCATTTCCACTACGATCCCGATCGCCCGATCCTCAAGGGCGTGAGCTTCACCGTGCCCGCCGGCAAGACCATCGCGGTGGTCGGCCCCTCGGGCGCGGGCAAATCGACGATTTCGCGGCTGATCTATCGTTTTTACGACGTGACCTCGGGCCGCGTCACCGTGGATGGCCAGGACGTCCGCGATGTGACGCAGCAATCCTTGCGCGCCGCCATCGGCATGGTGCCGCAGGATACCGTCCTGTTCAACGACACCATCGCCTATAACATCCGTTATGGACGCCCCGACGCCACCGATGAGGAGGTGAAGGCAGCGGCCAACATGGCGCAGATCGGCGCCTTCATCGAAAGCCTGCCGCATGGATATGACACCCAGGTCGGAGAGCGCGGGCTGAAACTGTCGGGCGGCGAAAAGCAGCGCGTGGCCATCGCCCGCACCATTCTGAAAGCACCGCCCATCCTGATCCTCGACGAGGCCACGTCTGCCCTCGACACCCATACCGAGCGCGAAATCCAGTCGGCGCTCGATACGGTTTCGCGGGGCAGGACCACTCTGGTCATCGCCCACCGGCTCTCCACCGTCGTCGATGCCGACGAGATCATCGTCCTGCGCGAAGGCCGGATCGCCGAGCGTGGCCGCCACGGCGAATTGCTGGCCAGCAACGGCCTCTACGCCCAGATGTGGAACCGCCAGCGCGAAGCGGCGGAAGCCAGCGAACGCCTGCGCGCCGCCCAGGACGATCCCGAAGGCTTCGTCACCCGCAAACCCGTCGAGGAGCCGGCGGAATAAGGGGCTACATCTTCTCGCCCGGCAGCTTGCTCGCCTGCTTCACCCATTCCGCGAACTGCTCTTCGAAATCCTCGCCTTCATGAATGTCGAGATAGCGCACGTCGGGATATTTGCTGGTTCCGGCGGGCATTGGATCGAGCGAGCTGCCCTTAAAGAACGTCACTTTGACGTAACGGGCAAAGACGTGGAACGACAAAAACCAGTAGTCGCGCTCGGTGCCGTAAAACGGGGTGTTCCACTTCACGGCCTTTTCGACCCCCGGAACCTCGCGCACGATGATCTCGTCTAGCCGGCGACCGACATCGTGCTTCCACTCGGGCATGGCCGCGATATAGGCCTGCACGGGCTCGTCGCCATAGCCTTTGGCGATCTGCGGATTGCCGCCGCTGAGCAGCACGGGCGACTTCTCGGTCTTGCCGTTCATGGATTTTCTCCGCCGTGGTTTGGTTCAAACATATAGCTGCGCAGCTATGTTTCGGTCAAGAACCCCGCGTGGCGACAAAAGAAAAGGCCCCGCGCTAACGCGGGGCCTTTAATCGGTGGGGCAGGGGCTTTATTCCGCCGCCGGGCGTCTGGAGAGAACCGTCACGCCGTTTTCATTGCGTTCGACCAGTTCGGTATCCTTGGTCACCACATGGCGCGAGCCATCGGCGGCCACGGGGACGGCCATGCCGTCGAACCCCTGCGGCGCGACCTCCTCGGCCCTGCGGCCGCGAACCCAGTCGAACGCGCTGCGCACCTGCTGCTTGATCACCTTGGGTGCGGTGATCAGCACCGGCACCATGACCAGCGTGAGCGCCGTCGAGAAGAACAGCCCGGAAACCAGCGCCGCCGAAAGGTGGACGAACCACGACCCGGCAATACCGCCGACGACGATTTCGCGCCGGATGAAGTCGAACTCGATGTTCGCCCACATCGGAATGACGCCCAGCGCCGTCAGGAACGCCGTCAGCAGCACCGGCCGCACGCGCTGCGCGGTGGTGAGCAGCATGGCGGTCACCGGCTCCACGCCCTGGTGTCGGTTGTATTCGTTATAGGTGTCGATCAGCACGATGCCGTTCTTCACCACGATACCCGCTAGCGCCACCACGCCCAGCCCGGTCATGATCGCCGAGAAACTCATGCCCGTCGCCAGCATGCCCAACAGCACGCCCGCCACCGACATGATGACCGTCGAGAGCGTCACCAGCACCTGATAGAAGCTGTTGTACTCGAGCAGCAGGATCAGGAAGATCATGAACATCGCCGCGCCGAACGCTTGCGCGATAAACGCGTTGGCATCGCCCATCTGTTCTTCCGCGCCGCCGAAGGCGAAGGTCACGCCATCGGGCCATTCCTGCCCATCGAGCCAGGCCTGAAGCTCGGCCACACGCTGGGCGGGATAAACCCCTTCGGGGAGGTTCGCCAGATTGGCCGCGATGGGCATCACATAGACCTGATTGCGCCGTTCGATATTGGCGACCTTGGGCACCGCGTTCCGCTCGATGAAGTTCGAGACGGGCACCTGGCCCTGCTGGGTCATGATGCGCATGGAATCCAGCGCGTCGAGCGTACGCTCGTCCTGTGGCAGACGAACCTTGATGTCGAGTTCGTCACCGGTCTCGGAGTCGCGATAGGTGCCCAGTTCCACACCCGAGGTCACGAGCTGGACATAGGGCGCCAGCTCGCGCACGCCGATCCCATACCGGCCCGCTTCCACGCGGTCGATGGTGACCTGCCAGTCGATACCGGGGGAGGGGCGGCCGTCTTCGATATCGGCGGTGTTGGGCAATTCGTTCTCGATGAACGCGCGGACACGCTCGACCGTGGGCACGAGATCGGCGTAATTGCTGCTCTCGACCCGCATGTTGATGTCCTTGCCCGCCGGAGGGCCGCTTTCCATCCCGAAGACCTGGACTTGCAGCCCCGAAATATCGGCAACCCGCGTGCGGATATCGGCAAAGATTTCCTCGGCCTTGACGCGGTTGTTGTAGTTGACGAGCTGGAGCTGGAAATTGCCCACCGTGTCGGGCGGCATCGTGCCCATGGCGCCGGTTTCGCCGAACTGCATGATGATGTCCTGAACGCCCTGGACCTGAACCAGTTCGTCCTCGACCTCGATCAGCATGTCGCGGATTTCCTCGGGCGAGTAATTGCCCCGCGCCACCACGGCAACCGTGGCATATTCGGGCTCGGAGGCCGGGAAGGCTTCCACGCCCGTGGGGTTGCTCGCATAGGTGAAGAACACGCCGAACACGATGCCGAAACCCACGAGAAGTGTGGGGATCGGCCAGTGCATCAGCGTCGACATCATGCGCACGTAAATCCCGGTCAGTCCCTTCACCTTCTTGGGGTGGAACTTTTCGGGATACATCACGATGTCGGCCTGTTCCTTGCGCTTGGGGTCGACATGGGTCGATGCGATGATCGAACCGATCACCGGCATGAAGATCAGGGCCGAGACGAAGGAGGCGCACATGACCACGATGACGATCGTGGGCAGATGGCTCATGAACTTGCCCATGATGCCCGGCCAGAACAGCAGCGGCACGAAGGCGGCGAGCGTCGTCGCCGTCGCGCCGATCACGGGCACGAACATCTTGTGCATCGCCTGGATGAACGCTTCCTTCTTGGAAACGCCCTCCTGCAGCTTTCGCTCGGCATATTCGACGACCACCACCGGGTCGTCGACCAAGACCCCCACGGCGATCACCAGCCCGAACATGACCATCATGTTGATCGTCATGCCCGTCATCTGCATGTAGAGGAAGGCGATCATGAACGAGAGCGGGATACTCATCCCGATCATGAACGCGGCCCGCACGCCGAGCACGGCCACGCAGGTGATCAGCACCAGCGCCACGGCGGTCAGAACCGCCGCCTCGAGCGAGCGGAACAGGTGGATGGTGGTGTCGGCCTGGTCGAGGAAGAAGCTGTAGCTCACGCCTTGCGGCCACTGGCTGGCCACCTGTTCGACCATCGCCCGCGTCTGCTCGGATACCTCGATGACGTTGGTGCCGATCTTCTTGGACACGCCAAGGATCATCGCGGGCGAGCCGTTGACGTTGGTGTATTCGGTGGCATCCTCGAGCGTGCGCGTGACATTGGCCACGTCGCCGAAGGTGACGACGGTGTTGCCGTCGGTCTTGATCGGCAGTTCGAAAACGTCCTGCGCGCCGGTGATCAGCCCCGGCACCTCGACGTTGAACGAGCCTTGCCCGGTGTTGATCGTGCCGCCGGGCACCACCATGTTGTTGCGGGCCAGGGCGTCGAACAGCTCATTGGCCGTGAGATTGTAGGCCTCGAGCCGCGATAGGTCGATGGTGACTTCCACAACCTCGTCGCGCGAGCCGGAAAGCTCCACTTCCCGAACGCTGTCGATCCCTTCGATCGCCGTCTGCAATTCCTCGGCGCGCCGCACCAGTTCGCGCTCGGGCGCGTTGCCATAGACGGCCACCGACAGGATCGGAAAGCCGACCATGTCGATTTCGTTCACCGTGGGGTCGTTGGCGTCATCGGGCAGATTGGCCCGGATGGCGTCCATGCGCGCACGCGTATCGGCCAGCGCCTGGTCGGTATCGACGTTGGTGTCAAACTCGAGAACCACCGAGGCGTGCCCGGTGGTCGAGGTCGAAGTCATGTTGACCAGCCCGTCAAGGTCAGCCAGCTCTTCCTCGGCTGGCTTGGCGAGCAGGTTTTCCGCATCGCGTGGCGACACGCCCGTCTGGGTGATCGAGACGTAGAGATACGGCACGTCGATGGCCGGGAAGCTTTCCTTGGGCAGTATGGAATAGGAAAGCCCGCCGGCCAGCAGCAGCAGCGCCATGATCGTCATGACCACGCGCGGCATGCGCAGAATGCGTTCGATGAAGTTCGTCATGCGGGAGCGCCTTCTTCAGCAGCCTCTGTGGCCGTGCCGGACGCCTGCCCGGCAGTTACGGCCTGCCCGTCGACCACGAATTCCTGGCCAATGGTGATGATTTCCACCGTCTCGGGCAGTCCGGTCACCCAGACCCCATCTCGCGTGTCCGAAACGATGGTCACTTCATGGAAGGCGGCAACCCCGTCCTCCACCGAGCGGATGCCGAGCACCCCCTCGTCGTTCAGCGTCAGCACCGACTGGGGCAGCAAATGCCCGGGCATGCTGCCCATATCGACTGTCGCCGTCGCCGTTATGCCTTCGCGAATGTCGAAATCGGAATTCTCGAACTCGATTTCGATGGGGAAGGAGCGTGTCGCATCGTCGGCGCTGGCCGCCACATAGGTGACTTCGCCGGTCGCTTCCTGGTTGGTGACGGTGCGCAAACTTGCCTGCAGACCGGTCCGGGCCAGCGTGATATTGGCTTCGGCCACCGAACCCGAAAAGACGATCGGGTCGAGCTGGACGATGGTGGCGCAAACCCCACCCTGGGCGAGCATGGAACCACGGATCGCAATCGGTGCCTGCACCAGACCGCCGACTTCCGCCGTGATCTCGGTCCGTTCGAGTTCGGCATTGGCGTTGTCCAGCGCCGCCTGTGCGGAAAGCACCTGGGCTTCGGCGCCGGTCAGGGCCACCTGGGCCGCATTTGCCGTATTGGCGGCGGCAAGGCCACGTTCACGCAGCGATGCGTTCGTGTCGAAATCGAGCTGGGCTTGTTCCAGCCCGGCTCGCGCCTGGGCAAGAGCCGCTTCGGATTGGGCGACAGCCGCCGCCCGCGTGCCCTGGTCGAGCGTGCAGAGCAGCTCGCCTTCCTCGACGCGCTGCCCTTTCTGGACGTGTACAGTCTCGATCACGCCCGCCGTTTCGGCGACCGCCTCGATATTGGCGTGAGCCACGGTGCGCCCGCGCAATGTCACGAGCAGCGGCATGGCCTCCTGCTCGAATGTCTGCGTGCGCACCGAAATCGCTGTGGCCGCACTGCCGTTTTCCTGGGCGGCACGCTCGGCCACGGTCATCCGGGCCAGTTCCGCCGTTTCTTCGTCATGCTCGACCAAAAGGCCTGCATTGGAAAGCGAAGTCGAAATCGGGCCGTGATCGTCGCCCTCGACGAGGCCGATAATCGAGCGTTCGCCATTGCCGGGGCCCTGGCCGCCCTGGACGAGCGTACCGGTCGCGAACCATGCGGCTGCGGCGATAAGGATGAATAGCGACAAACCAAAAGACTTTAGAATTTGCATAAACAGCGCCCTCTACTCTGCTGCTTGCTGCCCGGCGTGCGGCTCTTGGTGTCGCGCGGAGGCAATTAAGGCGTTCATGTGGGTATGCAGATGCTTGCGCGCAACCTCGAGACAGGTGAGGCCGTGATTGAGCACCCACTCGTCATTGGAGTGTCCCTCACGCTCGCGTGATCCCAGTTGGTCCTGAATCTTCCGCAAATCGGCGATTTTCCGGTCCAATTCCTGGAGTCGTTCCTCGGCACGGGTGCGGACGAGATCTGCGTCGAGAAGATGCGCAAATCGCGCAAATAAAAGAAATGGGCTGCGGAAAACGTCCCCGCCAAGCGGCTCCTGCAATTCTTCGCAGAAGGCCGCTCGCCCCGCATCGGTAATGGAATAGATTTTTTTCGACGGCTTGCCGCTCTGGTGTTCCACGCGCGAGGTGACAAACTCGTCGGTTTCGAGCTTGGCCAGGGCAGGATAGATCGATCCGAAGCTGGCCTCGATGAAATAGGAGCCTTCGCCTTCGGTGCAGAGCTTGCGGATCTCGTAGCCGCTCGCATCCCGGCAAGACAGGATCGAGAGGCACAGTGTGCGGACGTTCATGTTCAAATCTGTTATATGCCGAACGAGAATATGGAGGCGCTATATATGACGCTTCGTCGATTGCCAAGCCATACGGCACTGCGTCGCACCCTTATCGTTTCAGATAAGGTGCGATTTCTTTCAGGCAAGTGAGGAAAGGCCGTTAAGCGAGTCTTATGTCGAGGCCCAGATCGAGCGGGGCGGCCGCCATGGTGATCTTGCTGGTCGAGATGAAATCAACCCCGGTCCGGGCGATCGCGGCGATCCGCTCGAGCGTGACATTGCCCGAGGCTTCGAGCTTGGCACGGCCTGCGGTGATCTCCACGGCGCGGGCGAGAGTAGCGTCGTCCATATTGTCGAGCAGCACCGCATCGGCTCCCGCCGCCAACGCCTCGCCGAGCTGATCGAGGGTATCCACCTCGACTTCTATGGCGACCAGATGCCCGGCAAAGGCCCGCGCCGCTGCAATCGCCGCGCCGACTCCGCCGGCCACGGCGATGTGGTTGTCCTTGATCAGGATGGCATCATCGAGCCCGAAGCGGTGATTGTGCCCGCCGCCGCATTTGACCGCATATTTCTCCAGCGCCCGCAGCCCCGGCGTGGTCTTGCGGGTGCAGCAGATATGGGTGTTCGTTCCTTGGGTCTCTTTGGCATAAAGGGCCGTCAGGGTGGCAATGCCGCTCAGATGCGTCATGAAGTTGAGCGCCGTGCGCTCAGCGGCCAGCAGCGCGCGGGCATTGCCGCGCACTTCGAGAACATCGGTTCCCACTTCCACCGCAGCGCCATCGGAAACGAAAGCGCGCACTTGGAGGCCCGGCCCGATCAACGAAAACGCGGCCTTGGCGCAATCGATGCCGCAAATCACCCCGGCATCGCGCGCATTGACCAGCGCAACAGCCGTCGCCTCCGGCCCGATGGTCGCCTGCGTCGTGATATCGCCCGCCTGTCCGAGATCTTCCTCGAAGGCGCGGCGCACCGCGTCTTCCACGATGTGAAGGGGCAGGGAAGGCGGGTAGGGTCTGGTCATGGTTTGAAGACGTCCGGATTGACGAGGTTGTGCCGTCCGACATTGCCGATGGCGCGTTCGCCGCAAAAGGCCATGGTGATATCGAGTTCGTTGCGGATGATGTCCAGCGCCCGTTTGACGCCGGCTTCGCCGTCCGCGCCCAGTCCGTAAAGCCAAGGCCGCCCGATATAGACGCCCTTGGCCCCCAGGCACAGCGCGCGCATCACGTCCTGGCCCGAGCGGATGCCGCCATCCATATGCACCTCGACCCGGTCTCCCACCGCCTCGACGATGGCGGGCAGGGCGGAGATCGAAGAAGGAGCGCCGTCGAGCTGACGTCCGCCATGGTTGGAAACGATGATCGCATCGGCCCCCGAGCCGGCGGCAATGCGCGCATCCTCGGCGTCGAGAATACCCTTGAGGATCAGCTTGCCGCCCCAGCGCTCCTTGATCCATTCGATGTCCGACCAGCTCAGCGTCGGATCGAACTGCTCCGCCGTCCAGGACGAGAGCGAGGAGAGATCGCCGACATTGTCCGCGTGCCCGACGATGTTGCGGAACGTATGGCGCTTCGTCCCCAGCATCGACATGCACCAGCGCGGGCGCGTGGCGAGCTGGAGGAAGGTGTTGAAATTGATCCGGGGCGGCGCCGAAAGCCCGTTGCGGGCATCCTTGTGCCGCTGGCCGAGAATCTGCAGGTCCAGCGTCAGCACCAGCGCCGAGCACCCCGCCGCCTTGGCCCGATCGATCAGGTTATGCATGAACTTGCGGTCCCGCATCACATAGAGCTGAAACCAGAACGGCGCTCCGCCGGTCGCTTCGGCCACGTCCTCGATCGAACAGATGCTCATGGTCGAAAGGGTGAAGGGAATTCCGAACGCCCGCGCGGCTTTGGCTCCAAGCATCTCGCCATCGGGATGCTGCATGCCGCCGAATCCCGTGGGCGCGATGGCGACCGGCATCGCGACCTCTTCCCCCGCCATCGTCGAGGCCAGCGAGCGATTGGTCATGTCCACGGCCACACGCTGGCGAAACTTGACCTTCTGGAAGTCGGTTTCGTTGGCGCGATAGGTGCTTTCCGTCCAGGATCCGGAATCCGCGTAATCGAAGAACATGCGCGGCACGCGCCGCCTGGCGCGCGTCTTGAGCTCGTCGATCGTCTGTGCGGGAAACCCCATCGCCCTATGTCCTCCTGCTATCGTTCACTCAATAGCGGGAGGAGGGGGCGGGGAAAAGCCCGTTGATGCCGCAGCTTCGTCGGGGGCTCAATTGCCCTCGATCGAAAGCCCCTGCTCGTTGACTTCGATCTGCACGCCCTGGGGCTCGGTCTCCTGCTGATAGGCATAAATCCCAAAGCCGATGACCACGACGATCAGCGCGCCGATCAACAGATAGAGCGTATTGCGGCTCATGAAAAAATCTCCAGCATCCCAAAAAAATTTGCGTCCCGAGCGGGAACACCCCAAACGCCCCGCCCACCCGGTTTGTTCCGGCGAGCGCTTATTAACCGAAGTTAGCATTTCCTCTGAAAACCACAAAGCGAGCGAACAAGTTCATCCTTGCTTTAGGGGTCCGCCCCATGATCGGCCGCACTCGTTTGGGTTCGGAGACCGTGATGCCGCTGGGCAAGGGAATGACAAATGCGCATGCCGTCGATGCTGCGCTCGAGGCGATGCCCTACGGCCTGTGCGTATGGGGCGAAGACCTCACCTTGCAGGTCTTCAATTCCCTCTATGCCGAAACCTTCGGACTGGCGCCCGACGCCATCGAAGCGGGAATGAGCCTGCGCGAATGCTGCCATGCCGTTATCGAGGCGGGCAATTATTTCGGCTACAGCGTCGACGAGCTGCAAGACGCCATGGTCGGGCGCTTCCAGCGCCAGCAGGAAGGCCCCCGCCAGTACGAGCAGATCCTGCGCGACCGCAACATCCGCAGCACCTACACCCGCCGTCGGGGCGTGGGCTGGCTTGTGACCCATGAAGACATAACCGACGCCAGCGATCACCTGACGGCCCTGACCCGGCGCGACGCCGATCTG
Organism: Pelagibacterium mangrovi; assembly: GCF_036662815.1. Classification (NCBI taxonomy): domain Bacteria; kingdom Pseudomonadati; phylum Pseudomonadota; class Alphaproteobacteria; order Hyphomicrobiales; family Devosiaceae; genus Pelagibacterium; species Pelagibacterium mangrovi. The sequence continues at coordinate 68,115 of NZ_JBAFXA010000006.1, read as the reverse complement.
GCCCGGCAGGCCATGCGGTTCGAGACGGCGGTCGACAACATGGCCCATGGCCTGTGCATGATCGACGCCGACCACCGGCTGGTGATCTGCAACGCCAACTACGCCTCGCTCTACGGCCTGCCCGGCGAGCTTCAGAGCCCCGGCACGCTCCTCACCGATATTCTCGATTTCCGGTTCGAAAACGGCATGCGCCCCAAGGAAGGGCCGATGGCGTTCCTGCAGCGCCGCGTGCGGACGATTTCCGAGGGCCAGCGAAACGTCGATATCTGCGAGTTCGAAAACGGCCAGATCATCTCGGTCGTCCACCAGCCCATGGAGGATGGCGGCTGGGTCGAGACCCATCAGGATATCACCGAGCAGCGCCGCTCCGAAGCGCGCATCCACCATCTGGCCCGCCACGACGCGCTCACCGACCTGCCCAACCGCACGCTGTTCGCCGAAGAAATGGCCATGGCCGAATCCCGCATCCGTCGGGGGGAGATGATGGCCGTGATCTGCTTCGACCTCGACCATTTCAAGGTGATCAACGACACGCTCGGCCACGCCGTCGGCGATGCGCTGCTCCAGGAGGTCGCCGCGCGCGTCAACTACGCCAAGCGCGAGCACGAATGTGCCGCCCGGCTGGGCGGCGACGAATTCGCCATCCTCGCCGGCCCCCTCAAGAGCCCCAGCGACGCGGCTGCTCTTGCCGAGCGCCTTATCGAAACCATCGGCAAGCCCATGGAGCTCGAGGGCCATCGCGTCATCATCGGCACATCGGTGGGCATCGCGGTCGCCCCCGGAGACGGCGGGGACGGGGAAACCCTCATGAAAAACGCCGACATGGCCCTCTATCGAGCCAAGAGCGATGGGCGGGGCAGCTACCGGTTCTTCGAAAAGGGCATGGACGAGGCCATGCAGCACCGCCGCGCCATCGAAAGCGGGCTGAAACTCGGTCTCATCAACGACGAGTTCAAACTGGTCTTCCAGCCGCTCATGGAGCTCGAAAACAACCGGGTCTCCTGCATGGAGGCCCTGCTGCGGTGGGAACATTCGGAGATGGGGCCGATCTCCCCTGTCGAATTCATTCCCGTCGCCGAAGAGATCGGTTTCATCGTACAGCTTGGCGAATGGGTGCTCCAGCAGGCCTGCCGCGTCGCCGCCACCTGGCCGTCCGACATCCGCGTTGCAGTCAATCTTTCCCCGGTCCAGTTCAAGAGCGGACGCCTTCTCAACAGCGTCAGGAACGCGCTCGAAGCCGCCAGTCTGCCGCCGTCCCGGCTGGAACTTGAAATCACCGAATCCGTGTTGCTGAGCGATTCCGACCAGACGCTGGAAATCCTCCACACCCTGCGCGGCATGGGCATCCGCATTTCGATGGACGATTTCGGCACCGGCTATTCCTCGCTGTCCTACCTGCGCGCCTTCCCGTTCGACAAGATCAAGATCGACCGCACCTTCATCGAGGACGCCGGATCGCAGGATGCCAATTTCGAAATCATCAAGGCGGTGATCGCTCTGGGCCGCAGCCTGGGCATGTCCACCACCGCCGAGGGCGTCGAAACCGAAGCCCAACTCGACGCCGTCCGCTCCCACGGCTGCGACGAAATCCAGGGCTTCCTCTTCTCCCGCCCCCTCCCGGAAAAAGACGCCCTCGAACTCATCACCCGCCTCGCGCCCGAACCTGCAATCGGTACACGGCGCAGTTACGGCTAGAAATCCGGATCGAAGCCAAGCATCGTGAGAGGGAAGGGGCGGGGATAATACTCCCCAAGATGGTGGGCGCCGTTGCCTCAGCGCACCCCTCATCCGCCCCTTCGGGGCACCTTCTCCCTCAAGGGGAGAAGGGCGCTCCTGTTGCAGCGCGGATCTTCTCCCCAAACTCTGCCGAGGGCTACCCTTCTCCCCTTGAGGGAGAAGGTGGGCTTTCGCTTGAAAAGCGAAAGGTCGGATGAGGGGTGCGCCGAGCTTCAACATTCGCTGCGGTGATTGTTAAACCGCTGCACCCCTCACCCCCAATCCCTTGGCGACTTCTAACGCCTCCACACCCCCAGCGCCCCTTCTCCCCTGGTGGGAGAAGGTGGCCGCGAAGCGGTCGGATGAGGGGTGCGCCGAGCTTCAACATCCGCTGCGGTGATTGTTAAACCGCTGCACCCCTCATCCTCATCCCTTGGCGACTTCTAACGCCTCCACACCCTCCAGCACCCCTTCTCCCCTTGAGGGAGAAGGTGGCCGCGAAGCGGTCGGATGAGGGGTGCGCTGAGCTTCCCCACACACCTTGGCCAGAGGCTTAACCTCCGCCCCTACCCCCGCCCCGGATACGTCCCCTTGAACCGCTCCATCGCAAACGGCGTGATATCGATCGCCGGCTGTTCCCCGGTCATCGCCTGCGCCAGCAAATGCCCGGTGGCGGGCCCCAGCGTGAACCCGTGATGGGCATGCCCGATCCCCACCCACAATCCGCGATGACGCGGCGCCGGCCCGATGATCGGCATCATATCGGGCGTGCACGGGCGCGCCCCTTTCCAGGGCTGCGGATCGAGCCGTTCGCCGAGCGGAAACAGCGCCCGCGCCGTCCGTTCCGCCCGCCCGAGCTGGATGGGCGTCGGCGCCGCGTCGCGCAGCGCGAACTCGGCGCCCGTCGTCAGCCGGATGCCCTTTTCCATAGGCGCCAGGCAATAACCAACCTCGGCATCGATCATCCAGTTGTTGAGCTTGGCATCCCCCTGCGCCCCATAATGCATGTGATAGCCGCGCTTGACGAACAGCGGCAGGCGATAGCCCAGCGGATCGAGGGCTTCAGGCGCCCATGGCCCCAGGGTGACCACCGCCTCGCGCGCCTTGTGGCGGGTGCCGCTCACCGAGGTCGACCAGCCGTCGCCATCCTGTTCCAGCCCCTTGGCTTCCCCGGCCAGGAACTGCCCGCCCATGGATTTGAAAAGCTCGAAATACTTGCCGACCAGCGCGCCGGGATTGCGCACCGTCCAGGGATCGGTCCAGTGAATGGCGCCGGCCAGTTTTTCGGTCAGGTCGGGTTCGATTTGCGCGAATTCGGCGCCGTCCACAACGCGGTGATTGACCCCGTAAAGCTCCAGATCGGTCTTGGCCTTGGCCGCTTCGTCCTTGAGCGCGTGCTCGGTCCGAAAAATCAGGAACCAGCCCTTCTTGACGATCAGGTCCTCGGCCCCCGAGGCGGCGATCAGATCGGCGTGTTCCTCGATCGACCGCCCGATCAGCGGCGCATAGCTTTTGACCACATGGGCATAATGGTTGGGCGAGGATTCCCACCAATAGCGCAACAGGGCGGGTGCGAAGCGGGGCAGGGCCAGCGGATCGTAGCGGGCTGCCGTCGACAGATGCAGCCCCACCTGCATCAGCGTCGCCAGATCGCGCGGAAACGCGTGCGGCCGCACTCCCTCGCGCTGGATGATGCCCGCATTGCCGAACGAGGTTTCCCGGCCCGGCTGGTTCTTGTCGATCAGCAGCACGCTCCGCCCGCGCCGCAGCAGATGGATCGCCGTCGAAATGCCGACTATGCCGGCACCGATAACCAGAACGTCTTGCGCCATTTTAAATCCCCTACCGCGAATTGCCGCCCGTCGCCGCGGCCTTTTCTTCGTCCCACCACCAGTTCGTGGGGAAACCGATTTCAAACTCCGGCAGCGTTTCTGGATGGCTGAACCGGTTCCACCGCGCCGCCGGATAGGCCGACCGCGTGTAGGAGGGCACGATGATGGCGTTGGCCAGCAGCACCCGATCCAACGCCCGGGTCGCGGCTACCAGCGTCTCGCGATCGGGAGCCATGACGATTTTGGTTATCAGCGCGTCGATGCCGGGATCGGAAATACCGGCATAATTGCGCGATCCCTCTTCCTCGACCGAGGAACTGCCCCAGAAAGAGCGCTGCTCATTGCCCGGCGAGAGCGATTGCGCCCAGCCTTGATAGACCACGTCATAATCGAAGCTGCGCAGCCGGTTGACGAACTGCACCGAGTCCACGCCGCGCACCGTCACATTGGCCCCGATCCGGTTGAGATTCTGCGCCAGATGCAGGGCGACCGGCTCGATCGTCGGCCCGTCGAGCATGATTTCGAAGCCGAATTGCTGCCCATTGGCATCGACCAGTTGCGTGCCGTTGAGCGTATATCCCGCCTCGCCGAACAGCCTCAGCGCTTCCTGTAGATTGGCCCGCAGGGCCTCCTCGCTGCCGCCCACCGGATTGGTATATTCGCCCTCGAACACCGAAGCCGGCACCAGATCGCGGACCTCTTCGAGGATCTCCAGCTCAAGCCCCTGTGGCGGGCCATCCGGCGCCGCCAATTCCGTGCCGTAGAAGAATGAATCTATGCGGCTGTACTGTTCGTAAAATATCGTGCGGTTGAGTTCTTCGAAGTCAAAGGCGTAATTGATCGCTTGCCGCACCAGCGGATTTTCGAACTTCTCGTCCCGCAAATTCATGATGAACCCCACCATCAGGCCGCGCCCGCGATAAGGCTCCTCGAACTCCTCGCGCACCACGCGGCCATCGCGCACGGCGGGAAAGTCGTATGCCGTCGCCCAGCGCCGCGCCATGTTCTCGGCCCACCAGTCGAACTCATCGGCCTTGAACGCCTCGAACGCCACGGTCAAATCGCGGAAATATTCGAGCCGGTATTCATCGAAATTGTTGGTGCCGATCCTCACCGGCTCATCGGCGCCCCAGTAATCGGGGTTGCGGGTGTAGCTGATGCTGCGTCCGGCATCGAAACCGGTGAGTTCATAGGGCCCCGAACCCATCGGCAGTTCAAGCGTCGAGGCGCCGATGTCGCGGGCCTCGCCATCGGCGTTTTCGCCCTCCCACCAGTGCTGGGGCAAAACCATGAGCTGCCCCATGATATAGGGCAGTTCCCGGTTTCCGGTTTCCGAAAAGGTGAAGCGTATCTCGCCCTCGCCGATGACCTCGGCGGATTCGACCGGCGCATAATATTCCGAGGCGATCGGCGATAGCTCCATCACCGTTTCGAAACTCCACAATACGTCCTCGGCGGTCACCGGCTCGCCATCCGCCCAGCGCGCGTCGGGGTTCATCCTGAACGTCACCGAGGAAAAATCTTCGGGATATTGCACGGCTTCCGCCAGCAGCCCGTAGCTGACCGAGCTTTCGTCACCGCTCGGCGTCATCAGCGTCTCATAGACCAGCCCAAGGCCGCCGCCCGCTTCGCCCAACGGCAACACCGGGTTGAAGGTGTCGAACCCCCCGAACGCGGGCATCCGCACCAGCCCGCCCTTGGGCGCGTCGGGATTGACGTAGTCGAACATTTCGAACCCGGCCGGATATTTCGGCTCGGCATCGAGCGCCACGGCATGGTGCCATTCGTCTTCCTGGGAAAAAACCGGCGTTCCGGCGGCCATTGCCACTGCGATGGCCAGGGTGATGCTGAGCGTTTTCATTTGCCGTCCATCCTACCAAGACGATGCCGAATGCGTTGATCCTAAAGCGCTTTCAGCAGAAGTGGAAACCACTTTTGCGGGCGCGGCCAGATGAACGTCTAACTTTTGGCGCCCGGGAGAGAAGTTTCATCCAGCGCCGCTGCGAGCAGGGCCCGCGTATAGTCCTCGCGCGGGTTGGCGAACACCGTTTCCGTCGGCCCGCGCTCCACGATTTTCCCATTGTGCATCACCGCCACCTCATTGGCGATGGCCCGCACCACCTTGAGGTTGTGGGAAATGAACACATAGGTCAGCCCGCGCCGCGCCTGCAGATCGCGCAACAGCTTGACGATCTGGGCCTGCACGCTCATGTCCAGCGCCGATGTGGGCTCGTCCAGGATCACGAATTTGGGTTCGAGCACCAGCGCGCGGGCGATGGCGATCCGCTGGCGCTGCCCGCCCGAAAATTCATGCGGATAGCGGTTCACCATCTCCGCATCCAGCCCCACCTCGGCGAGCACGGCCTTCACGCGCTCCTCGCGTTCCGCCGCCGAAACGCGCGGAAAATGCACCTTCAGTCCCTCGGCGATGATGTCGCCGACGCTCATGCGCGGGGAGAGCGATCCATATGGGTCCTGGAACACCACCTGCATGTCGCCCCGATAGGCCCGCATGGCGCGCGATCGCTTGTCCTGTATGTCCTCACCCAGGAACACGATGCGCCCCCGAGAGGAAATCAGCCGCAAAATCGCCAGCCCCAGGCTGGTCTTGCCCGATCCCGATTCCCCGACCACGCCCAGCGTCTGCCCTTCACGCACCACGAGAGCGACGCCGTCCACAGCCTTGAAATGCCCCACAGTTCGCTTGAACAGCCCCCGCTTGATCGGAAACCAGACCCGCAGGTCGTCCACCTCCACGATCGACTTGGCGTCCGCCACCGGCGGCGGCGGTGGCTCGGACAACTCGCTCGACAGCAATTGCCGCGTATAGGGATGCTGAGGATTGTCGAAAAGCTCGGCGGTTTCCGCCCGCTCCACGATCTCCCCATTGCGCATCACATGCACCCGGTCGGCCATCCGCCGCACGATCCCCAGATCATGAGTGATGAACAGCATCGCCATTCCCATCCGGCGCTGCACATCCTTGAGCAGGTCGAGGATTTGCGCCTGCACGGTGACGTCCAGCGCCGTGGTCGGCTCATCGGCGATCAGAAGGTCCGGCTCGCAGGCCAGCGCCATGGCGATCATCACCCTTTGCCGCTGCCCGCCCGAGAGCTGATGCGGAAACGCCGCCAACCGCGACGCCGGATCGGGAATGCCCACAGCATCGAGCAATTCGAGCACCCGCTTGCGCGCCGCCGAACGCCCCAGCCCCAGATGCACCGAAACCACCTCGCTCACCTGCTTTTCGATCGTGTGCAGCGGGTTGAGCGAAGTCATCGGCTCCTGAAAGATCATCGATATGGCATTGCCGCGCACCTTGCGCAGCGTCTTGTCATCGGCTTTCAGCAAATCCTGTCCCTTGAACAGGATTTGCCCCTTCGGATGCGATGCCGCCGGATAGGGCAGGAGTTTGAGCACCGAAAGCGCCGTCACCGACTTCCCCGATCCGGACTCCCCTACCAGCGCCAGCGTCTCGCCCGGCGCGATATCGAAGCTCACACCGCGCACCGCTTCGACCTGCCGGTCCTCCACCCGGAAGACGACGTCGAGATTGCTGACGGAAAGCAAATGTTCGCTCATCGCCTCACCCGAACGTCTTGCGCGGATCGAACGCGTCGCGCACCGCTTCGCCGGCAAACACCAGCAGGCTCAGCATCACCGAAATCACCGCAAACCCGGTAAGCCCCAGCCAGGGCGCCTGAAGGTTGTTCTTGCCTTGCGCCAGCAATTCCCCCAGCGAGGGCGAGCCCGGCGGCATCCCGAAGCCCAGAAAATCGAGCGAGGTCAGCGTCGTGATCGAGCCGCCGAGGATGAACGGCATGAAGGTGATGGTGGCCACCATGGCGTTGGGCAAAAGGTGCCGGAACATGATCGTCCAGTTCCCCACGCCCAGCGCCCGCGCCGCGTTCACATATTCGAAATTCCGCCCGCGCAGGAATTCGGCGCGCACCACCCCCACCAGCGCCACCCAGGAAAACAGCAGCAATATCGTCAGCAGCACCCAGAAACTGGGCGCGAGAATGCTCGATATGATCAGCAGCAGATAAAGCGTGGGGATCGAGGTCCATATCTCGATGAAGCGCTGGAACAGCAGATCTGTCCATCCGCCGAAATAGCCCTGCACCGCGCCGGCCACCACGCCCACCACCGAGGAGAGTATGGTCAGCGTCAGCCCGAACAGCACCGAAATCCGGAACCCGTAAACGAGCCGCGCGAACACGTCCCGCCCCTGATCGTCGGTCCCAAGGATATGCATATTGGCCAGCGTACAACCGGGATCGTCCACCCCTTGGGGATAGCGCGCGCAGTTCTGTTCAGCGCTCATCAGCCAGCTTGGCGGGGTCGGTGCCGGGCCGGGCAACAGCGTATCGACGGTCTGGTGCGAGAATCGGAACAGCGGCCACACGATCCACCCGTTCGCTTCGATCTCGTTCTGGATGAACGACGAGCGATATTGCGTCACCGCGAGGAAACCGCCGAACTTGGTCTCGGGATAATCCACCACCGCCGGCACCAACAATTCGCCCTTGTAGAAAGCCAGCAGCGGCCGGTCGTTGGTGATCGCCTCGGCAAAGAACGTCAGGACGAACAGCACCATGAAAATCCAGAACGCGACATAGCCCCGCCTGTTGCGGCGGAAATTGGCCAGCCTGCGCCGGTTGATCGCGGTGAGCGCCATTCGCCTAGACCTCCCGCGTCTCGAAATCGATCCGGGGATCGATCCACATATAGGTGAGGTCGGAAATCAGCCCCAGCACCAGCCCCACCAGCGAGAAGATATAGAGCGTGGCAAAGATCACCGGATAATCGCGCGTCAGCACCGACTGGAAGCCCAGCAGCCCCAGCCCGTCGAGCGAAAATATCGTCTCGATAAGCAGCGAGCCGCCGAAAAACGCCCCGATGAACGCGCCGGGAAATCCGGCGATCACGATCAGCATGGCGTTGCGGAACACATGCCCGTAGAGCACCCGGTTCTCGGTCAGCCCCTTGGCCCGCGCCGTCGTCACGTATTGCTTGCGGATTTCGTCGAGGAACGAATTCTTGACCAGCAGCGTCGAGGTCGCGAACGCCCCGATCGCCATGGCGGCGATCGGCAGCGCCAGATGCCAGGCGTAGTCGAGGATTTGCTGATACCACGGCATCGAAGCGAAATTGGCCGAGGTCAGCCCGCGCAGCGGAAAGATCGACCAGAAGCTCCCGCCCGCGAACAACACGATCAAGAGGATCGCGAACAGAAAGCCGGGAATGGCGTAGCCAACGATCACCACGCCCGACGTCCAGACATCGAACTTCGACCCGTCGCGCACCGCCTTGGCGATCCCCAGCGGAATGGAAATGCCGTATGAAATCAGCATCATCCACAGCCCCAGCGAGATCGAAACCGGCATCTTTTCAACGATGAGGTCGATCACCGATATGTCGCGATAATACGATTGCCCGAAATCGAACCGCAGGAAATCCCAGATCATCGAACCGAACCGCTCGAGCGGTGGCTTGTCGAACCCGTATTGCTCTTCGAGCTGGGCGATGAACGCCGGTGAAAGTCCGCGCGCCCCGCGATAAGCCGATTGCGGCTGGCCCCCGCTATCTGCGGCATCGGCAACGCCCTGGCCGGCGAAATCCCCCTGCGTCGAGCCCGTCACCCGCGAGAGCGAACTGCTCTCCATCCCCGAATAATTCGCGATCGCCTGCTCGACAGGCCCGCCGGGCGCAAACTGGATGACGACGAACGACACCACCATGATCCCGAAAACCGTCGGGATCATCAACAGAAGGCGTCGCAGGATATAAGCCGCCATCAAGGCTCCGGCACGTTGCGCGAGTCAGATGCGCACAGCATGGCGGCTTTGCCGCAAACGGCAAGGGATTTGTTGGCTATTTATTGGATGGGATCGACAGGCTCGCGGGGCAGGGCGTAGGAGCATCCGCCCCGCGCCCGCGGCCTTGTTGGCGGGCAGTATCAAAATGCCGCCCGCTGCCGAGCTCTTCAATGGTGCGTGATCTTGTCGGCTTCCGAACGGGCAGTGTCCGCCGCTTCGCGCACCGCCTCCTTGGCTTCTCCATACGCATGGCCGGCGGCTTCGCGCGCCTGATCGTGCAGATGGCCCGCTTCCTCTTTTCCACGCTCGTAAAGGTGCTCGGCTTCTTGTGCCGCACGGTCTTTGACCGAATCCGCCGCATCGCCGAACATCTCGTCTTCCTGCCGCGTATGGGGCAGGGCGCCGCCGAACAGGGCACCGATGGCAAAGGCAATCGCACCGCTGATCAGCGGCTGGTCGTGGATGAAGTCGTCGGCCATATGGGCCGCATTGCCACCCTGCCGGCGCAGCCTGTCGCCTGCGTGCTGGGCTTGCTCGCCCATCCGGTCGGCTCCGTGGCGCACACGTTCGCCCAGCCGCGACGCGTTCTCGCCAGCCTTGCGCCAGGCGTGAGACGCCCAGCCGCCGGTTTGGTGGATGCGGTTTCCCGCCTCGTCGCGGAAATCGCTGACCCGATGTCCGGTTTCGTCGATAAATCCGCGAAACATGCGGCCGGATTCGTCGATGAAATGTCCGGCCCGATGGCCCGCTTCATTGGTCAGTGCCTTGAACTTGCGCCCGGCATCGTCGGTGAATTCGCTGTGCCGACCCTCGTCGCTATCGACAATCCCGACACGCTGCAGCGTGCGGCCCTTTACGGTAGCAACGGGATAATCGTCCTCGTCCACCTCATAGTGCCCATACATCGCATCGGCATCATAGCCATTGCCATATTCGGGCTCGCGCCGGGGCAGGTTGGACTGAACGGCAAGCCAGGCCAAGCTCGCGCCCATCAGCGTCACGGGCAGGGGGTTCTGCACGACGCTGCGGCCCAGGTTGCGCGTGAATTCCGCGCCCGGTCCTTCGCGCGTATAGCGCAATGCCTCATCGAGAAGCTGGCCGGGCGAAAGACGGGCCGAAATCTGGTCCACCCGCTCTTCGATCCGGGCGCGCCGCGCCTCGATCTCGCGTTCGATCTCATCGGATGTCTTGTGATGGTGAGCCATTAGAGCCTCTCCTTGACGACATTGGCATCTTCAGAAAGCGAATGGGCGGTCCGCTCCAGCTTGAAATTGGAGGTCTTGAGCCGCTTGATGCCCGCCGAAATCATGATCCAGCCGATAAGGCCGACCACCAAAGCGACGACCACCGCCGAAATGACATTGGCGGTCATCGGCTCCATGCCGATGCTGACCAGCCAGGCGGTTCCCAAAACGACGATGGCGGCCAGCAGCACGCCCAGCGCACCGATGGCCAGGATTGCGCCGATGACCAGCATTTGCCCGCCATGCACCGCGCTTTCCACCCGCTCACCGGCCTCGGTCTTGGCCAGCTCGATTTCCTGACGGAAAAGGGTCGTCACGTCGGACACCAATCCCTTCACCATTCCGGCGAGCGAACGGTTGTCGCCATAAGGTTCTCCGGCGGCGCTCATGAGTCTTCTCCAGTGTTCGAGCCATAGGGACGGGCAGGGCCGTGGACGTTCCCGTCGCCGTAATAGCGGTCGTCGTCGTGACCGCGATTGGCATATCGCGACGGACGCCGCCGGCTGGCGGACGCACTCAGGAAGCGGCTCGCGGCAAATCCGAGCAGGGCCGCCGTGGCCAGAAATGCGCCGGGCCGCTGCCGTCCGAAATTTTCCACATCGCCGACGATTTCGCCCACGCTGCTGTTGCGCGCCCTGTCGGCTGCGTCTTCCATGCGGTGGGCGATGTCGCCGGCATATTGGCCGGCCCAGGATTGTTCGCCCGAGCGCATCTCGTTGCCGACGCGCTCGAACACCGCCGCTATGCCCGAAAGCTGGTCGGCGGCATAATTCTTTTGGCCTTCGGCATAGCTGCCCGCTTCGCGCCGGGCATGATCGAATTCGGCTTTGGCCTCGCGCTTGACGGCGTCTAAATCCTCACGCGCCCGGTTCTTGATCTCGTTGAAATCTTCGCGGGCGTTGTCCTTGATCGTCTCGGCATCACTGCGTGCCGTTTCGGTCACGGAACCCTCGCCATTGGGGGCTGATGGGTTGGCCATCCTCGATCTCCCGTGTGTTGCTTCGGTGACGAGGGGCTAATTCACTGCGGCCCGGAGCGTTCCAAAACGTTCCTGGGCCCTCTTGGGAAGATGTCAGGTGTAATAAACCCGCCTTAATTGCCGATCAGCCCGTTCTCGATGGCGTATCGCGTCAGCCCCGCCGTCGTCGCGATGCCGAGCTTTTTCTTGATGTTCTTGCGGTGCGTTTCCACAGTCCGCGCCGAGATATCGAGCGTCGCCGCCACGTCCTTGTTCGATTTCCCCGCCGCGATCAGCAGCAGGATCGCCTGCTCGCGCGTCGTGAGCGCCCGGGTCTTCTGCGCCCGCGCATTGCGCTCCAGCAGCACGTCCGAAACGCCCGTCGAAAAGAACGTCCCTCCCGCCGCCACCGTCTCGATGGCCTCGATGATTTCCTCGGTCGAAACGTCCTTGAGGATATATCCCGACGCCCCGTACATCACCGATGTCGAGATATACTCGCGGCTGTCGTGCATCGAGAGCATCAATAGCCGAGTGGCCGGCGTTTGTTCCTTGAACAGCTCGATGGCGTCCAACCCGTTGAGTTCGGGCATGTTGATATCCATCAGCACCACGTCGGGCTCGGTCCGCGTCGCGATCTCCAGCGCCGTGCGCGCCGAGGGCGCCGCTCCCACAACGTTTATGTGGTCGTAGGTTTCGAGAATGGCCTTGAGCCCGTCGAGCACCAGCGGATGATTGTCGACAAGAAGCACCTTGATCGGGTCGGCCATGTTCATGCCACCTCGGCCAGGCTGGGCTGACGCATGAACACTGATTTGGGCAGCATGGCGCGCAGCATCGTTCCACTGGGCGAAGTTTCCACCAGCATATTCCCTCCAAAATGGGCCATGCGTTCCTGCATGTTGCGCAGCCCCAGTCCGCCCCTGCGGTCGTTGTCGGCAGAAAAGCCCTTGCCATTGTCCGATATCACCATCTGCACGCGCCCGTGGGGGCTCGACAGTTCTATCGAAACTTCGGTGGCGGCGGCGTGCCGCTCGATATTGTTGAGCGCTTCCTGCGCCACCCGATAGAGCGCCGTCCGCGCCTCGGGCAGCAGCATGTTCTTGAACGCGACGGCTTCGACTGACACCTTGATGCCGGTGCGCTCGGCAAAATTATGGGTCAGCGCCTCCAGCGCCGCCGACAGGCCCAGATCGTCCAGCGCACCGGGACGCAGGTCGTGCGAAAGCCGCCTGACCTCCTTGATCGCGCCATTGAGCGCATCGGCACCCTTGCCGATGGCGTCCGGCGCCCCCTCTGCGCCGCTCTCGACCTTGCGTCGGGCCAGATCGATGGCGTAGCGCACCCCGATCAGGATTTGCGAAATGCCGTCGTGAAGTTCGCGCGCGATCCGCGCCCGTTCCTCCTCCTGCGTGTCGATGATCCTCTGGGTCAGTTCCTTGAGCTTGTGGTCGGCCATCCGCCGCTCATGCAGGTTCAGCCCCATCAGCCATGCGAAAACCAGCAGCACGGCCGGAACCGCGATCAGCACCACGGTGAGGAAGGTCGAATTGATCGTGTTGCGCAAATCCGCATGGGCGGCGGCGGTCTGGGCGTAAACATCGTCCAGATAGACCCCGGTGCCCAGCATCCATTCCCATTTGTCGAGGCCCACGGCGAACGAGACCTTCTCGGCCATGGTCCCCGCCGAGGGCTTCTCCCAGAGATATTGGTGCAGGCCGCCACCCTCCTTGGCCTTTTCCACGAGGTTGTAGATCACCCTGTCGCCATTGGGGTCGCGCAAATCCAGCCAGTTCTGTCCGGGCCGATATGTCTGGCGCGGATGGACCACGTTGATCCCGTCATAGTCATAGACGAAGAAATAGCCGTCCTCGCCATAGTCGAGCGCGTTGAGGATGGTCCTCACCTGTTCCTTGGCCTCCTCGTCGTCGGGCCCGGCATTGGAATAGATGCCGTCGATCGCCGAGAGGGCGAGATTGGTGAGGTTGAGCAGTTCGTCCTGCTTGGCCTGCAGCATGTTGCGTTCGAAGGTGTCGATGCTCGCCCGCGCCAGGCTGGTCGATTGCCAGGTGACGAGCCATGTGATCGCCATGATCGCCAGGATCAGCGGAACGATGGCGAGCGCCAGAATCTGGTGCCTCAACTGCATGGCGATATGTCCTCCTCGCGGCCACCTCCATGGCCGGCCCCGATGGTAGCGGATCACGGGCCGGTTGCCATCGGTTCCTGCGTAATACTGGGTAGTTATTTGCAACAAAGCGGCGCCATTGCAAAGCCTGCGTCTCGACGCAAACCTGCAAATGCAGTCTGTTTTGTTCCGCGCTTCGCAATGCGCATGAAAATGGCGGCTCACGAAGCGCGGCAGCTATTTTCGATCTGGCGCCAAGCGGCGCCATTGGGAGGAATTGATGAAAAGACGCGACTTCTTCAAGAAGGCCGGCGCGGCGACTGCGGGTGCAGCGGCGGCGACCGCCACCCTGGCCGCCCCGGCCATTTCGCAGGGCAATATCACCTGGCGGATGGTCACCACCTGGCCCAAGAATTTCCCCGGCCTGGGTGTCGGCGCCCAGCGCCTTGCCGACCGCATCACCGCCGCCTCGGGCGGACGGCTTTCGGTTCAGGTCTATGCCGCCGGCGAAATGGTCCCCGGCCTGCAGGCCCTCGATGCCGTCATCGACGGTTCGGCCGAAATGAGCCACGGCGCTGCCTATTACTGGCAGAACAAGTCCATGGGCCTCTCGTTCTACACCGGCGTGCCCTACGGCATGACCAACCGCGAGCTCGCCGCCTGGGTCCGTCACATGGGCGGGCAGGAGCTCTGGGACGAAATCTACGACCAGTTCGGCCTTCAGGGCTTCCTTTCGGGCGATACCGGCACCCAGGCGGGCGGCTGGTTCCGCAACGAATTGACAGGCGTCTCCGACATCCAGGGCCTGCGCTTCCGTAGCCCCGGCCTTGGCGGGCAGGTGTGGGAACGTCTGGGCGCATCGGTCACCAACCTTGCCGCCGGCGACATCTTCGCCGCGCTTCAGAACGGTACGCTGGATGCCGCCGAATTCGTCGGCCCCTATAACGATCTGGCGCTCGGCTTCTACCAGATCGCCAAGAACTACTATTTCCCGAGCTTCGTCGAGCCGGGTCTGGCCACCGAACTCGTGGTCGACAAGGCCAAATACCAGGAACTGCCCCAGGACCTGCAGGACATCGTCCGCTTCGTCTGCCAGGCCGAATATGACGAAGTCGCCTCCGACTTTGCCGCCAACGATCCGCGCGCCCTCCAGACGCTCGTCAACGATCACGGCGTGGTGGTCCAGCAGTTCCCCGAGGAAATCCTCCAGGCCGGCGCCGAGGCGTCCATGGAGCTGATCGCCGAGATCCGCGAGGGAAGCGACGACCTCACCAAGCGCGTCACCGAGAGCTTCATCGCCGCCCTCAACATCACGCGCCAGAAGACTGACGGCACGGACTCGCTCTTCCTGCGCGCCCGCGAGCAATACGTCACCTTCGACTGATCCAAGCCACTCAAGCACGAAAGGCCCGGTTTCGACCGGGCCTTTTTTTCATCCGGCCAGCGCCGGCGCTCAGCTTTCCCCCGCTGGCCCCCGCGCTCCATTCCATCTCATGCCCATATAGACGTCGCCTGCCTCCAGCTCGTCGAGCATCTGAGCCAGGTGCCTGACCTTGGTCTCCTGGCGCTTCACCTTGTTGATCCAAAGCAGATAGTCGTTTCGCTGATAGGGCGGGCGCGCCTGATAGGCAGCCCACAAGCCGCGAACATCGAGTGCCTCGCGCACGAAATCGGGCATGGGCTCGCGCTTGCGAAGAGGCCGTAATGCAGGGCTCATCGGGTTTCCTTTCATCGTGCAAACGGGGCGGCGCCCCTCGACAGGAAAAGTCTGCCAGCCATCCAGGACAGGGCATGGCAGGAGGATACATGGTATTAGGATACCGCGATCCCGGTTGGCGCCGCAAAAAAAGAAGAGGGCCCTGCGGGGCCCTCTCTCATCCGTCGTGCCGCACCTTAGTTGATCGACGGCAGCCAGGTGATGAGCTGCGGGAACATGAACAGCAGCGCTATGGCGATGATCTGGAGCAATACGAACGGCGCGGCCCCCTTGTAGATCATCCCCGTCGTCACCCGGCTCGGCGCCACCCCTCTCAGGTAGAACAGCGAGAAGCCGAACGGCGGCGTCATGAAGCTCGTCTGCAGGTTCACGCCCACCATCACGCCCAGCCAGATCGGGTCGACCCCGAGCGCCAGCAGGATCGGCGCGGTGATCGGGATGATGATGAAGATGATCTCGAACGTATCGAGGATGAACCCGAGCACGAACATGATCAGCATCACGACGATCATCGCCCCGATTGCCCCGCCCGGCAGATTGGCCAGGAACTCGTGCACCAGATTGTCGCCGCCCATCACGCGGAAGACGATCGAGAACACCGAAGCGCCGAACAGGATGATGAAGATCATCGAGGTGATCGTCGCCGTCGCCATGGCGCAGTCGCGGAACACCTTGAACGACAGTCTCCAGCGCAGCGCCGCGAGTATCGTCGCACCCACCGCGCCCACCGAACCGGCCTCGGTCGGGGTCGCAACACCCGTCAGGATCGAGCCCAGCACCAGAAGGATCAGGATCAGCGGCGGGATCAACGCCACGATCACGTCCTTGACGATGCCCTTGCGCTCTTCGTCGCTCATGGGCGTCGCCGGACAGCTCTCGGGCTGGGTGATCGCCTTGTAGATCATGTAGAGGATATAGAGCCCCACCAGCAGCAGCCCCGGGATGAACGCCCCGGCGAACAGATCGCCCACCGTCACCGGCACCGGCGCGAAATTGCCCAGCTCCATCTGCACCTGCGCGTTGATCGAGGAGAGCATGTCCCCCATGAAGATCAAAACGGTCGAAGGCGGAATGATCTGCCCCAGCGTGCCCGACGCGCAGATGACGCCCGATGCCAGCTTGGGGTCGTATTTCGCGCGCAGCATGGCCGGCAACGAGATCAGCCCCATCGTCACCACCGTGGCGCCCACCACGCCGGTCGAAGCGGCAAGCAGCGCGCCCACCACGATCACCGAAATCCCCAGCCCCCCGCGCAACCGCCCGAACAGCTTGCCCATGGTGAGCAGCAATTGCTCGGCGATCTTGGATTTCTCCAGCATCACGCCCATGAAGATGAACAGCGGAACGGCGACCAGCACCTCATTGGTCATGTAGCCGATATACCGGCCCATGAGATTGCCCATGTTCGAGAAATCGAACACGCCGAGGAAGTATCCGATGGTCCCGAAAATCAGCGACGTTCCCGCCAGGGTGAACGCCACCGGAAAGCCCAGCAGCAGAAAGCCGATAACACCGAAAAACAGCAGGCCGGAGAGGATTTCCCCAATCAGAATGCTAGACACTGGGCATCTCCTCGTCGCCGTCGACCGGGTAGCGATAGGCGGGCGGCAGCAGGTCTTCCTTGTCCGCCAGCACCAGAATGGCGCGCGCGATCATCGCGAGGCCCTGCAGCGCGACGAGCACGGCAAACACCAGGATAAAGGTCTTGAGCACGAACAGGCCCGGCATGCCCCCGATGTTCTGGGACGCTTCATAAAAGCTCCATGAGCGCTGTACGTAGGGCAGTCCCCAGCGCCAGACGACGAACATGAAGGGAAAGAGGAAAATCACGACGCCGACGATATCGCAGATCGCTTTGCGGCGGATCGATGCCGGCCGATAGAGGATATCGACCCGAACGTGATCGTCGCGAAACAGCGCATATCCGGCCACTGCGGTAAACATCGCCCCGCTCAGCCAGACATAGAGATCCTGCATCCACAGATGGGTCGTATTGAAGAAATAGCGCTGGACGACGACGGCAAAGCAAACGACGACCACGCCGACCGCCAGCCATGCGAAGATATTGCCGACCAGCCGGTTCAAGCCACCGATAGCCTGAACCGCGAGTGCGAGCGCACGCATTTTCGCTCCTCCTCCCACGGAAGATTGTGTGTTTTATCGATTTTACCGCTATTCCGCGCCCGCCCAAACTGCAATGTCATCGCCGAACGGCTTCAGGCAAAACACCACATTAGCCCGTAAAACTGGGTAGGCGGCTCAGAGAGCATTACTGGAATCCTCCCCCAAACGCCGCCACCGGCTACCCTTCTCCCCTTGAGGGAGACTTCGAGCCGTCCTCTGGCCAATCGTGCCGGTGGCACGATTGGAGGCGAGAAGGCCATGAGAGCTGCGCTCGAATGGCGGGCCGCGAAGCGGTCGGATGAGGGGTGCTCTGAGTCTCTAACGAACTGACGTTGATGCGGAACCTCAGCGCACCCCTCACCCCCGGCCCCTCTCCCTCAAGGGGCGAGGGGGGCTCTTTTGGCAGCACGGAAGTTTTTTTCCGAAATGCTGCCAAGAACTACCCTTCTCCCCCGGTGGGAGAAGGTGCCCCGAAGGGGCGGATGAGGGGTGCGCTGAGCTTCCCCAACAGCCATAGTACGTGCTGAAACTCACGCCGACTCCTCCCGCATCCCAGAAGTTCTTCCACAGCACCTGCCACCGACTACCCTTCTCCCCTTGAGGGAGAAGGTGGGCTTTCGCTTGAAAAGCGAAAGGTCGGATGAGGGGTGCTCTGAGTCTCGTAACGAACCGAAGTTGATGCGGAACCTCAGCGCACCCCTCACCCCCGACCCCTCTCCCTCAAGGGGCGAGGGGGGCTCTTTTGGCAGCACGGAAGTTTTTCCCGAAACGCTGCCAAGAACTACCCTTCTCCCCTTGAGGGAGAAGGTGGGCTTTCGCTTGAAAAGCGAAAGGTCGGATGAGGGGTGCGCTGAGGCGACCATCTCCACCAACGCTCGCCAAAAGCTCCCCTTCTCCCCTGGTGGGAGAAGGTGCCCCGAAAAGGCGGATGAGGGGGGCTCTGAGTCTCCCCACCACCACCCCCTGAGGTCCCAAAAAACCTAAACCCACCCCCGATGCCGCAGAAACGATGCAACCGCCGTAGCCCCCAGCGCCCACGCCGCCCCCAGCGCCCACCCAGCCAGCACGTCGCTCGGATAATGCACGCCCAGCAGCACCCGACTGATCCCCACCAGCACGGTCAGCGCCACGGCCACGCCATAGAAAAACACCTTCACCTCCAGGCGCGGTGACAGCCTTGCCAATAACGCCCCCAGCGTCAGATAGGTCACCGCCGACAGCATGGCGTGTCCGCTCGGAAAGCTCGCCGACAGCGCCTCGGTGATCGTCGAGAACTCGGGACGCGGCCTGTCGAAAAAATTCTTCAGCAGGCTCGAAAGGATCGATCCCCCGATCACCGAAACGGCGACCAGCAGAGCCGCATGCGCCTGCCGCGTCATGAGCAGGAAAATGACGACAAACGAAACCACCAGCGTCAGTATCGAAACACTGCCGAGCGCTGTGATGTCTCGCACCGCCTCCCGAAACCAGAACGAACCGATCATCTGGCTGGGGTCGCTCGCCGAGCGGAACATCTCGAGAATGGCGATGTCGAGTTCGTTCGTTTCCCCTTCGGTCACTTCGTCGGCGACCTGAAAGAACGCAAAGGCGAATGCACTCGCCAGACCCATGGCGATCAGGACGGCATATTCGGCGACGACGAATTCACGTATGCGCTGAATATTGGATTGCGAGAGATAGCGTTTGAGCACCTTGGGCCTCGTCGTCTGCTGGACGCGTATTTATCCGCATCGGACGGCAAACGCACAACCCCGGCTCAATCACGTCCTCTAAATCGTCGTTGATAGGCCGCATCGTAAAGCGAGCTGTCGGAAAACCCCTCACTCGCCAGCGTCGGGCCGACGAATATGATCGCCGTGCGCTCGATGGGATCGGCCGCCAGTCTGGCTGCGATGTCGCCAAGCGTTCCGCGCACGATCCGCTCGGTGTCCCAACTCGCCCAGGCGACGACGGCCACCGGACAGTCAGCGCCATAGCGAGGCGTCAGCTCCGCGACGACCTCCTCGATAGCATGGATGGCCAGATGGATGGCGAGCGTGGCGCCGCTCGTCGCGAAATTGGCCAGCGTTTCCCCTTCGGGCATCGGCGAGGCGCGGCCCGAAACGCGGGTCAGCACCAGACTTTGGGCCACGCCCGGCTTGGTCAATTCCTGTCCCAATGCCGCCGCCGCCGCCGCGAAGGCCGGCACGCCAGGCGTCAGCGTATAGGGTATGGCGTGCTTCTCCAGCCTGCGGATCTGCTCGGCCACTGCGCTCCACACAGAAAGATCGCCCGAATGGAGCCGCGCCACGTCCAGTCCCTTTTCATGGGCAGCGACATATTCAGCCTCGATCTCATCGAGCGACATCGGCGCCGTGTCGACCAGCCTCGCGCCCTCGGCACACCACGCCAGCATATCCTTGGGCACGATCGAGCCTGCGTAAAGGCACACCGGGCATCTTGCCAGCAAATCGCGTCCGCGCACCGTTATCAGATCGGCGGCGCCGGGCCCGGCGCCGATGAAATGGACGGTCATTTGACCCACACCCATTGGGTGATCGGCATGGCGGGCCGCCACCCGCTCATCGCCCCCAATGTCTCGGCGCGGGCGATCTGTATGCGGGTCAGCGTGCCGCCGGACTGGCCGTGCAGCAGCGCCAGCAGGGCCTCCATTTCCAGCGTCACGGCATTGGCCACCAGCCGTCCGCCGGGCCTGAGCGCATCCATCGCCGCGTCGATAACGCCGTCTTCCGTGCCGCCGCCGCCCACGAAAATCGCGTCGGGCTGCGGCAGGGTCTTGAGCGCCTGCGGTGCTCGCCCGTGCTTGACAGTCAGTCCTGGCACGCCCAATGCCGCCGCGTTGCCGGCGATCCGGCCGAACCGCGTCGCGTCCGCCTCGATCGCTATGGCCGATAGCGAGGTGTCGGCCAGCATCCATTCGATGGCCACCGATCCCGATCCCGCGCCGATATCCCACAGCAGTTCGCCGCGCCGCGGCGCCAGCGCCGAAAGCGTCAGCGCCCGGATTTCACGCTTGGTGATCTGGCCGTCATGGTCGAACCAGTCGTCCGGCACGCCCGGCGTCATCGGCAGGATTCTGGCCTCGGGCCCGGCCACCACGTCGATGGCCACCAGATTGAGCGGATCGATATCGGTTTCCGAAAACCCATCCGCCACGGCGGTCTTCATGCGCTCCTTGGGCCCGCCCAAGGCCTGAAGCACCGTCAGCGCGCTCGCCCCGAACCCGGATTCCTTGAGCAGCGTCGCAAGCTCGCCGGGACCCTTCTCGTCCGATGTCAGCGCCAGGATTTTCCGGCCGTGATGCAGGTGAGGGCGGATGAGGTCGTTAGACCGCCCATGCAGCGAGAGCACCGTCACATCCTGCAACGCCCATCCCATCCGCGCCGCCGCCAGCGAGAAGGAGGATGGAGAGGTGACCACCAGCATTTCCCGCGCCGGAACCCGCCGCGCCAGTGTCGCGCCGATCCCGAAATGGAACGGGTCGCCGCTCGCCAGCACGCACACCCGCTTGCGCCCGCGCAGCCGCGCCACCTCTTCCACCGAAGTCTCGATCGGTGATTGCCACCGCCGCTGCTCGGCAAGATTGAGCCGGCGCACCAACGCAAGATGACGCGCGCCGCCGAATACCACTTCCGCATCGGCGATCAGCGATTTGGTCAGATCGGTCAATCCATCGAGACCGTCTTCTCCGATGCCTACAATTGTCAGCCACCGTTCATTCATTTCGACCGTCCGGCACCCGCCTCAACGCATAGATCAAAACACGCCCGTCATCACCGCGTTCAACACCACGAAAGTACCGCGATCCGACGATGACTGTTGACGCCATGTTGGCCTGTTCGCCATGGGCTTTTTCCAGCGTCGTCGTCACGATTTTCTCGTTCTCCCGCCCCACGGCCTGCCCGAAGATCACCGGAATCTCTCCCGGCAAAATTTCCCGCAAGATATTGAAAGCCTTATCCAATTGCCACGGCCGGGCCTTGGATATCGGATTGTAGATGGCGATGGCAAATTCCGCCTCCGCCGCCAGCCGAAGCCGTTTTTCGATTGTTTCCCAAGGCTTTAGGTTGTCCGAGAGCGAAATCGTACAAAAATCCGCCCCCAGCGGAGCCCCCACCTTCGCCGCCAGCGCCAGCATCGCCGTCACTCCCGGCACCACCCGCAGATCGACAGATTTCCAGGCATCGGGCCCACCATCCATCGCCTCGCAAACCGCTGATGCCATTGCGAAAATTCCCGGATCGCCCCCCGAAACCACGGCCACGGTATGGCCCGCCGCCGCCATGTCCAGAGCCGCTTTCGCCCTGTCGATTTCCTCGCGATTGTCCGAGGGCACCGCCGTCTGGTCGGCCCGCAAATCGAGCCTGTCCACATAGGGCTTGTACCCGAAAAAATGGCTCGACGCCGCGACAGCTTCCATCGCCTCGGGCGTAATTTGCTTTTGATTTCCTGGGCCTAGCCCGATGACATAGAGCGTCCCCGTCATGGCCTGCTCGTCCAGCCGGGGACCAACACCTGCGAAAAATACGGGGCAGGGGAGTCGTCGCGCTCGGCAAGCGGCGTCACCACCGCATCGGCCATGGTGCCGCGCTCGACATATATCGCTCCAGCCAATTTCCCAGCCGCTTCAAGTGCTTGGCGAATCTTTGGCAAATTGCGCCCCACCTTCATGATCACCGCACTATCAGTCCCGGCCAGCCGTTGCGAAAGGTCCGAAAGCTCAAGCGTTCCGGGCAAAACCGTGAAAACATCATCCCCCTGCATCAACGGAACACCCGCCTGCGACCAGCATCCGGACATCGATGTAATCCCCGCGATGACTTCGGTGGGGTAAAGTGGGGCCAACCGCACGTGAATGTGCATGTAGGAGCCATAAAAGAACGGATCGCCTTCCGAAAGAACGGCAACCGTCCGCCCCTGATCGAGATGAGACGCGATCTGGCGTGCCGATTCATCGAAAAACGCGCCGATTTCCGACTTATAGGCATCTTCCCGCCGGTCGAGTTCGGTCGTCACGGGATAGCCCAGCGGCAGCTCGATGGCGCTCTCGGGCCAATGCGGCGCCACGATCGCCCGCGCGTTTCCGTTCCGCCCGCGCTTGAGAAAGTGGGCAATGACATCGGCATCGAGAATGGCCCGCACCGCCTTGAGCGTCAGCAATTCCGGGTCGCCCGGACCCGTCCCGACCCCGATCAAACGGCCCGTCATATCCCCGGCCTCGCCAATGCATTGAGCGCCGCCGCCGTCATGGCGCTCCCCCCCAATCGGCCCTCCACGATAGCGAAGGGAACGCCATAGGAATTTTCGCTAAGCGCCTGTTTTGACTCGGCTGCTCCCACGAATCCCACCGGCATCCCGATGATCGCCGCAGGTTTCGGTGCCCCGTCACGCAGCAATTCGAGCAGGTGAAACAACGCCGTAGGCGCATTGCCGATCGCCACCACCGACCCTTCCAGTTTCGGCAACCAGATATGGATCGCTGCCGCCGAGCGCGTATTGCCATAGTCCTGCGCAAGATAGGGCGTCTCGGGATTGTTGATCTCGCAGATCACCTCATTGTCGGCCGGCAGCCGGGAGCGAGTCACGCCCCGGGCGACCATCTCGGCGTCGGTGAAAATGGGTTTCCCACGCTGCAGCGCCTTGCGCCCGGCGTCGACAAACCCTTCCGAGAACTGAAAGAATCTCGCGGCATCCACCATCCCGCAGGCATGGATCATCCGGATCGCGACCTCGGCTTCCTGCATCGAAAACCGCGAAAGATCGGCCTCCGCCCGGATGGTCGCAAAGGACTGCCGGTAGATTTCCTGCCCATCACGGATGTAGTCGTAGTGTGTCATTGATGTCCCAGCCGGTCGAGAACCATGAGCGTCGTCTCACCGGGCCGCCGAGTATCGCGGATTCGCCGGGCCAGGGAAACGACGCCGGTCTCAATAGCTGCGGGATCGAACGTTGCAAGCGGTTTGGCGTCGGGTGCGCGATATAGCCTCAATTGATTTCCCGCCAAAACCACGCCCGGCCGCCCCGCATGGGGACATCCCTTGGCGCAGGTCGAAACATGGATATGGAACGAACCATCGACCAGTTCCGGGTCCGCCGTATAGAACGCCTGGGCCAGTTCCGCGGCCTGAATAACACCGTCAGACCCCCGCTCGGCGCCCGAACAGATCGAGAGCCGCCGCTCCTCCGCATCGGGCCGCGTGCCGAAACCAATAGCGGCCAGGGCAGGGGAAAGTTCATGCAGCGCATCGGCCGAAAGTCCCAGCAAAACAAGCGTCCGGTCGGGTGCGGGTATCGCTTCGGCCACGCCATGCCGATCCATAAGCCGGGCAAGGTCATTTATTTGCCAGCTTCGAACCTGCCCAAAAGGCAGCCCGATTCTCAACCCTGCTGCACCACCCGAAAGACTCAACGGCCCCATCGTCGCCCCCACGGGCCGCACGCCGATATGGTCCAGCGACCGCAGTGAAGGCAATTTCTCTGCGACATGAGCAGCATCGAGCTCGGCGCCACGCGCACGCGGCCTCTCGGCCTGCAATGCCCTGAGAATTACGGCAACGGCATCGGGAATATCGACTTCGTCCAACAATCCCAGCGCAATTCCTCCCAACTCAAGCGCCCATGCCTCACCGCGTGCGACCAGCCGGATATCGGCCTTGAGCCCATCGAGAAGCACCTGTCCGCCGGTGATCAGCACAATCGATAGCTTGGGCGAGAGCGCTCCTTCGGCGAGGGCTTTGTCGCACACCACTCTCAATCGCCTCGCCAGAGGACGAGGATCTGCGGTGGCCTTTGGGTCCTGTCCAGCGAGCGGCGAATATTCGATGGCCGGCGCAGGCTGCGCCGCGATCGCTGCATCGCCCAGCGCGGCGCGAAAATTGGGGCCCGAGGCGTCGCTTAGCCCGCGAACCTGAATATTGCCCCGGGCGGTGATTTCGATCAGCCCGTTCCCGCAGAATTCTGCGGCTTCAGCAAGCGCGGCGAGCTGTTTTGAAGTCAGCCCCGTCTCGGGCCGGAAACGCGCCAAAAGCCCATCGGCGACCGGCATGGGGTGATCGAGCGTCGGGCAGGCACCGCGCGCGGCGAGCGAGGAAATATCGTGGTTCATGTCCACTCTTACCAAGGGCTTCGCGCCGAGCCTAGAGCCGCCGGAGCAGGTAGATATCCATGATCCAGCCATGCTCGGCCCGCGCCGTGTCGCGCATCGCGGAAATGCGGCCGGAGACGTCTGCCAGCGGGCCTTCCACCAGCAATTGCTGCTCCATCCCCACATAGGCCGCCCAATAGATATAAAGCCCCTCGGGATCGATCTCGGTGAAGGCCTTCCGGCCATCCAGCATGACGACAACCGTATCGGAACGCGCCGGCCAACCCTCCACGAGCTTGCGGCCGGTCGTGATCGTAACCGGATTGCCGATTGTGTTGAGGGGAATCGCAAAAGCCGCCGTCAGTGCTGAAATGGCGCTAACGCCGGGGATGACCTTGGTGGCGAACGCCTCGCCCATATCCTTCACCCGATCGAGGATGCGGAGCGTGCTATCGTAAAGTCCCGGATCGCCCCAGACGAGAAACGCAGCGGTTTCATCCGGCTCCATACGCGCGATCATTGCGCGATACTGGTCCGCAATCGCATCGTGCCAATCGGCGACACCGGCAGCATAGCTGGGGTTTTCCGCGTCGCGAACGGGCAGGGCGAATTCGACGATACGCGGGGATCGCTGGGCGAAACGCTCGACGATCCGCCGCCTTACCGCGGCCAGTTGCGCCTTTTCTTCCCCTTTGGTAGGCACGAAGAGAACATCCGCCCCATTGAGCGCATTTATCCCTTCGACCGTCATATGGTCGGGGCTGCCGGTGCCGATGCCGATGAGAACGATTGAGCGCATGGGGCGGTCATGGCAGAAAAGCTTCCCCCTGTCATCGTTCACAAAAATTTTGAGGGCCAGCCCTTGTGCCGCGCCCGCCCAATGGTTAGATGAGTGTTCTTCCGCGTTTCATCCGGCGCGGATTTTTTTATGGCTCACGCCCCCAGTCTCGGGGACCAAGGAGGTTCGATCGCAAGAATTGACGCTTCAGACACCTTATTATCTGCTCGACAAGTCGGTACTTCTCCGCAACCTGGAAAAAATATCGTATTTGCGTCAGGCATCAGGCGTTAAATGCGTTCTTGCGCTCAAGGCCTTCGCCACGTGGTCGGTTTTCGACCTGATGCGCGAGCACATGGATGGCACGACCTCCTCATCGCTTTATGAAGTCAAGCTCGGCCGCGAGAAATTCGGCGGCGAGACGCATGCCTATTCCGTCGCCTGGGCCGATCACGAGATCGACGAGGCGATCGATGCCTGCGACAAGATCATCTTCAATTCGGTAGGCCAGCTCGAGCGTTACGCCGACAAAGCCGATGCCAAGGGCAAGAAGGTCGGCCTGCGCCTCAACCCCGGCATTTCCCACTCGCACTTCGTGCTTGCCGATCCGGCGCGCCCCTTTTCGCGCCTCGGCGAGTGGGACATCGAGCGTGTGGAGCCCGTGCTGGATCGCATCTCGGGCGTCATGTTCCACTTCAATTGTGAGAACGACGAATACGACAGCCTCGACGCGCTTTTGAGCAAGATCGAGGCGCGTTATGCGGACGTTCTTCATAAGCTGGAATGGGTTAGCCTGGGCGGTGGAATCCGTTTCACAAACGATGATTATCCGATCGAAAAACTCGCGCAGCGCTTGAAGGAAATGAGCGAGCGCTACGGCATCCAGCTCTATCTGGAACCGGGCGAGGCCTCGGTCACCAAGTCCACGACGCTTGAGGTGACGGTGCTGGACGTCGTCTACAACGGCAAGCACGTGGCGATCGTTGACAGTTCGACCGAAGCGCATATGCTCGATCTGTTGACCTACAGCGAATATACCAGCGTGGCCCCCAATACCGGGCCGCACACGTATATTGTCTGCGGCAAAACCTGTCTTGCCGGAGACATTTTTGGAGAGTTCCAGTTCGAGACCGAACTCAAGGCTGGGGACCGTATCTCCTTCCTCGATGCCGGCGGTTATACCATGGTCAAGAAGAACTGGTTCAACGGGGTCCAGATGCCGTCAATAGCGGTACGTCACCTGGACGGGCAGGTGGAACTCATTCGAGAGTTCACGTTTGAGGACTACGCGCGGAGCCTGTCGTAACCGAGGGTGAGATCCCGATTTCGACAGCGTCGCGTAGCTTGGTTCAACCTCTGAAAAGGTGTTTCGTGAGAAGTGAAAAAGAACGTACTGATTATCGGTGCCGGAGGTGTGGCGCAGGTCGTCGCCCATAAAGCTGCAATGGCAAACGACGTGCTCGGCGATATCCATATCGCCTCGCGCACGCTCGACAAGTGCCAGACTATCGTTTCGAGCGTGCTCGAAAAGAAGTCGCTCAAAAAGCCCGGCATCATCGAGGCCCATCAGCTCGATGCCCTCGATGTCGAAGCGACCAAGGCCCTGATCGCGAAAACGCGGTCCCAGATCGTCATCAACGTCGGCTCCGCCTTCATCAACATGTCGGTCCTCGAGGCCTGCATTCAGGCGGGCGTGGCCTATATCGATACCGCCATCCACGAAGATCCCGCCAAGATTTGTGAGACGCCGCCCTGGTACGGCAATTACGAATGGAAGCGGCGTGAGCGGTGCGAAAAGGCCGGCGTAACAGCCATCCTGGGCGCTGGGTTCGACCCCGGCGTGGTCAATGCCTATGCGGCGCTTGCCGTGGAAGAGTACTTCGATACCGTCGACTCGATCGACATCATCGATATCAATGCCGGCTCGCACGGCAGGTATTTCGCCACCAATTTCGATCCGGAGATCAACTTCCGCGAGTTCACCGGCCAAGTTTACACTTGGCAGGACAGCCAGTGGAAGACCAACGAGATGTTCGAGGTTTCGCGCACCGACGACCTGCCGGTCGTGGGCAAGCACACCTCCTATCTCTCGGGTCACGACGAGCTTCATTCGCTCTCGCGCAACCTCGACGTGCCCGACATCCGGTTTTGGATGGGTTTTGGCGAGCACTACATCAACGTCTTCACGGTGTTGAAGAATCTCGGCCTGCTCTCCGAGCAGCCGGTCAAGACCGCCGAAGGCCTCGAAGTCGTGCCGCTCAAGGTGGTCAAGGCGGTGCTGCCCGATCCCTCTTCGCTGGCTGCCAATTACACCGGCAAGACCTGCATCGGTGATCTGGTGAAGGGCAAGAAGGATGGCGAGGACCGCGAGGTCTTCATCTACAACGTCGCCGACCACGAAACGGCCTATGCCGAAGTGGGTAGCCAGGGCATCTCCTACACCGCCGGCATTCCCCCGGTGGCCGCGGCGATCCTGGTCGCCAAGGGCGCATGGGACTGCCACAAGATGGTCAACGTGGAAGAGCTGCCTCCGCAGCCGTTCCTGGGCCTGCTCAACCAGATGGGCCTGCAGACCTCGATCCGCGACGAGAATGGCGAACGCGATCTCTCGTTCGAGGGGTGGACCGCGCCCTTCGCGGCAACCGGACGGATGGTCGGCAAGCGCTGAACATCCTTCGCATGAATACCGAACCGCCCGTGCCAGAGATGGCGCGGGCGGTTTGCTTTGGGCTAGGGTACGGAATTTCCGGGGAGTGGGGCAATGAGCGCGCAGCAAAGATCGGGCACTGTACAGTCGGTCGATCGGGCAATGGCCATTCTCGAACTGCTGGGAGAAGATGAGGAAGGTTTCCGCCTGACCGATATTTCCCGGCGCACCGGCCTGTCCGCTTCGACGGTCCATCGCCTGCTCACGACGCTCGAACAGCGGCGTTTCGTTCAGTTCGATCCCACCGATAGCATGTGGCATGTGGGGCGCACGGCCTTTGCGGTCGGTTCGGCCTTCACGCGCCAGCGCAATTTCGTCGCTCCCGCCTTGCCCATCCTGCGCCGATTGCGCGACCAGACACGCGAAACCGCCAATCTGGGGATCGTGGACGATGGCGAAGTGGTCGTGCTCACCCAGGTGGAAAGCCGCGAGATCATGCGCGCCATAACGCGTGTCGGGGGCAGGGCGCCCATGGCGAATTCCGGCATGGGCAAGGCCATCCTAGCGGCCTATTCGGACGAAGACATAAAGGCGATCATCGCCCGCCAGGGTCTGCGGAAAGTGACGGAAAAATCGATCACCACCTTGGCGGCGCTGAAAAGGGAAGTGGCGCAGACACGCTCAAAAGGATTTTCCCTGGATGACGAAGAATTCGTCATGGGCCTGCGTTGTGTGGCGGCGGTGGTCTATGGAGCCCAGGCCGAACCGCTCTGCGCGATCTCGATTTCGGGCCTGTCCGTTCGCGTCACCGATGAGCGTGTGGATGTGCTCGGCAAGCTCGTCGCCGATGCGGCGCGGGAGTTGACGGTGTCACTCGGGGGCAGGACCCCCGAGCGCTAGGCTGAATCGACATTCAGTCGAAAATGACGCCAATCGCTTAGCTCGCTGTGGATAGGCTGCTGCTGGACCCCGGGATTTATTCCCGGAATCCAGAGCAGCATGAGCCAAGGCCACCTGAATGCCTATCAGCCCTAGGGTTAGGCGGCTATTCCCCCATGGCCGTGCCTTCACGGCGCTTGTCGGCGGCGCCCACCAGCCCGTCATCGGTGATCGAGATGACATGCAGGCCGGAGTTGAGGTTGGTGATATTGACCTCATGGCCCAGCGCTTCGAGCCCTGCAGCCAACTCCTCGGCCCCTTCGCCCTCTTCGACATTTGTCGCGCCATTGAGATTGGTCACATGGGGCAGGTCGATGGCTTCCTGCGGGTCCATGCCCCAATCGAGGATGGAGACGAGCGACAGCGCCGTATAGGGAATGATCGCCGCGCCGCCTGGGCTACCGGTGAGCAGCACCAGTTCGTCGTTCTCGAAAACGATTGTCGGAGCCATTGAAGAGCGCGGGCGTTTGCCCGGCTCCACCCGGTTGGCCACCGGCATGCCGTCGGCTTCCGGAGCGAAGGAGAAGTCGGTCAGCTCGTTATTGAGCAGGAAGCCACGCGTCATCACCCGGCTGCCGAACCCGCTTTCGATTGTCGTGGTTGCCGAAATCGCGTTGCCCTCGCCATCGATGATGACGAAATGGGAAGTGCCGGCGCGCGGACGTTCGATATCCGGAGCCAGCAGGGCTTCGTCCCAGCCCGGAGGCGTTCCGGCCGTCGCCCGGCCCATGGAGGCTTCCGGATCGATCAGCGCGGAGCGTTCTTCGAGATAGGCGTCGTCGAGATAACCCGTGGGAATATCGACGAAATCGCTGTCGCCCAGATACATGCCGCGATCGGCAAAGGCGAGGCGCGAAGCTTCGGCGAACAGGTGCCGGAATTCGACACCATCTTCCATCGACGCCAGATCGAACGGCTCCAGCAGGCCCAGTATCTGGCCTACGGTATAGGCGCCCGAACTCGGCGGTCCCATTCCGCAGACCTCATAGCCGCGGTAGTCCATGCACACGGGATCGCGCTTGACCACTTCATAAGCCGCGAAATCCTCCATGGTGAGGATGCCGGGATTGATGTTGGTGTTGAGCGCCGCGACGATATCCTCGGCGATCTCTCCCGTATAGAACGGCTCGGAGCCCTGCTCGGCAAACAGCCTAAGCGTTTCCGCATAGGCCGGGTTCGCAAGCGTCGAACCTTCGGCGATCGGCTCGCCCCCCGGCAGGAAATATTCTGACGTTTCCACGAACGTATCGAGACCGTCGGCCCCGGCTACCGAATCCGCCATGCGTTGGGAAACGGAAAAGCCGTTCTCTGCCGTATCGATGGCGGGCTGGAGCAATTCGGCCCATTCCATGCTGCCGTGGTCGCCATGCAGCACTTCGAGCAGCATCGGCGTTCCCGGCACGCCGGCTGATCGCCCGCCCACAACGGCTGTCATGAATTCGAGCGGTTCGCCGTTTTGATCGAGCCAATAATCTCCGTCTGCGGCAAGCGGCGCTTTTTCGCGCGCGTCATAGGTGGTGAGTTCGCCGCTTGCGGCGTCCCAATAGAGCAGGAAAGCGCCGCCACCCAGGCCCGAACTCTGAGGTTCGACGAGCCCGAGCATCGTCTGTGCGGCGACCGCGGCATCGGCCGCCGTGCCCCCGGCGGCAAGAACGTCATAGCCCGCTTGCGTTGCCAGCGGATGGGCGGTTGCGATCATGAAATCGTCGGCGCTGACCGACTCTCGTTCGGCGATTGCGGTGGTTTCCTCGGGCTGGGGCGTGTCCTGCGCCAGAGCCGTCCCGGAAGCCAGGAGTGCGGCCAGGATCAACCCGCCGCTGCGTGCCAATTGCATGTTCCTCATCCTTTGTTCGTTTATGGGGCCGATGCATGACCGGCTTGATAAGTGAAGGCTTATCGAGTTCATGGCGCAAGCTTTTATTGTTCTGTCATGCGCCACTGGCATGCATGCCATGAACACCTATATCTTGACTTTCGCGTCCAGGAAGCAGATTCAACACGGCCCGATTTTCGAGCGGCCATCGTTGGTCGCTGCGCCAAACCCAAAGAGTTATCACCATGTCGCCGACCGATATGAACAGCGCGTCCGCGCCCGATTCGCCATTGAGCGAACACGAAACTTCTGCCCGCAACCGGCTGGTGATCGCGCTTTTGCTGGTGTCCGCATTCGTCGTGATTCTCAACGAAACCATCATGAGCGTGGCCATCCCGCATCTGATGAACGATCTTGAGATCACGGCCGGCGCCGCCCAGTGGCTGACCTCCGCCTTCATGCTGACCATGGCCGTGGTCATTCCGATCACGGGATATCTGTTGCAGCGCCTCAACACGCGTCCGGTGTTTATCCTCGCCATGACCCTGTTCAGCGCCGGCACGCTGCTTTCGGGCATTGCGCCGGGCTTCGAATTGTTGCTGGTGGGACGCATCGTCCAGGCGTGCGGCACGGCCATCATGATGCCGCTGCTCATGACCACCGTCATGAATCTCGTCCCGCCCGAATCGCGTGGCCGCACGATGGGCAATATCTCCATCGTCATCTCCGTGGCACCGGCGCTGGGTCCCACGATCGGCGGTTTCATCCTCGAGCATTTCGAATGGCGCTGGATGTTCTATCTCGTGCTGCCGATCGCGCTCGCCGCCCTCGCGCTGGGAGCCGCAAAGATTCAGAACGTATCGACCCCGACCAAGGCCCCCTTGGACGTGCTCTCGGTCATTTTGTCCGCGCTGGGCTTTGGTGGCCTCGTCTATGGCCTGTCCAGCCTGGGCGGCGATGCATCGCACGGTGGCGGAGCCTCGATCTTCCCGGCCTGGCTTCCCGTGGTCGTGGGTATCGTGGGTCTGGTGCTGTTCATCACCCGTCAGTTCTCGCTGCAAAAGCGTGACGCGGCGCTTCTCGACCTGCGTACGTTCGGCACGCCGATCTTCACAGTCAGCGTCATCATGATGGCGATTTCGATGATGGCAATGTTCGGCTCGCTGATCCTGCTGCCCATCTACATGCAGAACGTGCTTGGGCTCGATGCCTCGCAGACCGGCCTGATGCTTCTGCCGGGTGGTCTCGTGATGGGCCTTATGGCGCCGTTCGTGGGCCGGCTTTTCGACCGGTTCGGACCGACGGTGCTCATCGTGCCCGGAACGATCCTCGTGAGTGCGGTGCTCTGGACCATGACGACTCTCGATCAGTCGACCTCCGTCATGTTCATCCTGGCCCTGCATGTGACGCTCAGCATCGGCCTGGCCCTGATGTTCACGCCGCTGTTCACGTCCAGCCTCGGTTCGCTTCCGCGCCACCTTTATTCCCACGGCAGCGCGGTGATCGGCACCGTGCAGCAGGTGGCCGGCGCTGCGGGCATCGCGGTCTTCGTGTCGCTCATGACGCTTCGCACCACCGACCTCATCGCCAGCGGCGTAGAGGTGATCCCGGCGACGTCACAGGGCATCCAGCTGGCTTTCATGTGCGGCGGGATCATCTCGCTGTTCGCCATCGTGGCGGCGTTCTTCATCCGCCGTCCGCCCAGCCAGCCCATGGGTGCCGAGCCCGCATTCGGGCACTGAACCTCGTTTGGCGCTGCCGGTTTCGCCCGGCAGCGCCTCTTCATCCCGCCTCTCGCGCAACCGAATCCGCTTCCTCGCGTTCTTGTGAAAACCTATCGGCAAAAAGCTGTGGGCGGGGAGCAGACACTTGAAACACATCGGCGCGCTTGTCGGCATAACCGTGCTCGTGTTCGGCACGATCTTTCTTTTCACCTCCGATTGGCTTTTCAACCAGCCGGTAGATGAAACGGCCGCCGCGAGCGAGGCCGCTCCGGCCCCCGCGCCCGAAGCGCCGCCCGCACAAACCGAGGCTCCGCCCGTTTCCGAAGATCTCCTGGCCCAGGGCGAGCAAGCCTATCGGATTTGCCAGTCCTGCCACGGTCCGGCGGGCGAGGGCAGCGTCGGCCCCTCCTTCGTCGGCAATGCCGATCTCGCGGATGCCGGCCAGGTCGTCCAGACCATCCTGTTCGGTCGCGAATCGATGCCGCCGTTCGGCGAGCAGTTCGATGACGAAGAGGTCGCCGCGGTCGCCACATTCATCCGCAACAGCTGGGACAATGCGTTCGGCGGCGTGGCTCCGGAAGACGTAGCCACGCTCCGCGAAGCCGGGCCGGGTGCAGATCAATAGGCGGTGTCAGGGGTGTCCCTGATCCTCGGGCCGCCGTCGCCCTTCGATGATGCCGGCCCCGAAGACGACGGTGATCAAGACCACGAAGATCGCAAACGCGATGACGAGGGGGACGATGAGAAGTGCCATGCGATCTCCTTTCGGCGGTTCCAAGTCCGACGATAGCAGTCCGTGTCGGTTCATCAATGAATATTCGTGTCGAACCTTTCTGGCTGGCCTATCCTCGGCGTGAACACGATGGAGTACATACCCATGAACACCGCCAATCTACAGCTTGAAGGACTTTACCTGGTGATGGCCTCGCTCACCGAAACACTCGTGGCCAAGGGGCATTTAAGCCGGGACGAAGTCGGCAATGCCCTCAAAACAGCCGAGCAGGCGGCCATAAACGACGAGCGTTCGGTCGAGGACCTCAGCCCCGCCAACCGCGATGCCATAGCCTTCCCCGCCCGTCTCCTGCAGATCGCCAACGCCGAAGGCGCCGACCAGCGCGGGCTATCATTCCACCGGCTCGCCCGGCGCGTGGGCGAAACCAAGCCGCCCTATAACGATCAAATGTAGAGCCGCCTGGGAACGTCATGGCCGATACGGGCAATAATTTGCTGGAGCGCGCGCGGCACGAAGTCATTCTGATTCCTGCCTTTTTGGCCGGAATCGCAGCGTTTTCATTCGAGCATCAGATATTGGCGCTCGGTCCGATGGGCTCGCTCGCCGGCGCGGCCATCCTCATCGCGGCGATCATTGCAGTCTCGGTTCGCGTGGCTCACCACGCCGAGGTGCTGGCCGCCAAGGTGGGAGACCCGTACGGCTCGATGATTCTGACGATCGCCGCCGTGCTCATCGAAGTCATCATCCTCACCATCCTTATGACCAGCAGTTCTTCGCCAACGCTGGCGCGCGACACGATCTTTTCCGCCGTCATGCTCGATATCAACGGCATTCTCGGCCTTGCCGCGTTGCTGGGCGGATGGAAGTTCGGCGAGCAACCCTACAATGATGATTCCGGAAAGACCTATGGCGTCATGATCCTCACGGCCATGGGTATTTCCATGGTGGTGCCAGAATTCGTGCCGGACGACAAATGGCACTATTATTCGCTGTTTTCGATTGGTGCGATGATTACTCTTTACTGGGTTTTCCTGCGCAATCAGATCGGCCCGCACAGTTATTTCTTCAACTACAGCTACCCCGAGAAAAAGCGCAAGGGCGACCATTCGCTGGCCGATCAGCCCATTTCGAATTCGGTGATATTCCTCGTGCTCGGCATCATTCTGATCGGGCTACTTGCCGAAGTCATGTCTCAATTCCTCACCGGAGGGCTGGAGGCCATCGGGGCGCCCGTGGCGCTGGCGGCTCTCGTCGTCGCAGCGATGTCGGCCGCGCCCGAAATCCTGACAGCCTTGCGCGCCGCGCTGGCCAATCGCATGCAGGTAGTGATCAATATCGCCTTGGGCGCATCGCTCTCGACGGTCATCCTCACGGTGCCGGTGATCGAGGGCATCGCCCTTTTCACCGGCCAGCCGATCGTCATGGCGATGACGCCAGTGCAGACGATGATGGCGTTCATCACGCTGATCGTTGCGGCCATCAACCTCAACGATGGGGAAACGAACGCCATCGAGGGAATGACGCACTTCGTGCTGTTCGCTACGTTCCTGGCGTTGTCATTCCTGGGCATTACCAGTGGGTGAGGGCGCGATTATCTTCAAGCGTCCCTGGGCAGAACCTGCAAGACCCGTGCGATGAATGTCTTGAACTCGGCCATATAGTTGCGCAGGAACTCCTCGGTCGACGAGACGGTAACCTCGCCCGCGTCCGTGATAAGGCCCGGCGTAAAGTGGATATAGGCTTCTGGCGCATTCATCTGAGGCGAATTGCAAAAGCTCAGGACGCTGCGAAGGCTCTGCTGAGCCACGGCGGTCCCGATAGCGCCGATGGATGCTCCGATCACCGCCGACGGCTTGCGCGCAAATGAATTCTGCCCCCAGGGCCGGCTTGCCCAATCGATGGCGTTCTTGAGGCCACCCGGTATCGACCGATTGTATTCGGGCGTAACGAAAAGAACCGCATCCACCGAGGCAATGGCTTTTTTCAGCGAGCGCGCCACCGGAGGATAGTCGGCATCGTAATCGTAGCTGTAGAGCGGCAGATCCTTGAATGGGATTTCGTCCAGCTCGAGTTCCGGCGGCGCCAGTTTTACCAGCGCTTGGGCAAGCTTGCGATTGATGGAGTCTTTAGCGAGGCTGCCGACAAAATATCCAACTTTGTGCGTGGTCATCGTCTATTCCTGTCGTGGTGATCGAGGCGAGCATGCCTCATCCACTACAACAGGCCGACCACGTCGTGGTTCCAGCCAATTCGGGCAGCCTGCGGCGATTGCCGACTCTTAGCTGGACGCTTTTCCGTCTTCGGACGAAGCGGTCTTGCCGCCCTTTTGGGAAGCCTTGATTTTTTCGAGCAGCGCACGCTTGGCGTCGCTCGAGGCTTTTCGCCGATCGGCATGATCGGGAAGATTGGACTTCTTCATTGGAAAGCTCCGTGGGCTTAGCTGAGGCCGGCTGCTTTTCGCAGCGCAGCATTGATCCGATCCTGCCACCCGATGCCATCGTCCTGGAAATGGGCCAGTACGTCCCTGTCGATGCGGATGGAAACCATCTCCTTGCCGACAGGTATGGCATTGGCTTTCGCCTTGGGGGCATCCGGCTTGGTCGTCGCTGCCTTAAACAGCGCCTCTGCTTTTTCCTTGGCGCTTGAAGGTCTGCGGGGAGTTGAGGCCATTTTTCTCGACAGTGTGCTGGAGAAGAAATGAATGACCCGGCCAGGAGGTGGAAACTCCGACCGGGCCAAACCCTCGATCGGCGAAGATCGAGAGCAAGTGCACAGTTAGAACACGCCGCCGCACGAAGCAAGAAATATCGCAGAAACCCTTCATGCGGGTAGGGAGTAACTCGGAAACATCAGGGAGTTCAGACCAGGGAGACCTAAAATTGTGTCCAGGCATCCTGACGTGCGCTCCATTCGACGAAGGCGGCGTCCTGATCAGGGAAGGGTTCGAGCGAACCACCAAGACCGATCAACCGCTCGATCAGCAAGTCGATTTTGGGCACCACGTTCTCGCAGGTGTCAGCTTGGTCGAGCATATCGAATGCCGGTTTGAAGACCTCGTCATCATATTCGCCAACCGACATTCCAAGCTGGCCGTAAGCGAGCAAGTCGGCGGAATCGTTGAGTAGCGACCACTCGGTCTCGGCAAGCCCATCACCGCTGCAGTTCATTCCGACAACTACGGCAATGACAAGCTGATCGAGCAACTTCGCCGCATCTTCTCCTTGATAGGATGAGAGGTCGGGCAGAGGCACGAATATCCTGCCGTCGGCAAAAGCCGGCGTTGCAAATCCCAAGGCGAGAACCAGCGCCGGTGCGGACCAATTTAGAAAGCGCATTTTCACGATGTCTCCCGAATCGGTGAATTGATAGGCTCGCTTAGTCTCTACTGGTAGAATTTGGGCAGGCGCCAGTGGCAACACCAAAGTTGGCAGCTGAAATATCTATACGCCCGGCTCATCGCGTGCCGCGTTCTTAATATGCCATCGATTTTCAATGAGAATTTTTTGGCTGGGGAACCTGGATTCGAACCAGGACTAACGGAGTCAGAGTCCGGTTATGAGCATTGAAAACATTGATGAAATTTGCGGTATGTCGCAATCATGTCGCGAGCAGTCCTTCGAGCGCGTCATCAAGTTCGTCAGCAGTATCGCCGCTCGGGAATAGATGGCCATAGGTGTCGAGCGTCAATTGGATCGATGCATGGCCCATGCGCGCCTGCACGACTTTGGGAGGCAGGCCGAGCCCGTTGTCTTCTTTCCGGTTGATGCACCATGATGCGTAGAAGTGCCGAAGGGCGTGCAGCCCGGAATATTTCGGCTCAAGGATCGTCTCGCCGTCTTTGTCTGTCTCCCCGGTCGGCATGGTGATGCTTGCCGCGAGCTGGGCGGGATAATACCAGCGTTTCGTTATGTTGGCATAATACTCGACATTCCCGACGCCGTTCGGGAAAACGAGACCTAATTCGCCTTCCGGGCAGTCATCCTTCCAGGCCCGAAGTTCATTGCATAAGCGTGAGGGCAGGGGGATCGTCCGACCGCCCTTCTCGGACTTGGGCGCTCCGATCTTTCGGTGCGCGTCTGCGCGCTGCCGGATCGTCACTTCACGGCGATTGAACGCCAGGTCTGCCCAGCGCAGGCCGCGCAACTCACTGGCGCGCATCCCCGTAAACGCGGCCGTCATCAGGAAGGCGCGAGACTTGCCGTCAGCGGCAGCTATGAGCTTGCCGATTTCCTCGACCGTCGGAATATCAACGCCGACTTCAGGACGCTTCTTTTGGCGAGCCTCAACCCGCTTGGCCGACTTGCTCCGCCCCATGTCTTTGACCGCGTTGCGCATGACCAGCCCGCGTTCCTGGGCGTCAGAGAGCAGGGCGCCCAGGCTGACCCTAACGGCCCGAACCATTGCCTTAGACTTGCCGTCCGCCGCCAGCTTGTCGGTGAAGGCACGCACGAATGGGATCGAGACCTCGTTGAGCCGGTGCCGACCGATTGCTGGCACAATGTGCAAGCGGAGATGCTGCTCGTATTGAGCCAAAGTGGTTTGCTCAAGCCCGGCTGCGCTGGACGCTTCGAGCCAATACTTGCCGGCCTGCTCGATCGTCACCGTGTCGGCGTCGGCGATATGGATGCGCCCAAGTACCTCGACATGGGTTTGGGAATCGAAAGCGTCGGCGTCTTTTTTCTTGGCGAAAGTTTTGAGGTGTCGCTTGCCGTTTTGATCGGTATAGCGGACCACCCACGCCTTGCGTGGCTCGCCCTTCGCCGTGGTCCATTCTCGCACTGAGACGGTCATGTGAATCCCTCCCAATCAATAGGTGAGGGCACTATGTACGACTAACGGATTTTTTGCAACATGAAATCATTTACAAAAAATCCTCGCTGTTTTGCGAGGAGAACACTATATTTCATTCAGTATGCCAATTTCGGACACAGTACGTCCTTCCCGGAAAACTAGCAGAGAACTGAAAAACTCGTCAAGTACTTTTTTAAAGGAGGGTGAAAAAGCATGGACCTTTCAGACGACTTGCTCAACGGAGCGAAGGAAATCGCCGCGTTTATGGGCTTGCCGGCGCGCTCAATCTACCACGCCATTGAAGTCGGAACGCTGCCCTCGTTCCGCATTGGTGCAAAGATATGCGCGCGAAAATCGACTCTCCTCGCCTGGGTGGCGGCGCAGGAATCGGCCAATGACAACCGGCCCGCGGCGAGGGCAGCAGCATGAGCCTCACCAATGCCCAGGCCGACGCGGCCGAATCCGTGCGCGCGCTGGTCGCGGCATCTGACCCCGCTGCGGTCCAGTCCATCGAGAAGGCCATCGAGGCCGGTCACGCCCTCATTGTAGCAAAGGAAAGCGCGCCTCACGGCACTTGGCTCCCGTTCCTTGAGCGAGCCGAAGTGCAGGAGCGGAAGGCCCAGCGCCTCATGAAACTCGCTGCGTCGGGGCTCAAATCCGACACAGTGACGGATTTGGGCGGCATCACGGGGGCACTGCGCTTCCTGTCGGAAAGAAGGCTACCCGAAGCCGGGCACGCTATTCGCATCTATCCCGACGATGAAACCGACTACACGTTTGCGGCGTATATCTTGGGGTCCATCGAGGCGCCCGGGTATTTCTATGCTGCCGTTTCCAATGACGACCATATCGTCGTGACGCCTCGCCCGATGCTTGGGCAGGCGATTCACTTCCCAGGCGAAGAGCCATTCTTCGCGTTGTGGGAGTGGGTCCGCAAGCATTTCGATATCCCGGAGGGGCGCTGGAAGTTTGCGAAATGCAGCGAGGCGCTTGCCTATACCATGTTCGGATTTCACGGATGGGAGGAGGCACTGGTGCAAGAAAAGGATAGTGGGAATTTTGCCAATGCCGCAGGTATGCGCTCATTCCTGGACCAGAGAGACGCGCTGAAAGAAGTTCGGCTGGCTGAAGCCGCATAAGGGAGGAACCCCACAATGCACATCACGAACCTGCGCCCTGTCGAGGGCGCGGGCGGAGCTTTGGCGACTTTTGACGTGCGGCTTACACCCGAAATCGAACTGAGAGACTGGACGCTTAAGCGCACCGCCAATGGCTGGCGCTCTTTCCAGCCGCGTGTCCGCGAAGGTCGCACGCCGATTTGGCTTGCCCCGCATGTTCTAGACGAAATCACGCAACTTGCGCGCACCCAAATGGAGGGCGATGCCCACAATGACCGCAGTTCTTAAATCCTCTGAAAATCCCAGCGCGCTGCGCGCTCACGTCCAGATGCTGCACAACCTGGCGGCAGGCACTGAAGGGCTGTTAGTCACCTCCACTTATTTCGCGAGTGGCGGCACTGGCCCTATAACCCACCACCCGATCGGTGACGTTGACGGCATGGTGGCAGCGCTCGAAGCGCACATCGGGACTCCAGGCGCGAATAGCTATGTCGGGTTACAGGTGATGCGGCGCGGCTTGGAACGCGGCAAGCGCGGCACCGAAGCCGATATTGTCGCAGTGCTTGGCCTTGTCGCGGATATGGACGGCGACACCGGCAACAATTCCGGCCAGTACCCCTTGCCACCCAATTACGTCGTGGAGTCCAGCGCTGGGAACTGCCAAGCATTCTGGCTTTTCGACAAGCCGATCTCGCCCACAGTTGCCAAAGGCATAGCGGCCGGATTGAAATCCGCCACTGGCTCCGATCATTGCACAGCCGACGTGGCGCATGTGTGGCGGGTTCCGG
Source organism: Pelagibacterium mangrovi (assembly GCF_036662815.1). Lineage (NCBI taxonomy): Bacteria > Pseudomonadati > Pseudomonadota > Alphaproteobacteria > Hyphomicrobiales > Devosiaceae > Pelagibacterium > Pelagibacterium mangrovi. The sequence continues at coordinate 28,159 of NZ_JBAFXA010000006.1, read as the reverse complement.
GCACCCTGAACCACCCGAGTGCAACAAAGCTGGCACGCGGCCGCTCACCTGAGCCGCAGCCGGTCACTGTGGCCCAAGAATGGGACGGCACTCTTACCGACCCGACTGCCTTGGCGTTGGCGGTTGCTGGCCATGGTGCAGCCGCACGCGAGGCCAAGACCATAGAGCTTGGCGAACTGCCCAGCGTGGACGGCATAGATGTATCGCCGCGGGCCATGGAAAAGATGGCTTGCAACCTGGAGCCTAAAGAAGACCGTTCCGGCCACGCCTTCAAGGTTGTTGAGCAGTTGCATTTCGACGGGCACAAGCCCGAAGAGGCGGCAGCCATCTTCCTGACCTCGACTGGAAACTGGGTGGAGAGGTATAAAGGCGACGTCACCAAGATGCAGACGGATTTTGCCCGTTCATGGGGCAAGGTTGAGCGGCAAAGGGAAGAGGACCGCGAGAAGGCGGAGAAGTTCACCAAGGGCATGGCCAAGCCCGCGAACGACAATGAGCCGGCCAAGACGCAACCGGCAAAGCCAACGGGCTACCCTGGCATCATAACATCGGGCGAACTGGTGCAGGGGTTTGTGCCCCCGGACTACCAGATCGACGGCATCGTTCAGAAGAGCTTCATCTATTCCATGACCGCGGCATCGGGCACCGGCAAGACTGCAATTCTGTTGCTGCTGTCAGCATTGACAGCCCTTGGCGAGCCACTGGGTGAACGAGAAGTGCGCAAGGGCCGTGTGGTTTATTTCGCGGGTGAGAACCCTGACGACATCACCATGCGCTGGATTGCAGCAGCTGAGCATCTGCCTTTCGATGCCACCGATATCAATGTGCACTTTATCAAAGGGACGTTCCACATCGCAGAGATGTTCGATCTCATTCGGCAGGACTTCGAAAGGCTAGGCGGCGTGGATCTTGTCGTGATTGACACCAGCGCCGCCTATTTCAACGGGCAAGATGAAAACAGCAACACCGAACTGGGCAAGCACGCCCGCGAACTTCGGACGCTCACAACGCTCGAGGGTCGGCCCTGCGTCATGGTGGCTTGTCACCCCACCAAAAACGCGACGACAGAAAATCTGCTGCCCCGTGGCGGGGGCTCGTTCATTGCGGAAATGGATGGCAATCTTGTTTGCCTGAAAACCGATGGTGGTGTGCGACTGCATTGGCAGGGCAAGCACCGCGGCCCCGACTTTGAGCCTGTCGAATTCGAGCTCGAAAAAGTGACCGCTCCACAGCTTCGGGACACACGTGGCCGCGACGTTCCAACCGTCATGGCAAAGGTGCTGGGCAGCGACCAGGCGAAAGCAAAAGCAGCCAAGGCAAGAAAGGACGAGGACGAGGTCCTGATCGAGATAGATGCGGACGGTGGCCAGTCACTGGCCAGCATGGCGGAAGCGCTCGGCTGGACCAAAGAAGGCAATCCCCACAAAGACCGCGTGCGTCGCGCAACCGACAAGTTGCGCCGCGACAAGCTGGTCGAGTTCAAGGGGCGCAAATGGAAGCTCACGCCGGCGGGACACGAGGCCCTGGTCGAACTTCGAACACAGCGCCACCATGAGCGCCAAGCCGGTGCGTTTGCCGCAAAAATGGCCGTGCGGAATGCGTGATTCAGGTGCGCACGACCGGAGCGGCTTTTCGGGCAAATCGTGCGGAAATCGTGCGGCGCACGAAACACGCGCACGATCGGGGGTCAAGATGGCAATTATATCAATGAAATCAAAGCCGTGCCCCCGCACGATTTTTTAGAGCCAAACAGTGTTGTTGTGGGGGGATTTATCCCCCCAACAACTGTCGTGCGTGCGTACCTTATCTTAGGGGTGCGCACGGCGCACGATCACTAAAAGCGAACAATCAATCCCGATTGTTTAATCAACCCATGAGGAGAGGAAAGAGAATGAACCCGAATGTCGGATTACCCAATGATGCCCATCGAACCATTCAACGCCGAAGCCGACTTTGCCCATGAGGGCGCCACCAAGGCCGACATGCGCGATGTCAAAGTCATTGGCGTTGCTGAGGGAACCTTCGGCATGGGCTTTGTCGCCATCGAGACTGTGGATGGATGGCAATATGTGAGACACGTCGACAGTGTTCGCCGCAAACCTTGAGGGACAAGCAATGACCGCACTAGCCATCATCAACCGCCCGCTGGAATTCGTCGCTGATAGTGACCGCTCGTACCGCGGCCGGCGGATGAGCTGGGCAGAATTCTACCGCATGTTCCCCGACCGTCGTCCAGCGAACGATAACGGTAAGCAGGAGCGCGCCCCCCTAGGGGGGGTATCCCGGCTGACAGCCGAACCGCGTCCCTGCGCACCAGCGGCCCAGGCACGCGCAACTAAAATTCCTGTTTTTGATTTTTTGGAAAATCAAAGAGGGGGGGGCGTTCCGGGAAGCGCTCGCCTCGCTCCTCCCAGACCCGCGCCCCCAAGGCCACGCACGTATGGCCAAAATGGGAAGAAATAAGTGGTCCCGGAAAACCGGGCTTTTTTGCCTTTTTGGTGCTCTCGCGTGCAAAATCGAGAACAAAATGTTTGGTGGCGGGGGCACCGCGAAAGTCGCAGCCCTGCCCCACCGGGACCGGCGGCGGGGGATCACGTCGCTATTCTTGTATAAAAAAAGTTTCGACCTTCGGTGGCGTCAGTCGCAGCGAGATCGGTACGCTTTGGTTGACGCTTTCGGCAGCCGATGAAAACAGCATTTAGGCCGGTAATTAGCCGATCGGCCCGTCAAAAGCACGAAGGAACAGCGCGGTTTCCTCAAATGGGAGCCTCCGCGACACTATTTGACAGTCCCTTCCACGCCGCCCAGGAGGACCCATTGGCAATTATTCCTAGCCATTCCCGTCACAACGACTTGCACCCCCTCGTGCCAGCGCTGAGTTGGTTCTATGGCACGCTCGACGCCAACCCGTACCCGCTCGGAGAAGCCGCTAACGATAATGACCGGCCGGCCAGCGTGCCCGACGTCAATCCGCTCCCCCAAAAAGCCGAGCGGTATCTCCGAGCCCTGCCATCACCGACACGAGTATCGGTCGTTTCTGTTCGCCGAGGAGGCCGGCAGATCAGTCCGCCTCGCCGTGTCCCTCATTGGGTCAGGCCAGTTGATTCAGAGAAGCCGTGGGGTGCTCTCAAGATATCCGATCGCGCGAAGCGATTCCAGCAGACGGTTCGCGTTAATGGCGTCGATGAGGTTCGCGAATACACGGTCCCGGCTGGCGCTGTGACACACGTTTGGGGCGAGCGTGTAGGGCAGGATGCCGGCCGCGTTCGGGAGCCGGAAAACGAGAAATTCATATCGGAAGCCGAGGCCAGTCGCGATTGGTTCTGTGCCCTGCTTGATGTTCAGCCCGGCGGCAAGAAGGGCAAGACGCTCAAACGCCGCAAAAAGCTGCCACCGATAGACTGGTCAGAGTTTCGCCACGTACGAGGCGATGTCCCATTCCATGTCGCTCGCGAACTTTCCGGTTTGCCGCCATCCACGCTGTGTCCGCCGAGTCTTCCGTGGCTCCCAGAGCCGCGCCGTCTATTTCTGGGAATGCTCACCGGACGCGGCTCGCGGGCCGATGGGGCGGGAACGGCGAGCATGGTAAAGCGGCCGAGAGATGACCTGTACGAGGCTGGCGGACACGTAGTCGATCGTATCGCGCTGGAACAGTTCGCAGAACGTGAGCCGGATGCGTATCGGCTCCTGCTTAGCGCTGGGACTGCCAGCTCAATGGGTTCACTCGTGGCAAGTAACGATAACAAGACCGGCAAACGGTCATTCCGTCGTGCAGCCGAAGCACTGCAAAATTTTTTAGCCGCATAGCCCGAAACTAGCAGTCAGCCGCCCCTTATATACGAAGGCGCACAGAGCCTTAAGAAACGACCACCCTGGGCGGCAACTCGGGTGGTCGTCTTCAGCTTCAGATTGCCAGCGTGCGAATTCAGGCCTCGCGCGACGGCATGCCGCGGCCGTGGGTTTCTTATGCTCGCCCACGGTCGCTTTTTTTATTCCCCTCACATCAACGGAAATTCAAAAATGTCCAACGGATACACCACGGTTGAGGCCGCGGCTGCCGCCGGTATTGATCCCGGACGGCTGCGCGGCTGGCAACAGCATAGCTTTATCGACCTGGGCCACCGAACCCCCGGCGGCCGCTTCCAGTTCAGCGCACGGGACGTGCGCGTGATCGCACTCATGGCGCTTCTCGTCGACCACGGCATCACCCCGGCCGTTGCCGCACGGCACGCCGAAGCTGTGATCGACCGCATCGGCGATCGGGGCGACCAGCCGCTCGTCGGGATTTTCGGGCACGATCCGAACCAGTCGCCGGCGGTTATTCCGCTGGATGCAATGCCGAAGGCGAACGCGCTGGTCGCCATTCCCTTGGCGCCAATTTTCAGGTGCGCGGAATGACACGGAAGCGAACCAAACCAGATACCACCCGGGCATTGGCTTCCGGACTCGATGATCTCGCCGACGCCATCAAGGGATATATTGACCGAGGCTTCGCAGCCGTCGAAGAGCGCCTCGCCGCCATCGAGGCATCCGGCATTAAATATTCAGGCACATGGCAGCGTGCCGCCGAATACAGCCGTGGCACCGTTGTTACCGATGGCGGCTCTAGCTGGGTGGCCTTACGCGCCAGCACCGGCGAGCGCCCCGGCACCGTCCCGGAAGCGTGGCAACTCATGGTCAAAGCCGGCAAGGACGGCCGTGACCTCGTAACGAAAGAAATGAAGAATGATCAAAACTGAACACCTCCGCGATTTAGTGATCGCGGACATGGAAGCGCTCGCCGTCACGGACGAGCGCAGCATCATGATCCTCGCTATGGGCCGCGCTGCCCAGGCCGCTCTGGCTGATGAGGTCGAACGCCTTGCCTCGACTGGCGCGACGCCCGAGCGTATTGCAGCTTACCGCCGCGAGCGCACCGATGCGTTGAATCGTTGGTTGGAAGACCAGATCAGCGGCCTCCCAGATGGCGCCGTGAGGAGCGCCCACATCGCGGGCGACAGGCGCGACCATGCCGCTGTTGCCGAAGTTCTTGCGCAGATTGGTTGATCCGATGACAGTAACAAAAAACCTGTCCGCGTCAGCCGTTGCCGTCGACACCGGATCCGGTAAGCGCGTGATCCGGGGCATTGCCTCGACGCCGGAAGTCGACCGCGTCGGAGATATCGTCGACCCGTTGGGTGCAACCTTTAACAACCCGGTGCCGCTTCTGCATCAACACGACCATCGCCGCCCGGTTGGGGTGGTAACCTTCAAGACCCCGACCGCGCGGGGCATCGAATTCGAGGCAACGCTTACCAGCAACCTCCCCGCAGGTGAGTTGCGCGATCGTGTCGACGTCGCGTGGCAAGAAGTCGAAGCGGGTCTTGTGCGATCGGTCTCGATCGGTTTCCGTCCGATTAAGACGACGCCCATCGCCACTGGAACGCGGTTCGATAGCTATGAATTGATAGAGCTCAGCCTGGTCACCGTGCCAGCCAACGCAGGTGCGGTCATCACCGGTGTCGGCGCGAAGTCAGCCGGGCGCAAGGTGCGCCACGACGTGCCCCTGGTCCGCGTCAACCCGCGTGCAGGCCAACCAGTCCGCATTGGTGGTGGTCATGCGGTTCGTATCGGAGACAGTCCACGAGGACCGCGTAAGGCCGGCATCGTGCGGCTGTGAGCCGATGGGGGGGTATTGTGGGATACCGGATGGTCGACTCCCCAGGACCCGCGCCCAACCCACACGCGCGTCCCCGCAGGTTTTCAAAAGTTTTCCCACGCCGCACCCCCCATATTTTCAATTGGGGATATGCGCAAAAAGCTGTGGCGCCGGTGAGCCGAGCGCGGAGGTAAGGAGTTTGATGGTGCCCCCCCTCGCGGAACAGAGTGGGGCAACTTAAGAGTGTATAGCTGCGTTGCATTATGTGGCTCTTCAAGAGTAAGCAAAGTGCAACCATATTGACACCACTATGGTATGGTGGTGCTCACGGGCACCGAGAATCATCAAAAGGTGAGAAGGAGGGCAAGAATGTATGACGCTCGACAGATCGCCAACTGGTTCGTCCAGCGCGCGTCTCGCGATGGGCGGTCGATGTCCATCATGAAACTGCTAAAGCTGATCTACATCTCCCATGGCTGGTACATGGAGATGGCTAGTGCCCCGCTGATCCGGAACAAGATCGAGGCGTGGAAGTATGGCCCGGTCATTCCAGATGTCTACTCAGCCTTCCGCGGACAGGGAATAGATGTAGCACAGCAGCTTCCGGGATTTTCCCCGAACGTGGACGGCTACACCGAGAATATACTTGAGCAGATATACAGTTCTTATGGAAACCTGTCTGCGATGAAGCTCTCGGAGATCACGCACGTTCCTGGCGGCCCCTGGGATTCGGCGAGTAGCAGGTGGGGATATTTCGCTCCAATCACGAACGACATTATCGTCGACCACTACCGAGCTAAACGACAAGAGCATCTGAGACAGAATGGATGAAATCGACCCGCCCAGCGATCCCGGAAGAGCGGAAGCTCCGGTCATCGATGCGCGGGTCGATGATCTACAGCGCCGCATTGCCGAACTCGAAGAGAAGCTGGAGCATCAGGCGCTCTCCGCAGACGCAGAACAGCGGTTGTTACTTCAGAATGAGATCAAGCAACGCATCGCCATTCGCCGCTGGGTAAGCCGGCTCGCGGTGGTCATCGTGGCGTTCATGGGATTTGTTCTTTGGTACGCTACCCATAAGTATTTAAGCTATCCACTGTCTCAGAAGACCCCGGCGATCATCATAGCTTTGTATGTCGCGCCGATAGCGTCGATAACAACAGTAACTGTTATGCTGTTGATTGGTGCATTCCGCCGGTTCAAGGACGACGAATTTGGCCCCGTGAATCTATCCTCGATTGCCGGGGAGGTCGCCAAGGCCGCTGGTGGCAATTGATTAGATAGCGCGCCAATAAGGCCACGCGGCCGCCGCTCATCCACAACAGCCCCGTCCCGCGGGGCTTTTTCTTTTTCCCACATGGAGAATCCAAATGAACGAAGTCGACACCATCGTCGACGGCCTAGCCGCGTCCGAAGTCGAGCAAACAACAGCGCTTGGCAAGGCCGCCCAATCGAGCGCCGAGGCCGTCACCCGCGCCCAGATGGGGGGTGGTGATGTGCGCTTCGGCATTGACGTAAACGCCGGCGAGGTCGAGCTGCCTTGTTGGATCCGGCCGTCTTACCCACCCGCCTGCGCAGCGACGCGCAGACGGGCAACCATTCAACCCAAACGACGTTCCGTGGTCACTCGTCAGCGAACCAGAAATCGTCTTCGAGATCGAGGAAGAGGCTCTTCGGGATCATGGCGTGAACCCCTTTGGTGCCATCGACAATCTGGCTGACCTCCAAGTCAACGCCAAGACTTGTGAGCGAATAGGCCTCCATAGTGTCGAGCCCGAAGCGAGCTGAGAGGAAGTCAATTGATTCCTGAACCGCATATTCCGCGGCGAGGTTCAAATCGGGGTCCAATCCCATCGGGATAAAGTGAGTTGCGGTTTCCACACGCGGGAAGTTCATAGGTACATCTTTGTGCAAAATGAACTCGACAGTAGCTTGGAGCGGTGCCTCAACTGCTGTGAGGTTAACTTCTCCGTCGCCCTGGGCCGCATGGCCATCGCCAGTGGAGAATAGGCCTCCTTCAACCAGTACGGGGAGAAACAGCGTCGTCCCCGTGGTTAGTTCCTTGATGTCCATGTTTCCGCCGTGCCGGCCCGGCGGAGGGCTCGGAATACGCTCTTCCGGAGAGAGGCCCATGATGCCCATAAACGGAGCCATTGGCACTTCAATGTTTTCTTGGAAGGGGACAACACCTCGTTCCATGTCGAGGTGAAAGAGTCGAGACCATCCGCCTTCTGGAACGATGGACGGCAGCGTTCCACCGCTCGTGTTTGTGAGGTTGATCCCATAATACGGTGCACGAGGCGAGACATCGTGGATGCGCATTTCCAGCATATCGCCCGGCTCGGCGCCTTCAATGTAGATGGGTCCAGTGAGCAGGTGGACACCCTCGTTTTCCACGTTCTCAATGATGTCGATTAGGTCCGCCACAGAGTCGGCGATCGGGAGATCGTTGTCTTCCGCAAAGGCTACAGGATTTTCGAGGTCGAAGCCTGCCGATGTCACAGTTTCAATGCGGACAATTTCTCCTGATTGGATTGAAAGAACTGGTTCAAGGTCAGGGGAAAAATAGCCCCAATGGACTGTGTCAGGCGTGGCAGCCAGCACATGATCCGGTTCGGCGGTTTGTGCCTGTATAGAACCAGTCGTTAGCACGATTGTCGAGATAGCGAGCGAGCCTCTCAGAATCCCTTTAAACGTCATTGCACCCTCTTAGTTTCTTTGGTCATTGAGCATGGCGAAAACCATGCGAATTGGTCCAATGCAAACTGTGTGCCACGACAGTGCGCGCAGAAACTGGGCGGCTTGACCGATCGACAAGCTGAGACTGCACAAACAACGATCAGCTAAAGCCCAATTTTTCGCCTTATAGGCGAAATATCTCGTTTAACCGAAGGAGGGTCACGATGGCCTCAACCGGCGACGGCGGCGGCTCGATCTACGATTCCGACGATTGGACGGATGCGATGGCGGCGTTTGGGTGACTAAGGGGTAGAAATTTTTGCTACGCTGTGGTACCAGCCATCCAATAGGATGGCTGGTATTCCTGCACCTTGTGAGCCAGCTCGATTTCGACAATTTGATTCTAACGGACGTCTATCAGGGATCAAATTGACGGACTTCTAGCTTATCGATATAAGGTAAGCTCTGCCAGCGAGAGGCTATATCCAATGCAGGTCGTGCGTCTTAACGGACGATCCCGTGTTCGGGAAAAACAAATCAGCCGAATCGAAGATGCTGCCCGCCTTAGAAGTGGGCAGGTTTCCCACGCGCAGTTGCGCGAGGAGAATAACTTCTTTGCCTCGCTCGATATGAGCAAATTTCGTATAGCCGCAGTCGGAAAGCGAGCTATTCATCCCGCTCATGCATGACGTCGGATAATCATCTCAACGCCGCCGAAGTAGCCCAGCTTCTTTCATATATCGAGGATTGCGATGCCATTGTAATTGGTGGGCAATCTATCGCGCTGTGGGCAGAATATTTCGCCAGCAGAAATGACGCCCTTGCGGCCATCGGCGCTGTTACCAGCAAAGATATTGATTTTTTTGCGGATGAGCGCGCTGCGGCTAAATTCGCCGACCGGCTCGTGAATAGCGTCTTGAAAGTCCCCGATGCATACGCAGCCACCCCCAACGCGGCGGTCGTCGTCGGTAATTTGAATGACCGACGCATTCAGATCGACTTTATGGCGACCGTATTGGGGGTTGATGAACACGACATCCTAGACCGTTTCGTCACGATATCGGGCTATTTTCCCAATATCGATCGCGTCATTGATATTGCCCTTTTGCACCCGCTGGATTGTGTAAAAAGTCGCTTGGCCAATATCAACACATTACACAGGACTGACGACCACTCCCTTACACAGACAAAAGCCAGCATGCTAATATTAGATGCCTTCCTTCAGGAAATGGTAGACCAAGATCAGGCTAAAGAGGTCTATCGCATTGCACACGAATATGCGTTCGCCCTGAAGGAACTCTACTTTGACCAGACCGCCTATAAGGTGTTCGGTGATCAAGCCGATCCGATTGACGTACTGAGAAAGCTGACAGGCTGCGACAAGTTGGACGCGCGCTGGCGCGATGCCACGCTAACTTCTTTAATAAGCCGAACGGAGAAGAAGCAGGCTGTTGCCGATAAGCGCATGGAAGCGTCAGCGGCGCGGGCCGCACAATAGAGAACTGAGTTAAGTCAGCTCCTAATCGTCAAACTGGCCACCCATCCTTGTCGTATTGCGGTGTGACGCAGCGCTCGAGCGCGTATAGGTCAGCGCTCCATCCGTGATAGGGAGACGACATGTTCTCTCGTACATCACGGGTAAAGGCGGAAAGGCCGCTCTTTGCTCGGCGTAGCGCTTCCATTGTCTGTCTATCGTCGGGCCAAGAGCGTTCTACACAGCCCTCTACAAGGCGGAAGTGATGCCATGCTGCCATTACGTCTTCAATGGTTTTAGCCTCACCGAATGCTTTGCGCGTGTCCGCCAGGAGCGCCAGTATATCGTCGGGATAATTCATGGTTAAACCTTATGAGCGACAACTAAGCGGCCCGAATGGACGCGATAAAACACTCAGCACGGCCATTCCGCAACAAACGCTTCGGCCACGATATTGAACGCGCCACGGTGCCTTGTTGCAGGGTTGTCTATGAGAGTTTGCCTTGCGAGGTCTACTAGCTGGCCCAACTCGACTTGCTCCTGACGGCATGTATGCGGAACCGACCCCGATAGCGCCTCTAATGCATCGGCGACCCCAGCGACATACCCAACGCAGATGGGGCTACGGTCCTGGCATTCAGCATGCAGTTCATTGCCGTTTACAATTATCAAGGTGCTCTGACCGATAGCCGAGGTGGCAGTGAGTAAAGCTGCAGCGAGAATTAGAAGTCGCATCTTTTCGCCCCTAGAATATCCTACTCGGAAAACGTAAGCGGCTTCACGGCATACGTCCAGCTAGCCCGCCATCTTCCACGCAATTCTCTTCAACAAGCGCCGCCCCATCTTGTTCTCTTTTCGTTCTCATCGTATGTCTCGCTCGAAGGAGATCAACATGGGACATCGGAACGGCGCTTACGTGGTGGAAACCCTCCAAGACCATTTGGAGGTGGAGGATCATTGCACCCTGTTTTGCCGGTGCCATCACTCGAGGCAGATGCCGATCGAGCGCCTGATCGAGATTTTCGGCTCTGACTTCAACGTGAGGCCGCACCGGGATTATTTTTTGGGGCGGTTCCGGTGCGAGAGGTGCGGGGCGCGGCCGATGACGGTGCATTTCACGCCGGGAAACGTGCCAAAGAGGTGGTAGGAGACGCGAAGGCGAAGGCCCGCCTCAATCCGGCGGAGCAACGTAGAACTTGCCCCTCTGACGAGCGTCGGCGCGCCACAACCGCTGCCTTGTGCCCGGCGGCTCTAAGTGCCTGTACTTCCCGCCGGAGAACTTCGGCCAATCTACAGCGAGGCCGAGCTTGACGAGTTCCGCGCTTAGATCGCGCCCATCGGGTAGAAAGCAATCCGCTACAACTCGATCGTGCGACAGCTCCGGCCTGATCCTGGCGGTGATGGTTTGGCCCTTGCAGAGTTGCACGAGAGCCCACTTCGACTTCTTGCCCCATGGGTGATCGAGTTCTGGAGAGTCGATGCCGGCGAGCCTTATACGCACGTTGTTGATGATGATGGTGTCGCCGTCGATTACCCAGCACGGCCCTCGAAGCAAAGTCTCTACGTTTGAGATCCTCGCTCGTTCAACCAGAACGATCGCAGTATCTTGCCGCTTTGAGTAGACAAGTTTGGGTCGCCTTCCGGCCAACAGACGTGCCAATAGTCGCCATATATTCATGAGCCCCTCCCAATCAGGTCGATGGTGGCACTGTATTGGGGCCGTGTCTACTTTCGCTGCTGCACCCGAACACAGAAAAGGGCCGGTTTCCCGGCCCTGAGTTGAAGTTTGGAAAGTCTAAGGCGATTGGCGCGAATGCCGCAAACTCGGCAATGGGCAGGATCGCAAACGCGACTGGCTGGCGACCGGCATCCGGTACTCAGATCACATTTCGGATGGTCTGTGCGAATTGCAGGAGCAGGCCATCGCCCGGCTAGTGGAAAGTGAATCGCGGGATCTCGACGACGTTGCGCTCAAAGCGAAGATGCTGCGCGACGAGAATCTGCAAGAACTTTACGACTTCACGAGCAATCTGGCCGCTTCGATCGAGCGAGATTTAGCCCGGCTTTCGGGCGCAACCTACGAGCCCACCGCCGAAGAACTGGCGATGGCGCGGCAAGCGACGGATTGGACACCGCCCGAGGGCTATACAGACTGGTTCCCGACGCCCATCCCAGCCCAGACCGCCGACGACGGTTTCTATGAAAACCCCGGCGACAGCGACGAAGCCCAAGCCGCCTAACCACCACAACGCCGCCTCGAGCTACCACGTCCGTACCCGTGCGGTCGGATGGAGCCTTCAGTGATGCGGGCTTACCGAAGCGGCGCAATGGAATAGGTCGGCCGGTGCTCTATCGCCCACGGGCCATCAGCTGGTTGCCGACCAACCCCATCGCTTCGGGCGGTGGGCTTTTTCCTTTGCGGGGCAGGGGCTGTAACAGCCGGAATCGGTGGCAACCATGTCGCGCATGTGTCGCGCTCCGCTGCCTCCGCTCATTCCGATCTGTTACAAATCAATGGCTTAGCTTCCCACCAATTCCGCGACATGTGCGACACGTTTTTGGGCGATTTCTCTGCTAAGTCATTGATTTTGTTTGGCTGGGGAACCTGGATTCGAACCAGGACTAACGGAGTCAGAGTCCGTGGGTCTACCGTTAACCTATTCCCCACCAGCGAGCTTGCCGCTTGTCCCGAACCGGTCGCTGCCGGACGAGTTGCGCCTGTTTAGCGACACATGACGGCGATTTCAAGCCCGCATTTGCACTTCGCTACGATACGCTAGTGCTGCACGGGCGCGCGCCAGGCGATGGCACGGTTGGGGCTGTAGCAGCCCAGGGCGACGGTGTTGGAATAATTGCCGGAGACGATCTGAACCTGGCCGTTTCCGCACGAGCCCACGACGACCCCCACGTGGTTGGACATCACCATAATGGAGCCCACGGTGCCAGGATTGGCGGCGGCGCCGTAGTTGGCAAAATCGCGGGCCTGGTTCGAGCCGCGCGGGGCAAGTCCGGTGCGGGCCAGCACGGTGTCGAGATAGCAGGCGCACCAGCGGCCCGGACAACCCGAAGGCCGCGAGGCACCCAGTTCGTTGAGCATGACGTTGATTACGGTTTGGGCATCCTTGGCGGAAGCGGGAGTGGTCACCGCGGAGGCGGCGACCAAGGCGAGAAGAAGCGAAAAGACAATACGCATCACTTATTATTTGTCCTTGGCTTGTGCAATCGAGCACAACCGGAGCACCGGTTGGGGTCGGCACCAGTTTCTGTCAAGTCGTTGGCAGACGAGACCCGTTGCGAACGGGGCGGCCAATTGGAGGATTTTCCGCAGGAGGGCAGGTTGATCACGCTGGGCGCGTGCACGGGGACTGCGCTACTGCGGCCCCCCTCCCTAGAGGCTCGGATAAACTGGATTTTTGTGGCTACAAATTGACCGACATCGATGAGATGCGCTTCGATGGCAATCGTTGCGTTACCATCCGCGATGGACTACCGTGTCCGTGAAGTGAAAATGATCTGCCGCGGGCGCCGTCGGAATGTGCAAAAGGCGAACAGCCTTTGCACCGTCGAGCAGGCGACCAGGCAGCACGGAGAACCGAGTGACCGATTCCAATCGGTCCACCGCCTTGTCGGCGGCCAGCGTTCATGCGCGGGAGCGCGGACGTGAGGCTGTTCGGCATGATCGCGACGACGCAAAGGCGCATCCGGGTGCCAAGCGCGGGCCGCGGTGGACATCGCAATCCAAATCCGGCGCTGCACGCAAGAAGCGCGCCCCGATCTATGCTGCGCTGGATCTGGGTACGAATAACTGCCGCTTGCTGATTGCCAAGCCCACTGACAATGGCTTTCGCGTGCTCGACGGCTTTTCCCGTATCGTGCGGCTGGGCGAGGGCCTGAGCCAGACGGGCCGCCTGTCCGAGGCGGCCATCGAACGCACCATCGAAGCGCTGAAGCTGTGCAATAGCAAGCTCGCGCAGCACGAGGGTGTGAAGGCGCGGATCGTCGCCACCGAGGCATGTCGGTCGGCGACGAACTCGGCTGCGTTTCTTAACCGGGTAAAGCGCGAAGTCGGACTTCAGTTCGAGGTGATCGATCGCAAGACCGAGGCCGAACTGGCGGTGACGGGCTGTGCGGATTTGATCGAAACCGGTGCGCCGGGTGCCATTCTCTTCGATATCGGTGGCGGATCGTCGGAACTCGCCTGGATAGATTTCCGGGGCGGTCGCCCGCGTAACCAGGGCAAGACCTCGGCCTCGATCCGTTCTTGGCAGTCGCTTCCCGTCGGCGTCGTCTCCATTGCCGAAAAGTTCGGCGGCGTTGACGTGACGCCCGAGGTGTTCGAGGCCATGGTCAATCACGTCACCGAACAATTGCGCCATTTCCGGGGGCGCGAAAAGCTGCGTGACATGCTGGGCAGCCATCCGGTCCATTTTCTGGGCACGTCGGGCACGGTGACCACGCTGGCCGGTCTGTATCTCGGGCTCGAACGTTATGAGCGGGCCAAGGTCGACGGGCTTTGGATGCATGCCCATGACGTGGACGCCACAATGCGGGTGCTGTTGGCCATGAGTTATGAAAAGCGCATGGCCAATCCGTGCATCGGACGGGAACGCGCCGATTTGGTCATTCCGGGCTGCGCCATTTTCGAGGCCATACGGCGCGAATGGCCCTGCCAGCGGATTCGGGTTGCCGACCGGGGATTGCGGGAGGGAATTCTGATTTCAATGATGTCCAATGACAGGGTCTGGATGCGGCCACGATCCAACCGCAGGCGTAGGGGAGCAAGCGATGCCCAATAAGCCGACCGGCAAGGGTGCCGGCCGTCGCGGCGAGCGCGATCTCAAGACGCGGGTCAAGACGGCGCGCAAGCGCTCGACATCATCGACGCGCTGGCTGCAGCGCCAGCTCAACGATCCTTATGTGGCCAAGGCCCGTTTGGAAGGTTGGCGAGCCCGTTCGGCCTTCAAGCTGCTCGAGCTCGATGAAAAATACAATTTGCTCAAGCCCGGAATGCGCGTGGTCGATCTGGGAGCGGCACCGGGCGGCTGGTGTCAGGTGGCGGTCAAGGCCGTCAAATCCGATCCGGATAACCCAACCGTGGTCGGCATCGACTATCTCGAAATGGACCCTGTACCGGGCACGGCCCTTCTGCAGAAGGACTTTACCGATGACGACGCGCCACAGGCGTTGATCGACCTTCTGGGCGGGCACAAGGCCGATATCGTCCTCTCGGACATGGCAGCGCCCACGACCGGTCACAAGCCTACCGACCATTTGCGGATCATTGCGCTGGTAGAGATCGCCGCCGACTTCGCACTTGACGTCCTGGCACCGGGCGGGACGTTCGTGGCCAAGGTCTTCCAGGGCGGAACCGAGCATGAATTGCTCGGCATGCTCAAGCGGAATTTCGCCTCGACATTCCATGCCAAGCCGCCTTCGAGCCGTGCCGAATCCGCCGAAACCTATTTGATCGCGCGCGGCTTTAAGGGCGAGCGGCAGGACTAGGGCGTTTCCAGCAAAAGTGGATGCCACTTTTGCGGTTCAGAAGCGCGGCGAACGTCCCTCGAAGCCTTCCTCGCTCGCTT
The DNA here is from genome assembly GCF_036662815.1 of Pelagibacterium mangrovi. Lineage (NCBI taxonomy): Bacteria > Pseudomonadati > Pseudomonadota > Alphaproteobacteria > Hyphomicrobiales > Devosiaceae > Pelagibacterium > Pelagibacterium mangrovi. Next base: position 12,786 of record NZ_JBAFXA010000006.1, on the reverse strand, counting down.
TTTCCAGCGCCGCGGCGCGCTGTGCGGCAGAGCGGTGGCCCGAGATTTCGCTGCCGGCGTCCTTTTCGAGCCGTAGATAGGGGATCACGGCCATAAGCGACAGGGCGGCGATCACGAAAAAGGCGGTATGGAAATCGGGAACCCCGAGTGGTTCGCCGCGCAGGTGGCTGCTCAGTTCGAGCACCCCGCCCGCCAGGGCCACGGCCAAGGCAGTGGCGATTGGACGCATAACCGAATGGATGGCGGTGGCCGGGCCGGCCTGATCGTCGTCGATATCGGCGAACGCCAGGGCATTCTGGCCCGTGAAATACATCGACCGCACCAGTCCCACGAAGAAAAACACAAGCATCATGACGATGACGGGCGTCTGGGCGACAAATGTGCCGTTAATGGCCATGCCCATCGCCGAAAGAACCGTGGCGGCTATGAGGGCCGTTCGAAACCCGATGCGCTCATATATCGGCTTGGCAACAAATTTCATCGTCAGCGCTCCGAGCGAGGCGACGAAAGTGATCATCCCGGTTTCGAAGGGCGAATAGCCGAAGCCAACCTGCAGCATGAGCGGCAACAGGAAGGGTGTGGCGCCGGCAGCGATGAGAAAGAGCGATGTCCCCACCACGGCCGCCCTGTACGAAGGCCGCAGGAACAGACGAGGATCGAGCAGGGGATGCTTTACCCTGAGCGAATAGGGGATGTAGATCAGCACGGCCGCGATCCCTGCGACAGTCGAGGCGATCCCCACCCATGTCGGCAGCACGGGCATCGAGAGCAGGGAGAGGCCGAAGACGATGCCGGCAAAGGCAATCGCCGAAAGGACAAGGCCGGGGAAATCCATTGGACGAAGTTCCGCCGATTCCACGTGCGGAAGATATTTGGTGATCAGCACTACACCGAGCAGGCCGATGGGCACGTTGATGAGAAATATCCAGTGCCAGGAAAGAAAAGTCGTCAGAAATCCGCCGATCGGCGGTCCCAGCGTCGGCCCGATCAGGGCGGGGATGGTCAACCAGGCCATGGCGCTGACGAGTTCGGTTCGCGGGGTCGTGCGCAAAAGGATGAGCCGCGCCAAGGGCGTCATCATCGCGCCGCCCATCCCCTTGAGGAAGCGCGCCAGAACGAACTCGTGCAGCGAACCGGCAAAAGCGCAGGCGATCGAGCCGATCACGAACACCAGGATTGCCGCGCGAAACACATTCTTGGCGCCGAACTTGTCGGCGAGCCACGCGCTCATCGGGATGAAGATGGCTAGCGCCACGAAATAGGCGGTGAAGGCCAACTTCAACGCCACGGGCGTCGTGCCGATATCTTCCGCGATGGCGGGCAGCGAGGTCGCGATGACGGTTGCGTCCATGTTTTCCATGAACAATGCAACCGCCAGGATCAGCGGGATGAGACGGGACAACGAACTGGTCCGGAAGGATTGAGTCTGGATTATCGATCGGGAACATCATCACCCTTTCGGCGCGCGGTGACAATGCGACGCAGGGATTATTTCGTCAGGGCGAAACAATAGCGTGTTCCAGACGTTGATGTGGGCACGGGGCTCATCTCAACAGGCAGCAAGAATGTCGCAAAGACGCTTTTATCTCGTTCTCAATGTCAATTCCGGCACCGTTCAGACGCTGGGCGTAACCGAGAGCGGCCTCAAGGCCATGTTCGAGGCGAAGGGCCTTGAGGTTACCATCGACGCCGATCCCGATGCACAACTTTCCGAGCGCATAAAAAAGGCGCTTGAAAGCGACGCCGATACGATCATCGCCGCCGGCGGGGATGGCACGGTGACGGCGCTGGCTACTGCGGTTATCGAGACCGACAAGAACCTCGCCATCCTGCCGCTCGGCACCGCCAATTTGCTCGCCCGCGACCTGGAGGTGCCGCTCGATCTCGAAGAATGCATCGATGCGCTCGCCGCCATGGAGCCGTTGGCCATCGACGTATCGGAGGTCAACGGCACGATCTTCCTGCACAAGGCAGTGATCGGCGTTATCCCCGAGCTGGCGGCGGGCCGCGAGTATATCCGGGGGCAGGGGGTCGGCGCCAAAATCGGCTATATGCGCTATTTCTTCCGCCGAATTGCGAGGGCGAGGCGGCTGGCGCTCGAGATTTCGACGGGAGACGGCCAGACCCGGATCGAGCGCGTCCAAGCGATCGCCGTGGCCTCAAACCCTTATGACGAAGGGCTGGGCCGTTTCTTCCACCGTGACAAGCTCGATACCGGGCTGCTGACCATTTATGTGCTGCGGCACCTCAATACCGGCGATATGTTCAAGCTTGCGACAGGGATGCTGGCGGGGCGGTGGCGTGATTACGATGCTCTGGATATCTCAACGGCCAAGAGCGTGACCATCCGCGCCAAGAAACCGCGCCTGCAATTGATGATCGATGGGGAGGTGACGTCGATGGAGGTCCCCTTGCAGTTCAAGATTTATCCGCGTGCGCTCACGGTTTTGGCCCCCTTGCGGGCCATCAAGGAAGAGATTTCCGAGGAACAATCTGAAGCGGCTAAACAGGTCGGCACGATGGGGCATCCGGCCTGATGCGCATCCTCCATCTTTCCGACTTGCATTTCGGGCGGCATGACGACGCTGTCGTGCGCTCGCTGGAAAACGAAATCAAGGCGCAGGAACCCGACCTCGTCGTGGTTTCCGGCGATTTCACGCAAATCGGTAGTCCGGAGGAATTCCAAAAGGCGCGGGAATTTCTCGATTCCCTCCCGGCACCCTTCATGGCCGTTCCGGGAAATCATGACGTACCCGAGCGGAATCTGATCCGGCGCTTCTTCAACCCATACGGATGTTATCGCCGCTATATCTCCCGCGACCTCGAACCTTTCGTTCATAAAGATGGCGTTGCGCTGGCCGGTCTCAAAACGTCGCGCCGGGCCAATTGGCGGGGTCTGAACTGGTCCGATGGTTCGATCAGCCGGGAACAGCTTGAGCGGCTCGAAGCACGGTTTGCTCAGGTCCCGTCCGATACCGTCAAGATCGTTATCGCCCATCACCCGCTGCTTCACCCCGAAGAACCCATGGTCAGGCACCAGAACCGGGTACGGCGCGCCGACAAGGCGCTCGAGACCTTTTCCCGGATCGGCGTCAGGCTCGTGCTTTCGGGGCATTTCCACATGTCCTACGTCCGCAAGCACGAGCAGGCCGGACAGGTCCGGGTCGCCGAGCCCAGCGGACCTCGTGAAAGCGCTGCGGGACATATCCTCGTCGCCCAGGCGGCGTCCACGACCTCCACGCGTCTGCGCGGTGAGCCCAACGCCTATAACCTCATCGATATCGAGAACAACGAGATCACCATACGGGTGCGCGAATGGGTCGGCGAAGGCTGGGCCACGCGGGAAAAGGCCAGGGAAGCGGCGTGAGGCGTACGCTCGATCTGCGAACCGGCCGACCGGTATGGCTCTCCTATCGCACGACCAAGGTCGAGGAACGACGGCTCCAGCGCGATATTCGAACCGATGTGCTGGTCGTCGGGGCCGGAATCTCTGGCGCGATGACCGCCGATCTTCTGAGCGAGGCCGGCCATGACGTGGTGGTGATCGACCGCCGCGGCCCGTCCAAAGGCTCCACGCCGGCAACCACGGCGCTGGTGCAATATGAGATCGACGTGCCGCTGCGCGACCTTTGGAGAATGGTTGGACGCGACAAGGCGACACGAGCCTGGCGGCGTGCCCGGCTAGCGGTTCTCAACCTCAAGGGGCGCATCGATGAACTCGGCATCGACTGTCGGATGTCTCCGCGCGAGACGCTTTATCTCGCAGGCAATCAACTGACCGGTTCGGCGCTTCGCGAAGAAGCCGAGGCAAGAGCGGCTGCGGGGCTCTCGGCACGATATTTGACGGCGGGCCAATTGGCGGACCGGTTCGGCATCGATCGGGCCGGCGCCATCCTGAGCCGCGACAATCTCGCGCTCGACCCGGTGAAATTGACGACAGGCCTGCTCAATCGTTCCGCCGAGAGGGGCACTCGCATCTACGCTCCTGAAGAAGCGGCGGAATTTATCCATGCGCCGGATGGCGTGACGGTAACGACAAAATCGGGTCATACCATCTCGGCTTCCCAGGTGGTTTTGGCGACGGGATATGAGCTGGTCGATATGGTCAAGCAAGATCGTCACCAGATCATCTCCACATGGGCGATCGCCACCGGGCGCCAGACGGAGTCGGCGCTTGTGCCGGGCAACCCGCTCATCTGGGAAGCATCCGACCCATATCTCTACCTCAGGACGACCCATGACGGCCGCATCATCTGCGGCGGGGAGGACGCGTCGTTCGAGGACGAGGAAAAACGTGATGCACTGATCGGAGAAAAAACCGAGCGTCTTACCGAAAAGCTGGCGCACCTTCTGCCTCGGATCGACCCCGCTCCCGAGTTCGCGTGGGCGGGCAGCTTCGGCACGACGGCAACCGGTCTGCCGCTGATCGGGCCGGTTCCAAACCGCCCCCGGATATTCGCGCTCATGGGATATGGCGGCAACGGCATCACCTTTGCGCGTATCGCTGCTGAAATGATCACGACGGCGATCGGAGGCGGCAAGGATGACGATGCCGATATTTTCGCGCTTTAGATCGGGGTATGGTCTAGGCGCATCATTTGCTGTAAATCGGGCCATTCGGGCGCGGGAGATGTGGAAATGGCCGATAACAGCCATGAAATGACCGTCTTCACGCGTTGACAAACGACTATAACGACCGCTTATCGAGCATATGGAAGCTAATTCGACGGGCCGCATGAGAGTCGCATTCGTAATTCCCGCTTACAATGAAGAAGCGATGATCGGGCAATGCCTCGAGGCTATCCTTGCCGAGATCGATCGCAGCGGGCACCCCGCCGACATCATTGTGATCGATAACGCCTCGACCGACCGCACGGGTGAGATCGCCGCGAGCTATCCCGGTGTGCGGGTCGTCAAGGAGATGAACAAAGGCTTGGTCCATGCCCGCCACGCCGGTTTCGTCGCCAGCGCCGGCTATGATCTGGTGGCCAATATCGATGCCGACACGATGGTGCCCGAGGGCTGGCTGTCGACGGTATTTGACGAATTCACCCGCCACCCCGAACTGGTTTGTCTCTCGGGGCCCTATTTCTATTACGATTTGACGCGCGGCCAGCGGGCGCTTGTCGAAGTCTTCTACGTCTTCACCTACGTCGCCTATATCATCAACAGGTTCGTCCTGCGGGTCGGCTCGGTCATTCACGGCGGCAATTTCGTCTTCCGGCGCGAAGCCTGGGAAAAGGCGGGCGGCTTTGATCGTTCGATCGCTTTTTATGGCGAGGACACCGACGTTGCCGTGCGGATGTCCAAGATCGGCCCGGTCAAATGGACGCACCGCCTGCGCATCAAAACTTCGGGACGCCGGCTGGCACACGAGGGAATCCTGCGCACCGGCTTCATCTACGCCAAGAATTTTGTCTCGATGACCTTCAGGGGCAAACCCGCGACGACCGACTATCAGGATATCCGGGAGTAGCGCCCCACTTCCCAAACCGTGGTCGCGGTGCTATTGACCCTCGCCAACCCAAAAGCTGGCGCTGAGTCGTTTCCTTCGCCGGCAAGCGGACAACGCGGACGAGCGGAGCGGTCATAAAGCCGACGGCTCGCCACGCTAAACCATCGACATTCATCTGTTCTACGATGAAGGGCACGAAAAGGGGCTGGCCTTGGCGAAAATCATTTCTTCCATCACCGGTGACGCCGCGCTCACCTTCGACGACGTGCTGCTGCAGCCGGCACGGTCGGACGTGTTGCCGACCGACGTCGACATCAGCAGTCGCGTCACCAAGGACATCTCGCTGAACATGCCGATCATGTCTTCGGCCATGGACACGGTAACCGAAGCCAATATGGCGATCGCCATGGCGCAGGCCGGTGGCATGGGGGTGATCCACCGCAACCTTACGGTCGAGCAGCAGGCCGAACAGGTCAAGCAGGTCAAACATTTCGAGTCCGGCATGGTGGTCAACCCGATCACCATCGGCCCCGACGCGGCGCTGGCCGATGCCTATGCCCTGATGGATCGCTACAAGATTTCGGGCATCCCCGTGGTGGCCGATGGCGGGGCCGGTGGGCGCAAGAATGGCAAGCTGGTGGGTATTCTCACCAACCGCGATGTGCGCTTTGCCAACAATGACCGCCAGAAGATTTCCGAGCTGATGACGCGCGAGGGGCTGATAACCGTGCGCGAGGGCGTCAGTCAGGACGAGGCCAAGCGCCTGCTGCACCAGCATCGCATCGAAAAACTGCTCGTCGTCGACGAGTACCAGAACTGCATCGGGCTGATTACCGTCAAGGACATCGAAAAGGCCCAGCTCAACCCCCACGCCATCAAGGATGCACAGGGACGGCTGCGCGTCGCTGCCGCCTCGACCACGGGCGATCAGGGCTTCGAGCGCTCGTTGGCCCTGATCGACGCTGGTGTCGACCTGCTGGTCATCGATACGGCCCACGGCCATTCGGTGCGGGTCGCCGAGGCTGTGGAGCGCATCAAGCGCGAGAGCAATTCCACGCGTATCGTGGCGGGCAACGTCGCAACCGCCGAAGCCACCAAGGCATTGATCGACGCTGGGGCGGATTCGATCAAAGTGGGCATCGGGCCCGGCTCCATCTGCACGACCCGAATTGTGGCCGGCGTCGGCGTCCCCCAGCTCGCGGCCGTGATGGCCTGCGCCGAAGAGGCCGACAAGCAGGGCGTGCCGGTGATTGCCGATGGCGGCATCAAATTCTCGGGCGATCTGGCCAAGGCCTTGGCAGGCGGTGCATCGGTGGCCATGGTCGGCTCGCTCCTTGCAGGCACCGACGAAAGCCCCGGCGAGGTCTATCTCTACCAGGGGCGCAGCTATAAATCCTACCGCGGTATGGGTTCGGTCGGCGCCATGGCGCGCGGATCGGCCGACCGCTACTTTCAGCAGGAAGTCAACGACACCATGAAGCTGGTGCCCGAAGGGATCGAAGGGCAGGTTCCCTATAAGGGACAGGCCGGCGCCGTGCTGCACCAGTTGGCAGGCGGACTGCGCGCCGCCATGGGCTATACCGGCGCCAAAGATCTGGAAACCTTCCGGCGCGAAGCCACCTTCGTGAAGATTTCCGGCGCGGCGCTCAGCGAAAGCCACGTCCATGACGTCACCATCACGCGCGAAAGCCCGAACTATCGCGGAGGCAATTGAGCGGGATGGACAGCGCGGCGTTCTGGCTGGTCACGGCCCTGTGGCTGCAGGGGGCGCTTGCCCTCTGCGCCCTGGGTTGGCTAGGCGCTCAGCGCGTGCCGCGTATCCTGCGCGGCGAGATCCATATTCGCGATATCGCGCTTTCACGCGACGGATGGCCTGAAACCGCCATCAAGGCGTCGAACGCATTCGACAATCAGTTCCAACTGCCGGTATTGCTCTATCTTGCCGGCGGATTGGCGCTGTATCTGGGCCCGAACTGGTACGAGGCGACGGTCGCGATGCTGTTCGTTTTCTCGCGCCTCATCCATTACGGCATCCACATCACCACCAATCATGTGCCCCGGCGCTTTTTCGCTTATGTGGTGGGCGCGGCGCTGTTGCTTTTCCTTTGGGGCGAATTGCTGGGCCGCCTCTTCTATGTGGCAGGTACGCTCTGATGCGGTTGCCCGGACGGATCGCGGCGGCCATCGAGGTGCTTGCCGATATGGAAGCGCGCAAACGCCCGGCTTCCGAAGCGCTTAAAGGATGGGCGCTCGACCACCGATTCGCCGGGGCGGGTGATCGCGCTGCAATCGGCAACATCGTCTATGACGCGTTGCGCAAACGCGCGAGCCATGCATGGCGAATGGGCGAGGATACTCCTCGCGCTCTGGTGCTCTCGGTGATGGTAACCGAGTGGAATCAGGACATTAAGTCCATCAACCAGGACTTCAGCACCGATCGCTTCGCACCTGAATCAATCACCGAGGCCGAGGCGCTAAGGCTTTCTTCGGATTCCGTTTTTTCCGACGCACCCGATTGGGTGAAGGCCGATGTGCCCGAATGGCTGGCACCGGCACTGGAGGAAAATTTCGGCTCGCGGTGGATCGAGGAAGGGCAGGGGATGACCACCCGTCCGCCCCTAGGCATGCGTGTCAATCGGCTGAAATCGGACAGGGCGCGGGTGAAAAAATCGCTGGCGCGGTTTTCGCCGCAGGAAACGGCAATCGCTCCCGATGGCCTGCGTGTCGTTTCGGGCCCGACCGATGCGCGGACCGCGAACGTCACCGCCGACGAGGGATATCAAAAGGGCTGGTTCGAAGTTCAGGACGAAGGCAGCCAGATCGTTTCCCTGCTGACCGGAGCCCGGCCCGGCGAGCAGGTTCTCGACCTTTGCGCCGGGGCCGGCGGCAAGACGCTGGCCATGGCGGCGGGCATGGCCAACACGGGCCAGATCTTCGCCTACGACAGCGAGCGCACTCGCCTCGCTCCCATCCATGAGCGGTTGAAGCGCAATGGCGTACGCAACGTTCAGGTCCGAAATCCCGATCCGAATGCACTTAGCGACCTCGAGGGGCGGCTCGACAGGGTGGTGGTCGATGCTCCCTGCACAGGCACCGGCACATGGCGACGGCGGCCCGATACCAAATGGAAGCTCACGCCGGCGCAGCTCGAAACGCGTATGGCCGAGCAGGCGGCCGTGCTCGACACCGCCTCGCGTCTTCTCAAGCCGGGCGGCGAACTCGTTTACATCACATGCTCCATCCTGCCGCAGGAAAATGACCACCAGGTCTCGGCGTTCCTCGAGCGGCACCCCGATTTCGGGCTCACGTTTTTGGAAGAGCGCTGGACCGCTCTCTTCCCCTCGATCCCGGCTCCGTTGAACCGGAACGGGAAGACGGTAACCCTGACACCCGCCTCGACCGATACAGACGGCTTTTTCTGCGCGACCCTGACCAAAAAGGGCGCATGAACCAAAAACGCCATCCCGGCGTTCACGGTGCATGAACCAAGTCCTATCCTTCGACACTCTCAAGCAGCCCCGCTCGCTTCTGACGCTGGCGGTTTTCCTCGTTCTCGTGATCGGCGTGGGCGCCCTGATCGGCACACAGACAGCGCCCGGTGCGTGGTATGCCGGGCTGGACAAACCGCCATTCAACCCACCCGACTGGATATTCGCGCCGGTCTGGTTCACACTTTACGCAATGATCGCGATCGCCGGATGGCGCACCTCCCTAATCGCCCCCGTAAGTCTGGCCATGGGACTATGGGTGGGGCAGATGCTGCTCAACTGGACCTGGTCGCCTGCCTTCTTCATGGCCGAAAATCTCTGGCTGGGCATGGTCGTCATCGTGCCCATGCTTGGCGTTATCGTCGCCTTCATCGCAGAGCGCTGGAACAAGGACCGAGTCTCGGCATTGCTGTTCGCGCCCTATGCAGCCTGGGTCGGCTTTGCGACGATCCTCAACCTGTCGCTTGCAATTCTGAACACCTGACAACGATTTTGGGGGGCTGGAATTCAACCACCCCGGATGCGAGGGACATCCGGGGTGGCTGCAAAAGGCCTGAGGGCATGGGACCGCAACTGGCCTTTTGACCGGGAGAGCGCGGAGTGGGACGCTTTGGGGGCCGCGCATAACCCGTTTTCGCGGCGGTTAGGGGAAGCCCGATATATTCCCGCCAGTTGTCCTAACAACGCGGCAGTCATCGGGGAGTTGCACGGCCTCATGGGTTTATTTGCGTCATCTTCACGCGGAGGTTGCAGCTTGCGCCCCATTGCTTCATCGTTCGATTCCGATTAAAGCCTCGCCATGCAAAACGACGCCCCCACCGACACCATCCTCATCGTCGATTTCGGTTCCCAGGTCACCCAGCTCATAGCGCGGCGGGTGCGCGAAACCGGGGTCTATTGCGAAATCCATCCTTTCAGCACGGCGGCCGAAAGGCTCGACGTGCTCAAGCCCAAAGGCATCATCCTTTCGGGCGGACCGGCAAGCGTGATCGAGGAGGGCGCGCCCCAGGTCGATCTCAAATTGCTCGAATACGGCGTTCCCGTGCTGGGTATCTGTTATGGACAGCAGGCCATGTGCGTGGCGCTCGGTGGCGTCGTCGAGCCGGGGTATATCCGCGAGTTTGGCCGCGCCGAAGTCCGCATCGAAAAAGATTGCGCGCTCTATGACGGCGTCTGGGAGCTCGACCATTCCTATCAGGTGTGGATGAGCCACGGCGACAAGGTCTCGGCGATCCCCGAGGGCTTCGAGGCGGTGGGAACCTCGCCCGGCGCACCGTTCGCGATCATTGCCAACGAAGAGCGTAAATTCTACGGCGTGCAGTTTCACCCAGAAGTCGTGCACACCCCCGATGGCGCCAAGCTCTATGCGCAATTCGTGCACGCGATCTGCGGTTGCGAGGCGAGCTGGACGATGGCTGCCTATCGTGAGCAGGCCATCGCCGCGATCCGCAAGCAGGTCGGCGACAAGAAAGTGATCTGCGGGCTGTCGGGCGGCGTGGATTCCTCGGTCGCCGCCATCCTGATCCACGAAGCGATCGGCGATCAGCTAACCTGCATTTTCGTCGATCACGGATTGATGCGCAAGAACGAGGCGGACGAAGTCGTTTCGATGTTCAGGCATCAGTATAATATCCCGCTGGTACATGTTGATGTGGCGGATGAATTCATCGGCGAACTCGAAGGCGTTACCGAGCCCGAAGCCAAGCGCAAGATCATCGGCCGGCTGTTCATCGAGACGTTCGAAAAGGAAGCCGCCAAGATCGGTGGCGTGGAGTTCCTCGCCCAGGGCACGCTCTATCCGGACGTGATCGAATCCGTCTCCTTCACCGGCGGTCCCTCGGTCACCATCAAAAGCCACCACAATGTCGGCGGGCTGCCCGAGCGCATGAACATGAAGCTCGTCGAACCGCTGCGCGAACTCTTCAAGGACGAAGTCCGCAAGCTGGGTCGCGAACTGGGCCTGCCCGAACACTTCGTGGGCCGCCATCCCTTCCCCGGACCCGGCCTCGCCATCCGTCTTCCGGGCGGTGTGACGCGCGAAAAGCTCGATATCCTGCGCCAGGCCGACGCGATCTATCTCGATGAGATCCGCAAGGCGGGCCTCTACGACACCATCTGGCAAGCCTTCGCCGTGCTCCTACCCGTGCAGACAGTCGGCGTGATGGGCGACGGGCGGACTTATGAGAACGTTTGTGCCCTGCGCGCCGTGACGTCCGTCGACGGCATGACCGCCGATTTCTACCCCTTCGACATGGGCTTCCTCGGCCGCGCCGCGACCCGGATTATCAACGAGGTCAAGGGCATCAACCGCGTCGTCTATGACGTGACGAGCAAGCCCCCGGGAACGATCGAGTGGGAATGATTCCGCGTCTGGCACAGCCAGGCACCTGATGGCATGAAATGCCGCTAAGCCCGCGTAATTGCGGGCTTTTTTTTGTTTGTGTTTGGCACGATCTGGCAACGGGAGGAAGCGCCAAGCACCGTTTGAGCATGGCATTAAAGCTGGTATTATGGTTTGGCGATGCCATGATTGATGCCGATACCATGCTGCGTTCTTTTGTGTGTTCATGGTATTAATATTCTATAAGTTACTGTTTCGTAAGAAAAAATACGATAAATTCGAGATTTTTTCAGCATGGTATCGGAGACGAAGAAGGACAAGGTACATGCTGACCGATACCAAGCTGCGCAATCTCAAGCCCAGGGACAAACTCTACAAAGTGAATGACCGGGAAGGTCTCTATGTGGCAGTGACTCCAGCCGGCTCCATCTCGTTCCGTTACAACTACTCAATCAACGGTCGGCAGGAGACCATCACCTTTGGGCGTTATGGTGTCGGTGGCATCACCCTGGCCGAAGCCCGCGAGCTGTTGGGTGACGCCAAGAAGATGGTTGCGGCGGGCAAGTCGCCGGCCAAGGAGAAAGCCCGAGACAAGGCGCGGGTGAAAGATGCAGAGACGTTCGGTGCCTGGGCGGAGAAGTGGCTGCGTGGCTACCAGATGGCCGACTCCACCCGCGATATGCGCCGCTCGGTTTATGAGCGTGAGCTGAAGCCGAAATTCAGCAATCAGAAGCTGGTGGAGATCACCCACGAAGACTTGCGGGCGCTGGCTGATGCCATTGTTGAGCGAGGCGCACCGGCCACCGCCGTTCATGTGCGTGAAATCGTGTTGCAGGTATTTCGCTGGGCCATCGAGCGTGGGCAGAAGGTCGAAAACCCGGCAGAACTGGTGCGCCCAACAAGCATCGCTCGATTCGAGCCACGTGACCGAGCGTTGACGCCAGAAGAAATTGGGCTGATGTACCAGTACATGGAGCGAGTGGGCACAAGCCCAACAAACCGTGCGGCGGCCAAGCTGTTATTGCTGACGATGGTGCGCAAGAGCGAGCTGACCAATGCGACCTGGAGCGAGATCAATTTCAGCGAAGCGTTGTGGACGATTCCAAAGGAGCGGATGAAACGCCGTAACCCGCACCTGGTATTTCTGTCCCAGCAGGCTCTGGATATTTTCATTGCCATGAAAACCTTTGCCGGTGGTTCCGACTTCGTTTTGCCATCACGGTACGACTCGGATGCGCCGATGAGCGCTGCCACACTTAACCAGGTGCTGACGCTGACTTACAAGGCGGCGCAGAAAGATGGGAAGTCACTTACCAAGTTCGGACCGCATGATTTGCGGCGCACAGCCAGCACGCTGTTGCATGAGGCCGGCTACAACACCGACTGGATCGAGAAGTGCCTGGCGCACGAGCAGAAGGGCGTGAGGGCTGTCTACAACAAGGCTGAGTGTCCGCCGTCAGCACCCATGGCACAGGTTTGAGGTTGTAAGTTAAGGAGGTTTT
>NZ_JBAFXA010000005.1:0-348370 GCF_036662815.1 Pelagibacterium mangrovi | reverse complement strand
AAACCTCCTTAACTTACAACCTCAAACCTGTGCCATGGGTGCTGACGGCGGACACAAGGGGCAAAGCTGCCGATCCAGGCGTTGGTCGACCGGGTTACCGGGGTCTTTGTGCCAATCGTCATCGGTTTGGCCGCTTTAACATTTCTGGTCTGGCTGATGTTCGGCCCCTCTCCACAGCTGAGCTTTGCGCTGGTCAACGCCGTCGCCGTGCTCATCATTGCATGTCCATGTGCCATGGGGCTGGCGACGCCCACATCCATTATGGTTGGCACCGGGCGGGCGGCCGAGCTAGGCATCCTGTTCCGCAAGGGCGACGCGCTGCAAACGCTGCGATCGGCCGAAGTCGTCGCGCTCGACAAGACCGGAACTTTGACATTGGGCCAGCCCGAGTTGACCGATCTGATCGTCGCTCCTGGGTTCGAGGAAGATGACGTTCTCAGGCTCGTGGCAAGCCTCGAGCAGCACTCCGAACACCCGATAGCCGAGGCGATCGTTCGCGGTGCGCATGCCAGGTCTGTGGACCTTTTGGCCGCCGATGATTTTCTGGCCGATCCGGGTTTTGGCGTCACCGGTGACGTGGATGGGCGCAAAGTGCTGGTTGGGGCCGATCGTGCTTTGAGACGCAGCGGAATTGAGGTCGATTCATTTGCAAACCAGGCGGTTGAATTTGCCGAAATGGGAAAGTCGCCACTCTATGCAGCAATTGATGGACGGCTGGCCGCCATCATTTCGGTGGCCGATCCTATCAAGCCCACGTCACGCACAGCGATCGAGCGCCTTCACGCCCTTGGGCTTAAGGTGGCGATGATCACAGGCGATAACGAAAAAACCGCCCAGGCTGTAGCCAAACAACTCGGTATCGACGAGGTAGTCGCCGAGGTGCTGCCGAGCGGTAAGGTCGACGCCATCAAAGCGCTTCGCGGGGCAGGCCGCCACCTCGCCTTTGTGGGCGATGGTATCAATGATGCGCCCGCGCTTGCCGAAGCCGATGTCGGCATTGCCGTGGGAACGGGAACGGACATCGCGATCGAAAGTGCCGATGTGGTTTTGATGTCGGGCGACCTCACCGCCGTCGGCGACGCCATCGCCTTGAGCAAGGCGACCATCCGCAATATCAAGCAAAACCTCTTTTGGGCATTTGCATACAACACTGTCTTGATCCCGGTGGCAGCCGGTTTGCTCTATCCCGTTTGGGGAATTCTGCTCTCGCCGGCCCTCGCTGCGGGGGCCATGGCCCTTTCGAGCGTGTTTGTGCTGGGGAACGCCCTGCGGCTGAGGCGGTTTTCGCCTCGGCCCATCAATCCTCATTCCGTACCTCAGCAACTTTCCCAGATGAATCTGGAGCCCGCACAATGAATATCGGACAGGCAGCCAAAGCTTCAGGCGTATCGGCAAAAATGATCCGCTACTATGAATCCATAGGGCTCATAGCGCCGGTGCACCGAACAGATGCAGGGTATCGCATCTACGATGATCAGGACGTCCACACATTGCGGTTCATCAGCAGGGCGCGGGATTTGGGGTTTTCGGTGGACGACATGCGCGAACTTCTGGCGCTGTGGCGGGATCGCGAACGGGCCAGCGCGGATGTCAAAGCGATCGCATTGGCCCATGTAGAAATACTGGAGGAAAAAGCCAGGGCCCTGCAGCAAATGAGCGAGACGCTAAAGCATCTCGCCTCCCACTGTCATGGAGACGGTCGCCCAGACTGTCCCATCATCGAGGATTTCGCCAAACCTGAATTGGCCAAACAAAGGTTGAAACGCAAGCCTCGCTTTGAGGCAGGAGTTTTGGTTTCCGCGAAACCGGGATAACTGCCTTCTGACTATCAGTTTTGCTCGGACATTTGTTCTTGGTAAGCGCGTGCGCGTTCTGGCCAAGTGCTTTTGATGTAGTCGAGAATTGCCTCGATCTCGTCGTCAGTGAGCAGGTCCCCGAACGCCGGCATGTCGCTTTCATAATTTCCACCAACAATTGCTGCCACGCCATCATGAGTGATGCGAAAAAGTTGCTCGTCGCTGTGATGCCAGGTGTGACCTGTCTCATCATGGGGAGGAGCCGGCATGCGACCGTTAGGCAGACGCTCGCGCCATTGGGGCTGGCCCTCGAGCGTTTCACCGTGACAAGCAGCGCAATTGTCGAGATACAGCTGCCGACCTTCGGTCGAATTCTCGACGGCATGCGAGAGGGTTCCGCCGGTCGCGATGGAGACCGCAAGAATGGCCAAGAGAATACTCACCGATGCGGTTATGACCGCTATTGGAGCCATGGTGGAATTTTTCATTTTTAGGGTTGTGCGCCGGAAAGCATGGCGATGTCGACCAATCTATCCGCAATTTTAGTCATCTTAGGGCGTGCATGAATTTTTGGCGACCTTCTTGATGTTTTCCGTAACTTACGTATAATCCCCGTGGGAGAGGAAGGCGTCATGCAAAAAGTTCCGGCAGCCGAGATCGCGAAGAACTTCGGAGAGTGGCACGATCGTGCCTTGAACGAGCCGGTCTTCGTAACTCGATATGGACGCGAAAGCGTAGTGATCGTTTCTGCACAATTGTATGGTGACCTCGTCTCGACAAACGATATTGCCAAGAGAGACGAGAGGAAGCGCACGCCTCTCTTTTCGCCTCATCAGATTCTCCAAGCTTACTCTCGTGGCCACATCGGGTCTGATGAGGCTGCCACGCGACTTGGCCTGGGCGGGTATCGAGACCTTGCTGTCGCCTTGGCGGATGCCGGTCTTCCCCTTCCGGGCACCGACGAAAATCGCATTCAAAGGGAAGCAATCGGCGCGGCGAAACTTTTGGCCCCTTATCTTCTAAGGGACAACGATGCTTAGGCTGGTCCTTCCCGACGCAGGGCCCCTAATCAGTTTGGGGCTGATTGACCGACTGGATCTTCTTGATCGCTTCGACTGTGCAATCGTGGTCACCGATATGGTTCGGTACGAACTTGAGCGTGGTGGTGAAGGTGCTCCGGACAAGCCAGCACTGGATCGGTGGTTCTCAAAGGCGGGCAATCGCATCCAGTCCATCGAAACAACGTATGGGCTCATGTATCAGGCTTTGCCACCGGATGTTCAGCGTCGCATCCGGCTGACGACCGACGCCGGTGAAAACTCCATCAGGGAATTTTCCGATCACGTCCGACACACTTTGTCTCGGGAGGATCAGATATTGATCCTCTACGAGGACGGCAAAGTGCCGACCAAAGATTTCGGTCCACAAGCCCACCTCGTTCACACCTTCGCCTTCTTATCGGCGCTGGAGAATATGGGTGTCATACAGTCTGCCGACGCGTTGCGCGAAGCAATCCATCGTAAACGCCGAAGTCTTGCACGCGATCTCTTTGATCGACCAGCAGTGGATGCTGGAGATGAGAGTTGGACGCAGAACTACGATACGCAGCCAGGTGGTTCTGGAATGTGAACCGATGCTGCAACCATGCAAGGCTCAGTCTCAATCCCGCGGCGATGGAAAAATCTCGTCAGTGAACCCTGCCAGGCGATAACCCAAAAGACCGATCCATTCATGGGCCGCCAGATCAGTCGCCGCCAGGCCGCTCGATGCTGTTCCTGGCCAATACGAGCCAGCAGATCCGGTCCGATAGTCGACCGGATAGGGCAGGACCGAAAGATCCGTGTTCCTGAAGCAAGCAACGGCGCGGGGCATGTGACTGGCCGATGTCACCAGGATCCAGGTGCCTTCCGCCCGCTCACCAAGAGCGGCCGCCGTTTCTCGAGCGTTTTCGCAGGTGTTGCGGGACAGTTCTTCCAGGGCAAGGCGTTCGGCGGCAACACCAGCATCCACTAGGGCGCGTCGCGCCAGCTCGGACTCAGTGAGGCTGCCATCATTTGAAAGATGTCCGCCGCCGCCTGAAAGAAAAATCTCGGCCTCGGGATAACGCGCTGCGAGCATGCGTGTCTCAACAATGCGCTCGCCGGCTTCATTAAGAACGATTGTGTCCCGGTCGAAAGAAATGTGCGTGTCGACAGCACCACCGAGCATGATGATGCCCGCAACATCTTCGGGCAGTGCTGTCCTGGGAAATCTGTTTTCCAATACGCCCAACGCGAACGGGCCAAGAGGTGACCAAGCCGCAAGGGCCAAACCCAAAATCGAAACGATCCCGAGTGCGGCAGCCAGTTTCCGGATCTTCATGACCCAAAACGCCAGCGTCGCCAGAAGGGCCAGCAACAGAACGTTGGACGGCGTGAGAAAGAAGTCGAGAATTTGCGAAAGGGCAAAGAACACCGGAAACCTCCCTTGGTTTCGCCACCTAACACTGGCGGCATCAACAAAGGATTGACGCGAATAGGACTTGACCTTCCCAGCATTGGAAGGAGCACGATACCGTTAGGTTGTCTCACCCGCGGTCAGTGCTCGTGGCTGAAAACATGTAGTGCTGTTGCAAGAGCGAAGAGGGATTGGAATGGATCAGCATCAACAACACCGTCATGCCCATGGCACTGCCGAGACCGAAGGCACCACGGGACGCGACAAGCATGCGGGGCATTCGGTGGCAATGTTTCGTGACAAATTCTGGCTCTCACTGGCTCTAACAGTTCCGACGGTGTTTTGGGAGCCGATGATCCAGGAATGGTTCGGGTATACGGCGCCACAGTTTCCAGGGTCCGCATTCATCCCCGCTTTCTTTGGGACAATTGTCTTCATCTACGGGGGGTGGGTGTTTCTGAACAGTGCAATAGGTGAGCTCAAGGCGCGGCTCCCGGGGATGATGACGCTGATCTCGCTGGCCATCTCCGTTGCGTTTGTCTACAGCGTTGCCGTCTTGCTCGGGTTCGACGGTCACCCGCTGTGGTGGGAGCTGGCCACGTTGGTGACCATCATGCTGCTGGGACACTGGATCGAGATGCGCTCGATTTCCCAGGCGCAAGGCGCACTCAACGAACTGGCGAAATTATTGCCCGATTTGGCTGTACGGGTAATTGAAGGAGATAGAACCGAAGAGGTGCCCGTGTCGGGCCTCAGGACGGATGACGTCGTTCTTGTGCGACCAGGGGCCTCGATTCCTGCCGATGGCGTCGTCATGTCGGGCAAAAGCGCTGTCAACGAATCCATGATTACCGGGGAATCTCAACTGGTCGACAAGACAGATGGATCCGAAGTGCTCGGCGGCACCGTGAACGGGCAGGGCTCCCTTCGAGTGCGCGTGCTTCAAACAGGTCAGGAGACGGCCTTGGCCGGCATCATGAGGCTGGTTTCTCAAGCACAATCATCCCGCTCGCGCGCCCAGGCGCTGGCCGACCGGGCCGCCTTTCTGCTCACCGTCGTTGCCATCGTTGCCGGTGTCGCGACCCTTGCCGCATGGTCGCTGCTCGGTGCCGAGATCGATTTTACGGTTACCCGGGTGGTGACCGTGCTCGTCATCGCCTGTCCTCACGCCCTAGGGCTCGCCGTTCCACTGGTCACGGCCATTTCAACCACCCTGGGTGCCCGCAATGGTTTGCTCATTCGGGACCGTCGCGGTCTTGAGGAAGCGCGAAATCTCGACACGGTCGTATTCGACAAGACCGGAACATTGACGCTTGGTTCCCACCGGGTGGTCGAGATTGTCGCCGCGAAGGAAAATGATCCGGATACGGTATTGTCGCTCGCAGCAGCAGTCGAACGGGACTCCGAACACCCAATCGCACAGGCATTGCTCAAGAGCGCAGAAGACAAAGGTCTCGCGCTCCCGCGGTCGTCGAGTTTCGAGGCGGCAGCTGGCAAGGGCGTCGAGGCTGTTGTCGAGGCACGCCGCTTGTCCGTTGGGGGGCCGGCGTTGTTGCGGGAACGCAATGTCGAGCTCGACAATGACATGGAGAACGCAAGCCGTCGCTTTGGTGACAACGGGCAGGCCGCGATCTATCTTTTGGAGGGCGAGAACGTTTTGGCCGTTTTTGCGATCGCCGATCAGGTACGCCCGGAGTCTAGGGAGGCAGTAGCCAAGCTACAGTCGATGGGTATCGAGGTCGTCATCCTGACGGGGGACTCAGAGGCCGTTGCGCGATCTGTGGGTCGAGAGCTTGGGATAGATACAGTCTTTTCCGGCGTGTTGCCCGATCAGAAATCGGACAAGATCAAGGAACTGCAGGCTCGGGGCAAGCGCGTCGCCATGGTAGGTGATGGCGTCAACGACGCTCCCGCTCTCGTCACCGCCGATGTAGGTGTGGCCATAGGTGCGGGAACCGATGTTGCTGTCGAAGCAGGCGACGTGGTGCTAGTGCGTTCCGATCCCCGGGACATTGCCCGCATCGTAACCCTCAGCCGCGCGACCTATCGCAAGATGATCCAGAACCTGTGGTGGGCCGCCGGATACAATATTGTTGCGATCCCGCTCGCTGCCGGGGTGCTCTATTGGGCCGGTATCGTCCTGGCGCCCGCGGTGGGGGCGGTGCTAATGTCTGCCAGCACGGTCATCGTTGCGATCAACGCTCAGTTGCTACGGCGGCTCGACATGGCGCGATAGACAGATCTTACTCGGACGAGCCCGTCGGAGATGGGTTGCGCGGCCGAGGCAAAGCGGTGTCGGCTATCAATGCACGCGGCAGACGAGGAAGGGCGCGCTGGCTTGCCGGCCCTTCCTCTACCCTTAAGCAGAACAGGCGACGTAGCCGCCATAGCCTACGCGGAGTTCGGATCCGATTTCGAACACCATGGTGGCTTCATTCTGATCAGCATCCCAGCCCTGTGCCTGTTGCTCCGACGTCAGGCTGATCCGAATGTCGCCCGCTTCATACCCAAGGGCTCCCTCGGAATTGCTGGCCAGCGCCAAGCGAACCAATGCTCCGTTGACTTTGATGAGGGCAGCATCTTCCCCGTCAGCGCCCGGGTTAAAAGCGAAAACAGGGTTTCCCTCGCTGGTGTAGCGAAACACGCAGCGACGATCTCCATCCAGACCCTCTTCGATCTGGGCATCATCGAGCGTCGCCGGATCCAGACCGGCGATCTGCGCACCCTCCAGTGCGGCTCCTGCCGTCATGAATTCTGCGGGCTCGTCGCCGAGCGCGGGATCGATTGCATCGTCAGGCGCACCACTATCGTCGCGATCCGCAAGGTCACCGATGAGAAACTTCATTTCTGAAATTTCCCGCTCCTGGGCCTCGATGATTTCGTCGGCGAGCTTGCGGACGCGCGGATCGGTAATCTGGGAGCGTTCAGAGGTCATGATGGCAATTGAGTGATGTGGGATCATTGCCTGCATGTATTCGCTGTCGTCAACGCTGACTTGACTACGCACTAACCAGAGCGCACCCGAAAACACGACGATTGAACCAGCGAAAATGGCGATGTTGAGCTTAGTGTTGTTGTACATCGAGAGCATGTACGCCAGCATGATGACGGCCATGGTGGCACCCATGACCAGCGCCATCCAGGCGCGGGTTTCACTCCAGAATACGTGCTCGAAAGCGTAGGTGTTGAGATACATCAGGCCGAACATGACCAGCGTCGACGTGGCGATCATGGCGGCAAAGCGCCAATACATTTTCATGAAACTTCTCCGATCGAAATGAATCCAAATGATTTGCGGACCTGCTTAGGTCCGGTTCATCTGGGCGGAGGTGGATCAATGCCTGCATTGTTAGCTGGTGGCGCTGGGAAAGCCCAATGATCGACCAATGTCTGCTTTTCGTCGGTATTTATGTTAATACCGGCGGGCAGCACAGCGGAGGTGGCGCAATGGAGATCGAAGGCGTTGCCGGACCCGGCGTGATGAGCCTGGCTTAGTTCACCTGGCGTATTTTGACCGAGCGACTCTGCATCTTGCGTGGGGGCGAGAAGGAATGTGTGTTCGCTTTGGCAAACTGCCCCAATCGCGGGCAGGGCCGTCAAGACCATCAAGAGAAAGCCCAGCGATATGGCCCTGCGGAAGCGCACAAGGGTCATAGCATCCTCATCATCCACAGCGCCATGGCGACCATCATCACGTTCTCAGTCAGGGACACGAAGCCCAGGGGGACGTTGCTGTTTCCGCCGACGCAAGCGCATTTGAGATCGCGCTTATCGATATAGACGGCTTTGAATACTGAAATGGCACCAATGGTGCCGATGACGAGGGCGACGGGGATCGCGATCCAGAGCAGAGCGCCTGCGATCATCAGAACGCCGGCGAGCGCTTCCCCGAAAGGATAGAAGTAGGCGTAAGGGACGTAGCGTTGCGCTACGAGATCGTATCCGAGGAACGTGTTTGAAAACGATGAGATGTCACGGAGCTTGAGGACCGCGAGGATGCACATGGAGATGGCGATGAACCACTCCACGGACCGAATGGTCACAACGGTGCCGAATGCTGCCCAGGTCGCGGCCAACGCCATTGCTGCAGCCATGGCAAAGACCGCGACTACCGGCGTGTAGCTTGTCTCGCCTTCATTTTTGCCTTTGCCAAAGTGCCTTTTGAGGTCGTCGTAACCGCCGACGCGCCTGCCACCAAGAAAGGTTTGCGGGGTGGTATCGACCTGATGCTCTCGCTTGAAAGCGTCGGTTTGCTCCCGAGTTGTCAGCCAGTTGTCCTCAACCTCGTAACCTTCGGACTTCAGCAGATGTCTCGATTTGAGGCCGAACGGACAGATATGGTCGTCCATCACCATCCGATAGAGTACAGCTTTTTCGGCACTTTTACTCATAGGTTCGCACCCCCTGTTGAAATGTAAACGGCCGGGCGGCGGCATGGTTCACGACTTCATCAAGGATAACTCGACGATTTCCGCGTCGACGGCGCTGCGGCCCGCGCCCTGAACGAGGATCGGCCAAACGGGTGATCTTCCCCAGCTTGTGAGTTCAGCAGGGGGAGTGGGGTTCTCTTCCCCACGTTGACGAACACCGATGTACCTTGCGTTTCCTGATTGCCAGATTGAAACTTTTCGGTCGGGGAAACGTAGCTTCTCCCAGCGGAGACATTTGTTTCTCTCCGTGGCCCTGTTCGGGTCATCTTGAATTCATCAAGGAGAAGAACACCATGCTGAAACAATCGATGGTCGCGTTGGCGCTTGGTTCGAGTGCATTGATGGCGGGTCCTGCACTGGCCGATCATCTCAATATTGCAACGGACGGCATTCAGGTCGATGGCGATACGGTGACTATACCCTCGGTCCTCATCGATGAACCAGGTTTCGTGGTCATTCACGAGGTTCTCGATGGTCAACCCGTGGTGCCGGCCTCGATCGGTCATGCATATGTGGAAGGCGGAACGACGGACAGCGTAGAGATTACTACGGAGTATCCGCTTGAAGATGGCGCCGACTACATCGTCATGCTGCATTATGATACTGACGGAGACGGGAAATATTCGTTCGGTGACGGAATGACCGATGTCGACACCCCGGCGCTCAACACGGAAGACGCTCCGTATGTTCAGCCGTTCACCGCCGGCGACTCCATGATGTAACGTTCGGCAACCGAATGATGGAGGCTCCATCATAGAACCAACATCAGGGTCCGTAGCACCACGCTGCGGGCCTTTTTATCTTTGGGCCGTTTAGTGGTGGGATGGGGACAAAGGTGATTGGCGACAACCGGGATCGTGATTTATGGCCATACGATTACGTTCGGCTCGTCGGCCTCAACGCATGGAAAAGATTCAGACGTGTGGTCGGGTCTCAACCGGCGGCCAATCGTCACCGAAAGGAGCGGGCCTGCGAATGGTGGGCAGGTGAACGCGGCGTTGCTCCAATCAGGCTTGGTCGACGTCAGTCTTAAGTGTCGTTTTTCGACATTCTAATTGACTTTCCGGTCCAATTCAGGCATAAGAGGCAATCTGACTTGTCGGCACTGAACCTGCCAGTCACCTCCCGATGCGAATCGATCACCGCTTTAGAGACATCGATTCGGAGGGAACGAGCGGTTATCGATATCCCTCCCCAAGAGAGAAATGTTTTTTTGCACTCACGATGACGTGATCGCACGCGCTTCTGCATGCGTCACTTTTCCTCATCGAGACATGCTCCCTTTCTTCTGGAAAATTCATGCTCAAGGGAATTGGACTGCGGCGATCCAACCCCGCCAGAATCGATGCGCGCGTCGATTTTACCCGCAACAACAAGCGCCGTCGATTAGTTAATGTAAAACATTAGGAAATGCCGATAGTGGACTCTTTTGACTCCACCAATTCAAAGGCCGGATGGCAAAAAGTTGGTCGCCACCCGTCACTTAGGGCTTTCAATCCCGACTGATTCGGAAAATCATGACATAGAGATTCGCAGCTGCCCTTCGGCGACACATTGCGGGTCAATAGGAAAGGAAAGGTAAAGGGGATAGGGAGCGCCAAGTGCAAGCTACCCCATAAAAGAAAGCGCCCAGGAAATCCTGAGCGCCTCTTTATCAGCATCAACCGTCTTTGCGCCCAAGACGTCGAAATCGAAGCGCAAAGACACAACCAAGTGCCCGAGGAGCATTGCGTACACGTGCGCACATGTCAACCCTCGGGCGCTGGAAGGACTGCCATGTCCAGCGTTATCTCAAGAGAGAGCCTCGGTCGCTTCGACCACCGTTCTGACCACAATGCCCTCGAAGGCACCTATCTCGTTCGTAGCGGTATCGATCCCGCTATCCTGAGCTTCAGCTACGCGAGTGGGGAACACATCTTCTTCCGCGACGGGGCGGGCAGGTTGGTCCATATTGCGGCGCATCAATTCCAGGTCGCTCGCGATGCCGGCGACGTTCTCGATGTGCACTTAAGTTCCCCACCTGTCATGCTTTTCGATGACTGCGGCACGGAGTGGATCGCCTACCTACTGAACTGCGATGATCAGTCTTGGCACTTCATGGTGGAGGCGTCGGGAGAGGTCGTTTCGTTTTCCGACGACGAGTATGAGGCGCTCCTTGACGCGGACCGCATTGTGCCCCTTGCCGATCTGGACGCCTGCTGCTGTTCTGGACCCGGGGGTGCAGCATGACGATGGCGAGCCTGGAGCGTTCTGATGCGGCTTGGGCCGAGATGGCTGCTCCGCCGGGCGAGTTCGTCCCGGAAGCCGTCGCACGGCAGCCGCGTGCACGCGAACGCCTCGACATTCGCCGGCAGCTTGAGCTCGATCGCGAACTCATCTTCGCACACATCTTCGTTTCGCTCGATGGCGGACCAGTGCGCACGATCATCAACGGGCTGCACAACAAGCCGACCGGACGCGAATATATGATCAAGTCCGCGTTTCGCGCTGCACCGTGGGAAAGCATGCGCGGCGAGCGCAGCTTCATGCGCTTGTGCGAAGTTGCGTCTCCTGTTCGCAGTTACCTCGCCCAACCTCATCGCCTCGAAATGCAGATCATCGGCGACATCGACCGGTGGGTCTATTTCCCCGACGCCCGCATCGAAGTCGATGAAGGTTTTGCCGATATGCTGAAGCGCGGCGTCCCGTTCGCGGAGGCTGTCGCCGATTGGCATCCAGACATGACTTTGGGCCGCGATGCCGTTCTGTTGGTCGAGATCAAGACTGACAAGGATCGACGGGCCCAGGATGATCTCTATCGTGCCAAGCTCGGGTTGGCGCGGGAAGTATATGAGAGGCTCGGCTGGCAATTTGCTGAGGTTCTCACGTCGCGAGATCTCGCAGTGCCCAAGATCGAGAGGGCGGTGCATGAGATCTGTCTTGATCACGATACTTCCATTACGGCTGAGGACGTTCGAGTAGCGCGTGAATGCACCGGAAGCGGTGTCGACCTCGGCCAGTTGATTACCGAATTGGGGGGACGACCCCTTGGCATGGCAAAGGCCGCCGCCCTTCATGTTCGGCGTATGATTTCTCTCGGCCTTGAAGAAGGATTGGCTGAGCATACAGCGGTTCATCTGGTTCCGGCAGGCCAGGATTTGTTCGGAGTCATGCGCAAATGACATTCGATGCAATGACACTCCCGAAGCTCGATTTCGACCTTCGAAAGGATGATCTCTATTGGGTCAAAACAAGCCCTGACGAAAAGCGTGCCCTTCGCTTCCTCCGTATGGATATGAAGGGTCTGTTGGTTTTTCAGGGGGACGACGGGCCGGATATCAAGATTGCCGTGCCGCTGTTCAAAACCATGCGTTCGGACGGGCGCGCGGCACGCGTCCCCAACAAGGTGCGAACCAAGAAGTCTCCATTGGAACTCGGCGACGTCAATCCGACCAATCTCCTCGATCCCGAGGAGCCGGGGATCACCACAACCGAACAGGCCCGTCGGCTCAAGCAAATCCGAATCTTCCAGAAGGCTCGCGACCTCCGCTGGTTCGTCGTTGAGGCAGATTTGGCCCCTCTGACGACCCGCGGGCACGTTGGTGTCGATCGTTTCATTAGTTCGAAACGGGCCGACGCGAAACGGGCGGGTATCAGGTGGACACCTTCCGCGCCCACGCTTTTGCGCGCCATCGACCAATGCGGCGAATTCCAGTCGCGGCCTTTGTCCGCCTTCTTTTACGACTACGGCAAGCACGAAAAGTTGCGTCGCTGGCATCCCTTCGTCATCAGCGAAGCCCAGAAGATGATCGAGGCGTTCTGGCACCCGGACAGAAAGCCCCATCACGAAGTCCGCAACGACTTCTACAACGCGATACTCAATGAGATCGCCCGTCTCAAGGGTGAGGGCCTGGCTATTCCGCCTTCCTTGCGCAAACCGGCCAAGGAGACAACGCGGCAATGGATTAATCTTGCGGAGAGCTGGTATCGCTGGCGGGACCGTTATGGGCAGCCGGCAGCCGATGCCCGCTACCTCGGCCGGGGCAGGTCCATCGAGGCAACGCGTCCGCTCGAATACGTGGTCTTCGACCACACTGTCGTAGACTGTTGGGCCCTCGTTGAAGATGAAGGCGGCAATATTCTGCTCGTCGAGAAGCCGACTCTGACACTTGCCGTCGATCTCAAGACCCGAATGCGTCTTGCGGCTTTTCTCTCTTACGAACCTCCGTCGCTGTATTCCGTAATGGCCTGCCTCAAGCAGGTTGTGCGGGTGAAAGACTGGCTCGTGGAGGAATTCGGCGCTGTCAAAGGGGCGTGTGACGGTTGGGGCAAGCCGAGGACGATTGTGGTCGATAACGGGTGGGAGTTCGCGGGTATGAGCTTTCAGGCCACGTGCGAGGCAGCGGGTATCAGTGTGATTTGGGCCCCGGTTCGCTGCCCGCAGTTCAAGGCAGTTGTCGAGCAGGCGTTTGATGATCTCAATGAGCACGTCTGGCATCGCATGAAGGGTGGCATCCCATTGACACCCCAGCTTCGGTCCAAGTTCAGGATCGATAACAGCACCAAAGCCGCACACACCATCCGTCAGATGGAATATTTGATGTGGCACCATTTCGTCCACGTCCGGCATCTCGAGCCCAACGAGGAGATCGGATGTGCACCGGCGTTGGCTTGGGCGAAGGGGCTTCAAGCCCACGGCAGGCGAACGGTTGATGATGTGACGGTGTTTGATGGCCTTCTGGGTGAGGGTGTGCGTTGCACGCTTACGCCGCAGGGCGTCGCCATCGATGGTCAACGTTTTCATGATCCCTCCATCACCTCGGATCTGCTGAACCGCCTTCTGAGATTCGCGCGAAAGGGAAACCGCACAAAGGATTTTGCACGCGCCGGCTCGATGGACGTCTATGCGACCCGCGATCGCGTTGATGCGAGTTATGTGATGGTTTGGGATTTCGAAGCCAAGAAGTCCATTCGGATGCCCAACGTCCGGAGCAGATACAGTCACGGCATCAGCTGGAAAGTCCTGAAAGAGGTCGAAAGGTTCGCCGCCGAGGAGAATCTCGCGTTCCACAGTGAGGACGAAATGATTGCTGCGCGAGCCGCGTTCAACGCCATGGTCCGCTCGGAATTGCCCCATCAAGGGTTCCGGGCAGCGCGCAAGCGGGCCGCGTTGATCGACAAGGCTCCGAGCCTGGTTCCGGGCGACCGAGTCAAGGAAGTGGCAATCCCTGCCAATCCCACCGGCGCTGTCAACATAGCACACGACACTGCCGCCGTGCATCGCACCGACGACCGCATCCCGCCTGCGGGACCAGACCGGAGCAGGCAGAAGAGAAAAAAGACGTCCAAGGGAACGCAAGGAGCGCGGACGCGGGATGCACTCCTGTCCGGAACTCAGCCACCAGATACCGAGGTTACGGTGATGGAGCCCAGCGCCTTCGCACTCGATGACCCGGCATCGTTCCTTCGACATCTTGCACAAACCGATGAGGACTAACATTCATGGCCAAAAACATCGCCCCGTCCACGACTGCTGTAATCACCGCAACGGTCTGGAATACGTTCGAATCTCTCTACATCCAGCACGGCGCTCTCGAGAAGGCGCATGACCAGTTCGATGCCGTCAGGCTGGCATTTGCCAAGAACAGGGAGTCAAACTCTCCGACCCGCGGCCTGTGCATTTTCGCTCCTTCCCATTCGGGCAAGAGCCATACGATTCGCAGCTACGTTCGGCAAAAAATCGTTCCTGCATTGTTGGCTGAAGATCCGGCCCTTAGCGTCATGGACGTGGAGGATCTCGTGCGGGAACAGAAAAAGGTCGTCCACGTGACGCTGTCGGCGCAGGCGACCCCGAAAAGTCTCGCCGTGGACATTCTTACCGCCTTGGAAGATGACGAGCCGGACCGGGGAACCAAGCAAACGTTGTGGCGTCGGGTTCACAAGCTTCTCAAGTCGGCCGGAACAGAGCTGCTGGTCATCGACGAAGTGCAGCATCTTGCCCACCGTCGCATCCGCTACAAGCAGAATTCCGATGAGATCGTTTATGACCATCAGCAGGACCAGACCGTCGCCGACACGCTCAAAGTCATGATGATCCGCGGGTCGGTCCCTATTGTGTTCTGCGGTATCCTGCAATCGCGCCAGCTTCTGTTCGCGTCTACCCAATTCAAGGGCCGGGTTCTCGACGAAATTCGGTTCGAAACCCTTCGCTGGGCAGTCGAAAGCGAGCGCATGGAGTTCTTCGCCTTCTGCGGTCGTCTTGCTCTGAAACTGAAGCAAACGGGGCTGCTGACGGAAGAGCCGCCCCTGGTTCACGACGATGTTCCCAGTGCACTCTATGCTGCATCAGGGGGACGGCTCGGCCTTGTTTGTCGCATCGTCGAAAAAGCCACCATTCTCGCATTGACGAGTGGATCGACGACCATTTCCCGCGATCATCTAAGCATGGCCGTCGACATCGTTATCGTCGCCCGCGGTGAATCTGCGCACAACCCGTTCAACAACAATCCCGGAGCCACGCTGGTATGAGACGCTTGATCATCGCTACCGACATCTATCCCGATGAGCATCTCCCTGGGGCAGTGGCGCGCGCTGCCGAAGCCAATGGGCGCCAACACTGTTTTGAACTGTTGCAGATGGTGGATGTGAAGAGCCACCATCCCGGAAGCAAGGTAACGGAACTCGACGATAACGAAGCCGAACGCCTGGCGGTGCTGATGCGCACGAGGGCGCCGTCGGTCTTGCAATCGCGGCACCTCGTTGATGACCTCGGGAACTGCGGTTTCTTTGGAACGACGATTCGTAACAGACACCGCGAAGCCCAGATCCGGCGTGTGTCGCCCCGGGCGATGGCGATGAAACCCTATGTGCGGGCGATGTGGCAGCTGAAGCCATTCTCGTTTGATCCGCAGACGAAGGAGGCATTGATCTCGGCGTGTCCGGTGTGCCATCGCGGACTCGGCTTTTCACGCACCCAGGGAATCTGCTTCTGCGACTGGTGCTCCTCTCCCGACGATCTGGGATTCGCACAGCCTACGGTCGATCTTCGAGACTTTCCCCAGCCCATCGTTGAACTCGAGGACATAGAGGCGCTGGACTTTGTTACCGGGCTTGTCGATCCTGATCCCGACGTTCGTTCCAGCTTCTCGCCCCAGCTCGACAATGACCTTTCCGGCTTGTCGAGGGGCGAGGTGTTCGAACTCGCCATGGCGATCACGGGAATCATTGAACAGGATCCTCGGCGCGCCGTGACATCGCCTGCAAAACCCAAGACGAGACAGGACTACGCACGGGTGTTCACCCCGGAGAGGGTTGCAGAGGCCGGCCGCATTCTTCTGAACTGGCCGAAGGGATTCGATGGCCTGTGCGAGAAGGCGCGCGCCACAGCGCCCGACCGTGCAGGGTTCTACGGCATCAAGTCCGAACTCGGCCAAGTCTACGCCCTGACTGTGGATCGCACGCTCTCCGAGCCTGCGCGCGCCCTCGTCCGCGGTGCCGTCGAGCGCAACATGGAGCTCACGTCGTCAGTCGTTCAAGTGCGCCGGGCGGAACATCGTGGCCGCTCGGACCTCATCACGATACAGGAGGCTGCGGAACGACACGGGCTGGATCGCCGCGTCTTCACCAAGCTCCTCCGGTTTCCCGAGGTGACCCGATACAGATCTTCAGGAACGTCGAAGGGACCGGTCCTTCTGGTGTCGGAGGAGATCGCGTCCCTGGTCGCACTGCGCGAAGATCTGGAGAGTTCATCCAGTGTCGGGTTGCGCCTCGGCATCCCCAATGGGTCGGTTTCACAACTTGCCGCGGCAGGCCTGATCGAGAAGGTGACCGGACCCGTTCTGGCTACGGTCACGGGCAAGCACCAATATCGCCGTTCCTCCGTCGATAAGCTGATTGGCGACATCGAGGCCAGGATCGTTCCCCGCGACAAAGGAGAATTTCACATCCGCTTGACGAAGGCGATGTATCGCTTGCCGGCCGGCGAGAAGCCTTGGGTGCCCGTTGTTCAGGCTATTCTAGACGATCGCCTTAAGGTGTTCGCCGTGAAGGGCCGACTGGAAGCCACTCTGATTCGATTGGCCGCGCCCTCCTTCGAAGCGATCACGCGTGTTTTGGATTGTGGGTATCGTCCCCCGATCCCGATCGAGCCGACAGTGACGCGTGCCGAAGCGGCCGATCTGCTCGGCATAACTGTCGCGACGACCATCGCGATGGTCAACGAAGGCATCATTCCCTCCCACGGGTCTGGGGTCTGCACCATTTATCGTCGCGATGTGCTGGCGGTCGCTGAGGCCTACATCACGACTGCCGAGATCTCGAGAATGATGGGTGTCGGCTACCGGTGGGTGAGGACCCGCCTGGCCACCCTTGGCGTCGAGCCACAATTTGAACTTCGAAAAAACCGGGGACTTGTCTACGACAGAAGGCAGGTCGTCGCCCTCTGCGCCCAACTCCGCACAAGGGAGGATGCTGCGTGAACACGACCCCGAAAACAACTGGGACGGCCGATCTGGAAGAACGCAAAAATGCTGCGCGTGCCGAGCTCGATGCGCGGGCGCAAGGCGATCTCTTCCTTGATGGCGAAATCAACCAGGCAGAAACGTTGGCCGAGATCGATGGCCTTGTGAGGTCAAGAAAGCGCAGAAGGCCCAGAGCGACTCGATCTGCAACTGCGACGGAGGCTGTCCAGATGGTGATGGATCTGGAGAAGGTGCCTGCCACGGGTCTCGACCACGAAGATTTCGCACCAGAGCCTTCGGAAGACGTTGCGGACCATCACCAGGACTTGTCCATTGGCGCTGTGGTGATTCAGGGTTCGTCACAATGCCGTTCGTCGCCTTTCAATCGGATTCCATATCGGCAGTGGCGCGTCCCGCCGCACTCAAATCCCGCAGTTAAAGTCGATCTCCGAGCGCGATGGAAATCGGGACCGGTGGATGGCAATTGCCGGAACCCCGTCCGTCATAACAGCCCATCGGGTGGAGTTGGTCCTCGAACGGCAACAATGCGCGGTCCACCGTTAAAATCTCGCTTCTAGATCAGCAATTGAGATGCCGCTTCACCGCGGTGGCTTCGCGCGTGCGGTTTTCGCCGGCAGATCGAAGGATCTGCCGGCTTTTTTTGCCTCCGACTATTGTGGAGCCGCTGACCTCAAAATCGATTCACAAAACATGGTCGATGGCTGCATATCGACTCACAATTCCCGGTTTCTTCTGATATTCGACTCACAAAATGTGGTCGATGGGACTCAGCGTTTTTGGCCGATGCCTGGTTTTCTGGGATCAAATCGACT
Source organism: Pelagibacterium mangrovi (assembly GCF_036662815.1). NCBI lineage: Bacteria > Pseudomonadati > Pseudomonadota > Alphaproteobacteria > Hyphomicrobiales > Devosiaceae > Pelagibacterium > Pelagibacterium mangrovi. The sequence goes on along the minus strand of NZ_JBAFXA010000005.1, from coordinate 330,437 downwards.
CAACTTTTTTTGGTCCCATCAAAACTATTCGAAAGTGTCCGGTGGCTCGGAGCATTGGGTGCCTGCCCAAAGCGTGATGGAGCCTTCCGCGTCGGGGCCGAGTTCGAGGCATTGTGAGCCGGTGCATAGGGTCCAGTTGGAGGGCGTCGTGCCCGATGCTGCGAGCGAGAGCGACGCCAGCGGCGCGAGGGCAGGTGTGTAAGCCCAGCCCTGTTCGGTTCGCTTTGCGTTTTCCGGAAGGTAGATGCCGGCGCCCGAGCCCTGCACGGTGCCTTCAACCACTTGTAGCCTGCCGTCGGTGACGACCCACTGTTCCTGCCAGAGTGTTCTTTCCACCGAATGGGTCCAGGAAAGGCTGAAGGCGGTTGCCGCGAGCGCGATGATCTTCCCGCTCGCGGCGATGCAGAGCATCATGCAATTTGTTCCTTGCGACGCAGGGTTCTGGCGCGCCAGATTTGATAGCCGATCAGGGCGATCCCCAGGACGAGGCCGATTTCGTCGGTGAACGGTAGTGCGAGGATCAACAGCAGGCCGGCGGCAAAGAACAGGATGCGTTCGACCATCCCGGCCTTGACCAACAGGAACCCGACCAGCGCCACGCCCCAGAGTCCAATGCCGAAGCAGGCCTTGAGGACGATATAGGCGACCTCCACCGGATAGCCGAAGTTTGCCGCGATCCAGCCGCCGTCCTGAAGCATCAGGGAGGGGGTGTAAACGGCCATGAACGGGATGACGAAGCCGGCTGCGGCGAGCTTGACCGCCTGGATCGAAATCTTGAACCCGGATGTCTTGGCCATGGGCGCGGCGGCGAAACAGGCAAGGGCCACCGGCGGGGTCAGGTCGGCCATGATGCCGAAATAGAAGACGAACATGTGGCTGACCAGAAGTGGCACGCCAAGTTCCAGCAACGCCGGACCGGCGAGCGAGGAGGTGATGATGTAGTTGGGAATGGTGGGGATGCCCATGCCCAGGACGAGGCAGGTGAGCATGGTGAGGACGAGGGAGAGAAACAGATTGTTCTCGCCCACTGTGATGATCGCCGAGATGAAGGTGGAGGCGATGCCGGTGAGGGTCAGCGTTCCGATCACAATGCCCACCACGGCGCAGGCGATGCCGACGGGCAGGGCGTTGCGGGCGCCCTGAGCAAGGGAATCGCGGCAGATGACGATGGTTTCGCGACCGCCCTTGAAAAGGGCGCAGCCGATAAGCAGACCGGCGATAACGATCATCAGCAGATTGACGCCGAACCGGAGGAAGGAAGCCGCTGCAAGGCCGAGCGCTATCCAGAACACGACGCGGAAGGCGAAGGGGCCGATCAGCGCTGCGACGGGAGAGCCCAGGATCAGCACGGCAATAAGCGCCAGACCCATGGTGCCGGCAAATATCGGCGTGTAGCCGGCAAAGAGCAGGAAGATCAGCATGCCCAGCGGGAGCACGAGCGGCCATTGCGATTTGATCGCTGCCCAGGGATTGGGCAGGGAATCCTTGGCCAGCCCCCGAAGGTTAAGCTTGCCGGCCTCCAGATATACCATCCAGAAGCAGACGCCGAAATAGAGGATTGCCGGGATGATGGCGGCCTGAACGACAGCGGCATAGGGCACGTTGAGCGTTTCGGCCATGATGAAGGCGACAGCGCCCATCACGGGCGGCATGATCTGGCCGCCCATCGATGAGGTCGCCTCGACGCCCCCGGCAAATGGCGATTTGAAGCCTGAACGCTTCATCAGGGGGATGGTGAACTGGCCGGATGCGACGACGTTGGCAACGCCCGAGCCCGAGATGGTGCCCATGAGGGCGGAGGAAAGCACGCAAACCTGTGCCGCGCCGCCGCGCCAGCCGCCAACGAGCCCCAGGGCGAAATCGTTGAACAGCGCCAGCATGCCGGCGCGTTCGAGAAAGGCGGCGAAGAGAACGAAAATGAAGATATAGGCGGCCGAGACATAGATCGGGGTGCCGTAGATGCCTTCGGTGCCGAAGCCCATGTGCTCGATGATCTGATCGAACCCGTAGCCGCGATGGATGAGCGGGGGCGGCAGGTATTGGCCGAAAAAGCAGTAGGCGAGGAAAATGCCGGCGATCAGCGCCAGCGGCCATCCCATGAGCCGGCGGCTTGCCTCGAAGACGAGGACGACCAACGTCGTGCCGACAACGAGATCGGCCGGGGTGAGAAAGCCGGTGCGGCGGATGATGTCGACATAGAACACCCAATTGTAGATGCCGGTGAGAAAACCGGCGATGCCGAGCGCCCAGAAGAAGGTCTTGGAAATGCGGGTTTTGGCGACGAGGTTGCCAATGAGGGCAAAGCCCAGCAGCAGGAGGAAGCCCACATGCATGGCGCGCACGACCTGGCTGGGCAGCGTGCCATAGGCGGCGGTCCAGAGCTGGAACAGGGCGAAAACGATGGCGATGGTATAGGCGGCGGTGCCGGAAAATCCGGTGCCGAATCCCGGCGGCAGTCCCTCGATCGCTTCTTCCGGGTCGTTGGGCTGCTGGATGAATTCGTCCGCACGGACTTCACCGGTCTGCGACATGTTCTCTTTCCTCCCCAAAAGAGCGGTCGCGCGACCCGCTGCATGGTTCTTGCGGGTCGCGCGGATATGGTTGTTATTCGATGATGCCCTGTTCGCGATAGTAGCGCTCGGCCCCGGGGTGGAGCGGGATCGGGAGACCTTCGACGGCAGCTTCGATATCGATCGAGGCGGCGGCGCTATGGGCGGCTTCCATGCGATCGAGGTTCTCGAACAGCAGCCTGGTCATCTCATAGGCCATTTCCTCGCTGACGCCGTCATGGGTGACCAGGATGTTGCCGATGGCGGCGGTGGGCACGTCGTCGGTCTGGCCGCTATAGGTCTCAGCCGGGATCACGGCAGGAACATAGGGGGCGCCGATCGATTCCACGACGTCGGCGGGAATGGCCACGATGTTGATTTCGTGCGTGGCGGTGAGATCCTGAATGAAGGCGACGCCAAGGCCGGCCGATTGCAGGGTGGAATCGAGCTGGCGGTTCTTGATGAGCTCTGCCGATTCCGCATAGGGCAGATACTCAAGGCGCCCCAGATCATCATAGGAAAGGCCCGCCGCTTCAAAGATGGCACGGGCGTTGAGTTCGGTGCCTGAAGCAGGAGCGCCGACCGACATGGACTTGCCGGGCAGGTCTTCGAGGCTGACGATACCCGACTGCGCATCGGCGACGATCTGGACGTAGTTGGGATAGATGGCGCCGATGGCCCGCAGACCTTCCAGCGGGCCGGGGAAACCGGCTTCTTCATTGCCTTCCCAGGCAAGGGCGACCGAATCACCGAGGGCGAAGGCGATTTCGCCACGGCCCTGGGCCAGCAGGTTGAGGTTTTCCACCGACGCCTTGGTGGCCTGCACCTGGGTGCGGGAACCCTCGATTCCGTCGGCGTAGATTTCGCTCAGCGCGACGCCAAGAGGATAATAAACGCCCGAGGTGCCGCCGGTGAGGACGTTGATGAATTCCTGGCCTTGCGCTGCAACAGGAGCGGCGGCGAGTGCGGTGCCCACGAGGGCCGTCGCGCCGAGGCGCGTGAAAATTGCATTCATGGATATGCCTCCCAAAAGGTTGTTCGACCCGCCAACTCCTCACGGCGGGTCGAATTGTATTGTGCAATCGCAGAGCCCGGTCGGCAACCGCAACAATTGATTACGGCGTGGCGGTTTTGCCGGAGGCATCACAATGGACAAGCCGACTTGCGCGAATGGCTTGGTTCTGGTGGTCTTGCAAGGATTGCAACCGGGCGAGTTTTTATGACCAGCATACTCTATGTCATGGCGGCTGACGCCGAATACGGCCCCAGCCTCAAGGCCCGAATTACGCCGTTGATGACGGGAATCGGGCCCGTGGAGGCGGCCGTTTCGGTTACGCGCGCCCTTGCCGAGGCGCAGGGCAGGGGGAGCCTTCCCGATCTTGTGGACTCGCTCGGATCGGCGGGTTCGGCTGTGCTGGAGCACGTGGGAGTCTATCAAGCCTCATCGGTTTCCTACCGGGACATGGACGCGAGCGCGCTGGGCTTTCCGCGCGGGGTGACGCCATTGCTCGATCTCGATGCGGAGATCGTACTGGATAGGCAGATAAAAGGGGTGCCTTCGGTGCGGCTCTCGACCGGGGGCAATGTCGTTTCGGGAGCGGCCTATGGCGCTATCGATGCCGATATGGTGGATATGGAATCGTTTGCCGTGCTGCGCGCATGCCAAAGTTTTGGGGTTCCGCTGATCGTGCTACGGGGTATATCGGACGGAGCGAGCGAGTTGACGGGGATTTCGGATTGGACACAGGACCTGGGAATCATCGATCAAAAACTCGCGCGGGCCATCGATCTTATTGAGGCCCAGATCGCAACGCTTTTATAGCAACCAACGTGGGCCGACCTTCATTGACCTGCCACATCCTCGGACAATGATGGTTCCATGATCTCTGTTGCGTCCTACAATATCCGCAAGAGCGTCGGCACCGATTGGCGGCGCGATCCCGGCCGTATTCTCGATATCCTCAACGAAGTGAACGCCGATGTGGTGGCGCTTCAAGAGGTCGATCGACGGTTCGGCAGCCGCACGGCGTCGCTGTCGCAGGATTTGATCCTGGAGCGCACCGATTATGAAGCGATAAGCTTTGGGGTACGCTCCGAAAGCCTGGGCTGGCATGGCAATACCATTCTCCATAAGCGCGGGATCACCGTGCTGGATACCATGACGCTGACGTTGCCCGCGCTCGAGCCGCGTGGCGCGGTGCTGGCCGATCTGCAGATCGGGCAGGAGCGGATGCGGGTTATCGGGCTGCACCTGGGGCTGGTCGATCTCTGGCGCCGCCGACAGGCGCAATCGGTGCTCAACCAGCTCGACGTGCTCGACGAGACGCTGCCCACGGTGATCATGGGCGATCTGAACCAGTGGACGACCGAAGGGGGATGTCTTTCCCACTTCGCGGAAAACCATCGGGTGATCGCGCCGGGTCCGAGTTTTCATTCCTCGCGGCCTGTTCTCAATTTCGACCGGATCATCACCACGATGGATATCGAGGTGACGGCGTCGGGCGTTCACACCTCGGAAACCGCGCGCAAGGGGTCCGATCATCTGCCGGTCTGGGCGCGCCTGAAGATCGACTCGGAGGCCGCGGCGATGGCCCGGTCGGCCTAGTTAGCCCGCTTCCGAACCGCGAGCCGCGCCAGAACGCCTCTTGCACTGGAGAGGGTTTTTCGCCACATCTCGCGCGTTCCTGCCAACTCTATGGATATCCATGCCCGCTCCGCTTCTCGCCCTGCAATCGATCCGCCTTGTCATGGGCAGCGCCCCGTTGCTCGAAGGGGCCGATCTCTCGGTCGCACCGGGTGACAAGATCGCGCTCGTGGGGCGCAACGGGTCGGGAAAGTCGACGCTGCTCAAGATCGCTGCCGGGGCCATCGAGCCCGACGGGGGCGAGCGGTTTTTTCAGCCGGGTGCAACCGTGCGGTATTTGCCCCAGGAGCCGGACCTTTCTGGTTTCTCGACGACCCTGGACTATGTGGAAGATGGGCTGGAAGGCGCCGACGTTCCGTTTCGCGCGCAGTATCTGCTGGAACAACTCGGGCTGACCGGCAAGGAAAACCCGGCGTCGCTTTCAGGCGGCGAGGCCAGGCGGGCGGCACTGGCGCGGGTGCTGGCGCCCGAACCCGATATTCTTCTGCTCGACGAACCGACGAACCATCTGGACCTGCCGGCCATCGAATGGCTGGAAAGCGAGCTCAAATCGCTGCGCTCGGCATTGGTGCTGATCAGCCACGACCGGCGGTTTCTGTCCGATTTGACGCGTTCGACGGTCTGGATCGACCGGGGGCAAACACGCCGGATCGATCAGGGCTTTGCAGGATTTGAGGCCTGGCGCGACGACTTCCTCGAACAGGAAGAGAAGGAACAGCACAAGCTGGCCCGCAAGATCGCGGCGGAAGAACATTGGGTGCGCTATGGCGTCACCGCGCGCCGCAAGCGCAATGTGCGCCGCATGGATCTGCTCTCGGGCCTGCGCCAGCAGGTGCGCGATTATCGCGGGCCGCAGGGCAATGTCAAAATGACGGTTGCCGAAGGCCGCTCTTCCGGCGCGATGGTGGTGGAGGCTGAGGAGATTTCGAAATTCTTCGGCGAGCGGGCGATCGTCAAGGATTTCTCGATCCGTATTCTCCGAGGCAGCCGCGTGGGTATCGTCGGTCCCAACGGGGCCGGGAAAACGACGCTGATCCGCATGCTGACGGGCAGTCTGGAGCCCGACACCGGTTCGGTTCGTCTCGGCACGCGGCTGGAACTGGCCGTACTCGACCAGCGCCGCGCTTCGCTCGATCCGGAAGCAACCCTCAAGGACGTGCTGACCGGCGGGGGGAGCGACACCCTTACGATCAATGGCGCGCCCAAGCACGTCATCGGCTATATGAAGGAATTCCTGTTTACGCCCGAACAGGCACGCACCGCCGTGGGCAAGCTGTCGGGCGGCGAGCGCAATCGCGTGACGCTGGCGCGCGCGCTGGCGTTGCCCTCCAACGTTCTGGTGCTGGACGAGCCGACCAACGACCTCGATCTGGAAACGCTCGACCTGCTTGAGGAAATGATCGCCGACTATGCAGGCACGGTCATCGTCGTCAGTCACGACCGCGATTTTCTCGACAAGGTGGCGAGCTCGGTCATTGTGGCGGAGGGCGATGGCGTGTGGGCCGAATATGCGGGCGGCTATTCGGACATGGTGGCGCAGCGCGGGGCGGGAGTTTCGGCGCGACGGGTTGAAAAGCCGGCGGTGGCCGCGAAAGAACGATCTTCGGCTTCGGCCCCCACCCAGCAGCAAAAGCGCAAGCTCTCGTTTAAAGAGAAGCATGCGCTGGAAACGCTGCCCAAGGAGATGGACGCGCTGAGGAAAAAAATCGCGACGCTTCAGTCCAAGCTCGACGATCCGAATCTTTATTCCCGCGATTTCCAGGCCTTCGAAAAGACGACCGCCGACTTCACGGATGCCCAGCAAGCGTTGGGTGAAATGGAAGATCGCTGGCTGGAGCTCGAAATGCTGCGCGAGGAGCTCGAAGGCTGACGGGCTGGTCACAAATCTGCGAGCGGCGGCCGGCCCTTATCGGCTGATAAACTCTTTGCGGTATTGCTTGGCGTTGACGGGCGCAGGGCGATTTTTTCCCGGTATTCCGGGATTTTTGGCCGTTTTATAGGGTCTCGCCAATTGCGATGGAGCGCTCCGGGGCAGGCTGCTTATGTGGTGCAGTTCGGCAACACCGGGATTTTGGACTCATGGTGGGAGGGAACAATGTCGAGCCCGCCATATTTCCATCGCGCGCGCCGAAGACGCCAAGCTTAGCCAGAAGAAGACAAGATGACCCTAGCCAATCCCACTCTCCCCCGCCGTCAGTTTCTTGCTGGAGCCGCCAGCCTTTCCGCGTTGGCCCTCGCGGGTTGCTCGAGCACGTTGAGCGAGCCCGAGGCTCCCGCAACGCCGCAATTCGATCCGTTCTACGTCAATATGTACAGCGCGGTTTCCGACGGGACGCACTACGTTCCCGCCGTCGACCTGCGCTATATCGAGCCTGCCTATTACCGGAGCGTCGTGCCCGATCCGACCGGTGAGCGGCCCGGCACGATCTATATCGATACCGCCGCCCACTATCTCTATCACGTCCGTGAGGGCGGGCAGGCGATGCGTTACGGCGTCGGGCTCGGTCGCGACGGTTTCAGTTGGTCGGGACGGGGCGTGATCCAGTTCAAGCGCGAATGGCCCACCTGGACCCCGCCATCGGCCATGATCGAGCGCGAGCCGCATCTGGAAGAATGGCGCAACGGCCAGCCGGGCGGTATCGACAATCCGCTCGGCGCGCGGGCGCTCTATATCTTCCAGAACGGCCGTGACACGCTCTATCGCATCCACGGCACTCCGGAGCCCTGGACCATCGGCAAGAACGTCTCGTCGGGCTGCGTGCGCCTGATGAACCAGGACATCATGGATCTCTACGATCGCGTGACGGGCGGTTCGACGCTGATCGTCGCCTGAGCGATTTCCCATTTGCGGTTAAAGAGCCCGTCCGGTAGCAACCGGGCGGGTTCGTTTTTATCGGAGCAGGCATGCGGACGTTCGACGTTATCGTGATCGGAGCGGGCGCCGCGGGCATGATGTGCGCGGCGAGCGCGGGGCAGCGGGGTCTGTCGGCGCTGGTCATCGACCATGCAGAGGCCCCGGGCAAGAAAATCCGCATATCGGGGGGAGGGCGGTGTAATTTCACCAACATCCATACCGCGCCGCAGGCCTTCCTCTCGCGCAATCCGAAATTCGCGATTTCGGCGCTCAAGCGTTACAGGCCGGCCGATTTTATAGCGCTCGTCGAACGCTATGGCATCGCCTACCACGAAAAGACGCTGGGACAACTCTTTTGCGACGGTTCGGCCCAGCAGATCATCGATATGCTGCTCGCGGAGATGGAAAAAGGCGGCGTGACGCTTGCGCTGGAGACGGTGGTCGATGCGATCGAGCGGAACGACGATGGCTTTCACTTGAGCCTTGGGGCCGGCGAAAGAGTGCTTGCGCGCTCGCTGGTCATTGCCACGGGGGCAAAATCCATCCCCAAAATGGGCGCAACGGGGTTTGCCTATAAGGTCGCCGAGCAATTCGGCGTGCCGGTCACCGAAACGCGGCCGGCTCTCGTGCCCCTGACCTTCGAGACCGGCATGCTTGAAACGCTTCGCCCGCTGGCCGGGGTTTCCCTCGACGCCAATGTGCGCGCCGGCAAGACGGTGTTTCGCGAGGGGCTGCTGTTTACCCATCGGGGGATGAGCGGGCCCTCCATCCTGCAGATTTCATCGTACTGGCGCGAGGGGGAGCCGATCACCATCGATATGGCGGCGGGGGTCGATATGGCGGATTGGATAGGCGAAGCCCGAGCGCGGAACGGGCGTCAGTCGGTGGTTGCAGCGCTGGGCGAAATCCTGCCGCGCCGGGTGGCCGAACTGGTGGTTGGCGAGGCTGGGGTATTGGGCAATCTCGCCGATCTCGACAGGAAGGCCATGGCGAGATTGGTGGCGGGCGTTTCCGACTGGCAGGTCAAGCCGGTGGGTACCGAGGGCTACAGGACCGCTGAAGTGACGCTGGGCGGTATCGATACGGCGGCGCTGCAATCGTCCGACATGCAGGTCAAATCGGTGCCGGGGCTTTATTTTATCGGCGAGGCTGTCGATGTGACCGGATGGTTGGGTGGATATAATTTTCAGTGGGCCTGGGCATCGGGGCGGGCCGCAGGGCTCGCGCTGCCGGCCTAGCTACGGGCAAAGACGGGGTAGATGTCCCCGGCGATGTTGGCGAGGCGGAGATCGGCGCTCGAGGGTGAAAGATGGCTTGCCGCCAAGGCATATCCGGCAATGGCCAGGGCAATGATTGCGACCCACCCGATGACGAAGCCCTTCCGGTTATAACCCTTGATAGGCGCCGTGGAGGCAGGGTGTGCGGGACGGCGGGCAAGGGCAGAAAGGCTCATGGGCAATCACTCCGGAAATTGCGCCCCCATCATCTATTCATGATGTTCGAATGTGCCGGGCTAAAGGCGCAAACGTGCCCGCTCCGGGGCATTGCTGACACAATTTCCGCGCACGCCTGAAAACAGCGGAGTCAGAGGAAACGGCTGGGGGTTGGAGAGGGTTCCAAACCCCCGGATTCTTGGGGATTCTCTTTTCAAAAACGGAACCAAGCGCACGAGGTGGCGTTCACAGGCCATGACGGCCAGGGTGCCGATCGGTGTAGAGGTTTTGCACCGCGGTTCTGGCCCGAGAACTTGAAACAAGCGATTTCAGGAGAAACCTTATGTATCGCAAGCTTCTTGCCTCGACCGCGCTGGCTTTGGTCGTCACCGGCGGCGCGTATGCCCAGGAAATGGCTCCGGCCGATCCGGCCATGGCCCCTGCAGATCCCATGATGGAAACTCCGGCCGAGCCGGTCGAAGTTCCCGAGGAACCGCTGGTCAGTGCTGAAGAAACCGGCATCAATGCCGATGGCTGGCTGGCCACCGAAATTATCGGCGAAACGATCTATAATTCGACCGGCGATGACGCCGAGGCGATCGGGGACGTCAACGATTTCGTTCTCGACCAGAACGGTGAAATCGGCGCCGTCGTGGTTGGTGTCGGCGGTTTCCTCGGCATTGGCCAGAAGAGCGTTGCGATCAACTGGGACGAACTTGAACTCGCCCAGGATATGGAAGGCAACAATCGGCTTGTCGCGGCCATGACCCGCGAACAGCTTGAATCGGCTGCCGAATTCAATCGCGAAGAATGGCTGGCCAGCGAATCCGCTGCCGCCGGCGATGCTGCCGCTCCGGCTGGCGATCCGATGGCGCCCGCCGCTCCGGCCGGGGATGCAATGGCACCTGCCGCCCCTGCTGGCGATGCGATGGCCCCGGCTGCACCGGCAGGTGACGCCATGGCGCCGGCCGAAGAACCCGCCGCTGACGATGCTGCTGCTGACGATGCCGCCGCGGATGACGCGGCTGCTGATGATGCGGCTGCCGGCGAAGATGCTGCCGCGACGCCTGAAGACGCTCCGGATGCCGGTGCTGACGCTGACGCCGCTGCTGCACCTGAAGATGCGGCCGCCGATGACGCCATGACGGCTGAGGAAGCGCCTGCGGACGATGCAGCGGCCCCTGCTGCCGACGCGCCGGCTGATGACGCTGCAGCCGCGCCTGCTGATGCGGCTGCCGATGATGCTGCCGCCGCTCCGGAGGATGCCGCTGTAACCGACGATGCCGCTGCCGCTCCCGTGGTGGACTTCGAAAGCTTCGAGGAAGTGGCTACGGCTGACGTCTCTGCCGACGAACTCACCGGCACCGCCGTTTATGGCGCTGGCGACGAAGAAATCGGCTCGATTGGAGATATTCTTCTTTCCGATGACGGTCAGGTCGATGCGGTGATCATCGATTTCGGTGGGTTCCTGGGTATCGGTACCAAGCCAGTCGCGGTTGCTTACGACAATCTGAGCTTCCTGCGCGATGAGAATGGCGGTCTGGTGCTGCGCACCTCGCTGACCTCCGAGCAGCTCGAAGCGGCTCCCGAGTACAATGAGGAGGCTTACACGACGTCTCCCGATGAGAACTCGCTGATCGTCGAGTAAGCTCGTTTAGCATCGCAATGAAGGGCCGGTCCTGCGGGGCCGGCCCTTTTCTATGGGGAACCGCGTCGGCGTCGCCCGCATTCCTCCGGGGAAGGAGAGGCGCGATGAACGAGGACAGGGATGCTTCGGTTTATTTCAACGCCGGCGCCATTGCGCGCACGCCGGAGGAGATCGCCGGCGATCCGACATTGTCGAACGCGCGCAAGATAGAATTACTAAAAAGCCTCAAGGAGCATCACGCTGCGCCGCAGGACAAGGATATGCAGCGCGCTGCCGACCTGGAACTGGCAAAGCTGCTCAAGCTCAATGACTAGCTGACAGGAAATCCCTGGCAAAGAAAAGGGGCCGATCCACTGGATCGGCCCCCGTTTCATGCGCTTGTTCAAAACGATATCAGTCGTCGTCGCCGCCACCCGAGCTCAGATACCAGCCAGCCGCCAAGGCGGCGAGAGCAGGCAGCAGAAGGGGCCCGCGCACCCGGGAAACCAGCCGAATGGTGGTGGTTGCGAGTGACAGGGAAGAGGCGAGAACCGCCGCATTGGCTGCGGCACGCTGGTTTTCCCGCTTCTTTTTCTTGCCCTGAGCGATGACGATCGCCAGCGCGATGCCGGCCATGACCAGAAATCCCGCGCCTATTATGAGGGCGGCGACCAATGGGCTCGTCGTTTCGGCCAGCCAGATATAAAGTGCCGCCACGAGAAAGCCCGCCCCGGTCAAACCGACCAGGGCGATGCCACCGTAAAGCGCGGCGGACTGTCCGACGGATCGGACAGCGGTGGTTGCGCGGCTTGCAGCCGCGGCAAAAGGTGCAGTCAGCGCCATGGCGCTGCTCCTAAAGAATCTTGGAAATGACGTAGCCGATGCCGGCTGCGACGAGCACCGAGGAAATCGGCTTTTCGCGAATTATCGCCTTGAGCTCGCTTTCGGCCGCTTCGAAGCTGTCCTGCACGGTTTCCACGGCTTCCTCGCCATGGCGTTCAACGTTCTGGCGAATACGGCGGGCTTCGGACTTCGCTTCGTTGGTGCGGTGCTTGACGATGTCGCCCAGCGTGGACGTGATGGCTGCGATGTCCTCACGAAGCGCGGCGATTTCCGCATCGAGATCCTTTGCGGGGTCTTTGGCTTCGTTGATTTGATCGGCGAGTTTTTCAGCAGTACGGCTGGTTGCGGCACGGGCCATTTCGGCCTCCCATGTTTGAATTGAACCGATACTCTAACGTAAAGCAAAAAAAGAGGTTCCGGAGCCATGACCCCGGAACCTCACGATTTCTTCGAAATTCGATCACATCAAGCCGCGCTGGACGAGGTGAGGTTCATCACACCGACCGCGACAGCGTCCGGACCGAACTCTCCATCACCCTCAAGCTTGAGGATGGAGGCCAGTTGCGTGCGGGCGCGGCTGACACGGCTTTTGATCGTGCCGACGGCGCAATCGCAGATGTCGGCGGCTTCTTCGTAGGAAAAACCCGAGGCGCCGACCAGGATCAGGGCTTCGCGCTGATCTTCCGGCAATTGGTTGACCGCCTTCTTGAAGTCTTCCATGTCGAGCTTGCCGACCTGTTCGGGATGGCTCGAAAGCCGCTCGGCCATTGCGCCTTCGGGGTCGGAAACCTCCCGCTTGCGCTTGCGCATCTGGCTATAGAACTCGTTGCGCAGGATGGTGAAAAGCCAGCCCTTGAGATTGGTGCCGGGCGTAAACGAGGAACGCTTGTCCCAGGCCCGGACGAGGGTTTCCTGGACGAGATCGTCAGCCTTGTCGGCAGCGCCGACCAGCGACATCGCAAAAGCGCGGAGATTGGGAATGACAGCCAAAAGCTCGGCGCGAAAATCGTATTCAGCCATTTTACGCCCCCTTATTTCGACTTGGATTTGTCGTCGTCTTCTCCGAGCTTGCCCAGCAGCTCCAGAAGACGGTCGGGCACGGGTTCGGCCACGACATCGTCGTAGAGCTCCCGCAACTTGAGGCCAATGAATGCCTGAGAATCCTGGCTCAGACTCGGCTTATCGGTTTCGGGCGCCTCGTCTTTTTGATCTCTGGCCATTTTACTGCTGCTGAGTTGCGTCACGTTTACCCCATAAAGCGTCATAGTATTGGACCCTCAAACGCCAAGGCGCAAAAAAAGTTCCAGCCGGTGGGGAACTTTTTGCGTAAAGTGTCGTTAATTGGCAATTGTCGATGCCTGCGCGTTTTTGACAGGCCGACTACGCGAGGGAGCTTATTTATGAATCTTGCTGAGTTGATTGCGCCGCACATTCCGTACCTGAGACGTTTTGCGCGCTCTTTGACCGGTAGCCAATCCAGTGGCGACGCCTATGTTTCCGCAACGCTCGAAGCGCTTGTCGCTGACAGGTCCATCTTTCCCACCGACATCGACCCCAAGGTCGCTCTCTATAAAGTCTTTTCCCAGCTCTGGCGTTCCGTCGACATCAACCTGAGCGAGTTGCCGCCTGCGGCCGATGCCTGGGAAGAACAGGCGCGCCGGAGCCTGCGGGCCATTGCGCCGCTGCCTCGACAGGCGTTCCTTCTGTTGGCGGTCGAGCGCTTTTCGACCGAAGAAGGCGCGACGATCCTGGGGGTCGGTGAAGCTGAGTTCGGGGAGCTGATCGAGACCGCTTCGGTCGAAATGGCCCAGCAGGTCGCCACCAGCGTCCTGATCATCGAAGATGAGCCGCTGATCGCCATGGATATCGAGCAGATGGTTGAATCGCTCGGCCATACGGTGACCGGGGTCGCGCGTACGCACAAGGAAGCCATCGAGCTTTTCAACCAGCGGCGTCCGGGGCTCGTTCTCGCCGATATCCAGCTTGCCGACGGCAGTTCGGGTATCGATGCGGTCAACGACATGCTGCGCTCTGCCAGCGTGCCCGTTATCTTCATCACCGCCTTCCCCGAAAGACTTCTCACCGGAGAGCGGCCCGAACCGGCGTTCCTCGTCACCAAGCCATTCCAGCCTGATATGGTCAAGGCGCTGGTCAGCCAGGTGTTGTTCTTCTCCGAGCAAATGGAGCAGGCAGCATAAATCGATCAGTGTCCGGAACCACGGATGGGTCCATCCGTTCTCCCTTTGGTTCAAGTACTTACGGGAGTTCGACCCATGCTCGGATGGGCACTCGCATTTCTGGTCATCGCAATTATCGCCGGAATCCTCGGGTTTGGCGGAATCGCTGGGGCGGCCTCGTCCATTGCGCAAATTCTGTTCTTCGTTTTTCTCGTCGCAATGGTAATCGGCCTGATCGTGGGGCTTGGGCGGCGAGCACGCTGACGGGATTTCCCATGTTCGGGAACATTAGGGACCGCCTCCAGCGGTCCGAGCAGGGCTCGTGGAAAACACAGACAATCATGCTTTACCTATGAAGCGCCAGGAAAATGAAAAGGGCGGGGGCGATTTCGAAGGCTCCCGCCGCCTTGCCTTCGCCATGCGCGCGCTCAGCCGCACGCCGGTATCGCTGAGCTACCAAAACCGCGATCTCATTTACGAATGGGTCGAAAACCTGCCTCGCGGTATCGAGCCCGACGAGGTGATGGGCCATTCGGATGCCGATTTTCTGCCGCGCCTGGCAGCAGAACGTCTGCGCGCGACCAAGCTTCACGTCATCGAAACTCGTGATCCCCAGCGTTTCGAATTGCCCGTCAATATCAGCGGGGAAGTGCGCTGGTTCGACATCTGGGTCGATCCCGACCTCGATGAGGATGGATCGTCAATCGGGGTTTATTCGACCATCATCGATATCAGCGCTCAGAAGCGGCGAGAGGTTCAGCTCAAGAACCTGTTGCGCGAGGTCAGCCACCGCTCGCGCAATCTTTTGGCCATCGTCCTGTCGCTGGCATCTCAGACCGCGCGCAGCGCGACCTCGATACCGGCATTCGTGACGGCGTTTTCGGGGCGATTGCAGGCGATTGCGCGTGCGCAGGACCTCGTTACCGATCGCGACTGGCAGGGAGCTCTGCTCAGCGATCTCATCTCGCGCCAGATCGCGCTGTTTCACCGCGACACTGCCTTGCCGGTCGAGCTCGACGGGGAGGATCTGGTTATCTCTCCCAACGCCGCGCTCTATCTTGGCCTCGCGATCCACGAATTGGCGGCCAATGCTGTGCGCAATGGACAGCTTTCCGCCGATAGCGGCTCGATCCATGTGGCTTTCAATCTCGATCCGCGCAGCGATGGCGGGCGCAATCTGGTGATCACCTGGAATGAGCATGTCGGCGATGACCGCGTGCCCGAACAGATTGAGCCGCTGACGCGCAAATTCCTCGAGAGCGTGGTGCCGCTGGCCGTCGACGGTACGGGCGAGTTGGGCGTCAGCCCGCGCGGCGTCGACTATACGCTGCGCATCGACGGCAACCACATCACCTGAGAAATCGATGCCCTGAAAGAAGGAAAGGCCGGAATGCCTCTTGGGCATCCGACCTTTCATAATCGCGAAGCGCTTGGGGGAAACGCGTCGCGTGAGGATTAAATGCGCGTGTTTGCGCCTGGTTCCCTGACCAACATAAAAAAAGAGGATCGCCGGGCAGCAATCCTCTTTAGGGTCAGGGCTTGGCACGATGAAGGTAGGGGCGCCTTCATCGGCTGCCTATAAAACGTCTTCGAGCAGGCAGGGTTCCGCAACGGCGTTATTTTTTATTCATTCATACGCAAGGCGCATGCTCCCCATCTTCCCATGAGTCTGGAAAGAGGGAGAAAGTCGTGCCACACTCCACGTCTCTGAGGGGAGGAACCGACATGAACAATGGGTTGCGAGATGCCGCAAAAGCCAATCGGTTACGAAGTTCCCAGGCCTCAGCCTCGCGCCACTGATGCCGAAACCCTCCGCAACGAAATACTGGAAAAGCTGACCTATTCGGTCGGCAAGGACCCTATTGTCGCGCGCAATACCGATTGGCTTACCGCCACGATCCTTGCTGTGCGGGACCGGATCATCGACCAGTGGATGGAATCGAGCCGCGATACCTGGCGGACGTCGAAAAAGCGCGTCTATTACCTCAGCCTCGAATTTCTGATCGGTCGGCTGATGCGCGATGCCATGTCCAATATCGGGATGATGGAATCGGTGCGCGAAGCGCTCTCCTCGTTCAACGTCGATATCGACGATCTTATCGAGCGTGAGCCCGACGCCGCGCTGGGTAATGGCGGTTTGGGGCGTCTGGCGGCGTGTTTCCTGGAATCCATGTCGACGGTGGATGTGCCGGCCTTTGGCTATGGCATTCGCTATGTCCACGGGCTGTTCCGCCAGGAAATGAGCGATGGATGGCAGGTCGAGCTGCCGGAGAACTGGCTCGCTCACGGCAATCCGTGGGAATTCGAACGCCGCGAAAGCTCCTATGAAATCGGCTTCGGCGGCTATGTCGAGCCGGTACAGCAGCCCGATGGCAGCGTGCGGCAGGTGTGGCATCCCGCCGAACACCTCAACGCCGTGGCCTTCGATACGCCCGTGGTGGGCTGGCGCGGGACGCGGGTCAACACGCTGCGGCTCTGGAGCGCGCAGCCAATCGACCCGATCCTTCTCGACCGGTTCAACTCGGGCGATCACATCGGGGCGCTGGAGGAAAGCGCCAAGGCGGGTGCCATCACCCGCGTGCTCTATCCGGCAGATTCCAACCCGGCGGGCCAGGAACTGCGTTTGCGGCAGGAGTTCTTTTTCTCCTCGGCGTCGCTGCAGGACATCGTGCGCCGGCACCTGCAGCAATATGGCGATCTCGGCTCGTTGCCCGACAAGGTGGCCATCCAGCTCAACGATACCCATCCGGCGATTTCGATCGCCGAAATGATGCGCATCCTGATGGACGTTCAGGGACTGGGCTGGGAACAAGCCTGGAAGCTGACGCGCGGGACTTTTGCCTACACCAACCATACCTTGCTGCCCGAAGCGCTGGAGACCTGGCCTGTCGCGTTGCTCGAACGCCTCCTGCCGCGCCAGATGCAGATCGCCTATGCCATCAACGCCATGGTGCTGGAGGAAGCACGTGAGAAGGGTCTGGAAGACAGCCGTATCGCGGCGATCTCGCTGATCGACGAGAATGGCGGGAGGCGGCTGCGCATGGGCCAGCTTGCTTTTGTTGGCTCGCATTCCATCAACGGGGTTTCCGCACTCCATACCGAGTTGATGAAGCAGACCGTCTTTGCCGATCTGCACAGGCTCTACCCGGACCGGATCAACAACAAGACTAACGGGGTGACGCCCCGGCGCTGGCTGATGCAGTGCAATCCGGGCCTGACGCGGCTGATTTCCGAGCGTATCGGCCCCGAGTTCCGCGACGACATCGAACAGGTGATCAAGCTCGATGCGCATGCGGAAGACAAATCGTTCCAGGACCAGTTCGCGTCGGTGAAGCGCAGGAACAAGGAGCGGCTGGGGGCGCTGATCAAGGAGCGCATGGGGATTTCGGTTTCGCCAGACGCGCTGTTCGATATCCAGATCAAGCGCATCCATGAATACAAGCGTCAGCTTCTCAATATCATGGAGACGGTGGCCCAGTATAACCAGATCAGGGCCCATCCCGAGCGGCGCTGGGTGCCGCGCGTGAAGATCTTCGCCGGCAAGGCGGCGCCGAGTTATTGGAACGCCAAGCTGATCATCAAGCTCGTCAACGACGTCGCCAAGGTGGTCAACAACGATCCGGCGGTGCGTGGGCTTTTGAAGGTGGTTTTCCTGCCCAATTACAACGTGTCGCTTGCCGAGACGATCATCCCGGCGGCCGATCTTTCCGAGCAGATTTCCACGGCCGGCATGGAGGCTTCGGGAACGGGCAATATGAAATTCGCGCTCAACGGTGCCCTGACCATCGGCACGATGGACGGGGCCAATGTGGAAATGCGCGAAAGGCTGGGGCCGGAAAATATCGTGATTTTCGGCCTCACCGCCGATGAAGTGAACGATATCCGCGCCCAGAACCGGTCGCCGCGTGAGTTGATCGAAGCGAGCCAGGCCTTGCGGGAGGTGATCGAGGCGATCTCGTCGGGTGTCTTCTCGCCGGACGATCGTGGCCGCTATCGGCCATTGATGGACGGGCTTTACGACCACGACTGGTTCATGGTCGCCCGCGATTTCGACGCCTATTGCGCCGCGCAACGTGCTGTCGACGGGTATTGGGCGGACCGCAGGATCTGGAACGCTATGGCGATCCGGAACACGGCGCGAATGGCCTGGTTTTCTTCGGATCGGACGATCCGCGAATATGCCGACCAGATATGGGGAGCCCCGCACATATGATAGGCAAGGTGAGGATTGAGCGGAACGCGGGTGACCTTGAGCAGGTTTCATAGCAACATCGATGCGCCAGCATCATGGGGGAGTAATTAGATTTGGCAAAAAAGCAGTCCGGTTGGCACGCCGACCCGAAGCAGATCGCCCGTATCCTAGAGGGTCGGCACGACGACCCTTTCGCGATATTGGGCCTGCACGAGGTTGGAGGAGAGTGGATCGCCCGGGCCTATATTCCTTATGCCGAAACGCTGGAGGTGCGCACGCTCGACGGGAAGGCGGTCGGCGCGCTCGCATTGCGTGATGCTGCGGGTTTTTTCGAGGGCGTGATCGCTATCGATCGACTCCAGCCCATCGTTTATCACGCCGCCAATGCGGGCGGGGAATGGGACGTTGTCGATCCCTATTCCTTCGGTCCTGTGCTCGGGCCGATGGACGATTATTATATCGGCGAGGGATCGCATTTGCGTCTCTTCGACAAGCTCGGTGCCCACTACATGGAGTTCGAGGGCATCGAGGGTACGCATTTCGCCGTCTGGGCTCCGAACGCGAGACGCGTTTCGGTGACCGGTTTGTTCAACGAATGGGACGGACGGCGGCATCCGATGCGCCATAGGGCGGAAACCGGGATTTGGGAAATCTTCATTCCGGCGGCCCAACCGGGTGCGCAGTACAAATACGAAATCATCGGCAAGGATGGAACCCTGCTGCCGCTCAAGGCGGACCCTTACGCCCAGCAATCCGAACTGCGCCCCAAGACCGCGTCTGTGGTGGCCGATCCCGCCCCGTTCAACTGGACGGACGCGGATTATATGGAGGCGCGGAAGTCTCGCGATTATCGGCGTGAGCCGATGAGCGTCTATGAGGTGCATCTGGGGTCGTGGCGCAAGCGGCCCGATGGCGGTTTTCTCAGCTACGAGCAATTGGCCGACCAGCTCGTCCCCTATGCTGCCGATATGGGATTTACCCATATCGAGCTACTGCCCGTTACCGAGCACCCTTACGATCCGAGCTGGGGATATCAGCCGACCGGGCTCTATGCGCCCACGGCCCGCTTCGGCGATCCGGCGGGTTTCGCCCGCTTCGTCGATACAGCGCATGCCGCCGGGCTGGGGGTCATCATGGATTGGGTTCCGGCCCATTTCCCGACCGACGAACACGGACTGGCCAAGTTCGACGGCACGGCGCTCTATGAACACGCCGACCCGAGGCAGGGCTATCATCCGGACTGGAACACGGCGATCTACAATTTCGGGCGCAAGGAGGTTTCGAGCTTTCTTACCAACAACGCCCTCTATTGGCTCGAGAAATTCCATATCGACGGGCTGCGGGTGGATGCAGTGGCCTCGATGCTCTATCTCGATTATTCCCGTCAGCCGGGCCAGTGGGTGCCCAACAAATTCGGCGGTAACGAGAATATCGAGGCCATAGCGTTTCTGCAGCGCGTCAACGCCGAGACCTATGGCCAGCACCCCGGCACGTTCACGATGGCCGAGGAATCGACGAGCTGGGGCGGGGTCACGGCACCGACCTATGCCCAGGGCCTGGGGTTCGGGTTCAAGTGGAACATGGGGTTCATGAACGACACGCTGCGCTATATGCGGCGCGACCCCATCCACCGGCGCTTCCACCACAACGATCTGACGTTCGGGCTGCTCTATGCGTTTTCCGAGAATTTCGTCCTGCCGCTCAGCCATGACGAGGTGGTTCACGGCAAGCGATCGCTGCTGTCGAAAATGCCGGGCGACGATTGGCAGAAATTTGCAAATCTGCGTGCCTATTACGCCTTCATGTGGGGCTATCCGGGCAAGAAGCTGCTGTTCATGGGCCAGGAATTCGCCCAGCGCGAGGAGTGGGACGAGGCCCATGCGCTCGACTGGTGGCTGCTCGACGCTCCGGCCCATGAGGGCATAAGGCGCCTGGTTGCCGACCTCAACGCGGTCTATCGCGAACTGCCGGCGCTGCATGCGCGCGATTGTGAGCCCGAGGGGTTCGAATGGATCATCGCGTCGGATCAGGCCAACTCAGTCCTCGCCTGGGTGCGTAAGGCGCCCGATGCGGCTCCGGTGGTGGTCATCACCAATCTTACGCCCGTGGCGCGGGAAAAATATCGTCTTCCCATGCCTGCGGTCGGTCGCTGGATCGAGCGCATCAATACCGATGCGAGTTGGTATGCCGGATCCAACACCGGCAACCAGGGCGTGGTTACCGCAACCAAAGGGAATGAATTTGGTTATCCCGCCACCGCCGAGATCGTTCTGCCGCCGCTCTCGACGCTTATCCTTCAGTTCGAGCCGGGATAGAGATCGATAACTACAATAACCACCCGCCCGGGCGAGGACCTGCCGGAGGGGACACAAGGAGAGGATCATGGTCGACCGTAAAAATCCGGCACCGCTCGCGCGTGACGCCATGGCCTATGTCCTGGCCGGCGGCCGTGGGACGCGCCTCATGGAATTGACCGACCGGCGCGCCAAGCCCGCCGTTTATTTCGGGGGCAAATCGCGCATCATCGATTTCGCGCTCTCCAACGCCATTAATTCCGGTATCCGCCGGCTTTCGGTGGCCACGCAATATCAGGCTCACAGCCTCATTCGCCATCTGCAGCGGGGCTGGAACTTCCTGCGCACCGAGCGCAACGAGAGCTTCGACATTCTTCCGGCCAGCCAGCGGGTCAAGGAAGACATGTGGTATGCCGGGACGGCGGATGCGGTCTATCAGAATATGGATATCATCGAGGACCAGGGTGCCAAATACATCGTCATCCTGGCTGGCGACCACGTCTATAAGATGGATTATGAGTTCATGCTGCGCCAGCACGTCGATACCGGCGCGGATGTGACCGTCGGGTGTCTCGAAGTCCCGACCAGGGAGGCTTCCGCTTTCGGGGTTATGCATGTGGATGGCCGTGACCGCATCGTCGAATTCATGGAAAAACCCAAGGACCCGCCCTCGATTCCCGACAAGCCGGGCATCTCGCTCGCCTCTATGGGAATTTATGTGTTCGAGACCCGGTTTCTGATGGACCAGCTGCGCCGAGACGCTGCGACCGAGGGGTCGAGCCGGGATTTCGGCAAGGACATCATTCCCTATATCGTCAAGAACGGCACGGCCTGGGCACATCGTTTCCCGCGCTCCTGTGTGCGCTCCGAGAACGAGGAGGTCTCCTATTGGAAGGATGTCGGCACGATCGACGCCTATTGGGAGGCCAATGTGGATTTGACCGACGTCACGCCCCAGCTCGATCTCTACGACCGGGAATGGCCTATCTGGACACATGCCGAGATTACGCCTCCGGCCAAGTTCGTCCATGATATCGAGGGCAGGCGGGGGCAGGCGATTTCCTCGCTCGTCTCGGGCGATTGCATCGTCTCGGGCGCGCAGCTATGGCGCACGCTGCTGTCGACTGGCGCGCGGGTCAATTCCTATTCCGAGCTTCATGAGGCTGTCGTGCTGCCCCACTGCACCATCGGACGAGGCGCCCGCCTGAGCAAGGTGGTCGTCGATGCCCGTGTCGAAATTCCCGAAGGACTCGTGGTGGGTGAAGACCCCGAATTCGATGCCCAATGGTTCAATCGGACGGCCAATGGCGTCACGCTCATCACCCAGCCCATGATCAATCGATATCTCGCTTCCCGATGATGGATGTGCTCTCGGTCGCTTCTGAAATCTACCCGCTGGTCAAGACCGGCGGGCTTGCCGACGTCGCCGGCGCCCTGCCGGGCGCGCTGGCCGAGCACGATGTCGCCATGCGTACGCTGGTGCCCGGATATCCGCAGGTTATCGGGGCGATCAAGCGCGGGCGGACGGTCGCGCGGTTCGATGATCTTTTCGGCGGGCCGGCGGCGCTGATCGCGGCCCGCGTCTCCGGGCTCGATCTCATCGTCATCGACGCTCCCCATCTCTATGACCGGCCGGGGGGCATCTATGTTGACCAGGCGGGGCTCGACTGGCCAGACAATTGGCAGCGCTTCGGGGCACTTTCCTGGGTTGCCGCCGAACTCGCCAAGGGGCTGGTGGAGGGCTATCGCCCCGGCATAATTCACGCCCATGACTGGCAGGCGGCGATGGCCGCGGCTTATGTGGCCTTTGGCGGCGACATGCAGACCAAGGTCGTGGTCACCATCCACAACATCGCCTTCCAGGGCCAGTTCGGGGCGGAAATTTTTCCTCATCTGAGGCTGCCGGAAACGGCATTCGCCATGACGGGGGTCGAGTATTATGGCGGGGTCGGATTTCTCAAGGGCGGCCTGCGCTGCGCCCACGCGATCACCACGGTCAGCCCGACCTATGCGCGGGAAATCCGTTCGCCCGAATTCGGCATGGGGCTGGAAGGGTTGCTCAACGAGCGCAGCCACGATCTTTATGGCATTCTCAACGGCATCGATGCCGCCGCATGGAATCCGCAGAGCGATCCAGCACTGGCGGCCAATTACGCGGCAGCCAATACGCGGAAGCGTGAAGTCAATCGCCGGGCGCTGACCGAGCGGTTTGGGCTTCATGCGGGCGATCAACCCATCTTCGGGCTGGTTTCCCGCCTGACCTGGCAAAAGGGCATCGATATCGTCGCGGATAATGTCGATTGGCTGGTTGAGCTTGGTGGCAAGCTCGTCGTTCTCGGGTCGGGCGACGTACAGTTGGAAGAAGCCATGGAGGCCGCGGCGGCGCGCTATCCGGGGCAGGTGGGGTTCGTGCGTGGGTATGACGAGTCGCTATCCCATCTGATCCAGGGTGGGGCCGACGTCATTCTGGTGCCCTCGCGGTTCGAGCCTTGCGGGCTCACCCAGCTTTACGGATTGCGTTACGGCGCCATTCCGCTGGTCTCGCGCGTCGGTGGGCTTGCCGATACGGTGATCGACGCCAATGAGGCGGCCGTGGAAGCGGGGGTTGCGACGGGGCTGCAGTTTTCGCCGGTTGACGGGCCTAGCCTGGGTGAGGCGATCTCGCGGGCCGTTTCGCTCTATCAACGCCCCGAAATTTGGGCGCGGATGCAGCGCAAAGGCATGAAAACCGACGTTTCATGGACAAATAGCGCGGGTAAATATGCCGGGCTCTACAAAAAGATTCTTGGGGTAGCACAGTGACCGTCAAAACCATCTCCACAACCCCTTTTCCCGACCAGAAGCCCGGCACTTCGGGGCTGCGCAAGCGGGTCACGCATTTCCAGCAACCCAACTATGTCGAAAATTTCGTTCAATCCCTGTTCGACAGCCTCCCGGGCAAGGAGGGGCAGACCCTCGTGATTGGCGGGGATGGACGTTATTTCAACGATACCGTCATCCAGATCGCCATCCGGATGGCCGCCGCCAATGGTTTCGGGAAAGTGATGGTGGGGCAGGGAGGGATTCTTTCGACCCCCGGCGCCTCCCATATCATCCGGCATTACAAGGCGTTTGGTGGCATCGTGCTTTCGGCCAGCCACAATCCCGGCGGGCCGGACGGCGATTTCGGCATCAAATACAACGCGTCCAATGGCGGGCCGGCGGCTGAAAAGATCACCGATGCGGTTTTTGCGCGCTCGCTGGAGATTGCCGAATACAGATCGGTGGATACGCCCGATATCGACCTCTCTCGCCTCGGAGTTCAGGACGTCGCCGGGATGACGGTCGAGGTCATCGATCCGGTTGCCGATTATGCGGCGCTGATGGAAACGCTTTTCGATTTCGATGCGATTGCCGCCATGTTCAACTCGGGTTTTTCAATGCGGTTCGACGCGATGCATGCGGTGACCGGCCCTTACGCCAAGGCGATCATCGAAGGACGGCTGGGCGCGCCGGAAGGCACGGTCATCAATGCCGTGCCGCTCCCCGATTTCGGCGGAGGGCATCCGGACCCCAACCTCGTTTATGCCAAGGACCTCTTCGATCTGATGATGGGGCCGGACGCGCCCGATTTCGGTGCGGCCTCGGATGGTGATGGCGACCGCAATCTCGTCATCGGTCGCGGCAGGTTCGTCACGCCATCGGATTCGCTGGCATTGCTCGCCGCCAATGCGCATCTCGCACCGGGGTATGCGCGAGGATTGGCCGGCATCGCCCGCTCGATGCCGACCAGCGCGGCGGCGGATCGCGTCGCCCAGCGGCTTGGTGTCGAAATGCACGAAACGCCAACCGGCTGGAAGTTCTTCGGAAATCTGCTCGATGCTGGCCGCGTCACGATCTGTGGCGAGGAAAGCGCGGGAACCGGTTCGGATCACGTGCGTGAAAAGGATGGGCTTTGGGCGGTTCTGCTCTGGCTCAACATTCTGGCGGTGCGCAAGCAGAGCGTCGACGAGATCGTGAGGGAGCATTGGGCCACTTACGGCCGCAATTATTATTCGCGTCACGATTACGAGGAAGTCGATGCTGACGCGGCCAAGGCACTGATGACGGACCTTAGGGCGAAATTGCCCCAGATCGAGGCGAGCGGGCTGGGCGGGCGTGACGTCGTCCTCGCCGATGATTTCGCCTATCATGATCCCGTGGATGGCTCGACGGCTTCGGGCCAGGGCATCCGCATCGGATTTGCCGACGGTTCCCGCATCGTCTTCCGGCTTTCCGGAACCGGAACGGTTGGCGCGACTTTACGTGTCTACATCGAACGGTACGAGCCTGCCGACGGAGTGCATGACTGGGAAACGCAGGAGGCGCTCGCCGACCTGATCGCCCTGGCCGATACCGTCGCCGAAATCAGGCCCCGCACCGGCCGCGATGCGCCTTCGGTCATCACCTGACGGGTACCCGCAAATGTCGAACAAGACCTCGTCTGCCTCACCGGCTCCCCTTGGAGCGACGGTGAACGACACCGGCGTGAGCTTTGGTGTTTATTCGGAAACAGCCGAAAAGATCTGGGTTTGTCTTTTCGACGATCAGGACCAGGAAACCGATAGGATCGAGCTCTTCCGGGGCGAGGGCAATGTCTGGTCCGGCCATGTCGACGGGCTTGCGGCCAATGCCAGTTATGGACTGCGCGCCGACGGGCGGTTCGACCCGTCGCAGGGGTATTATTTCGATCCCAACAAGCTGCTCGTTGATCCCTATGCCCGCCGTATCGACCGGACTTTCGTGCGCAGCCCCAAATTGCGCCTGCCGCGCGAGGAGAGTGTCGATACCGCTTCACTGGTGCCCAAAGCGATGGTGCAGGAGGCGGTGCGGACGCCTGAATGGCAACGCGATACCGATCGCCCGAACCTGATCTACGAACTCAATGTCCGCCCGTTCACCATGCGGCACCCCTCGGTGCAAGGGCCTTTGCGGGGAACAGTGGCCGGGATGACGACCGGCTATGTCATAGATCACCTCAAGCATCTTGGTGTCGACGCGGTCGAACTGATGCCGATCGCCGGGTGGATGGATGACGGCCATTTGCCGCCGCTCGGGCTGACCAATGTGTGGGGCTACAATCCGATCACCTATTTTGCGTCCGATCCCAGGATCATTCCGCGCGGCCCGCAATCGCTGCGCCATATGATCGAAACGTACCGGGAGGCGGGCATTCGGGTGGTGCTCGACGTGGTTTACAACCATACGGGCGAGGGCGATGCCCAGGGGCCGATCATTTCGATGAAAGGGCTCGATGCCCGCACTTATTACCGCCATGTGGAGGCCGATGGCCAGTTGCACCTGGTCAATGACTCCGGCACTGGCAATACTTTGCAGTGCGACCATCCCGCGGTTCAGGATCTGGTGGTCGACAGCCTGAAATACTGGATAACTGAATTCGGAGTTGCCGGCTTTCGCTTCGATCTGGCGACGGTTTTGGGCCGTTCGCTTAAGGGTTTTTCTCCCGACGCCGAATTGCTCGAGCGCATCAGGACCGATGAAATTCTCAAGGATTGCCTGCTGATTGCAGAGCCCTGGGACCCGGGTCCGGGGGGCTATCATGTCGGCAGTTTCGGCGAGCCCTTCCTGGAATGGAACGACCGTTACCGCGACGAGGTCCGCAAGTTCTGGAAAGGGGAGCCGGGGATGATCGGCTCTTTGGCGGGCAAACTGGCTGGATCTGCCGATCAGTTCAACCATGATGGTCGCAAACCTTCGGCCAGTGTAAATTTCCTTGCCGCACATGACGGGTTCTCTCTCGCCGATCTGGTTTCTTATGAGAGCAAGCACAACGAAGCCAATGGCGAGAACAATCGCGACGGTCATGATGCCAATTATTCCTGGAATAATGGTGCTGAAGGACCGACCGAAGATCAGGCGATCCTGACGGCCCGCCGCAATGATATTCGCGCGTTGCTGGCGACGCTTTTTGTGTCGCACGGTTCACTTATGTTAACGGCTGGAGATGAGTTTGAGCGCACCCAGGAGGGTAACAATAATGCCTATGCCCAGGACAATGAGATTACTTGGCTCGATTGGGAAAACGCCGATGGAGACCTCGTTAATTTTGTTGCCGCGCTGAGCGAAATCCGGCGCAACCATCCCGCGCTTCGCAGTGACCGGTTTCTGACCGGCGAGGAAAAGGACGGTTTCAAGGACGTCATGTGGCTGCGGGCCGATGGCGCTGAAATGACCGAAGAGGATTGGAATCTCCCGGATTCCTCGGTGCTTGGCATGTTGCTGCATGAGGAAGGGGAAGTGCTTCTGGTGTGGTTCAACCGGCTGCGCGAGGAGATTGAAGTAACACTGCCCGCCGAAGACAAGCTGTCATTCGAGACAGTGCTCGTTTCGGCGATCGATGCCGATGTAAGTATAGATGGGAAAACGATGAGACTCCCGCCACGTAGCGTCGTGGTGCTCGCCCATACGAATGGAAAATCCTAGCGGTTTCCTTTCACTATTGTTTACCAGCATGGATGCCGCCGGCAACCTTCGTCGTGGTTAATACATTTTGACTACGGTAGGTGGCCACCTCCCGCGTTGGGCCCCGAGCGTGTGACGTTCGGAGCCCTTATGTTACCCCGATTTTGTCGGGGTAGCGCATTGTGCAACGCAAGGAGGCTAGTATGCGCAAATATCGTGGCATATCCGTCGTCGCGCTGGTCGCGGCGTGTCTGTCGGCCGGGCCCGCCTGGGCTCAACTCAATCTCGATCTGGGTATCGTGGAAGCCGATGTGGATCTCGACGCCAGCGATGGACTCGATCTCGACACCGACGTCAACGTGCTCGGAGATGATGGTGTTGATCTGGGTGTTGATGCCAATGTTGGCGGCGGGGGGAGGCTCGTCGATGCCGACGTCGATGCCAATGTCGGTGGCAGCGACGGACTCAACGCCAATGTCGATGCGACCGTCGGCGGTGACCGTCTGGTAGATGCCGATGTGGATGTCGGCCTGGGCGGAAATGGCAATAATGATGACGATGATGATGACGACGATAACGGCGGTCCCGGTGGGGGCGGTGACGGTCCCGGCGGCGGCGATGGGGGGGGCAACGGCCCCGGTGGTGGCAATGGGGGCGGTAACGGTGGAGGCAATGGCGGCGGAGGCGGGGTTCTCGCCGAAGGCCGGACCTCTGGCACCTCGTGCGTGGGGACCGACACCGAACTGTTCGGCCAACTTGCGTCGATCAACTACTCGACGCGGGCGGTCTCAAATTGGGCGAGCGCGGGCAATGTGCAGTTCATTCCCATATCGCTCTGCCCCGGTCTGGATGGCCAATTGGGGACCGGGCTTCTCGCCACTGTCGCTCCCTCGGTCCCTGCGCTGAGCATGGCGCTGGGTCAGTCGTCCTATTCGGCGACCGATATCCTGGGGATCGTTCAGTCGGGTACGACTCTCAACGTCTATGTGAACTAATGATACCTGCTCGGCGGGCGATAGCGTCCGCCGGGCATATTTTTACTTGTCGCCGATGAGGATCGAAGCGCCGAACACGCCGAGGGCGAGGAGGCCGAGGCCGAAGACCATGACGAGCATCGGGTTGTGGACCCAGCCCATGGGGGCGAAGCGGCCCAGCCATGCTGGGTGATAGAGGGCGACGGCAAAACCCGACCAGCCGCCGGCGAAGGCCGAATAAAAGCGCTCCCGCAATTTGGCGTGGGGAAGCAGGCCCTTGAGGGCGGCAATGAGGATCATCAATCCCGCGACCGGGACGAGTATGGTTTGAAACATGGCGAAGCCCTGGCTGGAGCGTTTCGGGTTGGCGGTATTTAATCCCGTTTTTGCGTGAGCGCCATGCCCGCGATGATCAGGGCGACGCCCAGAAGGTTCAGCGCCAGATTGTTCGTCGCCCCGCGCGCCAGATCGAGCAACACGCCCGAGACCATCTGGCCGCCGATGACCAGCATGGCGGTGTTGATGGCTCCGATCCGCGCGATCAACCAGCTTCCCGATGCAACGAAAACTACCCCGATCACCCCGCCCAGATAGGCATACCAGGGAGCGTTCAGCGCACCCTGGGGCCAGAGCCCGCCGATGACCAGCCCCAGCGCCGTCAAGACGACGAAGCCGACGACATGGTTCCAGAACGAGGCGATGAGCGCCGTGGTCGACAGTGCAAGCCTGCCGTTGAGCTGGCGGGAGAGGGAAACGAGGATGCCGGCGAGGAGGGCAAAGAGAATGGCGTCGGTCATCGTTTTATCCCTGACCGAAGATGATGATCATCGAACCGGCAAAGATCAGCGCGAGCGCCGCGAAATCCTTGAGCCGGGGGATGCGTTTGGGGAGGCCGAACAGGCCCCAGCGGTCGGCGGCCAGCGAGAACAGCACCTGGCCTGCAAGTCCCAGGGCGAGAGTGCCTGAGAGGGCCAGCGGCGAATTGACCGCCGTGGAGGTGAGCATGACGGTGACGGCGCCCGAAACGCCGCCCAGATAGGCCCAGAGCGGCGCGTGGGGTCTGTCGGATTTGGGCGGGCCGTCCGGAAGGAACCGCAGGAGAGCCAGAAAGACGATGGCCGCGACAGTTCCCGTTCCGTGGGCGACCCATGAGGAATACAGCGCGCCGCCATGCAGGCCCACGAGGCCGTTGAAATCGACCATCAGTGTGAGCAGCCCGCCACTCGCGAAGGCGAGGAGAAGATGGACAGGCGAGGGGCGAGCGGTGGTGGGCATGGGCGAATCGTTTCGGACAAGCATCGATCGGACTTCCGGTGTAGTCCGAAATCACCTTCTCATCACGGGGGATCAGCCGTCGTGCGGATAGGCGACGAAGGCGAAGCGGCGGCTGTCAGGTGCCCAGGAATTGACGTTGATGGTGCCCTGTCCGCCGAAGAAGGCGGCGATATCGCTTGTTTCGCTGCCGTCGGGCCGCATGCGGCGCAGAAGCACGTGCCTGTCGGCGGGATGGCCGAGCGTGCCTTCGGGATAGCTGAGATAGACGACCCATTGCCCGTCTGGGGAGGGGTGGGGGAACCAGTTGACGCGTTCGTCGTGGGTCAGTTGCTCGCTTCCGGTGCCGTCGGGGCGCATGCGGAAGATTTGCGCATGGCCGGGCGCTCGTGCTCCGCGCTCTGAGTTGAAATAGATCCACTGTCCATCGGGGGAGAATTCCGGGCCGTCATTGGGCTGGGGAATGTCGGAGAGGCGGGTGTCGGGGCCGCCGGCGGCGGGGATGGTGAAGATATTGATGCGGCGCGGCTCTTCGCCTTCGATGGCGACATAGACGAGGGTTTCTCCGTCCGGGGAGATGCCGTGGAGATAATAGCGGAAGAAGCCCGAATGGCTGTTGGAGACCTTGCGCGGTTGGCCGCCGGTGATCGGTACGGCATAGAGGTGGCCGTCATTGTTGCTCATGTAGATGGTGCTGCCATCGGGCGAGAGCAGGTGATCGTTGTTGAGGCGGCGGATGGTGCCGGTGTCGATCTGCTCGGGTTCGGCGCTTCCATCGGCGGGCATACGCCAGAGTTCGCCGCCGGCGTTGAAGATCAGCCATTGCCCGTCGGGCGTCCAATTGGGGGCCTCGATCACCTGATCGGAGATGAGCACGACGGTCTCGTTGCCGCCATCGATATCGATGGTGCGCAATTCGGCGCGCTGGCCGGGGCGGAGCGGGCGGTCGCCGGGTGCGAAAAATTCCGAAAGCGAGAGCGGGGCGCGGGGCTGGGCGAAAATGGCGGCACCTTTGGGGATAACGGCTACAAACGCCCTAGTCTGGCATCGATATGAGACGGCTGGAAGACAATGGGGGCTGGTGGGGTTTTGAGAGAAGGGCCGAGGACGGCGAGCGTACCTTGCCCCGGGATGAACCCGGGGTGACGGCGGTTGGGATGCTTCTGGCGGTTGTGTGTGTCGCTGGCTCAGCGCACCCCTCATCCGCCCCTTCGGGGCACCTTCTCCCTCAAGGGGAGAAGGGGGGCGCTTGGCAAGTGCTGAGGGGTGGGCAGTCCCTGCGGTGGCGTGGGCGCTTGGCATTGTGTTGGAGAAGGGGCCGAGGACGGCGAGTGTACCTTGCCCCGGGATAAACCTGGGGTGACGGCGGTTGGGGTGCTTCTGGCGGTTGTGTGTGTCGCTGGCTCAGCGCACCCCTCATCCGCCCCTTCGGGGCACCTTCTCCCTCAAGGGGATAAGGGGGGTTGAGGTTGGGGATGAAGGGGGCGCCTATGATGGGCTTTGCTCGTCCTCCCATTGCACCCTTGCGCGGGTTGGCCTACATACGGCGCCGGTATCTCCCATGAGAATTGCAAGAGGCTCTCGCTTTATGGCGCGTCAATTCATCTATCATATGCACGGCATGTCGAAGGCCTATTCCGGTGGCAAGAAGGTCATCGACAATATGAACCTCTCGTTCTACCCCGATGCCAAGATCGGTATTCTGGGTCCGAACGGCGCCGGTAAGTCGACGCTTTTGAAGATCATGGCCGGGATCGACACCGAATTTACCGGTGAAGCCTGGGCCGCCGATGGCTCGACAGTGGGCTATCTGCCCCAGGAGCCGCAGCTCGACGAGCAGCTCGACGTCAAGGGCAACGTCATGATCGGGGTCAAGGAAAAGCAGGCCGTCCTCGATCGCTACAACGAATTGATGATGAATTATTCGGACGAGACGGCCGACGAAGCGTCCAAGCTTCAGGACAAGATCGACGCCGAAGATCTGTGGGATCTCGATTCCAAGGTCGAGATGGCCATGGAGGCGCTGCGCTGCCCGCCGGGTGGGGAAAGCGTCACCAATCTTTCGGGTGGTGAAAAGCGCCGCGTGGCGCTGTGCCAGTTGCTGCTGAGCCAGCCCGACCTGCTGCTGCTCGACGAACCGACCAACCATCTGGACGCCGAAACGACGGCGTGGCTGGAAAAGCACCTGCGCGAATATCCCGGCGCGGTACTGATCATCACCCACGACCGCTACTTCCTCGACAACGTCACGGGCTGGATTCTCGAGCTCGATCGCGGGCGGGGCATTCCGTACGAGGGCAATTACACGGCCTATCTCGATGCCAAGGCCAAGCGCATGCGCCAAGAGAAATCCGAGGACGCGGCGCGGGCCAAGGTGCTCGAGCGCGAAAAGGAATGGCTGGGCCAGTCGCCGCAGGCGCGCCAGACCAAATCCAAGGCGCGTATCCGGGCCTATGACGAACTGGTCAAGGTCAACGAAGCGCGCACGCAGTCGAACACGGCGCAGATCATCATTCCGCCCGGAGAACGGCTGGGCCAGAATGTCATCGACGTCGAGAACCTCTCCAAGGGCTTCGGCGACAGGCTGCTGATCGACGGGCTGACCTTCAAGCTGCCGCCGGGCGGTATCGTGGGCGTGATCGGCGCCAACGGCGCGGGCAAATCGACGCTGTTCAAGATGCTGACCGGGCAGGATGCGCCGGACGGCGGCACGGTCACCGTGGGCGAAACCGTGCATCTGGGCTATGTCGACCAGAGCCGCGACGCGCTCGATCCCAAGAAAACCGTCTGGGAGGAAATCTCGGGCGGCAATGAGGTGATCAAGTTGGGCAAGCGCGAGGTCAATTCGCGGGCCTATACGTCCTCGTTCAACTTCAAGGGCGGCGACCAGCAGCAGCCGGTCGGCACGCTCTCGGGCGGGCAGCGCAACCGGGTGCATCTGGCCAAGATGCTGAAATCGGGCGCCAACGTGCTGCTGCTCGACGAACCGACCAACGATCTGGACACCGAAACCCTCGCTGCGCTGGAAGAAGCGCTTGAAGAGTTCGCAGGTTGCGCGGTGATCATCTCGCACGACCGTATGTTCCTCGACCGCCTGGCCACGCACATGCTGGCTTTCGAGGGCAACAGCCATGTGGAATGGTTCGAGGGCAACTTCCAGGATTACGAGGCCGACAAGGTGCGGCGGCTGGGGCCGGATGCGGTCAACCCCAAGCGGGTGAGCTACAAGCCGCTGACGCGATAAAGTATTCGAATCGCTTCATGAATGGGCCGGGGATATTCCCCGGCCTTTTTTTGTTGGAGCGACATTCAGAAGCCTTGGCTGGTGCGGCACTGGATTCCGGGAATAAATCCCGGAATGACAAGGTGAGTTTTGGGCAGTGCCGTGCCTTTATCCACTCGCGTGTCACCCCGAGATAAACACTGACCCGCATTTCTGGATGTCATGTCTTCAACTTTTCCCGACCGCACTCTAGGATCATGAAATGACAGAGCCCTTCTCCCTTGAAATCGACGATGCGGTTTTCGCCGGGCTGGAAGCCGGGGAGGGGATTCCGGTGGTGTTTCTGCATGCCGGGGTTTGCGACCGGCGCATGTGGGAGAACCAGCTCGAAGCGGTGGCGGCCGCCGGGTTTTGGGGTATCGCCTATGATCGGCGCGGGTTTGGGGAGACGAATTCGCCCGACGAAGGGTTTTCGCATCTGGAAGACCTCGAGGCCGTGCTGGAGGCGCTGGATGTTCATGCTGCGGTTTTCGTGGGGGCATCGCTGGGCGGGGCGCTGGCGATCGATTTCGCGCTCGCCAATCCCGAACGGGTGGCGGGGCTGGTGCTGATCGGCACCTCGATCAGCGGCGCCAAGGTGCCTCGGCTGCCGCCGGAAATCATGACCATCGCCAATGCCATGGAGGCGGTCGAGGAGAGCGGGGACCTCGACGCGATCAACGCGGTGGACGCCCATGCGTGGCTCGACGGCCCGCTTTCGGCGAGCGGGCGGGTTTCGGGCGATATCCGTGCGTTGTTCCAGGCGATGAACGGCAATATTTTGCGCAAGCCGCAATTGACGCGCGAGGACAAGCCGGCGCCTGCTCACGACCATGTCGCCGAAATCGATACGCCAGCGCTGCTGGTGGCGGGCGATCTCGATTTTCCCCATATCGTCAACCGCCATGACGACCTTTCCGAGGAGATGGAGAACGCCTTTGCCGTGGTGATCGAGGGCACGGCGCATCTGCCCAGCCTCGAGCGGCCCGACCTGTTCAATCCGTTGCTGCTCGAATTCCTCGCCATGCTGACGGGGCAGGACGACAACGAAGGCTGATCGGTTCGATCACAAACTCTGGCTGGCGGCAGAGCGCGCGGGGGGATAGTGTCGGACGTTACGACTCTTGCAAAGGCCTCCCCATGACATCGATCGAAGGCGCTCCCGCCGCCAAGGGCGTGCGGTCTCCCCGTCCCACGGGGCCGGACGACAATGTTCGCCTCGGCGTCATCGCGGCGCTGGCGACCTATACGCTGTGGGGCGTGCTGCCGATCTTTTTCAAGCAGCTCGCCCATGTCGATTCCGTGGGGATCGTGGCCAACCGCATTTTGTGTTCGCTGGTGTTTGTGGGGCTGATCATTTGGGCTCGCGGCCAGTTTGGAGAAGTCCGGGCGGCGCTGCGCGATCGGCGCACCATTTTTGCCCTTTGCATTTCGGCGGTGCTGATCGCGGCCAATTGGCTGATTTTCATCTGGGCGGTCGGCAACAACCTGGTGCTCGAAGTGAGCTTTGGGTATTTCATCAATCCGCTGATGAGCGTTGCCATCGGCATGCTGTTGCTGTCGGAGAAGCTGAGCCGCACGCAGGCGGTGGCCATCGGCATCGCGGTTATCGCCATCGCCATACAGGCGGTCGGGCTGGGCGGAATTCCGTGGGTGGCGTTGACGCTGGCGCTGACCTTCGCGTTTTACGGCTATATGCGCAAAACGGTGAATGTGGGTTCGGCGGCGGGGCTGGCCATCGAGACGCTGGTTCTGGTGCCCCTCAGCGCCATCTATATCGGCTATCTGCTGACCGGGCCGGCGCCCGATTTCTACGCCGATCCGACGACGACCATGCTGCTGATCCTCACCGGGCCGCTGACGGCGATCCCGCTGGTGCTGTTCGCGTTCGCGGCGCGGCAGTTGCGGCTTTCGACCATCGGCATGTTCCAGTACATCGCGCCCTCGCTCCAGTTCGTGACCGCCGTTTTCGTTTTCGGGGAAGAACTGACGCCGATGCGGCTGGTCAGCTTCGGGCTGATCTGGGTGTCGCTGGCGGTCTTTTCGTATGGCTCGTGGAAAGAGCGCCGCGTGCGGCTAGCCTAGATCGGTGCGCAAGCTTGCCTCGCCGACGCGAGTGACGATTTCGGCGATGGTGCGGAAGAGGGATTCATAGGGCGAATTGGTGCGCCATGCGAGGCGCAGGAGACGGGCGGCGCCCGGCGCGCGCAGGGTGTGGAATTCGATGCGCTTGTCGTGTCCCTCGCGGCGCAGGCTGATGGCGGGGAGCAGGGTGACGCCATAGCCATTGGCGACGAGCTCTAAAATTGTGGTCAGCGAGGTGGCGGCGAAGGTGCGGCCCTGGAGATCGGGCTTGAGGGCGCAGGCATCGACCATCTGGTCACGCAGGCAGTGGCCTTCTTCAAGAAGCAGGAATTTGTCGCGCGGCAGATTGGTGAGGTTAACCGGATCGGAGAGGGCGGCTCCGCGCTGGGTGGCGAGCACGAAGGGATCGGCAAAGAGCGGGACCGAGGTGAGATTGCTTTTGTCGAGATCGGTGCCGATGAGGGCGACGTCGATATCGCCATCTGCCAGGGCCGACACGAGGCGATCGGTCTTGCCTTCGTTGACTGAGAATTCGATGCCGGCCAATCCGTCGTTCAGGGCGGGCAGGATTTCGGGGAGGAGATAGGGAGCGACGGTGGGGATGAGGCCGAAGCGCAGCGGGCGGGCTGGCTGGCCGGCCGACATGTCCGCAAAGGTTTCCAGATCGGCGGCGGCGTTGAGGACGCGGCCGGCGTGGGCGAGGAACTCGCGGCCGAAGGGGGTGAGGCTCACCGTTTTTCCCATACGATCGAAGAGCGGCGCGTTGCAGCGGTCTTCGAGTTGCCTGATCTGCTGGGAGAGGGCGGGCTGGGTGACGTGGCAGCGGGCGGCCGCCCGGCCGAAATGGCCCTCTTCGGCGATGGCCTGAACGTATTGGAGCTGACGGAGCGAGATCGAGTTCATTAGAAGAACTTATCACATGTGTCAGTTTTATCAATTTGCATAATTGGCTGAAGGGGGGTACGAAGACCCATCTCTTTAGAATCGATACAAACTAGGAGGCCTCATGTCCGACAAACCGACATTGACAACCAGCGCTGGCGCCCCCGTTCCGGATAACCAGAATTCGATTACGGCAGGTCCGCGCGGTCCTGTGCTGATGCAGGACTACCAGCTCATCGAGAAGCTGGCCCACCAGAACCGCGAACGCATCCCCGAGCGCGTCGTGCACGCCAAGGGCTGGGGCGCTCACGGTACGCTCAAGATCACCGGCGACATTTCCAAATACACGCGCGCCAAGGCGCTGCAGCCGGGTTCGGAAACGCCGCTGATCCTGCGTTTCTCCACCGTTGCCGGTGAGATGGGCGCGGCGGACGCCGAGCGCGACGTGCGCGGCTTTTCCATCAAGTTCTATACCGAAGAAGGCAATTGGGACCTGGTTGGCAACAACACTCCCGTGTTCTTCGTGCGCGATCCGCTGAAGTTCCCCGACTTCATCCACACCCAGAAGCGTCACCCGAAGACCAATTTGCGTTCGGCGACGGCGATGTGGGATTTCTGGTCGCTTTCGCCCGAGAGCCTGCATCAGGTGACGATCCTGATGAGCGATCGCGGCTTGCCCGTCGCGCCGATGTTCATGAACGGGTACGGTTCGCACACCTATTCGTTCTGGAACAATGATGGCGAGCGGTTCTGGGTGAAGTTCCACTTCAAGACCCAGCAGGGCCACAAATTCCATACCAATGAGGAAGCCGAGCAGGTTATCGGCAAGACCCGCGAGAGCTATCAGGAAGAGCTGTTCGGGACCATCGAGCGCGGCGAATTCCCGCGCTGGACGGTTCAGGTGCAGATCATGCCCGAGGCCGATGCCGAAAAGACCTCGTACAACCCGTTCGACCTCACCAAGGTGTGGCCGCATGCCGAGTATCCGCCGATCGAAATCGGCGTGCTCGAATTGAACCGCAACGCCGACAATTATTTCGCCGAAATCGAACAGGTTGCGATGTCTCCGTCCAACATCGTGCCGGGCATCGGTCACTCGCCCGACAAGATGCTGCAGGCGCGCGTGTTCTCCTATGCCGACGCGCACCGCTACCGTCTGGGCACCCACTATGAGGCCCTGCCGGTCAACGCGCCGAAAAATCCGGTCCATCACTACCATCGCGATGGCCAGATGAATTTCTATGGCGGCATCAAGACAGGCAATCCGGACGCCTATTACGAGCCCAACAGCTTTGGCGGCCCGGCCGAGGACAAGTCGGTGCAGGAACCCCCGCTCAAGATTTCGGGCGATGCCGACCGGTACAACCACCGCGAAGGCAATGACGATTTCGGTCAGCCGCGCGCTCTGTTCAACCTGTTCGACGATGCGCAGAAAAAGCGGCTGTTTGCCAATATCGCCGCGGCGATGGGCGGCGTGCCCGACGAGATCGTCGAGCGCCAGTGCAAGCTGTTCGATCAGGTTCACCCCGAATACGGCGCCGGTGTGCGCGCCGCGATCCGGGCGGGTCTGCAGCAGCGTCCCGACGCGATTTCGGCCGCTGAATAACGGTCGATCGAGATAAAAGACAGGAAGGCCCGGTTCGCAGGAACCGGGCCTTTTTTCTTGCCGTCCAAGCGATAGAGCATTTCAGCGTTTCTTCGAATCGCTTCAATCGCTCCAAGTCTTTGTTTTGTCGCGCTTCCGAACCGCAAAAGTGGTATCCACTTTTGCTGGAAGCGCTCTTAGGATGCATTTTAATCAAAAGCCCTGCGCGCCATTCAGGCCAACGAAAATAGGGCTCTGGCAGGGTATCGGTATATGCGGCATCAAGCCGGGGAGACCGATATGACCGAGGCGAGCGAGAACCTGAGGGCATTCGCCAATTTCAGGGTGCTGAACGGGGAAGCCGATGCGGCGGAACGCGATCATCTGATCCGCAATCTGGCGCAATTGTTCTCATATGTGTCCGACCGGTGCGACGACGAGCAGGTCGCCCAGTATGACGAGGTGCTGTGCCAGCTTGCCGATATCGTCGAGACCGAAGCACGGGCCCATGTCGCCAAGCTGCTGGCGCCGCTGGAACGGGCACCCGGCTCGGTGGTGCTCAAGCTGGCCAATGACGTCATCGAGGTCGCCGGCCCGCTGCTCGAATTCTCGAACGTGCTTTCCGACGACGATCTCATCGAGATCGCCGAGCATCAATCCGAAGCCCATCGCGTCGCCATTGCCAGCCGCAAGGGGCTGACGGGCCGGGTCGGCGAGGCGATCGCAACATTCGGCGCCGAGCCCTCGCTCACCCGGTTGCTGAACAATGACGAGGCGCGGTTGAGCCACAAGGCCGTCGAAAAGATTGCCGAGCGGGCGCTTGAAAATATGGCTTTTGCGCAAATGCTGCGCGGGCGCCGTGAAATCGACTGGGCCGAAGTGCGGGCCGAGGTTTCGGCGGTGGGCGTCAGGGCGCTCGAGGGCTTGGGGCTGCTGTCGCGGACCGAGAACGCGACGACCGCATCGCGCGTCCAGGCCGTGGTCTATAATCGCATCAAGAACCAGGCCGGATTTTCGGCGCAGGAATGGAAACTCGCCTGGAATCAGGTGAAGGCCCTGGCCGACCGGCGCCGGTTCGACCTCAAGGCGCTGCATCGCTTTACCCGGTTCGGATACGGTCACCACACCGCCGCGGGACTGACGATGCTGCTCGAAGTGCGGCCTGAAATCGTCGTCAAATGGCTGGCGATGCAGGATTATGTGGCCTTTACGGTTGCGGCGCGGGCGATTGGGCTGGATGCCGATCTGTTCGAATCCGTCGTCGGCGTGCTGCCGTGGCGCGACATGCCGAGCCAGGCCGATATTCTCAACGTCCGCAAGCGCTATGAAGCGTTGAGCGAGGACGAAGCTTCGGGGATTTTCGAACTCTGGCGCTCGCACGCGTTTCGGCGGCGCAATGAGGAAGCTGTGGCTTAGCTTAGGCTGGGGATGGGCGTTTAGCGGCTGTGTGCATCGGCCGGCGCAGCGCACCCCTCATCCGTCTCGCCCTGCGGGCGATCCACCTTCTCCCTCAAGGGGAGAAGGGTAGCTAGGGGCAGGCGCTGGAAAGAAGCTCTCTCCGGCGTCTCCAGACGCTCCGCTTGAGGTGGGCGGCGCTGCCGCAGCTTAGTCCGCGGTTACCAAAACCGTTTCCAGCCAGGCGCGGGCCTGGCGGAGTACGTCGAGTTCGAGTTGACATACGCGCCATTGCCGATCGACAGTGCGTTTGAGGACGCCGGCGGTTTCGAGCACCTTGAGATGGCGGGAGATTGCCGGGGCGCTGATCGTGAAGGGGGCGCTCAGGTCGCCTACGGTCAGGGGACCGTCCTTGGCCAGCCGTTCGACGATGGCCCGGCGATGAGGGTCGGCGATTGCGGTGAACACGGCAGAACTTCCGTCGCGTACCGAAACAGGCGGGCTCGCGCCAATAGCCCCTATTTCCGTCATTTCCCGCCCCCCGGAAAATCAAAATTATTAATGTAAATTAATTTTTATATCTGCACGAGCCTGTCCGCTTTTCAAGTCCGATCGTCGAAGGGGCGCCTTGACATTGGGGATATAAAGATATCTTTATGTCTCTCGAATTGACAGTGAAGGTGGACAGCAGAGTGCGGCAACCGCAGGACATCGTCTTGCTCTTGAAGGCGGCGGGGGAAATCACCCGGCTGCGCCTGCTCGCGTTGTTGGCGCAAGGGGAACTCAGCGTCAAGGATTTCACCGAAATCCTTGGGCAGAGCCAGCCGCGCATTTCCCGCCATCTCAAGCTTCTGGCCGATGCCGGAATCGTCACCCGCCATGCCGAAGGAGCGTGGGCTTATTATCGTCTCAACCGCGAGCGCGCCAGTGGTGCGCTGACACAATGGCTGGGGGAGCATGTCGATCCGCAGGCGCCCGAATTGCGGCGCGACAGGGAAAAGCTCACGAGCCTGCGCGATATCCAGCGCGAACGGGCGGCCGCCTATTTCGCGACCATCGCCCAAAGCTGGGACCGGCTGCGGAGCCTGCATGCGTCGGATACGGCGGTGGAGGCGGCTATCGTTGAGGCCGCCGGGCCGGAGAAGGGTGGTTTTCTGCTCGACCTGGGGACGGGGACGGGGCGGATGCTCGAACTGCTCGCCGATCTTTACGGGCAGGGGATCGGGCTCGATTCCAGCCGCGAGATGCTGGCCGTGGCGCGGGCCAATCTCGACGCCGCCAATATCGATCATGCTCAGGTTCGGCTCGGGGACATCACCGAGCTCAACGATTATCGCGGCGCCGCCGATCTCGTCGTGCTGCATCAGGTGCTGCATTATTTCGACGATCCCGGCACGGTGCTGGCCCATGCCGGGACCTGCCTTGGGCCGGACGGCCGCATGCTGATCGTCGATTTCGCGCCCCATGACCTCGAATTCCTCAGGACCGAGCAGGCGCACCGCCGGCTGGGCCTGTCCGACGAGCAGATGGAGCTTTGGGCGCGGGCCTCCGGGCTGGACGTCAAGGCGTGCCGCAGCTTTCCGCCGACGCGCGCGGACGGGCTGACGGTGTGCCTCTGGGTGCTCGAACCGACAAAACATCATAACAAAAAAGGAGTCTGATCGTGGTTGCTGCGACAGGCGAAGCCCGGCTGAGCCGTCAGCCGGAGCATGGACGTCCCGACATCGAGGTGAGCTTCGAATTCTTCCCGCCCAAGACCGACGCGATGGAAGAGCGCTTCTGGGACAGTCTTTCGCGGCTGGCCCCGCTCAAGCCGCGCTTCGTTTCGGTAACGTATGGCGCGGGCGGATCGACGCGCGAGCGCACGCTGCGGATGGTGTCGCGGATCACCAATGAGACCGGCGTGCCCGCGGCGGCGCATCTGACATGTGTGGGCGCATCGCGCGATGACGTGGACGCTGTGGTCAGGGGCTATGCGGAGGTCGGCATCGGGCGCATCGTTGCCTTGCGGGGCGATCCCCCCGAAGGCGTGGGGCAGCCCTTTACGCCTCATCCGGATGGCTATGGCAGCGCGGCGGAGCTGGTGGCGGGTATCCGCAAGATCGGCGATTTCGATATTTCGGTCGCGGCCTATCCGGAAAAGCATCCGCAGAGCGCCGATTGGGATGCCGATATCGACAATCTCAAGCGCAAGCTCGATGCCGGGGCGGATCGGGCGATCACGCAGATGTTTTTCGAGAATGGCGATTACTGGCGGTTCGTCGAGCGTGCCCGCAAGGCGGGCATCACGGCGCCGATCGTGCCGGGTATCCAGCCGATCCACAGCTTCAAGCAGATTTCGGGCTTCGCGTCCCGGTGCGGGGCGTCGATCCCGCAATGGCTGGCCGACCGCTTCGAGGGGCTGGAGGACGATCCGGAAACCCACGCGCTGGTGGCGGCTGCAGTTGCGGCCGAGCAGGTGACTGAACTGCTCGATTCCGGGGTCACGGAATTCCACTTCTATACGCTCAACCGATCCAATCTGGTTTTGGCGCTGGCGCGGCTGCTGGGCATCCGTCCCTAAAGCGTTTCGCATTCTGCAAGGGCGGGCGTGGCATTATTCACGTCCCGTTCACCAAACTGCTGCCATTTTCAGGGGCGATTAAATGCCTTTGTGCGGCGGCGGTTCTGGCCGCTAGAGCATTTCAATGGGATGCTGGAATGATACTGTCTCGACCCATAGCATCTGGTGCGATGCTGCTTTTGCTGGTTGGCGTCGTCGGTGGCGCGGCCCTGCAGGGGAATGATGCGCCCGAAGCGGGCGTGGTGGATGTGGCCGAACCGGCTGCCGACGAGGCGCCGGGTGAAGCCACGCGACCCGCGACCGCGCCCGACCGGGTGGCGGACAGCGCAGGCTTTCCATCGGTTTCGCAGGCCGAGCGCGATCGGGGGCAGGTCGAGACTGCCGGGCCCGTCGTGACGGTCAATGGCCGTCCGCTGGGCGGCGAGGAAGAGGCGGTGGACGACACGCAGGTGGCGGCCATTCCCACGGTGCCTGAAACGCCCACGGCGGTGGTGCCGGAGCCGATCGCCGAGCCCGCAGATACGCAGGTGGCCGTGATCGAGCCGCCGCTGCCCAAGCCACGACCGGCCAATCTTGGCGTGCAAACCGCGCCCAGCACGGGGCTGGATTATGACGCCATCGCCGGTGCGGCTTTCGGGGAACAGCAGGGCCAGACCATCAGGCTGCCCGAGCGCGAGGGACTGGCGCCGATGCCGGGCGTTTCCGAATTCGAGGCGCGGACCAATTACGATCCGAACCAGGACGAACTGGTGGGGGTCGTGGGCCCCAATGGCGAGGTCGTCTGGGTTTATGAAGAACAGGTTCCCAACATCAACAGTCGCGTGACGGTGCAACGCCAGCAGCCGCAACCGCAGCCGCTCGGCAATCCGTTCGGGTTCATTTACGAATAGGCTGCTCGCGGTCTTTCGGAGGCACCCAAATCGTGACATAAGACGCCTCCCTTGGCGCGCATTGACGCATGAGCCTGCTTCGGCCTTGCTTGTGCCGGATTGTTCCTGACGATCGGTCGCCATTGGCTTGGGGTGCGCACGGAATTCGCCTATGTCGATCTGGCAGCAAATCGCGTCATTGCTTGGCTCGTTC
The DNA here is from genome assembly GCF_036662815.1 of Pelagibacterium mangrovi. Lineage (NCBI taxonomy): Bacteria > Pseudomonadati > Pseudomonadota > Alphaproteobacteria > Hyphomicrobiales > Devosiaceae > Pelagibacterium > Pelagibacterium mangrovi. The sequence goes on along the minus strand of NZ_JBAFXA010000005.1, from coordinate 288,282 downwards.
TCGCAGGGGAGCGGGCTGGCGGGTGGAATCGCCAATATCCTCGATCCCGACAACTGGCTGCCGGGGGGACGGGATACGGCCTTCACCATGTCGATCATCGCGTTATCGGCCAAGATGGCCGTGGCCGACGGGGTGGTGAGCCGGCGCGAGGTGATCACCTTCCACAAGCTCGTCGATATCCCCGAAGGCGCCGACCGGCATGTGGATCGGTTTTTTGCGCTGGCGCAGCAGGACGTTACCGGGTTCGACAGCTATGCACGCAAGGTGCGCAAGCTCTTCGCCGACAGCCCGGCGACGCTTGAGCACGTGCTCGATGCGCTGTTCGAGATCGCCACGTCGGATGGCATCGTCCATGGGGACGAGCTGGCGTATCTGGAGGCGATCAGCGAAATCTTCGGCTTCGATACCGTCCGGTTCGAGCAGATCGCGTCCCAGCACGTGCTGCTCTCCAGCGGGCGTCGCGACCCTTATGCGGTGCTGGGCCTGGCGCCCGATGCGACCGATGACGAAGTGCGCAGGACCTATCGGCGGCTGGTGGCCGAGCATCATCCCGACAGGATGGTCGCCAAGGGTGTGCCCGAGGAATTGATGGGGCTGGCATCGGCCAAGATGGCTTCGATCAACACCGCCTATCGCGATGTAACCCAGGCGCGCGGAACGCGTCCGGTTCTAGCGCCCAGCGAAGCGACTTGACCGCATGGCATGGCGCACCCTACATCAGCCCGTCACCAGTTGACCGGGCGGCCGCTGTGCGTTTGCGCAGAGGAAAGTCCGGGCTCCATGAGAACACGGTGCCGGGTAACGCCCGGCGGGGGCGACCCCAGGGAAAGTGCCACAGAAAGCAAACCGCCCCGGTTCGTCCGGGGTAAGGGTGAAAGGGTGCGGTAAGAGCGCACCGGGCGTCCGGCAACGGAGGCCGCACGGTAAACCCCACCGGGAGCAAGACCGAATAGGGACGATGGGAGCTTTGGCTCCAGCCGCGTTTTCACGGCCTGTCGTCCGGGTTGGTTGCATGAGGGTCCTGGCGACAGGGCTCCCAGATGAATGGTCGCCGCGTCTGTGCCGCAAGGCACAGGCCCTACAGAACCCGGCTTACAGGTCAACTGGTGTCTCTTTTCCCCCATTCGGCGGTTGGGCGGGAGACCGCCCCATCTTTTGGTTTGTCGCGCTTCCGAACCGCAAAAGTGGTGCCCACTTTTGCTGGAAGCACTCCGAGCCAGTTTGGGAAACAGAATCTTAAAGACTGGGATGCAATGTGGATCAAAGTGGAGCAATTCCGCTTTGTTTCAAGTTTTGAGTTCCGGCCGACGGGATCGGCTGTCCCAGGGAGCGCCGGGCGCGAGTATCTGACCAGATGGGCGAGCCGCAATCTTCCCACCAATCGGTTCTGTTGAGCGAAGTGCTCGAGGCGCTTGCGCCGCTTGAGGGCGCGCGCATCGTCGACGGCACGTTCGGTGCCGGAGGGTATTCGCGTGCACTGGCCGGGGAGGGCGCGCATGTCGTCGCGATCGATCGCGACCCCACGGTGATGCCTTTTGCCGAACGGCTTGGAGCGGAATTTCCCGAACGGTTCGTTTTTGTCGAGGGCGCTTTTTCCGATCTCGATACGCTGGCGGGTGAAGAGCCGGTCGATGGGGTGGTTCTCGATATCGGGGTCAGTTCGATGCAGCTCGATCAGGCCGAGCGCGGGTTTTCCTTCATGCGCTCGGGGCCGCTGGACATGCGCATGAGCCGGCAGGGCGAGAGCGCCGCCGATCTGGTCAATACGCTCAGCGAAGCCGATCTGGGCAATCTGATTTTCGCATTCGGGGAGGAACGCGCCTCGCGGCGAATCGCGCGAGCCATCGTTGCGGCGCGGGAAGCGGGGGCGATCACCGACACGCTGGCGCTGGCGCAGGTCATCGAAAAGGCTGTCGGCCGCAAGCCGGGTGCGCCGCATCCGGCAACGCGGACGTTCCAGGCGCTCCGCATCGCGGTCAATGGCGAGTTCGACGAACTTGTCGAGGCGCTTTTCGCCGCCGAGCGCCTGCTGCCCGAGGGTGGACGGCTGGCGGTAGTGACGTTTCATTCGCTTGAAGACAGGATCGTCAAACGGTTCTTCGATCAATCGAAAACCGCAGGCACGCAGTCCCGGCATCTGCCGCAGGCGGCGGCTGTCGAATCCCGCTGGGCGCCGGTGCGCAAGGCGGTGAAGGCGGGAGCGGTGGAGCTCGACCGCAATCCGCGCGCGCGTTCGGCGACGCTGCGGAGCGCGGTGAGAACGGCGGCCCCGGCAAGACCGGTGCAATCGACGGGGCTCGGGGTTCCGGGTTTCAGGCGGGGTGCCGCATGAGCTGGTTCCTGCATCGCCTCAATATCATTTTGGGCATCATCGCGGTAATCGCGGTGGTCGCCGTCTATTCGCAAAAGCACATGGCGGAACTGACGGCCGAGGAAATCGGGCGCATCGAATCGGCGATCGCCAAGCAGCAGGCCGACCTCTCCATCCTCAAGGCGGACTGGGCCTATCTCAACCAGCCGACGCATATTCAACCCATCGTCGATCGCCACAATGACGTGCTCAATCTGCAGGTGGCAAAGGTCGAGCAGTTCGGAAGCTTTTCCGATCTGCCGATGCGTCCGCAGCAACGGCTCGACACCGATGCGCTCGATGCGCTGTTCGAAACCATCGAGGCGGGGGAGGACCCCATCGGTTCGCTGCTGGAGGGTTTGCTATGAGCGCCATAACCGCCGGCCACGACACGATTTCCATCGACGGTTCGCGCAAGACGCGCGGCAATCTCACCGGCGCGCGCATCCGTTGGGCGATGGTTTTCGTGGTGCTGGTGTTTTCGGTGATGTTCGGGCGCCTGGTCTGGCTGGGCAATATCGAGCTCGACACGACCATCGAAGGCCAGACGCGCGACGCGATCATGGCTTCGCGTCCTTCGATCCTCGATCGGAACGGGCTGGAGATGGCCGTCGACATCCGCGTGCCATCGCTCTTTGCCGAACCGCGCCGGATCATCGATGTGGACGAGGCGGCCAATGCGATCCTGACCGTCCTGCCCAATCTCGATCCGGCCTGGCTGCGCGACAGGCTGACGGGCGACCAGGGCTTTGTGTGGGTGGCGCGTGAGCTGACGCCGGCCCAGCAGGAACGCATCATGCGGCTGGGCATTCCCGGGCTGGACTTCGTCGAGGAGAGCAAGCGCTTTTACCCCGGCGGCACCGTCGCGTCTCATGTGATGGGGGCGGTCAATATCGACAATGTCGGCATCGCCGGCATCGAAAAGCATCTCGACGACGACAATCTCGCGCTGCTGCAGAATCTGGGACTGGCGCGCGACAGCGCCCTTACGCCTGTCAATCTTTCGATCGATCTGCGCGTGCAGCACGTCCTGCATGACGAATTGGTGGATTCGCTGGAACGCTACCAAGCCGTTGCCGCGGCGGGGGCGATCATGAACGTCAATACCGGCGAGATCGTCGCCATGGCATCGCTCCCCGATTTCGATCCCAACCTGCCCGCCTCCATGCTGCAGGAAGGGCATTTCAACCGGATGACCGCCGCCAAATTCGAGCCGGGCTCGACGTTCAAGACCATCACGATGGCGGCGACGCTCGACAGCGGGGCGGTGCGGATCACCGATCAGATCGACGCGCGTTTCGGCGTGCGCTTCGGGCGCTACACCATCGAGGATTTCCACGGAAAGTACCGCATCCTGTCGGTGCCCGAAGTCTATCAGTTCTCGTCCAATATCGGCACGATCAAGATGATGCAGGCGATGGGCAAGGACAATTTCCGCGCCTTCATCTCCCGCATGGGTTTCGACGGCGCGCCGCCAATCGAGTTGCCCGAAGTGACCCGCTCGGCGATCCCGGAGAGTTTTTCGGAAGTGGGCGCGGCGACGGCGTCGTTCGGGCACGGGCTGAGCGTCACGCCCCTGCAGACGCTGCGGGCGGTGAGTGCATTCGTCAACGGTGGACGGCTGGTGGAGCCTACCCTGTTCGAGCGCACCCAGGAGCAGGCCATGGCCAACGCGCCCCAGGTGATTTCCGAACAGACGAGCCTTTATATCCGCTATTTGATGCGCATTAATGCGACGGCGGGGTCGGGCAGTCGGGGCAATGCTATCGCCGAGGGCTATCGCTGGGGCGGCAAGACCGGCACGGCTGAAAAGGTCGTCGATGGCCGGTATTCGAGCAGCAAGGTCACTGCCTTTTTCGTCTCGGCCTTCCCACTCGACAACCCGCAATATGCCATGATGATCCTCGTGGACGAGCCGCAGCCGGAAAACGAACGGACCGGTCGAACGGCGGGCTGGAACGCCGGTGAGATGTCCGGCCGCATCGTGACGCGGATCGCGCCCATGCTCGGCATCCAGCCAAATCTCGATCCAGCGATTGACACGCAGCTTGTTCCCGCCGAATTGAGAGGCGGATTGCAGCAATCGCCGGTCTCGACGACCGAGCTCTGATCCGCCGCTATCGGAACTATGGGGTTTTTGATCTTGCCGTATATGCTCGTGGACGTTCTGGGTGGCATCGAAGGTGCCGAAGGCGCGGCGGGGATCGCGATATCGGGACTCAACGCCGATAGCCGGCTGCTGGGAAAGGGCGATGCGTTTTTTGCGCTGCCCGGCTCGCGCGGGCACGGCATTGCCTATGCCCATGAAGCGGTGGGGCGCGGGGCGGCGGTGATCGTGACCGATGAGCGGCCCGAGACCGATCCGGGCATTCCGGTGGTCGCGGTTGCCGATGTGCGGGCCGCCTATGCCCATGCCGCGGCTATGGTGAGCGGGCCGCAGCCGGACCATTGCGTGGCGGTGACAGGCACAAATGGCAAGACCTCGGTCGTTTCCTTCGTGCGCCAGATCTGGGCCCATGCGGGTATTCGCGGCGCGAGCCTTGGAACGCTGGGTCTGACGGTGGGCGATACGCTGGTGCCCGGAGAACTCACCACCCCCGATGCGCTGACGCTGCATCGCACGCTTGCCGACCTCAAGGCGCAGGACGTCGATCATGTGGCGCTCGAAGCCTCCAGCCATGGGATCGACCAGCGGCGGCTCGATGGGGTGAAGTTCGAGGCTGTGGCCTTTACCAATCTCTATCGCGACCATCTCGATTATCACCTCGATATCGACAGCTATCGCGACGCCAAGCTGAGGCTGTTTCGCGAGCTGATCGACGAGAAGACGACCGCCGTGGTGAATTGCGACACCGAAGAGGGCATGGCGTTCACCTTTGCGGCGCTGGATCGCGGGGCGACAGTTTTTACCGTTGGCGAAGGCGGGGCGCATATCGACGTGACCGAGATCGTGCCCGAGGGACGGGGGCAGCGGATCAAGGGCAAGCTGGTCGGCGAGGATTTCGAGGTGCTGCTGCCGCTGGTCGGGCGCTTCCAGGTGTCCAACGCGGTTGTGGCGGCGGGGCTTGCCATGGCGAGCGGCGTGCCCAACGCGGTTGCCATGGAGGCGCTGGAACATCTCGAAGGCGCCAAGGGGCGGCTCGAATTTGCCGGAAGCCGCAATGGCGGCAATGTGTTCATCGACTATTCTCACAAGCCCGAGGCGCTCAAGGTGGTGCTCGAAACCCTGCGTCCCTTCACCAAGGGCCGGTTGATCGTGGTGTTCGGCTGTGGGGGAGACCGGGACCGGGGCAAACGGCCGGAGATGGGCAGGATCGCCATCGATCTGGCCGATCTGACGATCGTCACCGACGATAATCCGCGCACCGAGGACCCTGAAGCCATCCGCGCCGAAATTCTTGCGGCAGCGCCGGGTGCTGTCGAGATCGGGGACCGGGCGGAGGCCATCGGCCATGCAATCGCTGAAATGGGTCCCGAGGATACGGTTCTGGTGGCCGGCAAGGGGCATGAGGACTATCAGATCATCGGCACGGTCAAGCACCATTTCTCGGACCATGAAGTCGTCCGTGCGGCACTGGGCGAGTAGGGGCTGATGGGCGCGCTGTATTCGATTTCCGAAATCGTCACGGCGACGGGGGGACGCGCGGAGGGCGTTGGCGCCGATGCGGTTTCCTCCATTTCCATCGATTCGCGCGAGATCGTGCCGGGGGCGCTGTTCGTCGCCATAAGGGGCGAGAATTTCGACGGGCATGATTTCGTCGCTAAGGCGATCGAGGCGGGGGCGGTGGCGGCGCTGGTCAGCCGGGCCGAAGCAGGTCGGCTTTCGGGGTTGCCGCTGATTGTTGTCGAGGACGCGCTGGAAGGGTTGAATGCACTGGCGCGGTTTTCTCGCAGCCGATCCAACGCGCGGATCGTGGCGGTGACGGGGAGCGTGGGGAAAACCTCGACCAAGGAGGCGATCCGCGTGGCGCTGGAGGCGAGCGGGAAGACGCACGCTTCGATCAAAAGCTTCAACAATCACTGGGGCGTGCCGCTGACGCTGGCGCGCATGCCGGCAGATACCGAGTTCGGGGTGTTCGAAGTGGGCATGAACCATGCCGGCGAGATCACGCCGCTGACGGCGATGATCCGGCCGCATGTGGCGGTGGTCACGACAGTGGGGCCGGTGCATATCGAGTTCTTTCCGTCCGTCGAAGCCATTGCCGATGCCAAGGCCGAAATCTTTTCCGGCGTCGTGCCCGGCGGATTGGCGATCATCGGGGCGGACCATCCCCACGCGGAACGGTTGCTGGCCAGCGCGCGAGACAAGGGGCTCGATACGCTGACATATGGCATGACCGAGGGCGCCGACGTTTTGGTTGATGCGATCACGGCCGGACCGACCGGTGGACGCGCCCGGATAGCGGGCGATGGTCTCGATGTCGACGTTGCTATCGCCGCGCGCGGACGGCACGCGCTGGTCAACAGCGCCGCCGCGCTGCTGGCGGTGCGGGCTTTGGGCGGCGATTTGGCAAAAGCCGTCGAGGCCCTCAGGGAGCAGAAAGCGCCCGAGGGGCGTGGCGCGTTGACGCTGCTGGGCGATCCGGGCAATCCACTGCGGCTGATCGATGAGAGCTACAACGCCAATCCCGTTTCCATGCGCGCCGCGCTCGATGTGTTCGGGCAGCAGGAGCAGGGCAGCGGGCGGCGCGTGCTGGTGCTCGGCGACATGCTCGAGCTGGGCGAACGCGGCCCGCTCTACCACCTCGAATTGGCCGATGCGGTTCTGGCGGCGCGGCCGGACGCGGTGTTCCTCGTCGGCAATTCGATGGCCGGGCTGGCCGATCGCCTGCCCCCCGAACGTGTGGCGGGCAAGGCGCAGCGGGTCGATGAGATTGCCGAAAGTGTTTTGAACGCTCTTGCGCTTGGCGACTCAGTTATGCTCAAGGGATCGCTGGGCGTGAGATTGGGGACTCTCGTCGCAAGAATACGCGAATGTTTTGCCACTTTGAGAGACTGACCCGATTCCATGCTCTATTTCCTGCAGCAGTTCGCCGATGCGGTTCCGGTCTTCAACGTCTTCCGCTATCTGTCCTTCAGGACCGGGGGCGCGATCATCACGGCGTTGTTCTTCGTGTTCCTGTTCGGGCCCGGCATGGTCAATTCGCTGCGCGTGCGGCAGGGCAAGGGCCAGCCGATCCGCGAGGATGGGCCGCAGAGCCACCTTCTGACCAAGAAGGGCAAGCCCACAATGGGCGGGCTGATGATCCTGTCGGGCGCGCTGGTTTCGATCCTGCTCTGGTCCGATCTCTCCAATCTTTATGTTTGGGCGGTGCTGCTGGTCACCACCGGATTCGGGCTGGTCGGGTTTTACGACGACTACCTCAAGGTCAAGCACCAGAACCACAAGGGCTTCGGCGGCAAGCCGAGGCTGGCGATCGAGTCGGTGATTGCGATCGCGGCCTGCCTCATCATCGCCAGCCAGTCGCCGGCGGGTTATGAGAATGCTTTGCTGCTGCCGTTCGTCAAGGATCTGGCGATCAATCTGGGGCTGTTCTTCTTCATCTTCGGGGCGTTCGTGATCGTGGGGGCGGGCAATGCCGTGAACCTCACCGACGGGCTCGACGGGCTGGCCATCGTACCGGTGATGATCGCGGCTTCGGCGTTCGGGCTGATCGCGTATCTCGTGGGCAACCAGGTTTATTCGGACTATCTGTTCCTCAATTTCGTTCCCGGGACGGGCGAGCTGTCGATCGTGTGCGGGGCGCTGATCGGGGCGGGGCTGGGGTTCCTGTGGTTCAACGCACCTCCGGCCCAGATCATCATGGGCGATACCGGATCGCTCTCGCTGGGCGGCGCGCTGGGGACCATCGCGGTGGCGACCAAGCATGAGATCGTGATGGCCATCGTGGGCGGGCTGTTCGTGCTCGAGGCGGTGTCGGTGATCGTGCAGGTGGCGTCATATCGGCTGACAGGCAAGCGGGTGTTCAAGATGGCGCCTATTCACCATCACTTCGAGCATCTGGGATGGACCGAAAGCCAGATCGTCATCCGGTTCTGGATCATCGCGATGGTGCTGGCGCTGATCGGGTTGAGCTCGCTCAAGCTCAGGTGAGCTTGAGCTTTTGTTTTGTCCCACGGCGCGTACCGTTCGCGGCATGACGCGCGAAAAATGCGCTATGCCGCTCTCTGCGCCTCCGACGGGGCGGCGACAACGGTCGCCGGGGTCCTCACCTTCGGTTCGTCCGATCCTTGCTGAATCATCACGCACCAATATGCCGCACGCGGTGCCCGCTGCGGTTGTGAACGATTTGTAGACGGCATGGGGCGATGAGCGCCTCGTGCTGTAATTGTTAGTATGAAGCGGTCATCGCCCCATGCATCCGGGATTTTGGGCCTGGTCGTCCTCTCATGCTGGGGCCAATCCCCGCTGGCTTTCGCCAGTACACCCTCGACCGTGCCGTGGGTCGGCGCTGGGAACGTTTCTGCCTCCGCTGACGCGACCGCCAACGGACCCGAACCGATCCCGCCCAAACGTTCGTTGCGCTTGCGTCCATGAGTGCGGGGTCGTGGGCATACTATGGCGTGGGTTTTGGGGACGGGGATAAGTTTTGAAGAGGGCGTTTGGCGCAGGCTCAGCGCACCCCTCATCCGACCGCTTCGCGGCCACCTTCTCCCTCAAGGGGAGAAGGGGAGCTGGGGCCGGTGCTGCGGACGGTCTCGACGGTGGAGTTGGGGAGGGGCTGAAACTGGATTCCGGGAATGAATCCCGGAATGACAGACGGGAGAGGGGGTAGCGCCGTGCCTCAAACACTCGCTTGTTGCCCCGGGTGACAGCGGGGTGGGGAGAGGGACGGGGATAAGGTTCTGGCGGTGGTGGGCTTTTCGCATGGTTGCGAAATGGTAACCACTCGGGTGGTAATTTTGCATTCTGCAAGACGTGCGTCGGGGTTGGGCTGCCGCGTTTTGCTTGAAGTGATTATCTGGCCGCGTATCGGAGCCGTGCATTGACTGCTATTTCCGCCTGGTTTTCCCGAGAACGAAAAACCCCCATCGCCGAGTGGTGGTGGACCGTGGACCGCGAATTGCTGTTTGCGCTGGTCGCGTTGATGGGGTTCGGGGTGCTGCTGAGCTTTGCGGCGAGCCCGCCGGTGGCCGAGCGGATCGGGTTGGGGCCGTGGCATTTTACCCAGCGCCATGTGATGTTCTGCATTCCCGCGCTCGCCGTGATGATCTTGGCGTCGCTGGTCAATGCGCGCTGGGCGCGGGTGATCGCGCTCGTGACGCTGGTCGGGGGCATTGGGTTGCTGGCGATGACGCTGCGTTATGGCGTCGAGGTCAAGGGCGCGCGCCGCTGGGTGTCGTTCATGGGGCAATCGCTCCAGCCGTCCGAATTCGTCAAGCCCGCCTATGCGATCATGGCGGCGTGGTTCATTTCCGAGCGGATGAAGCGCAAGGATGTGCCCGGGCATATCCTTGCCATGGCGACCACGGGGCTCATCGTGGCCTTGCTGCTGTTGCAGCCGGACGTGGGGCAGACCGCGCTCATGGTGGCGACCTATGGCGCGCTGCTGTTTCTTTCGGGAATTTCCTGGTGGGTGATCAGCGGGCTCGCCGCAGGGGCGGTGGGATTGGGCGGACTTGCCTATCTCGCTTTCCCACACGTGGCGCGCCGTATCGACGCCTTCGTCAATCCCGAGACAAGCGACAACTATCAGGCCGAGCGGGCGCTTGAATCGCTTTTGGAGGGCGGATGGTTCGGGATGGGGCCGGGCGAGGGAATCGCCAAGCGCTACCTGCCGGACGCCCACGCCGACTTCGTATTCGCGGCGGGGGCGAGCGAGTTCGGTATCGTCTTCTGCCTGATGCTGGTGTGCCTCATCGCCTTTATCGTGGTGCGGGCGCTCAATCTGGCGCTGAGCCAGCAGAGCCTGTTCAACAGGTTGGCGGCGAGCGCGCTGGCCGTGCAGTTCGGCGTGCAGTCGGCGATCAATCTGACGGTGAACCTCAATCTGATCCCGCCCAAGGGGATGACGCTGCCCTTCGTCTCTTATGGCGGCACCTCGATGATTGCCATTGCGCTGGGCATGGGGTTATTGCTGGCGCTGACCCGCCGCAAGCCGGAAGAAACATTCGCCACCGGCCTGCCGATCCGCAGCGCGTTGAAGAACGGGTAATATGAGCACTTTTGCCTTGATGGCCGGGGGAACGGGAGGACATCTCTTTCCCGCCATGGCTCTGGCGCAGGAATTGCGCCGGCGCGGCCACGATATCCATCTGGTGACCGACGAACGGGTCACCCATTATGGCGCCGAATTTCCGGCGAGCGGCATCCATGTGGTGCCGGCGGCGACCCCCTCGATCCGCAACCCGGTCAAATTCGTCAAGGCCGGCGCGACGATAATGGGGGGTACGGCCAAGGCGATGGGTATTCTGCGCGAGATCAGACCCGAAGCCGTGGTGGGCTTTGGCGGGTATCCGTGCTTTCCGCCGTTCCTTGCAGCATCGCTTCTCGGAATTCCGGGCATATTGCACGAGCAGAACGCGGTGATGGGCCGGGCCAACCGGGCGCTGGCGCGGTTCGCCAAGGTGCTGGCGATGAGCTTTGCCGACACGGCGCATGCGGAAAAATTCAAGCTGCGGAAAGTGCTGGTCGGCAACCCGGTGCGCGACAGGGTGCGCGCCGTGGCGGGCACGTCCTATCCGGCGCTGACCGAGGACGGGCCGATCAATCTGCTGGTCTTCGGGGGCAGCCAAGGGGCGCGGGCCTTTTCCGACATCGTGCCGGCGGCGATCGCCGAGCTCGATGAAAAGCTGCGCCGGCGGCTCAACGTGACCCAGCAATGCCGGGAAGAAGACCTCGACCGGGTGACCGAGGCCTATCGCGCGGCGCGGGTGAATGTGGAACTGGCGGCGTTTTTCGCCGATTTGCCCGAGCGGATCACCAATAGCCATCTTGTGATCGGGCGGGCGGGTGCCTCGACCGTCGCCGAACTGGCGGTTCTGGGCCGGCCGGCCATCCTCGTGCCGCTCCCCGGTTCGCTCGATCAGGACCAGCGCGCCAATGCGCTGGTGATGGAGCGGGCGGGAGGGGCGTGGGTGGCCGACCAAGCCACGCTTTCACCGCAATCTCTTGCCACCCAGCTTCACGATCTCTTCCTCGCTCCGGATCGTCTCGCCGTCGCGGCCCAGGCCGCGCAATCGGTGGGCGTGGCCGACGCCGTCGAACGGCTGGCCGATCTCGTCGAGCAAACCGCCAAAGGACAATCATGAACACCAAGATGCCACGCGATATCGGGCCCGTGCACTTCATCGGCATCGGCGGGATCGGGATGAGCGGTATCGCCGAGGTGCTGCACACCCAACGTTACGTGGTGCGCGGCTCGGACGCGGCCATGAACGCCAATGTTGGGCGGCTTCAGGCGATGGGCATCGAGGTCAAGATCGGGCAGAAGGCCGAAAACATCGGCGACGCGGCGGTGGTGGTGGTCTCTTCGGCCATCAAGAAGGACAATCCCGAGCTCAAGGCGGCGCGTGCCAGGGGATTGCCGATCGTGCGCCGGGCCGAGATGCTGGCCGAGATCATGCGGCTCAAGAACTGCATCGCCATCGGGGGTACGCATGGCAAGACGACGACGACCTCGATGGTCGCGGCGCTGCTCGATGCGGGCCAGTTCGATCCGACGGTGATCAATGGCGGCATCATCAATGCCTATGGTACCAATGCGCGGCTGGGGCAGGGCGACTGGATGGTGGTCGAGGCCGACGAGAGCGACGGCACCTTCGTGAAGTTGCCCGCCGACGTGGCGGTGGTGACCAATATCGATCCCGAACACCTCGATCATTATCACGATTTCGACGGGGTCAAGAAAGCGTTCCGCAATTTCGTGGAGAACGTGCCGTTCTATGGCTTCGCGGTGATGTGCCTCGACCATCCCACGGTGCAGGCGCTGGTGGGCGAGATCGAAGACCGGCGGATGATTACCTATGGCCGCAACCCGCAGGCCGACGTGCGGGTGATCGATGTGACCAACGACAACGGGCTATCGAGATTTTCGGTGGTGATCCGGGACCGGGTGAGCGGCAGGACGCGCACCATCGCCGGGCTGGAACTGCCCATGCCGGGGATGCACAATGTGCTCAACGCGACGGCGGCGATTACCGTGGCGCAGGAACTCAAGATTTCCGACGAGCAGATCCGTGCGGGGCTCAAGGGGTTCGGCGGGGTCAAGCGCCGCTTCACCAAGACCGGGGACGTCAACGGGATCACGGTGATCGACGATTACGGGCACCATCCTGTCGAGATCGCCTCGGTGCTGCGCGCGGCGCGGCAATCGGCGCGGCGCGACGTGATAGCCGTGGTGCAGCCACACCGCTATTCGCGGCTCAAGGACCTGTTCGACGATTTTTCCGCGTGCTTCAACGAGGCCGATACCGTTCTGGTGGCGCCGGTTTATGCGGCGGGCGAAGCACCGATCGAGGGGGTGACCCATACCGAATTGGTCGACCGGATCAGGGCGCGCGGGCATCGGGATGCACGCGTGATCGCCGGGCCGGAAGATTTGGCCGGGCTGCTCGCAAAGCGGGCCGCCGCCGGCGATTATGTGGTGCTGCTGGGGGCCGGAAACATTACGCTCTGGGCGGCGGCGCTGCCGGGCGAACTGGAAGCCGAACTGGCCGGCAAGGCGCGGGCCAGCGCATGAGCTTTCCTGATCTTCTTGTGCAATTTGCCGGCTGGATCGGCGAGGTGCGGGGCACGCTCATCGCCAATCATCCGCTGGCCAAGGTGAGCTGGTTCCGCGTGGGCGGGCCGGCGCAGCTCTATTTCGAGCCGGCCGACGAGGCCGATCTGGCGCTGTTCCTCAAGAATTTGCCCGCCGAGATCATGGTGACGGTGATCGGGCTGGGCTCGAACCTTCTGATCCGCGATGGCGGGATCGATGGGGTGGTGATCAAGCTGCCGGCCAAGGCGTTCGGGGGAACCGAAATCCTCGAGGGGCACCGCATCCGGGTCGGGGCGGGGCTGCCGGACGTCAAGGTGGCGACGGCGGCGGCCAAGGCTGGGATCGACGGGATGCAGTTTTATCGCGGCATTCCGGGGGCCATCGGCGGAGCGCTTTACATGAACGCGGGATGCTACGGCACGGAAACCCATGAACGGGTGGTGAGTCTGCGGGGCGTCGACCGGAGCGGCGAGATCGTCGAATTGTCCAACGCCGAGATGGGCTACAGATACCGCAAATCGAACGGACCCAAGGGCGTGATCTTCACGTCGGCGGTGTTCGAGGGAAGCGCGGGGGATGGCGAGGAAATCCTCGCCAAGATGCGCGAGATCACCGACCGGCGCGAGTCGACGCAGCCGACCAATACGCGCACGGGTGGATCGACCTTCAAGAACCCCGATGGGCTTTCGGCCTGGAGGCTGGTCGATGAGGCTGGGTGCAGGGGATTGCGGATCGGGGATGCCCAGGTTTCCGAGATGCACACCAATTTTCTCATCAACCTCGATGCGGCGAGCGCCCATGATATCGAGACGCTGGGGGAGACCGTGCGCGCGAAAGTGCGGGAAAAGCACGGGATCGACCTGGTGTGGGAAATCCGGCGGATGGGGCATTTCGAGGCCGGGCGGGAAGTCCGGGAATTTCTCGATGGGGATGTGTTTGGCGGCGTGAAATAGCGGGTGGGGTGATCGGGGCTGACTCAGAGCACCCCTCACCCCGGCCCTCTCCCCTCATGAGGGGAGAGGGGCGAAGACGGCAGGCGATTAGGACAATGAAGGCGGGACGGGTGATGGCCAAACATGTTGCGGTGCTCAAGGGCGGGTGGTCGCATGAGCGTGAGGTGTCGCTCAATTCGGGCGCCGAATGTGCCGAGGCGCTGCGGCGGGCCGGGTATGAGGTGACCGAGATCGACGTCGGCCGCGATATCGCCGACGTGCTGACCCGGCTTAAGCCCGATGTGGCGTTCAACGCGCTGCACGGGCGGTTCGGGGAAGACGGGACCATCCAGGGGCTGCTGGAGATTTTGGGGATTCCCTATACCCATTCGGGCGTGCTGGCCTCCTCGCTGGCCATGGACAAGCATCAGGCCAAGGTGATGTTCAAGGCGGCGGGGGTCAACGTCACCGATCACGTGATCGCGACGCGCGACGAGATCGCGCGGACCCATGTGATGGCGCCACCCTATGTGGTGAAGCCCTATAATGACGGGTCGAGCGTCAACGTGTTCATCGTCAAGGACGGGCAGGAGCATCCGCCGCAGGAGATCCTGCGCACCGATTGGGACGGGGACGAGGAGTTGATGGTCGAGCGGTTCATCCCGGGGCGCGAGCTTACCTGCGCGGTGATGGGCGATGTGGCGCTGGGGGTGATCGAGATCGTCACCGACCTGTCTTTCTATAATTATGAGGCCAAATACGTCTCGGGTGGGTCGCGGCATGAGTTGCCGGCGCAGGTTTCACCGAAAATTTACGAAAAAGTTCAGAAAATGTCGTTGATGGCGCATGCTGCTTTGGGCTGTCGCGGCGTAACGCGGAGCGACTTCCGGTACGACCCGCGCGGAGGCGACGACGGCGAGCTGGTGTGCCTGGAGATCAATACCCAGCCGGGCATGACCAAGACCTCTCTGGTGCCCGAGCTGGCGGCCCATGCCGGCCATTCGTTCGAAGAGCTGGTCAGCTGGATCGTGGAGGACGCAAGTTGCAACAGGTGAGGCGCAAGGAGTCCCTGATGGACGCGCCCGTTTCAGCGCCTCTCGCGCCGCCTGCGCCGCGGATCGAGCGCCCCGCCCTGCGCGTGGTCTCCAGCCTTTCCCCCACGACGCGTGATCGGGCGCTGGTTCCGGGCGGACGGACCATGCTGGTGCCGGTGCGCCGGCGTGGCGGGATGCTGGTCACGCTGGGCAATTGGTGGGTGCTGCACAAGCGGCTGGCGCTGCGGGTCATCGCGCTGCTGGTGGCGGTGACGCTGGCGATCGGCGGCTATCTGATGCGCGAGGATCTGGGCGAGGGCCTGGGGGTCGTCGCCGCTCTCATGAACGGGCAGATGGCCGATGTGGGCTTTTCGATAGCGAGCATCGAGATCAACGGGCTGTCGCTGACGCGGGAGGCCGATGTCGCCCATGCGCTGGGGATCGAGGAAGGCTCGACGAGCCTGGGTTTCGATATCGCGGCGGCGCGGCTGCGGGTGGAAGAAATTCCGTCCATCGCGGAAGCGACGATCCGCAAGGTCTATCCGGATTCGCTGGTCGTCTCGATCACAGAAAAACAGCCGGTGGCGCGCTGGCGGATCGATGGCGCGACGATGCTTGTCGACGCCTCGGGTTCGCCCATAGCCCCGGCGGGGATCGAGAACGCAGAGCTGCCGCTGGTGATCGGGGAAGGGGCCGGGGACGACGCGCTGGCGATGATCAATCTCGTCAACCGCTATCCGGACCTGACGTTCGACCTCGCGGCGCTGAACCGGGTTGCCGATCGGCGCTGGGATTTGATCTTTTATTCCGGCCTGCGCGTACAACTGCCCGAAACCGGGGTGGTGGATGCCCTGGGCCGGCTCAACGACTATCAGTTGGATCACCAATTGCTACAGCGTGACCTCGATCTGATCGACATGCGCGTGGCGCAGTATGTGGCCGTGCGGCCGACCGTTCGCGAAGAAGACGACCAATGATGACCTCTGCGATGACAGCGCGTTTGAAGCCCGTTCAGCCCGGACGGTCTTCGCTTGTGACGGTGCTCGACATCGGATCGACCAAGATTTGCTGCGTGATCGCGCGGCTGGTGCCGCGCCCCGAGGGCAGGGCGCTGCGCGGGCGCACCCATGTGGCCGAAATCATCGGCTTCGGATACGGACCCTCGGCGGGGGTCAAGAGCGGGGTGGTGACCGATCTGGACAAGGCCGAGCAGGCAATCCGTTCGGTGGTCGGCATGGCCGAGCGCGCGGCGGGGATCACCGTGCAGTCGGTGGTGGTCAACGTAACGGCGGGGCGGCTGGGATCGGAGACGTTCTCGGCGACGGTTTCGCTCGACGGCCATGAGGTCGAGCCGTCCGATATTTCCCGCGTGCTGATCGCTGTCAACGAGCGCAGCGTGCGCGACGAGCGCTCGATCATACACGCGCTGCCGATCGGCTATGCGCTGGACGGGCAGAAGGGCGTGCGCGATCCGCGCGGCATGGTGGGCGAGACGCTCGGCGTCGATGTGGCGGTGATTTCGGCCGAAACGCTGGCCATGCGCAATATCGAACTGGCGCTCAACAAATGTCACCTGGAAGTCGAGGCGCTGATGGCGACGCCTTATGCTTCGGGGCTGGCGACGCTGGTGGACGACGAGGCCGATTTGGGCGTTGCGTGCATCGACATGGGTGGGGCGACGACGACGGTTTCGGTGTTCGCCGACGGGCATCTGGTCTATGCCGACGCGCTGGCGATCGGCGGGCATCACATCACCCTCGATATCGCGCGCCAGCTCTCTGTGAGCGTGGCGGATGCCGAACGGCTCAAGACCCTTTACGGCTCTTGCCTGCCGGGGCAGACCGACGAGACCGACGTGATTACCGTGATGCCCATCGGGGCCAATTCCCATGAATCGCCCAATTCGATATCGCGCGAGATGCTGACGCGGGTGATCCGGCCGCGCGTCGAGGAAATTCTCGAAGCGATCCGCGACCGGATGCAGGCGACGGGCATGATGGACATTTCCGGCCGGCGTTTCGTGCTGACCGGCGGTGGGTCCGACCTGACCGGATTGCCCGAGCTTGCCCGGCGCATGCTGGCGCGCAATGTGCGCAACGGGCGTCCGTTGGGGATTTCGGGGTTGCCTGACCGTGCCAAGGGACCGGCCTTCGCGACAGTTGCAGGCATGCTGGTCTATCCGCAGGTGTGCGGGGCCGAATACGTCCAGCCGCGCCCGATGCGCAAGATCACCGGCTCGGACGGCTATCTCGCCAAGGTGGGAAGCTGGCTCAAGTCGGGCTTCGTGTAGCGCCGTCGCCTTTTCGCCATTCGCGGGCGAGTAGCCAGATCAGGTAAATTCCGCCCATAGCGCCCGTCAGCAAGCCCACGGGAATTTGCAGAGGCGCGAGAAGGCGCTGGGCGAGCAGGTCGGCGGCCACGACCAACAGGCTTCCCATCGTCGCCGAGGACACGACGCCCATGCCGGGCGTACGCGTCAGGCGGCGCGCAAGCTGCGGTGCGGCCAGGGCGACGAAGCCGATGGGTCCAGCGCCGGCGATGGCGAGGGCCGTCAACCCGACGGCAAGGCTCAGCAGGACGAGCTTGGACCGCCCGAGCGGCAGGCCCAGGGCCGAGGCGAGGTCATCGCCCATTTCGAGAATCCGCAATTTGTCCGAGAACGCGAGTATGGCGGGCAGCAAGACGAGGCAGCCGAGGGCCAGCATGGTGGTCACTTCCCAACCGGTGGCGTGAAGCGAGCCGAAAAGCCAGGTTTTGGCGGCCTGGGCGCGTTCCAGTTCGGCGCGGGTGATGAGGAAATCATTGGCCGCGCCGAGCATGGCGGCGATGGCGATGCCGACGACGATCAGCTTCTGGCCGACCACGCCGCGTTCGAGCGCGATGAGATAGACGAGCAATGCGGTGGCAAAGCCGCCGATCAGCGCGCCAACAGCGATACCCATGCCGCCCTGTCCAGCAATGAGAATGATGACCAGCGCGCCGCTGGCCGAACCGGTGGTGAAGCCCACGATATCGGGGCTGGCCAGGGGATTTCGGGCGATGGACTGGAAGACCGCGCCGGCAACGCCAAGTGCCGCCCCTACGAAAATTGCGGCGAGAAGGCGTGGCAGGCGCAGGCCGAGGACGATCATGCCGCCCACAGGATCGTCGGGGGCCGTAAGGATCCGCCAGATTTCGGCGAGCGTCAGTTGGTATTGTCCGGTGGTCATGGTGACGACACCGAGGGCGAAAATCGCGAGGACGAGCACGGACACAGCGATGATCGTCCGGCGGTCGTAGAGGATGGACACCCCGGCCGATGGGCGCCACGCCCGGCGCAGGGGAGTCATGGCCGCTCCTTTCGGGTGGAAGTCACCAGTTTGAGCAGGACCGGCGCGCCGATGAAGGCGGTGACGATGCCAACTTCGATTTCGCCGGGCGGAGCGATGACCCTGCCCACGATATCGCTGGCCAGAACGAGAATGGGGCCGGCGAGCAGCGAATAGGGCAGCACCCAGCGCCAATCGGGGCCGAGCAGCAGCCGAAGGGTGTGGGGGATGACGAGGCCGACAAAGCCGATGGGACCCGCAGCGGCAGTGGCCGCGCCGCAGAGGAGGGCGATGGATGCGAAGCCGGCGGCCTTGAGCAGGCCCAGCCGGACGCCGAGGGCGCGGGCGACATCGTCGCCCAGGGCAACGGCGTTGAGCTGGCCGGACAGGGCAAGGCCGATAAGGCCGCCCGAGGCCGCGAAGGGGATCACCTGCCACAGGCTGTCGACGGTTTGTCCGTTGAGCGCGCCGACCACCCAGAAGCGATAGGAATCGAACGCCTGGCTATCGACCATGGTGATGATGCCGGTGACGGCGCCCAGACTGGCGCTGATGGCCGCGCCGGCGAGGATGAGGCGCACGCGCTCGACCGAGGATGCCGGGCTCACGGCCAGAAGATAGACCATGACGGCGACGGCCATGGCCCCGAGAATCGCGAACCAGACGAGGCCGGAATAGCTGGTGATGGAAAAAACCGAGATGGCGATGACCACGCAGAAGGACGCTCCGGCATTGATGCCCAGCAAGCCCGGATCGGCGAGTGGATTGCGCGTCAGCGCCTGCATGAGTGCGCCGGCCAACCCCAGAGCCGCGCCAACGACGATGCCGAGCGCGGTGCGCGGAAGGCGCAATTGCCAGACGACGAGCGCGTCGCGCCCGGCATCGGGATGGAGGAGGGCGTCGATGACCGTGGGCAGCGATATCGGCCGGGCGCCGACGGCAATGCTGACGAGGACGAGCAGGCAAAAGAGGATTGCCAGCATGACGAAGCCGGTGATCCGGCGCTCCATCCGCGCGCGCAACGAGCCGTTTTGTTCCGGGATACCGGCGGGCAATGTCTGCGACGGTCGGGTTGCGGCAGGTGGCATTGATTTCGTCTATTTAACTTGACTGTATATATCAAGAATAATACGCCGATGGCAGAGCCGGCGTCGCAAGCCAACGTTGGCCGGCTTGCCGCTCGCTAGCAGAGAGATCCCAGATGCAGCCGTTTTCCAAAGCCTTCCTTTTCGCCGGATTGATCCTGTCGCTCGGAGCCGGGCCGGTGCTGGCGCAATCCAATGCAGATTATGCCGCGCCCCGGTTTCTGGAGGGCACGGGAAGCCAAGAGCCCGATGGGGTGTTTCCCCGGGTGGTGACCGACGAGGTGGGGGAGGTGACCATCGAGGCCGAACCGCAGCGGATCGTCGTGATCCAGACGGGCCAGCTCGATGGCGCTCTCAATCTGGGCGTCATGCCGGTGGGCGCGGCACGGGGCTTGAGCCTGGACGTTTATGGCGACTACATGCTGGAGGCGTTTCCCGACCTCGCCGGCCAGATCGTCGAGATCGCCGATGTCGGTGCGCGCCAGGAGCCCGATATCGAGGCGATCGCGCAGCTCGATCCGGATTTGATTTTCATCAATGCCGCCGCGATGGAAGAAGCGACCTATACGGCCATGCAGCAGATCGCACCGGTGGTGGTGACCAAGGGCACGGGCGTCAACTGGAAGGTGGACTTCCTTTTGATGGCGCATGCGCTGGGCAAGGCGCAAGAGGCGCAGGCCCTGCTGGACCAGTATCATGCCGACGCGGAAGCTGTGGCCGAGCGGCTGGGGGACGCGGCGCCGGCCGTATCGTTCGTGCATTCGAACGGCACGCGTACGCGGGTGATGGGGATTTCCTCGTTTGCCGGATCGATCGCCGAGGACATGGGGCTCGACCGGCCCGAGGCGCAGGCGTTCTACGAGACTTCGGAAGATATCAGCCCCGAATTGCTCGATATCGCCGATGCAGACTGGATTTTCTATTCAGGGCAGGGCGACGGCATTTCGCTGATCGCAGAGGCGCCGCTCTGGCCCACGCTGGAGGGTGTGGCCGCCGGGCAGGCGGTGTTCGTGGAATATGAGCCGTTCTATTTCAATGCCGGGCCGAGCGCTGCGCGCATCGTGCTCGAAACGATTGCCGAAACGATCGAATGATCCTTGGCGTCTCCGTCGCAGTGGGCGGCGGGGGCCTTGCAACCTAGGCAAGGATTGGGGAACTGGCCCGAGTTGGGGGCATTGGTCCGGGGGGCTCATTATCTGGCACCCAAGTTTCGGAGGACCATGTCCATGAAGTCCCTATTGGTTGGCGCAGTCGCGGGCTGTGCGCTTTTCGTATCGCCGGCTCTGGCCCAGGAGCAGACCGCGAGCGCCACTTTCATCGACGCCGAAGGGCAGGAGGCCGGGACGGCCAGCCTGACCGGAACGCCCAATGGGGTGTTGATCGAACTCGAAGCGACAGGGTTGCCGGCCGAACAATGGGTGGCTTTCCACGTGCATGAAACCGGCAGTTGCGACGCCGAGACCGATCATGAATCGGCGGGCGAGCATTTCAATCCCGCCGATGTCGAGCACGGCTATTTCAGCGAAACCGGCCCCCACGCGGGGGATATGCCCAATCAATATGTCGATGCACAAGGCGCGCTCAACGCCCATGTGTTCAACCCCTTCGTCACGCTCGACGAGGGAGAGGCCGGGATCATTGGGCGGGCGCTTATGATCCACGGTGGGGGCGACGACTATCAGAGCCAGCCGTCGGGCGACGCGGGCGACAGGATTGCCTGCGCGGTGATCGAATAGACAAGAGAGACTGCGGGATGGCTCCCGCAGCCTTATGGATCACTCGCCTCGATAGGCCTTTTCGAGGTCGGCCACGATCAGCTTCTTCATGCCGACCATGGCCTTGGTGGCGCGTTCGGAGCCGGCCTTGTCCTTGCCAGTGACCGTATCGTAGAGCGCCCGGGGGATGATCTGCCAGGACAAGCCGAACCTGTCCTTAAGCCAACCGCATTCGACTTCGGCGCCCCCGCCTTCACGGAGCTTGTCCCAGTAATAGTCGACCTCGGTCTGGTCCTTGCAGTCGACGATGAATGAGACGGCCTCGGAGAATTTGAAGTGCGGGCCACCGTTAATGGCGTTGAAGCGCTGGCCGAGCAATTCGAAATCGCCGGTCATGACCTTTCCCGGCTCGCCCATGCCGCCTTCTACATAGCGGGTCGTGCCGTGGATTTTGGTGTCGGGGAAAATGGAAGCGTAAAATTCCATCGCCTCCTCCAGATTGTTGTCGAACCACAGGCTCGGGGTGATCTTGGACATCGTTCGCTCCTCCATTTAGAACCATAAAGTTATATTCTGATTTGGTTATATACATGGAAACGCGAATGTCAAGCGGCGGTTCCCGCCTGGCGGTGCAAATCATGCTTAACGTGCGGTAACTTTGTGGCTGTCAACCCTGGCATTTTGCAGTTTGGTTAACGAATTCGGTAGCTTTGTTAGGGTCCGGTTAACGAATTGAGCGCTACATCTTGCCCATACAGCCACGATGGGGCCAGAGATGACAATCAACCTACAGATTCCGGGAATCCAAGAACTTAAGCCGAGAATCACCGTCTTTGGCGTCGGTGGTGCAGGCGGCAACGCGGTCAACAACATGATTAATTCGGGCCTTGAAGGCGTCGAGTTCGTCGTGGCCAATACCGACGCTCAGGCGTTGGCGCTTTCCCGCGCCCAGCGCGTGATACAGCTCGGTGTCGGTGTTACCGAAGGCCTCGGTGCGGGGTCGCACCCCGAGGTGGGCCGTGCGGCCGCCGAAGAAAGTTTCGATGAACTCAACGACCACCTTTCCGGCTCGCACATGGTGTTCATCACCGGCGGCATGGGCGGTGGCACGGGGACGGGCGCCGCGCCCGTGGTTGCCCGCGCCGCTCGCGAGCAGGGGATATTGACGGTCGGCGTGGTGACCAAGCCCTTCCAGTTCGAAGGCAATCGCCGCATGAAGCTGGCCGATGAGGGGATCGACGAGCTGCATCGCCATGTCGATACCCTGATCGTCATTCCCAACCAGAACCTTTTCCGTGTTGCCAACGAAAAGACCACCTTCGCCGACGCGTTCGCGATGGCCGACGAAGTGCTGTTCTCTGGCGTTGCCTGCATCACCGATTTGATGGTCAAGGAAGGCCTCATCAACCTCGATTTCGCTGACGTGCGCGCCGTGATGCGCGGCATGGGCAAGGCGATGATGGGGACCGGCGAGGCCGAGGGCGAAGATCGTGCCCGCCACGCCGCCGAGGCGGCAATCGCCAATCCGCTGCTCGACGACGTTTCGATGCAGGGCGCGCGCGGCCTGTTGATCTCGATCACCGGCGGCAAGGACATGACGCTCTACGAAGTCGACGAAGCTGCTTCGCGTATCCGCGAGGAAGTCGACTCCGATGCCAACATCATCCTCGGCGCGACGTTCGACGATTCGCTGCAGGGCAAGGTCCGCGTTTCGGTCGTTGCCACCGGCACCGATGCGCTGATGGTTCAGGCGCTCGACCCGGTCAAGCCCAATGCTTCGCGTCAGCCGTTGCAGGCGCGTCGTCCCGGTGAAGGTCCGGCCCAGCCGCAGCAGTCTGCGCCCGTGCCGGCTCAGGCTCCCCGCGCCCAGCAGGTAGCTCCTGCGGCTCCGGCCGAGGTTGCCGCCGATATGGGCGACGATCAGTTCGAGGCTGCCGTTGCCCAGGCGATCAAGAGCAACAATTCGGCTGCCGCCGACGCGATGGCCCAGCAGGCGCCGGACAATGGCGTCACCATCGAGCCCTATACCCCGGCCGCCCATGCGCGCCAGGCGGTGGAAGAAACCCAGCGTGCGCCCGAAGCGGCAATGCCGCGGCCTTACGTGCCTTCCGGTGCGGAACGTCCGCAGCTTCAGCGCCGCGCCGTGCGTCCCGACGATCTTCCGCCGGTCGCTCGTGCGCAGATGGAGCAGCCCCGGGGTGACGAGCCGCGCAATGCGCGGGCCCTGTTCCGCCGGCTCGCGTCCAATGTTGGGCTGAATCTTGGCGGTGAAGCCGATACGCAACCCGAACCCCAACGCGTGCAGCCTCAGTTCGACGACGCTGCAGCGCGCAGCGCGATCGAAGCTGCTCCCTCCCGTCAGGCGCCGCGCCAGCAGCAGCCGGAAGGGGCAGCGGGACATCTCGACGCACACGGCCGGGCCCCGGCGCGGGCGCCGCAGAAAGAGCAGCTGGAAATTCCGGCGTTTCTCAAACGCCACGGTTAGTCCTAAATCTGGTGCTACACATTGAATCGGCCTGGCGCGTCTTTCGCGTCAGGCCGAACTTCGTTAGTAAGGCGATTGGGCCGCCGACCAACCAGAGGGCCCGGAGTACCAATGAAAAACCCGACAGTGCGTCAATGTACGCTGACCCGCCCGGCCGAGTTCGCCGGAATCGGCGTTCACAATGGCAAGCCTTCCCGCCTCACGATCAAACCCGCCCCCGCCGACAGCGGCTATACGCTGACGAGTATCGCGGAAGATGGAACCGTGTTGGGTAGCGCCAGGATCGACCATACGCGCGTTAGCCGCACCTCGCTGTGCACGGTCATCGACCTTGGACAATCGGTCAGCGTCGCGACGGTTGAGCACGTGCTTTCGGCTCTCAACGGGCTGGGCGTCGACAACGCCGAAATCGTCGTGAACGGCGAAGAGTGCCCGATCATCGATGGCAGCGCCGAGCCCTTCGTGGAAGCGGTGCTGGATGCGGGGTTGTCGATCCAGCCGCAGCGCAAGAAGTTCATCCGTATCCTGCGCTCGGTGACGGTGCGGGACAATGATGCATTCGCCATGCTCGAGCCCTATAATGGGCGCGCCTTCGACGTCGAGATCGATTTCAACTCAAAGGTCATCGGCCGACAGCGGATGATCTTCGACTGGTCGCCGCGCAAATTCGCCATCGAGGTGGCGCCGGCCCGTACGTTCGGGTTTTTCGCGCAGGCCAGAGTGTTGCGGCAGGCGGGATATGCTCTCGGTTCGAGCCTCGAAAACTCGATCGCCATCGAGGAAGAAAGGATCGTCAATCCGGACGGGCTTCGCTTCGAGGACGAGTTCGTGCGCCACAAGCTGCTCGATGCCGTGGGGGACCTCGCGCTGGCGGGCCTGCCCATCTATGGCCGGTTCCGCTCGTACAAGGGTGGCCATGGGCTCAATGCGCTGGTGCTCAAGTCGCTGTTTGCCAGCGAAGCCAATTTCGAGATCGTGGAAGCCGATGCTCTGCCGCTCGAAATGGAGGCGCTAGGCGACCTGCCCGAAAGGCTGACGGTCGAGCCCTACTTGCGTTCGATCGGCTGAATAGGCCATAACCCCCGTCACAGTTTTGAACATATTCCCCGCTAGCGGGGAAACATGGACGTGCGGGTCACGGTTTTTGCCGGGCCATGAGAGGACGGAGTATTTCGTGAATATCATAGCCAGACAGAGCAAATCGCCCGCGCTTGTGCGGATGGCAATGGCCATCACCCTGGTGGGCGCGCTTGCCGCCTGTTCGCCGTTCAGCATGTTTTCCCGCGAGGATGACGCGCCGCTGGTGCCGCCCGAACAGCTTTACGCGAGCGCGCTCGAAAATATGGAGAACGATCGCTACAACGCAGCGATCGAGGATCTCGAGACGCTGGAGCGGCAAAATCCGTTCTCGGACGTCAACGAACGGGCCAAGGTGATGCTCACCTTCGCCAATTTCCGTTCGGGACGGTTCGAGGAAGCTGTGATGTCAGCCGACCGGTTCCTGGCGCTCTATCCCAATTCGTCGGAACGGCCGTACGTTCTGTTTCTCAAGGGCAGCGCGTATTACCAGCAGATCACCGATATCACGCGCGATCAGGAACTGGCGGCCAACGCCATCGAAACCTTCACGCAGTTGCAATCGGCCTATCCCGATTCCCGCTACGCCGAAGAATCGCGCCAGATGATGTTGGTTTCGCGCGATCAGGTGGCCGGCAAGGAAATGAGCGTCGGGCGCTATTATCTGGGCAATGGCCAATATACCGCCGCGATCAACCGCTTCCGGGTGGTGGTCGAGGACCATCAGACCAGCACCCATGTGGAAGAAGCGCTTTATCGCCTTGTCGAGGCCTATCTCGCGATCGGGCTCGTGGGCGAAGCACAGACTGCGGCGGCGGTGCTGGGCACCAATTATCCGGGTTCGGAATGGTATCAGCGCGGATTTACCCTGCTGCAGAATCAGGGGCTTTCGCCTCAGATGATGACCGGAAACTGGATGTCGGACTGACACATCGGCTTTTGTTGCCAATCTATCGACGCCTCGGCCGATGTGCCGAGGCGTTTTCGTTTCGGCTTGCGGACGGCAAAATGTTCTTGTAATGTTCCGGTCGGTTAAGCTGTGGATCGCGAGGTGGCAGAGGCTCAAGCGGTTTGCGCGGCCGGGCGCGGGCGGGGTAAAACGGACGCCGCAACCACCATGGGAGCAGTTGGGGCGATGCTAAACACGCTGTCGGTCCGCAACATCGTTCTGATCGATCAACTCGACCTCGCCTTCGAGACGGGGCTGACGGTGCTGACCGGCGAGACGGGCGCGGGCAAATCGATCCTGCTCGACGCGCTGACCCTGGCGCTGGGGGGGCGCGGCGACGCGGCGCTGGTGCGCAAGGGTGCGGATAGCGGCCAGGTGGTGGCGGTGCTGGCGCTGGCCGAAAACCATCCGGCCAGGGTGCTGCTACGCGAAAACGAGATCGCCGACGATGCCGAAATCATCCTGCGTCGCGTGCAACACGCCGATGGGCGCACGAGGGCTTTCATCAACGATCAGCCGGTTTCGGCTGGGCTGCTGAAATCGGTCGGCGCGTTGCTGGTGGAGATCCATGGCCAGCATGACGACCGGGCGCTGATCGACGCGGCGACGCATCGGCTGCTGCTCGACAGTTTCGGGGGATATGAGAGCGAGCTGGATGCCGTTGCGAACGCTTATGCGAAGCTGACGGCGGCGCAAAAGGCGGTGGATGTGCAGCGTGCGCGCGTGGAGCAGGCGGCGCGTGAGGAGGATTACGCGCGGCACGTGGTTGAGGAGCTTTCCGCGCTCAAGCCCGAGGCAGGGGAGGAAGAGGGGCTGTCCGAGCGCCGGCAATGGCTCATGGGCCTCGAAAAGGCGGCGGGGGAAGTCAACGACGCCGACGAGATTCTCAACGGCACCAATGCCCCTGGGCCGACGCTGGCCATGCTGCTGCGGCGGCTGACGCGGAAATCGGACGCCGAGGCGGCCCTGTTTGCTTCCATGGCGGAAGCCGTGGATCAGGCCCTGGTGGCGCTCGATACCGCCAGCGAGGCGCTTGAGGCGATCCGGCGCGAAATGGCGTTCGATCCGCGCGAGCTCGAACAGGTGGAGGAGCGGCTGTTCGGGCTGAGGGCAGCGGCGCGCAAGCATCAGGTTGAGTGCGATGAATTGGCGGACGTGCTGGCCAGATACCAGGCCGATATAGAAGCGCTCGAATCGGGCGCCGAGACGCTGGCGGCGCTGGAGGTCGAACTTACGGTCGCCGATAGCGAATACCGCAAGGCCGCAGGGGTGTTGAGCAAGGTTCGCGAGAAGGCGGCAGGGGCCCTGAGCAAGGCGGTGGAAGCCGAATTGCCGGACCTCAAGCTGGGTGCGGCCCGGTTCATCGTCGACCGGCAGGTGGAGGCCGAGCGGGTATCGGCGCATGGGTTCGACCAGATCGCGTTTCACGTCCAGACCAATCCCGGCACCTCGCCGGGGCCGATGATGAAGGTCGCTTCGGGGGGCGAGCTTTCCCGCTTCCTGCTGGCTCTCAAGGTGGTGCTGGCCGACAAGGGCTCGGTGCCCGTGCTCATTTTCGACGAAATCGACACCGGGGTCGGCGGCGCGGTGGCCGATGCGATTGGAAAGCGACTGGCGCGGCTGGCCCAATCGGTGCAGGTTGTGACCGTGACCCACGCGCCGCAGGTGGCGGCGCGGGCCGGAACGCACCTTCTCATCGAAAAACAGGCGATCGAGGAGGGGGCGTTCATGCGCACGCATGTGCGGCCGCTCGATCCCGATACGCGGAGCGAGGAGGTGGCGCGCATGCTTGCCGGCGCGACAATTACGGATGAAGCGCGGGCGGCGGCAAGGCGGCTGATGCGCGAAGTTGGCGTTTGATTTGAGGGTGGTTCGATGAGTGTCGAGGTGCGTGTGGACGAGCTGTCGCTGGAGGGCGCCAAGGCCGAACTCGACAGGCTGCATGCGCTGATCGAGAAGGCGGACCGGGCCTATTATCAGGATGACGCGCCCGAGATCACCGACGCCGAATATGATGCCGCACGCCGGCGTTACGCGCAGATCGAGGCGGAGTTTCCCGAATTGCGGCGGCACGATTCGCTGTCGGACCGGGTCGGTGCTGCTCCCGCCGAAGGCTTTGCCAAGGTGCGCCATGCGGTGCCCATGCTTTCGCTGGGCAATGCGTTCGACGATGAGGACGTCGCCGATTTCGTGCAGCGTGGGCGGAAATTCTTCGAGCGGGACAAGGGGCTCGAACTGGCGTTTACCGCCGAGCCCAAGATCGACGGCCTATCGGCTTCATTGCGGTATGAAAACGGTGTTTTCGTGCGCGGCGCGACGCGCGGCGATGGGACCGAGGGGGAGGATATAACCGAAAACCTCAGGACCATCGCGCAGGTGCCCCATAAGCTTTCCGGTTCGGGCTGGCCCGACGTGCTCGAGGTGCGCGGCGAGGTTTACATGACCCATGCCGATTTCGCGGCGCTCAAGGAGCGCTCGGCGGCCGAGGGGGGGCAGGATTACGTCAATCCGCGCAACACGGCGGCGGGCTCGCTGCGCCAGAAGGACCCGACGGTTACGGCAAAGCGCAACCTGAAGTTCTTTGCCTATGGCTGGGGGGAGGCGAGCGGGGCGATCGCCGACACTCAATATGAGGCGGTTCAAAGGCTGGAGGAATGGGGGTTCACCATCAACCCGCTGATGATCCGCACGACGAGCGTTGAGGAAATGCTTGAGCATTACCGCACGATCGAGGCGCAGCGGGCGACGCTGGGCTACGATATCGACGGCGTCGTCTATAAGCTCGACCGGCTGGATCTACAGCAGCGATGGGGTTTCGTGGCCCGCGCGCCGCGTTGGGCTATTGCGCATAAATTTCCCGCCGAACAGGCGACGACCATTCTGCGCAAGATCGATATTCAGGTAGGTAGAACCGGTACGCTGACGCCGGTGGCGCGGCTGCAACCGGTGACCGTGGGCGGCGTGGTCGTCGAGAACGCGACGCTGCACAATGAGGACTATATCGCCGGGCGCGACAGCACCGGCGCGCCGATCCGTGACGGCTACGACATCCGCGAGGGCGATACGGTGATCGTGCAGCGGGCCGGTGATGTGATCCCGCAAATCGTCGCCGTCGTACCCGACAAGCGCCCGGCGGATGCGCAGCCTTTCGTATTTCCCGAGCGTTGCCCGATCTGCGATTCCGAAGCGGTGCGCGAGACCAATCCCAAGACGGGCAAGCTCGATGCGCGGCGGCGGTGCAGCGGCGAATTGATCTGTCCGGCCCAGCAGGTGGAAAATTTGAGGCATTTCGTGGCGCGGGACGCGATGGATATCGACG
This sequence comes from Pelagibacterium mangrovi, assembly GCF_036662815.1. NCBI lineage: Bacteria > Pseudomonadati > Pseudomonadota > Alphaproteobacteria > Hyphomicrobiales > Devosiaceae > Pelagibacterium > Pelagibacterium mangrovi. The sequence goes on along the minus strand of NZ_JBAFXA010000005.1, from coordinate 259,325 downwards.
GGTTCGGTGCCGAGAATGTGGATCTGTTCCATTCCGAAGGTCTGATCCGCACGCCGGCCGATATCTTTACTCTTCACGACCAACGCGATGCCGTCCAGGCGGCGCTTTTCAAACGCCGCGAGGAGCAGGCCGCCGAACGCGAGCGGACAACGGGCAAGGTGCGCAAGAATGTGAGGGCCGCCGAGCAGCGCAATTATGCCGGTTTGGATAAGCTGTTCGCGGCAATCGACGCGCGGCGCGAACCCGAGCTCGATCGCTTCATCTTCGCGCTGGGCATCCGGCATGTGGGCGAGACGACGGCGGCGCTGTTCGCCAAGGCATTCGGAACATTCGAGGCTTTCCGCGAGGCAGCGTACACTGCGGGGCACGGCGACGAGGAGGCGCGTGGGGCGCTGATCGGGATCGACGGAATTGGGGAAACCGTCGTGCAGTCGGTCTGCGCCTTTTTCGCCAATGAGCGGAACGAAAAAGCCATCGATGCGCTGCTCGCCGAGGTGAGGCCCAAAGAATATGTGGTGACGATTTCCGCCGATAGCGTCGTGGCGGGCAAGACTGTGGTGTTCACAGGCAGTCTCGAGCGGATGTCGCGGACCGAAGCCAAGGCCATGGCAGAACGGCTGGGGGCCAAGGTCTCCGGGTCGGTCTCGGCCAAGACCGATCTTGTCGTGGCCGGGCCGGGGGCGGGAAGCAAGCTCAAGCAGGCGGAAAGCCATGGCATTGAAGTGATTTCGGAGGATGAGTGGTTCACGCGGACGGGGCAGGGCTGATGGTTCGTTTGCTGGCCGTTGCCGTGCTGCTGTGCAGCATGGCGGCAAGCGCGATGGCGCAGGAGACGACTGCAGACAGTCTGCGGCAGCATCTCTATGAGGGGCGGCTGGCCGATGGGCGGGCGGCCATGGAAGCGCGGGACGATGCGACGGCTGCGTTCGGGCTGGGGCTTTTTACGGTGCTCGAGGGCGTCGAAAGGCTGGCGCAACGGCTATACGCCCATGGGTTCGATCCCGAAGGGGGCATTGCGGTCAGCCCGTTTTTCGGGATGCCGGCTGGAGACGATGACGTTGCCCGCCGGGTTGAGCCGCTGACGTATGGATCATTGCGCGGTTATCTCGAAATTTTTTCGGCCGATATGGACGCGGCTCTGCCGCTGCTGAGCGCGGCGGGCGAGGGAGATTTCGCCGTCGAAATCGACGTTTCCCGGATACGGATCGATATCGATGGAGACGGGATGGCCAGCGAGACGGAATCGGTCGGGGCGTTCTGGGCCATGGCCGCCGGAATGGGACAGCGGCTCGATATGGGGGCGGGGCTGGCGCCCGGAGCGGAGATGCCCGAGACGATTTTCGCGTTCGATGGCTCGGACGCGATCTGGCTGGCGGGGTATTCGCAGATATTGGCCACGCAGGCGGATTTCCTGCTCGCCCATGATTTTGAAACCTTCTTCGAAGCGGGTTTCCATCGCCTGTTTCCCGGTGCAGGGCTGCCGATGGAGCGCGAAGGCGAACGGGGTTCGCTGTTTATGGACCGCGACACCGATGCACTGCTCGCCGATGCGATTGCCATGATCCATACGGTCAACTGGCCGATCACCGAGCGGGACCGGTTGATAGCCGTGCAGGAGCGCGTGTTGCGCGTGATGGATTTGTCGCGGCGCAATTGGGAATTGGTTCTGGCCGAGACCGATGACAATCGCGAGTTCATGCCCTCGCCGCGCCAGACGCCGCTCATCGCTCAGATGACGGTCAGCAAGGCGATGGTGGAGGCGTGGCTGGAAACGCTCGATGTGGCAGAAGCGATCGTTCGGGGTGAGTTGCTCGTGCCGCACTGGCGTTATCGGGATGTCGGTTTCGATCTCGCCGCGTGGGTCGAAGGGGCCGAGCGGACCGATTTCGTGCTGTTGTTCACCGGCCTCGATGCGTTGCCCTATCTTCGGGAAGGCGAAATCGCCGACGCAGAATCCTTTGCGGCGGCCAACGATGTGTTCGGCAGCTCGATCTGGAATTACGCGATCTGGTTCAACTAGCGTTGTCGATTGGTGATATGCCGCTGCCGGACCCCGGGAATAAATCCCGGGGTGACGGGAAGGTGAGTGTGGAGGCAATGAGCCGAAAATTCACTCCCGAAAGGGCTGATCTCGTCTGAACCTAAAGCGCCGCTGTCGCCTTATCCAGCCATGCGCGCGTTGACGCGTCGAGATGGGGGCCGATCTCGCGGGCGACGCGGGCGTGATAGGTATTGAGCCAGTCGCGTTCGACCGGTTCGAGCATATCGACGGCGATCAGGCGGCGATCGATGGGGGCGAGGGTGAGGGTTTCGAATTCCAGATAACCCGGGGCGACGCCGCTTTCCCTGACCACTATAAGGTTCTCGATGCGGATGCCGTATTGGCCTTCGAGGTAAAAGCCGGGTTCGTTCGAGAGCACCATGCCGGGCTCGAAGGGAACGGTATAGCGCGGAGAAATGCCGGCCGGGCCTTCATGAACCGAGAGGAAGGCACCGACGCCGTGGCCCGTGCCGTGATTATAGGTCAGGCCCACCTGCCAGAGAAACTGTCGGGCAAGGATATCGATCTGCGCGCCGTTGGTGCCCTTGGGGAAACGCGCGCGGGAAATGGCGATCATGCCCTTGAGGACACGGGTGAAATGATCCTTCTGGCGGTCGGTGACCGAACCGGTGGCCATTGTGCGCGTGATGTCGGTGGTTCCGGAGAGATATTGGGCGCCGGAATCGAGCAGCATCAATTCGCCGGGGGCGAGGGTGCGATTGGTTTTTTCCGAGACGCGGTAGTGGACGATGGCGCCATTGGGGCCTGACCCGGAAATGGTCTCGAAGCTGACGTCGACCGCTGTGGGGTCCTCGCGGCGGAAGGCTTCGAGCATCTTGACGATGTCGATTTCGGTCAGGCCACCCTGGGGGGCGGTCTCGTCGAACCATGCGAGGAATTTGGCAAGGGCGATGCCGTCGATCTTGTGGGCCTCGCGCATGCCGGAGAGTTCGGCATCGTTCTTTCTGGCCTTGGGCAGCAACACCGGATCGCGCTTTTCGATGAGGCGAGCGCCGTTGTCCGAGAGGACCGATTTGACCTGAAGGGGGGCGGTTTCCGGGTCGAACCAGACCGATTTTCCTCCGGCGGCCAGACCGCTCAGCGCCGCTTCGAAACCCGATTTCTCGACAAGCTGGGCGACATCGCCCAGCGCCGCGCGATTTTCGTCGGTGAGTTTGTTGTCGGCAACAAACAGCGTCGGCGTGCCTTCGGCGGGGACGATGGCGAAACCCAGAACGAAGGGGTTGTGGGGGATATCGCGGCCACGCACGTTGAACAGCCAGCACATCGATTCCGGCAGGGTGAAGACAACGGCGTCCGCTCCCTCCTTATCCATGGAGGCGCGTAGATCGGCGAGCTTTTCAGCCGCCGCTTTGCCGGTGCGGTTGTGGCCGAGCACCTCGAGCGGGCCCTGGGGCGCGGCGGGACGATCGGTCCAGATGGCATCCACGGGGTTGGCGATGGCAACGAGTTCGATCCCGGTCTTGTTCAGCGGCTCGCTCAGGGCGGCCAACTGGCGTGGCGTGTGCAGCCAGGGGTCGAAGCCGACGCGGCTGCCCGAGGGCAGGTTGGCCGCCATCCACTCGCCGGGATTGACGGTCGTCGTGTCGTGGACCGAAACCAAGGCGGTGTCGGTCTGGCCCGGCGCCTGGAGCGTATAGCGGCTGTCGACAAAAAGGGCGGCGGTGTCGCGCGTCACGAGCGCCAGTCCGGCCGAACCGGTAAAGCCCGTGACATAGGCAAGCCGCGCATCGCGGTCCGGGACATATTCGCCCTGATGAACGTCCGAACGCGGCACGAGAAAACCATCTATGTCCAGTTCGGCGAGGCGGGCGCGAAGGGCCGCCAAGCGCGGCGCCACCTGTGCGGGATCGGATTTTTCCTCGAAGGTTTGGAACTGGGCGTCGGGGATCGCTGATTGGGCGGGCATAATGGGCTTTCTCGTTAACCGTCCATGCGCGTCGGGCATGGCTGGGTTTCGTTTTGAGGTCTAACTATCAGAGCCGATTGGGGCTATCTATCCATTCGACGGTCAGGTTACCTCAATTTGCCGTCGGACCAAGGAGAGATGACATGGTTGAAGACAAGAGCTTCTTCCGCAAGGCCCTGGACGCCATGATCGAAGCGCGCAGCCGTGAAGCGGCCCGCCAGGTCGATCGTTATTCGCGGATCTACGGGTGCGACTTCGGGACGTCCAAAAAGGGCACGAACTGAAGTATCGGAGCCTAAAGCTCCTCACACCGTAACGACGAGCCCCACGGCACCCGCCGGCGGGGCTTTTTGTTATGATTTTTCCAGAATCAGCGTCGTCCAATCCTTGCGCACGATGCGGTCCTTGAGCACCATTCCCTGCAAATTATAGGCGGCGATGACGCGCTGGGCCTGGGTGGTGAGCAGACCCGAAAGGATGATGGCGGCGCCCTTGTCGGCGATGCGGCCAATATCGGGCGACAGCGTCACCAGCGGTCCGGCGAGAATGTTAGCGATGACCAGATCGTAGGGCGCGTTGCCCTGGATGGTGGAATGGTCGAGACCGGCGGCATCGACCTCGACGATCAAGTGGCCGACCCCGTTGGCCTTGGCGTTGTCGCGCGTGATGCGCACGGCGAGGGGGTCGATATCGGAGGCGATGACCGGAACCTTGCGCTTCTTGGCCACGGCGATGGCGAGGATGCCCGTGCCGGTTCCCACGTCGATCGGACGGACGGGACGCTTGCGCTTCAATACTTTCTGGATGGCTTCGAGGCACCCTGTGGTGGTCTCGTGATGGCCTGTGCCAAAGGCCTGGGCGGCGTCGATATGGATGGGAATGAGGCCACGCGGAAGGCTGTCGGCGTCATGGCTGCCATAGACGTAAAACCCGCCGGCGGTGACCGGCTTCAATCCCTCGAGCGAGCGCGAGACCCAATCGGCATCGGCATCGATGGGATCGACCGAGAAAGTCACCTCGCCGCCGAGAACCGCCTTGGCGAGCGCCTGGAACGCCGCCATGTCGGGCGGGCTGTCGCAGGTGGCTTCGAAAAACCACTCGCCGGTCTCCTCGTTCTCATGGGCCGAGGCGGTGAGCGCCAGGTCGTCGCGTTCCATGACGGCGTCGACGAGGGCGTAGGCCTGGTCCTTGGTGAGCGGGGTCGAAATCTGGTCCTGGGGCATGGAAAACTCGTCGGTGAGGGCTTGGCGGGTTGTGGGGCCGGTGGCGGGGGAAGTCAACAATCTCGGCGTGACGGGGTGGACATGGGCGGAAAATCGTTCTTTATTTGTTCGCGAAAGGGAGAGCGATATGTATGGTTTGATCGGGCGGATGATTGCCGTGGAGGGGCGGCGCGAGGAACTGCTCGCCATTCTCAAGGAGAGTGTGGGCGACTATATGCCGGGGTGTCACAGCTACATCGTGGCGCGCTGCAAGGAGCATCCCGAGGGGGTGTGGGTCACCGAAGTGTGGGACAATCCGGAAAGCCACAAGGCTTCGCTCGATCTGCAACAGGTGCGCGATGCGATTGCGGCGGCAAAGCCCCTGATCGCCGGGTTCGACAACCGGTTCGAAACCGACCCGGTGGCCGGGATCGGGCTTTAGGCTCAATCGACACTCGGAAGACCCGGGTTTGCGCGACACTGGATTCCGGAAGGCCCTTCGAGCGTAGTTCTCAGGGCGTTCGTGCGCTGTCAAAGCTCCACCGGAGCTTTGACTTCGGCTACACCGAACCGCTTCTCACTCCCGGAATGACAAACTGGGTTTTGGGCCGTGCCTTTGAACTCTGCGCGAGCCTGACGGCGATCCAGCCTTTGGCGCTCGCGGCTAGTCTTTCAGGGCTTCGATCAGGGCGCCCAGTTCGGCCAGGGACCCGATCTTTGTGAAACGCGGCGCGTCGGTGGGTTCGTCGGCCCGTTCGTAATCCCAGGTGAGTTCATGGGGCACATATGTGCCCCAGCCACCGGCTTCGATGGCGGGGAGGACATCGGAGCGGAGCGAATTGCCGACCATCATGGCGTGCGCCGGTCCGTCGCCGTGACGGGAGAAGGCGCGTTCATAGGTGGCGGCGGATTTGTCCGAGACGATCTCGACGGCATCGAAGAAGTCGCCAAGGCCCGATTGGGCCAGCTTGCGTTCCTGATCGAACAGATCGCCCTTGGTGATGAGCACGAGGCGGTGGGTGCCGGTCAGAGCTTCGAGCGTGTCGTGGACGTGAGGCAGGGTCTCGATGGGGTGGCTGAGCATTTCGCGGCCAGCCGAAACGATCCGGCCGATGATTTCGCCCGGCACCTTGCCGTCGGTTACCTCCAGGGCGGTTTCGATCATCGAAAGCGTGAAGCCTTTGATGCCGAAACCGTAATGGGCGAGGTTGCGCTTTTCGGCGTCGAGAAGCCGGGTGGTCAGGTGCTCATGTTCAGCGAAATCGGCCAGGAGCTCGGCGAAGTGCCGCTCGGTCAAGCGGAAGAAATGCTCGTTTTCCCAGAGCGTGTCGTCGGCATCGAAGCCGATGGTGGTGAGTTTCATCATGGCCGGTATTTGCCACGGACGGAACGTTGGCGGTAGTCCTTTCAGCCGTCGAGCTTGCGCTTGAGCAGTTTGATGCGGTTGGCCGCCTCGATGCTGGTGAGATCATCTCCATAGGCATCGAATTCCTCGGCGCGCTGGGAAAGGCACAGCAGTTCGGCGGCTTGCGTGGCCGTCATGGGGCCGTCGCCGGGAATATAATCGTCCCGGTCGGTGCGGAGCGCGTCGGGATTGGCGATGGCGATGCCTGGATGGATATCGGACATGAAGGGACTCCAATTATATGCCGGGAAACGGGTTTTTCCGAGCACGGGTTCCCTCGGAAAAGAAGATGAGGATGCGCGATGCCTGAACCGCCGGTTCGTTGGCCGCGACCTGAACGCAGGTTAATGCGGGAATGGGCAAAAAGCGTGACGGATCAGGGGCTAAGCGCGGCATAATTGCGGCGCGAGCCGGGCACCTCAGCCGAGCTTGACTGCGGTGCCGGAGACCGAGACCATGAGAATGGAGCCCTTGTCGCCCACCACTTCATAATCGAGATCTACGCCCACGACGGCATCGGCGCCCAGGGCACGGGCTTCGTGTTCGAGTTCGGCGATCGCTTCGCGGCGTGCGTCGCGCATGGCGTTTTCATAAGAGCCGGCTCGGCCGCCCACGATGTCGCGGATGCCCGCAAAGAGATCGCGGAAGATGTTGGCGCCGATGATGACCTCTCCCACCACGATTCCCAAATATTCCCGGACCGGACGGCCTTCGAGGACGGCTGTGGTGGTGATGATCATGGGGTTCTCCTTATCCGGCGGGTCGGTGCCGGGCCGTAACGAAGCAAGGCCCCAAGTGGTTGCATGTCCGGTTCAGCCTCGCTTGACGAAGCTGTCGAGAACCTTTTTGGGGCCGGCCTTTTCGAAATCGATCGAGAGCTTGTTGCCTTCGGTGGCCGTTACCGTGCCGTAGCCGAATTTCAGGTGGAAGACACGCTCGCCGACCGAATAGGCGGCGGTGGGGCCCGAGGAGCGGGCGACCAGATCGCCCTCGATCGTCAGGGGGCCGGGGCCCTTGCGCTGGGATTGCTGGCGTTGGGCGCGTTGCCAGCCGGGCGTTTCGTAAACGCTTTCGAACGGGTCTCGCTTGTCGAAGCGGGTGGCGGCGCGGCTGCCATAGGTATAGCCGCCGTAGGAGGAGCCGGTGTCGGTGACCTCGACCACATGGGCCGGCAATTCATCGAGGAAGCGCGAGGGGATGGCCGATTGCCAGAGGCCGTGGATGCGGCGGTTCTGGGCGAGGGATATCCGGCAGCGCTTCCGGGCGCGGGTGATGCCGACATAGGCGAGGCGACGTTCTTCTTCGAGGCCGGCCATGCCGGATTCATCGAGCGAACGCTGATGGGGGAACAGCCCTTCCTCCCAGCCGGGGAGGAAGACGGTATCGAATTCGAGGCCCTTGGCTGAATGGAGCGTCATGATGGAAACCGCGTCTCCGCCTTCGCCGGAATCGCGGTCCATGACCAGGGCGATATGTTCGAGGAAGCCGTTCAGATTTTCGAACTCTTCCATGGAGCGGACGAGTTCCTTGAGGTTTTCGAGCCGGCCCGGCGCGTCGGCGGATTTGTCGTTCTGCCACATGGCGGTGTAGCCGGATTCATCGAGAATCTGCTCGGCTAATTCGTGGTGGGGGATGGTGCGCAGCCGATCGGCCCAATCGTCGATCTGGCGGACGAGTTCGCGGAAGGTGGAACGCTGTTTGGGCTTGAGCTCTTCGGTTTCGACCAGATCGCGGATGGCGGCCAATAGCGGGATGTTGGCGGCGCGGGCGGTATCGTGGACGATCTGAAGCGTTGCGTCGCCCAGGCCGCGCTTGGGGACGTTGACGATGCGCTCGAACGCCAAATCGTCGGCCGGTTGGGCGACTATGCGCAGATAGGCCAGCGCGTCGCGGATTTCCTTGCGTTCGTAAAAGCGCGGGCCGCCGATGACGCGGTAGTTGAGACCAAGCGTGATGAAGCGCTCTTCGAACTCGCGCATCTGGAACGAGGCGCGCACGAGGATGGCCATGTCGTCGAGATTGTCGCCCTCGCGCTGGTATTGTTCGATCTGTTCGCCGATCTGGCGCGCTTCTTCTTCGCTGTCCCAGACCGAGGTTACGGAGAGTTTTTCACCTTCTTCTCCAACGTCGGTCTGTAACGTCTTGCCCAGGCGGGATTCATTGTTGGCGATGAGGTGCGAGGCGGCGGAGAGGATATTGGAGGTCGAGCGGTAGTTGCGTTCGAGCTTGATGATTTTCGCGCCGGGAAAGTCCTTTTCGAAGCGCAGGATGTTGTCGACCTCGGCGCCGCGCCAGCCATAGATGGACTGGTCGTCGTCGCCCACCACGCAGATGTTGGCGGACGTCTTGCCATCGCGGCTCTGGGCGAGAAGGCGGAGCCAGAGATATTGGGCGGTGTTGGAATCCTGATATTCGTCGACCAGCATGTAGCGGAAACGGTCGTGATATTCGGCGAGCACTTCGGCATTTTCCTTGAACAGCCTTATGCCTTCGAGCAGCAAATCGCCGAAATCGGCGGCGTTCAGGGTTTTGAGACGGGCCTGATAATCGGCGTAGATCTTCTGTCCCTTGCCATTGGCGAAATAGCCGGCGTCGGCAGGGGAGATGTCTTTGGGCAGCAGGCCGCGGTTTTTCCAATTGTCGAGCATGCCGGCGAACTGGCGGGCCGGCCAGCGCTTCTCGTCGATGTTTTCGGCCGAGAGAAGTTGCTTGATGAGACGTATCTGATCGTCGGTATCGAGGATGGTGAAATCGGGGCGCAGGCCGACCAACTCGGCATGACGGCGGATGATGCGCGCGCCGATGGAGTGGAAGGTGCCCAGCCAGGGCATGCCCTCGACCGAGGCGCCGACCAGCTTGCCGATCCGGTCCTTCATCTCGCGGGCGGCCTTGTTGGTGAATGTCACCGCCAGAATCTGCCCGCCACGCGCCTTGCGGGAGGCGAGGATGTGGGCGATGCGGGTGGTCAGAACGCGTGTCTTGCCGGTGCCGGCCCCGGCGAGAACCAGAAGCGGCCCTTCCGTGGTTTCCACCGCCTCGCGCTGTTCGGCGTTCAGCCCAGCGAGATAGCCCGGTTCGCGCGGGGCGAACTGGGACGTGATGGGGCCTTGCGGGCGATGTGGTGGAACTGCCGACATACTGACTTGACGAATCTCTTTTTGTTCTCCTGCCGAATATATAGGCGCGATGGGGCCAAAAGTATATCCACAGCGCCAAATCGGGCTGTCACAGAAGTGTTGCCTAGGGGGCCTATCACGCCAGCCGTGAACATCTCACGCCTTACGGGGGACCCCATGAACAAATCCGTTCTGCTTGCCGCCATCGCGACAGGGCTTCTGGCCAGCGCGGCCGTACCGGCCAGCGCGCAGACCTATTTCAACCGCATCGCCAGCTTCCCGGTGGCGCTCAACACGCCCGATATCGAAGCCGAGGAAAATTCGGCCGAAATCATCACCGCCACCGAAGACGGCATGACGCTGGTTTATTCCAATGCGCTGCTGGGCGGCGTCGGGTTCATCGACATCACCGATCCGGCCAATCCGCAGCCGGGTGGCTTCGTTGAACTCGAAGGCGGCCCGACTTCGGTTTCGGTGATCGGCAACAAGGCTCTGGTGAGCGTCGACACCACCGAGGATTTCACCGCGCCGACCGGCTATCTGGCCGTTATCGATATCGAGACGCTTGAAGTCGAATCCGAATGCGATCTGGGCGGCCAGCCCGACGCGATCGCCCGCAATGCCGATGGATCGCTGATCGCCATCTCGATGGAAAACCAGCGTGACGAAGACTTCAACGACGGCGTTATTCCGCAGCTTCCCAGCGGCAACGTCACCTTCCTTGACGTCACCGACGGCACGCCCGATTGCGGCACCCTGCGCGTGACCGAACTGGCCGGGCTTGCCGATGTGGCCGGTGAAGACGCCGAGCCCGAATATACCGATTTCAACAGCGCCAACGAACTTGCCGTGACGCTGCAGGAAAACAACTACATCGTCGTCATCGACGGCCCGAGCGGCGAAGTGATCAACCACTTCTCGGCCGGTTCGACCGACCTTGCCGGCATCGACACCGAGGAAGACGGCCAGCTCTCCTTCACCGACAGCATCGAGGGCGCGCTGCGTGAGCCCGATGCCATCCAGTGGCTGGACGACGACCGGTTCGTCATCGCCAATGAAGGCGACTATGAAGGCGGTTCGCGCGGCTTCACCATCTTCAACAAGGACGGCACCGAGCTTTACGAGAGCGGCCCGTCGATGGAGTACATTTCCGCGCAGCTCGGCCATTATCCCGAAGGGCGTTCGGATGCCAAGGGCATCGAGCCCGAAGGCATGGAAGTGGGCTTCTGGGAAGACGAAACGCTGATCTTCGTCAACCAGGAACGCGCTTCGCTGGTCGCAATCTACCGCGATACGGGCGCCGAGCCGGAATACATCCAGTCGCTCCCCTCGGGCATCGGGCCTGAAGGTGCGCTGGCGATCCCTGCGCGCAACCTCTATGTCACCGCCAACGAAACCGACGTTTCCGCCGATGGCGGCGCTCCCGCGCACGTCATGATCTTCGAGCGTCAGGACGTGGAAGCGCCTGATTATCCGCAGATCATGTCGGCCATGAACGACGATGGCACGCCGATCGGCTGGGCCGCCCTTTCGGGCCTTGTGGCCGATGCGGAAGAAGCCGGCAAGCTCTATGCCGTGTCCGACTCCTTCTTCTCGATCATGCCCACGATCTATACGATCGACGCGACGCAGACCCCGGCGATGATCACCGAAGCGCGTCTCGTGACCCGTGACGGCGCCGCTGCCGAGGCACTCGATCTCGAAGGCATCGCGCTCGATGGTGAAGGCGGATTCTGGCTGGCGTCGGAAGGCGACAGCGAGGAAGAAATCCCGCACGCTCTCTACCACGTCGATGCCGAGGGTGCGATCGTCGAGGAAGTGATGTTCCCCGAAGCGCTTCTGGCCAACCAAACCCGCTCCGCGTCCGAAGGCGTTTCCGCCATCGGCGAAGGTGACGATATGGTGCTCTGGATCGCGATCCAGCGCGAATGGGGCGACGATCCCGAAGGCATGGTGAAGCTGGTTTCATACCAGCCCTCGACCGGCGAATGGGGTGCGGTGCACTATCCGCTCGAAGCCCCGGCCGAAGGTGCCTGGGTTGGCCTGTCGGAAATCACCATCCACGGCGACTACGCTTATATCGTCGAGCGTGACAACCAGATCGCTGCCAATGCGCAGCTCAAGAAGCTCTACCGCGTGCCGGTCGCCGAACTGGTCGGGGCCGAGCTCGGTTCGGACCTGCCGGTGGTCAGCAAGGAAGAAGTCCGCGACTTCATTCCGGACCTTCTGGCGCTCAACGGCTATGTGCTCGACAAGGTCGAAGGCTTTGCCATCGATGCCGCCGGCGAAGGCTGGGTCGTCACCGACAATGACGGCGTGGACGACAGCTCGGGTGAGACCAATTTCTGGTCGATCGGCACTGTCGAATAAACTTCCGTTTCCATAGGACACGGAAAAAAGGGGTCGGGCCAAAGCCCGGCCCTTTTTCTTGGTCAGGATGTGAAAATCTCGCCGCCACAATGGTTAAGCCGGGTGACGCGGTGGATTGTTATGCCTAATGTTCGCACGGATATGCCCAGCTTCAGGTGATGGCGGGCTGCAAATGGCTTCTTTCTGCGCTTCCGGTACTCACGTACTCAAAGTACGCTCCGTTCCGGTTCTCGAAAGCCACCATTTTCGCCGCGTCCTCACCTGAATCTCGACACATCGGTATTCAACGCAAGGGTTCTCCGGGCTTTGGCCAACCGCATCTACATTGCCATCGGGTTGATCGCGATCCTCATTATGGGTGGGGCTTTCGTCATTCCGTGGTTTATCGACTGGAACGCCTATAAGCCCCGGATGGAGCAGATGGCGGCCGAAGCGCTGGGGATCGAAGTCGAAATCGCCGGGGACATGGAATTCACCCTGTTGCCCCAGCCGCGCCTGCATTTCGAGAATGCCCGGCTGGGGCCCGCCGATGCGCCGGTGGGCGCGGCGCGGCTGGTCGAGGCCGATTTCTCGCTGATGGATTTCCTGCGCGACCGGTTCACCGTCACCCAGTTGCGGCTGACCGAACCCGAACTCAATCTGGTGATCGGCGAGGACGGCGAACTGCAAACGCCAATCGCGCTGGCGCAGGACCCGACGGTGTCCAACGTCTCAATCGCCAATGCGCGCTTCGACGACGGCACTCTGCGCCTGACCGACATGCGCAGCGGAGAAGCCTGGGAGGCGCAGGGATTTACCGGCGACATGCAGCTCACCGCCATTCGCGGCCCGTTCGCGCTGGAGGGGCAGGCCAGCCATGAAGGGACCCGCTATGCCGTTCGGGTCGGGACGTCGACCATCAATGCGGATGGGGACATGCAGATCAACGGCTTCGTGCGGCCGCTGGATGGGCGGTTTTCGGTTGCGGTCGATGGGCTTGTGGAAACCGGAGATGTCCCGCGGCTGACGGGGGCATTGACCTATCGTCAGGCTCCCTTGACGCAGGGCGATGCGGCGGTTGGCGCGCTGGTGCTGAGCAGCCCCATAACCGCCGATACCAATTCGATCCGGCTCGAGGAATTCACGCTGCTTCCCGATGAAAACCAGACAGCGACGCGCCTGACGGGCGAGGCAGCGGTGACGCTGGGCGCCGAACCGGCCTTCGATGCCACCGTCTCGGGGGGCGTTGTGACGCTGCAGGCCAATTCGCTGGCCGATGAGGGCGCGCAGCCGTTCGAGATTGTCAGACTGCTGCGCGGCATGCCAGAGCCGGTGATCCCGCCACTACCGGGGCGGATCGATATGTCGATCAACGAACTCGTGGTACGCGGCATTTCGGTGCGTGATGTCAGCCTCGACGCTTCGAGCGATGGCGAACTCTGGGCCATCGAGGAATTTTCCGGTCGGCTGGCGGGCGATACGACGCTCAAGCTCACCGGATCGCTGGGCCGTGGGGCGGGATGGCCGGCGTTCGAAGGTACGCTGGCGATGGCATCCTCGCGGCTCGACGCGCTGTCGCTGCTTTGGTCGCGGCCGGAGGAGGGCAACCCGCTGTTCGGGATTTCGGGTTCGCTCAACAGCAATGTGCAATTGGTCAACGACCGGTTGCGGCTGGAAAACGGAATTCTCGTCGTCGACGATACGGCACATACGGTTTCGGGCACCATGCGCTTTGGCGAGGCGCCCTCGCTTGAGCTCGCAGCGAACCTTTCGGCGCTCAATGGCCGGCAGAGCGCGGCGTTTCGTGCGCTGTTGCCGCCGATCGAACCTTCGGGTGCCTTTGGATTGAGCTTTCCCGAAGGCCGGCTCGATATCGATTTGGAAGCCGCGCAGCTTGGCGGGCAGGCGGTGAGCGGGCTTTCGCTGCGCTCGGCATGGAATGGTGCGGGAGTGACGGTCGAAGATCTCGACGTTCAATCCTTCGGAGGCATAGGTTTTTCAGGGAATGGGGCGCTATCGGGCACGATGGCGGCGCCGGTTGTCGTCGCCAATGGCGATCTCGACGTTGCCGCCGGTGCGCGGGCGCTCGACGCGGTGTTCGGCACCGCCCAGGCGGGAAATCCGGTGCGGCAGGCGATTATGGGAAGTTTGCCGGCGCAATTGGCGCTTGCGCTGGAGTCTCCGGGGCGCGATGGCATGCAATCCATGTCGCTCGCGGGTATGGCCGGGGCGGCGGAAATTTCCGTGGGGCTGGAAATGACCGGCGGGATTGCGGGGCTCGGGCGCGAAAATCTGGGCATCTCGATCGAGGCGGCAGCCGATAGCGGTGCGGCGATGCTCGAACAGGTGGGGCTCGCGCCGTTGATACCGGGAACCGACGGAGCCATTGCCAGCGTGCGGCTGGATGGAAATCCGCGCGGCAATATGGAGGCCGAGCTTTCGCTTGAAGGCGGCGGGGAGCGGATCGATTTTTCGGGAACGCTGGTGCTTTCCGATCTCGCTTCGATCCGGGGGCAGGGGCAGACCTCGTTTCTGTTTGCCGACGGCGCGGCGCTGGCCGAATTGGCCGGGGCGCAGGGAGTGTGGTTTCCCGCGCTGGAAGGGCAGGCCGATATCGGCTTTGTGGGTTCGGAAAGCGTGCGGCTGTCCGAGATCACGGCCTTTGCCGGGGACAGGTCGGTGCAAGGTGAGCTGACGTTTTCGGCGCAGCGGAACGCCGCTCTGGTCAACGGATCGCTGGCTTTGGATGCTGTCGATGTGGAAACGCTGGCGGCCATGCTGGCGGGGCCGGCGGGCGTGCTCAATCTTTCTGACGGCCTTTGGCCGGATGGGCCGATCGACCTTGGCGGCGCTCCGCGCGCGACGCGGGGACGGATCGCGGTGACGGCGCCGGTGTTGATGGCTGGCGAGCAGCGGCTGATCGAAGCACTGGCGTTCGATTATGCCTGGAGCGAAGAGGATGTGGGGCTGCGGGGACTGTTCGGCGAATTCGGCGGCGGCACGGTGCAGCTCGACGCAACGGCGTGTTGCGCTTCGGCGCTGCCCGACAAAAGCGTTACCGGGCGGCTGACGCTCAACGGGGTGGCGCTGGACGCCATTTTGCCGCAAAGCCCCTCCGATGCGCTGGGCGGGACGTTGACGCTGGGGACCCAGTTCCAGGGCAGCGGCGACAGCTATCGCGCGCTGGCTGCTTCGCTCAATGGCGAGGGGAGCTTTTCGGTTTCCGATGTGCGGATCGAGGGTTTGTCACCGGCGGCGTTCGATGCGGCGGCGGATGTGGACAATCTGGTCGAGATCGCGCCCGATGCGCTGGAAACACTGGTGGCGACGGCGCTCGATTCCGGACCGTTCCTTGCCGACGATGCCGGCGGGTTGGTGAGCCTGATCGGCGGAAATGCGCGCATTTCCAATATCGCTATCGATGGCGACGGGGCCCGATTGGTGGGCGGGGGGAGCCTCGGGCTGGAAACGGGGGAACTCGACGCAAACTGGACGTTGGCGCTGACCCGGGCGTTGACCGGCAATGGACTGATCACCGAAACCACCGGGCGGATCGGGGTCGGTGTGGACGGCACGCTGTTTGCGCCGGAACGGGCGCTCGACCTGGGGCCGATGGTCGATGCCATTCAGATGCGGGCCTATGAGATCGAGTTGGACGAACTCGAAGCGCTGCGGGCCGAGCAGGAAGCGCGGCAGCGGGCGGCGGCCGAAGAGCAGGCACGGCTGATGGAGGAAGAGGCGCGGCGGCAGGCTGAATTGCTGTTGCAGCAACAGCAGGAAGAAGCCGAGCGCCTGCGGCTGGAAGCCGAACAGCAGCGGCTTGAAGAGATCGAACAGCAATTGAGTGGTCCGGCCGCCGCGCCGTCCTCGCCCCTTACCTCGCCGAGCCCTTCGGTGACCGTCTTCGACGCTCCGCCATTCAATTTCGACCTGTCGCCGCCTCCGAACGGGCCTGGTACCAGACCAATACCGCAACTCTGATGGACGAGGATAGGTTCGTGTCCTGCCGCTGCTCGTCGATTTCGGCGATCAGGGTGGGCAGGGACATGTCGCGCTCGGCGGCGATGGCTTCGAGCGCGGTCCAGAACTGGGGTTCGAGCGCAATTGACGTGCGGTGGCCCGCAATGGTGAGCGAGCGCTTACGCACTGAAAACGTTCTTATTTTTTTCGGAAGGAATCGAGGCTGACGACCTTTTCGCCGCCGCCTTCGGGGGCAGGTTCGTCATCGTCATTGGGGGCGTCTTGTGCATCGTCAACCTCATCGGAGACCGCCACGGGGCCGGTGCCCGGCTGGGCTTCGGCAACCTCGAACTGGAGGCCGAACTGAACGGAGGGGTCGAAGAAACCCTTGATGGCCGAGAAGGGGATGTAGAGAATTTCGTTAATGCCATCAAAGGACAAGCCGACTTCGAAGCCGGTTTCGGTGACCTTGAGATCCCAGAACTGGTTCTGGAGAACGATGGTCATTTCCTTGTCGTACTGGCCGAGCAGCTTTTGGCTCAGGCGGACGCCAGGGGCTTGAGTTACAAAGGAAATAAAGAAGTGATGGTCGCCGGGAAGGCCGGTGCGGGCGACTTCGGAGAGGACTTTCCGGACGACGCCGCGCAGGGCTTCCTGGGCCAGAATGTCGTAGCGGATATGGTCCTGTGCCATCGATGGCGGCTCCCGAGTGCAGAATCTGAAGGGGCATAACAGCCCCAATTCGCGAGATATTTCAAGGGAAAAGGAATGCAGGCTTCTGTTGCCAGGTGCCTGCGGACCCCGCCTGATTCCTGCTACAGAATCAGGGCTTTAATTCGAGGTATCGCGCCGCATTACGCAGCGAGACGTGCCTCAGCATAGTTGTCGTTGGCAACTATAATTGTAGCCCGATAACGGTGGTACAATGCCGAGCGAAAGAACACCTTTTACGCCCTCGTCGATCCTGTTTCGCCCCCATAAGCCTCTGAAACCAGAGGGAAATTTGGTGGAGGCGCCGGGTACTGCCCCCGGGTCCGATGGGTTTATTACGATGACAGTTTATCGCCATAGCCGTTGCCGGCACGCTCAATATAGGGACCTTGCGCCGCGATGAAAAGGGGGCTCAACATATCGGTGGGAAGCGGTGCAATGTTGAGGGTATTGAACGGGTAGAATCACGGTATTGAACGAGTCATGAAGCAATATCTCGATCTTATGCGTCACGTGATGGAAAACGGGGTCGACCGGGCCGACCGGACCGGCACCGGCACGCGTTCCGTTTTCGGCTACCAGATGCGGTTCGACCTCGCCGATGGCTTCCCGCTGCTGACGACCAAAAAGCTCCATATCCGATCCATCGTCTATGAACTGCTCTGGTTTCTGCGCGGGGACACAAATGTGCGCTGGCTGCAGGAACGGGGGGTGAAGATCTGGGACGAGTGGGCCGACGAGAACGGCGACCTCGGGCCGGTCTATGGCAGCCAGTGGCGGAGCTGGCCGGCGCCGGACGGGCGGCACATCGACCAGATTTCCAATCTCGTCAGCCAGATCAAGACCAAGCCCGATTCGCGGCGGCACATCGTTTCGGCCTGGAACCCGGCGGAAGTGGATGAGATGGCGCTGCCGCCATGCCACTGCCTGTTCCAGTTCTACGTGGCCGATGGCAAATTGTCGTGCCAGCTCTACCAGCGTTCGGCGGACATTTTCCTCGGCGTGCCGTTCAACATCGCCTCCTATGCGCTGCTGACGCATATGATGGCGGAGGTGACGGGGCTGGAGGTGGGCGATTTCGTCCACACCTTCGGGGACGCGCATATCTACCACAATCATTTCGAGCAGGCGCAGACGCAATTGGCGCGCACACCCAAGGCGCTGCCGCGGCTGGAGATCAGGACCAAGCGGAGCTCGATCTTCGATTTCGAGTTCGAGGATTTCGAGATCGTGGATTACGATCCAGAACCTCACATCAAGGCACCGGTGGCGGTATGAGGCTGAGGGCGGCAGTTGCGATAGCGGCGGGGCTGGCTGCCCCGGTCTGGGCCAACGATACGACGGCGACGATCGGCGTGGGCGGTCTGGAGTTCGTCCAGAACCACAATGTGCGGATGGTTTCCGAGGACCTCTATCTGTCAATGGAGGAAGTTCGGGTGGTCTATCGGTTCGAGAACCTGACCGATAGCGACCAGAGCGTGATGGTCGCGTTTCCCATGCCCGACATGCAATCCGATTTCTATTCGGACCAGGGATATCCGACTGACGATCCGGACAACATCTTTGGATTTTCCACCCTGTTCGACGGCGAGCCGGTGGACGCGCAATTGCACCAATCGGCGTTCGTCCTGGGCGTCGACCGCACCAAGGACCTCACCAGGCTCGACATTCCGCTGACGCCGCAGGCGATCGGGACCGATGCAGCGCTCAACGCGCTCGACGCCGACGATCTGGCCCATCTCGAACATATCGGCGCGGTGGTCAATTGGGGCGGGGAGGGCGACAATGCCTATTACTATCCGGCCTGGACGCTGAAATCGGCCTATGTGTGGGATGCGGTGTTTCCGGCCGGGGAAACAGTGACGGTGGAACATCGCTATACGCCCGGGCTGGGCGGCACCGTGGCGACGACGTTTCTGGACGATGACGAGGACTATTCGACGCGCGGAGCTTACGAGACCCGCTATTGCCTCGATGACAGTTTCGTCGCGGCGGTCGAGCGCAATCTGACCGATCCCAACGATTTGTGGTCGGCACCCTATACGGAAACCTGGCTCGAATACGTGCTGTCGAGCGGCGCCAATTGGGCCAATTCGATCGGCACGTTCCGGCTGGTGGTGGACAAGGGCGATCCGGACAATCTCGTGTCGTTCTGCGGCGAGGGCGTGACCAAGACGGGGCCGACCACGTTCGAAATGGTTCACGAGGACTTCGTCCCGTGGGAGGATATCGAGGTGTTGTTCCTGGTGCGCAGGCCCGATGAGTGATCGGGCGGGGTGAGGTGGCTTCATGTCGACCGGCTCGGTAGCGCTCGTTCCACGTCCAACTGGCTTTGTTCCCGCCCCCGAGCGAATTGAAGCCGGCGTGGCCTTGCTTGAGGCGACCGCCGCCGGGGCGGTGCGGGTTGTCCGTCATCGCGGCATCGAGCTTTTCGATTGCGGCGAAAATTTCAGCGGCGTGCTGTGCCCGCATTGCGGCGCGGAAATCGATGATTCCCGGTGGGGAGACATGATGAGCGCCGACTATGTCGCCACTTCCAAGAGCTCCTTGCCGGATGAAGGCGAGACCGGATTTCAGTTGAAAGCCTTTGCCCTGCCGTGTTGCGGGAAGACCGCGTCGGTGGATCAATTGGCTTATCGCTGGCCCATGGCCTTCGGGCGGTTCGGGCTGGTCATCGAGCGCCGGGATGCGGTGCCGGGCGATGGCGATCTGGAACGGCTGGAGGCAGCGCTGGGGTGCGAGCTGACAATGGTGGAGGGGCATTGGTAGCGGCGCGTGGGGGGAGTTCGCGTTTGTTTTTCAAGGTGGAATCGGAAAGGGTTCGAGGGTCGACCACGATAGAGTAGAGCAATGCCCCTCATAATCCGCCGAGCCGGCCCAACAGACGCCGGGCTGGTGCTCGAATTCATCATCAAGCTGGCTGAATATGAAAAGCTCAACGACGAGGTGAGCGCGACCGAGGTCGATATCGAAAAGCATCTGTTCGGGCCCGAGCCGAAGGTGTTTTGCGAGATCGCCGAATATGATGGCAAGCCGGTGGGGTTCGCGCTGTGGTTCTATACGTTCTCGACCTTTCAGGGTCGGCACGGGATCTGGCTGGAAGACCTTTATGTGGAACCGGGCGTGCGCGGCAACGGGATCGGCAAGGCGCTGCTGCGGCATCTGGCGCGGCGATGCCGGGACGAAGGGCTGGGGCGGCTGAGCTGGTGGGTGCTCAACTGGAACGAACCGGCGATCAAATTCTATAAGGCGCAGGGTGCGGTGATGCACGACGAATGGACGGTGTGCCGGGTGAGCGGGGCCGAACTCGACGCGCTGGCGGAGGAGAAATAATGGCAAGGATTGCGATGATCGCGGCGGTGGGGCGGAATGGCGCCATCGGGTCCGATGGCAAGCTGCCCTGGCGGCTGCCGTCCGATTTCGCGTTCTACAAGCACACGACAATGGGCAAGCCGCTGATCGTGGGGCGCAAGACTTTCGAATCCATCGGCAAGCCACTGCCGGGGCGCACCAATATCGTGGTGACGCGGCAGGGCGGCTATGCGCCCGAGGGGGCCGAGGTTTTCTCCGATCTGGACGCGGCCATAGCGCGGGGCAAACAGATTGCCGAGCGCGATGGGGTGGACGAGATTTTCATTAATGGCGGGGCGGAAATCTACCGCGCGGCGATGGAGAAGGCGGACCGGCTCTATATCACGCATGTGGATGCCGAACCCGAGGGCGATACGTTTTTTCCCGAGATCGATCCGGCGGTGTGGGACGGGCGCGATTTGCCGGACGTGGTGCCGGGGGAAAAGGATAGCGCAGGGTTCGTGGTGAGGGTTTACGAGCGGCGCTGAGGCGGTATCGCAATAAGGTCGTCGATGGTGGTGGTGCTGACAGGGGAGCGGTACGGGGACGGGATATGGATACCAAAGAAGTCGCGCGCCATTGGGAGAGCAATGCCGAGAATTGGACGATCTATTCGCGGGCCGGCTATGACAGATATCGCGATGCGCTCAACACTCCGGCTTTTATGGAGATGCTGCCGGCCGTAGAGGGGCTGGCGGGGCTCGATCTGGGGTGCGGGGAAGGGACCAACACGCGCACGGTGGCGCGCCGGGGCGCCCGGATGACGGGACTGGACGTGGCGCCGACCTTCATCGCCCATGCCCGGCAAACCGAGGCCGAAGACCCGATGGGGATCGAATATATGGTCGGTGACGGCGAGGACCTGCCGTTTGAGGCCGAAAGTTTCGACTTCGTTACGGCGTTCATGTCGCTGATGGACATGGCCGACCAGCAAAAGGTTCTCCGGGGCGTGGCGCGCGTTCTCAAGCCGGGCGGTTTTTTGCAGTTTTCGATCCTGCATCCATGCTTTGTGCCGCCCAGGCGCCGGAATGTCCGCAATGCGGAGGGGGACGTCGTGGCGGTGGAAGTGGCCGATTATTTCGAGGAAACCGACGGGACGATCGACCGGTGGATATTTTCGTCGATCCCCAAAGAGGAGCGCGACACGCTCGAACCGTTTTCGGTGCCGCGCTTTCACCGCACGCTGACGAACTGGGTGTCGATGATCGTGGGGGCAGGGCTGACCATCGAGGCGTTCGGGGAACCCAGGGCTTCGGAGGCGGTCGCGCGGAGCGAACCTGTCGTCGCGGACACGCGCGTGGCTCCGATCTTTCTGCATGTGCGGGCGCGCCGGCGTTCACCATAGCGTAAGCGCGGCAATGCCGCGCCCGGTTTCGATTGATCCCTCCGTCGCGCTTCCCTATATAAAACCGAGACATAAGTGGTCGCGGTTTCGAGCCGAAACCGCTCTGGGCACAAAAAGCGTTTTCACGACAACCGAAAGGGACCAAATGCCGTGGGAAGACAATAGGGGCGGCCGCCGGAGCCGCAGCGGCGGCCCGTGGGGCCAGGCGCCGGGCGGGGGAGGTGGCGGTGGGCCACGTCGGCCCAGCGGTGGGAATACTCCCAATCTCGAAGACATTCTCGCCCGTGGGCGCCAGCAATTCGGCGGCGGGGCGAACATTCCCGGCGGCGGGCGGTGGATCGTCATCGGCGTCATCGCGGCGGGGCTGATCTTCTGGGCCAGCCAGTCGATCTACACCATCGCGCCCAACGAAGTGGGCGTGGAGCTGCTGTTCGGGGAACCCAAGGACGAGTTCTCCAATCCGGGCCTGCATTTCCATTGGTGGCCGCTCGAACGCGTCGAACGCGCCTCGACCACGGAAAACCAGACCCGCGTCGGGACCAACACCAGAGCGGGCAACGCCAACGATGGGCGTGCAGATGGGCTGATGCTTTCGGGCGACCAGAACATCGTCAACATGAGCTTTTCGATCCTGTGGCGGATCGCCGATCCGCGCCTTTATCTGTTCGAGGTCCGCGACCCCGACGAAATGGTGCGCCAGGCTGCCGAAAGCGCGATGCGCGAAGTGGTGGGGCGCCGCACGGCGCAGGACGTGTTCCGTGACGACCGTACCGGCATCGCGCTCGAAGTGCAGCAGATCACCCAATCCATCCTCGACAGCTACGGGGTTGGCGTGACGATTTCGAACATCTCGATCGAAAACGTTGCACCGCCGGCCGAAGTTGCCGATGCGTTCGACGAAGTGCAGCGCGCGCTGCAGGACGAAGACCGCTTCCAGGAAGAAGCGCGGCAATATGCCAATACCCTGCTCGGCAGCGCCCGAGGCCAGGCGGCGGCGATTCGCGAAGAGGCAGCCGCCTATCGCGACCGCGTCGTCAACGAAGCCCAGGGTCAGGCGGCACGCTTCGTCGCCATCTACAACGAATACCGCAATGCGCCCGAAGTCACCCGTCAGCGCATCTTCCTCGAAACCATGCAGGAAGTGCTGGGCGGCACCAACAAGGTGCTTCTCGAAGGCGGAGAGCAGGGACAGGGGGTGATCCCCTATCTGCCGCTGCCGGAATTGCGACCCACGCCGTCGGCCAACCCGTCTTCGGGAGGTAACCAGTGATGAACAGGCTCGTTATCGCAATCATCGCGCTGGTCATCGCCGGCTACGTGCTGCTCTCCTCGATCTTCGTGGTCAACGAACGCGAACAGGCGATCGTCATGCGCTTCGGCGAGATCACGCGCGAAATCCAGGAGCCGGGGCTTTACTTCAAGATCCCGACCGATTTCGTCGAGACGGTGCAGTATATCGACAAGCGCCTGCTGCGCTACGATCTGGAGCGTATCCGGCTTCAGGTTTCGGGCGGCCAGTTCTATATCGTGGACGCTTTCATCACCTATCGCATCGCCGATCCGATCCGGTTCCGGCAATCGGTGCTGGGCAGCTTGCAGCTTGCCGAGCAGCGTATCTCCACGCGTCTGGAATCGGCACTGCGTGCGGTTTACGGTCTGCGCGAATTCGATGCGGCGCTCTCCGAGCAGCGCAACGAAATGATGCGTGAGGCGCGGGACCTGGTGGCCGCCGACATGGTGGAACTGGGGGTCGAGGTTGTCGACGTGCGGGTGCTGGTCACAGACCTCACGCCGGAAGTCAGCCAGCAGACCTATGAGCGCATGCAGGCTGAACGTAACGCTGAAGCGGCGTTGATCCGGGCACGCGGCCAGGAGCAGGCGCAAATCCTGCGGGCGATCGCCGACCGTCAGGCGGTCGAGGTCGTTTCGGCGGCCAACCGCGACTCGGAAATCATCCGAGGCGAGGGTGACGCCGAGCAGAACCGGCTGTTTGCCGAGGCCTTCTCGCAGGACGAGTCGTTCTTCCGTTTCTACCGTTCGATGGAAGCCTATCGTGGGGCGCTGACGGATGGGAACACCACCATGGTGCTCTCGCCCAATTCGGCCTTCTTCAGCTATTTCGGTTCGAACGGGGAGCTGCCGGAGTTTTCGGCGCCGACAGCAACTCCGATCGATATCGGGGTGCAGGGGCCGACCGAGCAGCCGGTCGACGCGACTGAAATCGACGACCTGCTGGCCACGGACGCGCTGGTTTCGGGCGAAGAAAATACCGATCTGGAAACCGAGGTTCAAAATCTCGAGACGCTGATCGAGACCGAAAACCTGGGAACCGAAGTGCTGCCCGAGGGCGAAACGCCGGCGACCGAGGTGACTCCGGAGGGTGAAGCAGCCCCCGAAGCGCCGGTTGAAGAGGCGCCTGCGCCTGCCCAGTAAGAGGCTCGCACCATGAACAGAAGGCGCGCCTTGCCGGGCGCGCCTTTTTCGTTTTGACAGAGGAATTTCAAGTTGAGCGACCTGTTTGCCGCGCTGGCTTTGGCGGTGTTTATCGAAGGGCTGCTTTATGCGGCGTTTCCCGAGCAGATGAAGCGCATGATCGCGCAGGTGCTCGCCATGCCCGCCGGACAGCTTCGCATGGGCGCGCTGGTGATGGCGGCGGCTGGGCTGGTGCTGCTGTCGATCGTGCGGGTTTAGGGCGCGTTGCCGGCCCTTACCACTGGTTGCGGCCGTCGAGGTGTTCGATGGGGAGAGCTTCGACGTCGAAATCGTCGAGGACCCAGAGGTTGATCGAGATGCGGCGTCTGGTGGGGTCGAAACTGGCCTGGGCGGCTTCCCAATCGCCGGAGGCGAAATCGGAATAGTCGGGGTTGTCCGAATAGGTGGTGCAGCCGCAGGTCGGGCAGAAATAATGCCGGTTCTCGGGCGTGGTGGGGGAATATTGCCGCGCGTTGCGCATGGGGGTGAGCAGGCGGAACTGGTCGGGCTCGCAATAGGCCCAGAGCGCGCCGCGCTTGGTGCAGAAGCTGCAATTGCAGCGGGTGGCGGTTTGCGGCGTGAAATCGACCTCGAATTTGGTCGCGCCGCAGTGGCAACTGCCTTTGAGGGTGGTCATGGCCAATCTCCTTGTTCGATGGGAAGAGAGTAGCCGGGTGTCTTGACAGGGCCTGTCAGGAGAGATGCGGGTTGGCGAGGCGGTAGAGGACGTGCGGGCGGAGCCTGTGGCCTTCCTCGATGCGCGGATGGAGGAAATCGCCCTGCGGGTCGCGCGTCATGCCGAGTTTTTCCATGACGCGTTGGGAGGGCGTATTGATTTCGGCAGTGAAGGCGACGAGTTCGGGCAGGCCGCGTTGCCAGGCGTGGGCGATGTGGGCGGCGGCGCCTTCGGGGGCGTAGCCCTGGCCCCAATAGGGACGGCCGAGAACCCAGCCGATTTCCTCGGGCGGGTTGCCGCGCAGGGGCATGTCGATGCGTCCGGTGCCGATCAGGCCCAGCAGCGCGCCATCGGATTTTCGCTCGGCGGCAAGAAAGGCGGAGCTGCCTTCCGAAAGGTTGGCGATCATCCTGTCGATCCAGGCATCGGAAGCGGCGCGGTCGCGCGTGGATGTGTAAAAACGCATGACGTGCGGATCGCCGACGATTGCGGCGAAGGGCTCGCGGTCACGCTCCTGCCAGGGGCGCAGGACGAGGCGCTCCGTTTGGAGCTTCATCTAACGATTTCGTCTTCGGAATAGCCCTGGAGGTAGAGGAGAGCTGTCAGATCGCCGTGGTCGATGCGGACTGCTGCCTGTTCGGCGACGATGGGCTTGGCGTGGATCGCGACGCCGAGGCCGGCGGCCTGCAGCATGTCGAGGTCGTTGGCACCGTCGCCCACGGCCATGGTCTGGGCGGTGGTGAGGTGCTTTTCGGCAGTGAGCGCCATCAGGCGGTTGCGCTTCGTGGTCTTGTCGACGATGGGCTTTTCGACGGTGCCCGTGAGGGTGTCGGCCTCGTCGAAGACGAGGACGTTGGCGACAAATTCGTCAAAGCCGATGCGCTTGGCAAAATGTTCGGCGAACAGGGTGAAACCGCCCGAGACGAGGGAGGTATAGGCGCCATAGGCCTTCATGGTCTGGACGAGGGCGCGGCCGCCGGGGGCGAGTGTAATCCGCTCGCGGCGGATGGCTTCGACCATTTTGCGCTCGAGGCCCTTGAGCAGGGCGACGCGGGTATCGAGCGCGGCTTCGAAATCGAGCTCGCCGCGCATGGCGCGTTCGGTGATTTCGGCGACCTGGGGCTTGAGATCGAGGGCGTCGGCGAGTTCGTCGATGCATTCCTGCTCGATCATGGTGGAATCCATGTCGGCGACGAGGAGCTGCTTCTTGCGGTTGGCGGCGGGGACGAGGGCGGCGTCGATGGGGTGGCCATCAAGGACATCGCGGGCCATTTCGACCGGATTGCCGGCGCGAGGACCAACGATCTCGCAGGCTATGCCTTGCGCGAGCCAGTTGATTTCGCCATGGGTTTGCCGTTGCACGGCCTCGACAAGCGCATTGGACAGCGCGGCTTGGGCAGGATTGGCGATCAGGACGAGAACGGACATCGGGCCAGGCCATGGTTGAAACGGACAAGAAGCGAGCGGTGTTGATAGCGGGTCCCACGGCGAGCGGCAAGACGGCGCTGGCGGTGGAGAGGGCGCAAAAAAGCGGCGCGCGCATCGTCAATGCGGATTCCATGCAGGTCTATGGCGTGCTGGACCGACTGACGGCGCGGCCCAACGCGGAGGAATTGGCGGCGGCACGGCATGAGATGTTCGGGCATGTGCCCCCATCGGTCCGGTATTCTACGGGGGCGTGGCTGGCCGATGTTGAGAAACAGATTCAAGACGCTGAGAAAGAGAATCAGGAGCTGATTTTCGTTGGCGGGACAGGGCTTTACTTCGATGCGCTGACCAAGGGATTCGCCGATGTTCCGGCGGTCGGGGCAGAGTTCGTCGCTCAAGCTGAAGCTTTGATTCAAGGGCTCGATGCGGACGGGCGGATGGCATTGCTGGCGGAGCGGGACCCGGAAACGGCGAGGCGGATCAAGGTGGCCGATCCGCAGCGGGTGGTGCGGGCGCTGTCGGTGCTGATGGCGACGGGGAGGCCGCTGAGCGAATTTGCGCAAAGCACCGGGCCGGGGCTGCTGGCGGGATATGAGGTGGAGAGGATCGTGCTCATGCCCGAGCGGGGGTTGCTGCGCCGGCGCATCGGGGAGCGGTTCGCGGCCATGATGGAGGCGGGGGCGGTCGAAGAGGTGGAGGCGCTGTTGACGCTCGGACTCGATCCGTCGCTGCCGGCGATGAAGGCGATCGGGGTGGGGGAGATTGCCGACATGCTCTCGGGAGTGATGACGCGCGAGGAGGCGGTGGAGAAGGCAGTTACGGCGACGCGGCAATATGCCAAGCGGCAATCGACGTGGTTTCGGAACCGGTTTGGGGATTGGAGGTTCGTCGATCCGTTCGGGGGGTGAGCGGCTGAGGGGGCGGACTCGGGGCATGAGCCGGAGCTCTGCCGGGATAACCGGGACGGGCTGGGGAACACATTTCTACTGAGATTGTCGGAGCCTTGCGGGTCTCCGGGTCGAGCCCGAAGACGACGAGGTGGAGGGGTGGGGGAAGGTTCTGGCGGTTGTGTGTGGCGTTAGCTCGGCGCACCCTTCATCCGCCCCTTCGGGGCACCTTCTCCCTCAAGGGGAGAAGGGGGCGGAAGCGTTACGGCAGGGGTTTCTATATCTTCGCAATGTGCAGCGTTTATGCGCCGATAGCCAGCCAGCCGACATAGGCGATATAGGCGATGAGGAAGGCGATGCCTTCCCAGCGGACGATTTCGCGGCCCGTATAGGCGAAGGCGAGAAGAAGGGCCGTGGCGCCGAGCATGACCCAGATGTCGAGGCGGGCGATTTCCGGGGGAACCGGGATGGGCTGGACGAGGGCGGTGGCACCGAGGATGAACAGCACGTTGAAAATGTTGGAGCCAAGAATATTGCCCAGAGCCAGATCGGTATGGCGCCGGACGGCGGCGATGACCGAGGTGACCAGTTCGGGGAGCGAGGTGCCCACCGCGACGACCGTCAAACCGATGATGGTTTCGGAAACGCCGAGCGCGGTGGCGATTTCAACGGCGCTGGAAACCAGAAGACGGGCGCCGAAGATGGTGAGGGCCAGGCCGGCGACGACGAACAGGATCGAGACGGGCATCGGTTGGTGGCCGCCGGTGGCTTCGACTTCGGCCTCGGCGCCCGGCGAGGCCTGGGCCTTGCGGTCGGCGAAATAGCTGTAGATGACATAGGCGATCAGCATCGCGATGAGGACCACGCCGGCGATGCGGCCCAGATTGCCGATCATGACGATGGCGAGCGCGGCAAGGGCGGCGATAACCAGGACCAGCCCGTCGCGGCGCAGGACGGCCTTGTCCACGAGGATCGGATAGATCAGCGCCGTGATGCCCAGGATCAAGAGGATGTTGGCGATGTTGGAGCCCACCACATTGCCCACGGCAATGCCGGGAGCCCCATCGAGGGCGGCCTGAACGGAGGTGACCAGCTCGGGGAGCGAGGTGCCGAAGCCGACGAGCGTCAACCCGATGAGGAGCGAGGACATGCCCAGGCGACGGGCTATGGCGACCGAGCCGCGCACAAAACCTTCGCCACCGGCCACGAGGAGGACGAGGCCGGCAAAAAGGGTGAGATAGACCATTTGAGCTCCCAAGGAATCAGGTGACTGAAATACGGACCGCGCCGGTGGTGCGGGCGAGGTCGGAAGGCGTAATCTCGAACACCGAGCGTGCGTTCCCTGCCGCGGCCCAGATCGTTTCGAAAGCGAAGAGATCGTCGTCCATATAGATGGGTATCTCGCGCAGATGACCGAAGGGCGACACGCCGCCGATGGCAAAGCCAGTGGCCTCGCGCACGAGGTCGGCATCGGCGCGGCCGAGTTTGGCGCCGATCTGGCGGCCGGTGCGTTTTTCGTGGACGCGGTTGGCGCCCGATACCAGCACCATGATGGGGGTGCCGGTTTCCTCGGCGACAAAGAGCAGGGATTTGACGATGCGGCCCACTTCGATGCCCAGCGCCTCGGCGGCCATTTGCGCGGTGGTGGCGAGCTGATCGAGGACGGTGACCTGCCCGGACAGCTTGTGGCGGGCGAGTTCGGCGGCGACGCGGAGTTCGGATTGGCGCAATTGAGTCATGGACGGAAAGGAACTCTATCGCCGCGTGAGCGTCAAGCGGGTGGATGCTGACATGGCGTGTCAGGGCGATCCGGTAGGGTCGCGCCCGAACCGATGACAAAGGAGAGCGTGATGAGCGCGATAATTATCGTTTTGACGCAAGGGTATTCGGATTGGGAAATCGCCGTGCTGGCGGGGACCGGCAGGGCGTTTTTCGAAGCGGACATACGATTTGCGAGCGCCGATGGCGGGGCGGTGACATCGGTTGGGGGAATCACGACGCAGGATCTGGAGCGGTTCGAAGCGCCGGACGAGGGCGTGGTGGTGGTGTGCGGTGGATCGGCGTTCGAGGGCGACAATCCGCCTGACCTTTCCGACCGGCTGCGGCGGGCGCGGGAGAATGGATGCGTGATCGCCGGGATTTGCGGGGGGACGCTGGCGCTGGCGCGGGCGGGGCTGCTCGATGGGGTGCGGCATACTTCGAACGGGCGCGGGTATCTCGATGCGGCCGCGGGGTATCGGGGTGTTGCGCATTATGTGGACCAGCCACAGGCGCTGCGTGATGGGGCGATCATCACCGCGCCTGCGCCGGCTCCGGGCAGCTTTGCGGTGGAAGTGCTGACGGCGGCGGGCGTGCCGCCCGAAGCGGCGGGGAGCGTCATGGATATGCTGGCGAAAGAGCACACAATGCGCGCGGGGAGTTGACGCGGACCTTCTGGCTTGCACTATGCGGCTGCTCTGAGATCAGGAGGTTTCCATGGCCGGCAAAGTGCTTATCGTCATCGACGTACAGAATGATTTCTGTCCCGGCGGGGCGCTGGCGGTGGACGAGGGGGACCAGGTGGTGCCGGTGATCAACCGGCTGATGGGCGAATTCGACCATGTGATCCTGACCCAGGACTGGCACCCGGCCGGCCATTCGAGCTTTGCGTCCCAGCATGCGGGCAAGGCGCCGTTCGACGACATCGAAATGCCCTATGGGATGCAGCGGCTGTGGCCGGACCATTGCGTGCAGGGCAGTCCGGGCGCCGATTTCCACCCCGAGCTTTATCTGGACCGGGCCGAGCTGGTGATCCGCAAGGGGTTTCGCAAGGCTATCGATTCCTATTCGGCGTTTTTCGAGAACGACCATGAGACGCCGACCGGGCTTGCCGGATATCTGCGCGAGCGCGGGCTGGACGATCTGACGTTCGCGGGGCTGGCGACCGATTTCTGCGTGGCCTATTCGGCGATCGATGCACGGCGCGAAGGGTTTTCGGCGCGGGTGGTGATGGAGGGATCGCGCGGGATCGACCTTGCCGGATCGATGGCGGCGATGACCGAAAAGATGCGCGAAGCCGGGGTGGACCTGGTTTGAGCACGTCAAAGACTGATATCGCGCGGCGGGTTTTCAACCATACGTTCAAGCTCGATCCGATCATCCGGTCGCTGCTCGACACCGATTTCTACAAGCTCCTGATGCTGCAGATGATCTGGGGGCTGTATCGGGACGTGGACGCGACATTCTCGCTGACCAACCGGACGACTTCGGTCAAGCTCGCCGAGGAGATCGACATCGCGGAATTGCGCGAGCAGCTCGACCATGCGCGCGAGATCCGGTTCACGAAAAAGGAAATGATCTGGCTGGCCGGTAACAGTTTTTACGGCACCAAGCAGATCTTTTCGCCGCAGTTTCTTGCCTGGCTGGAGGATTTCCAGCTTCCCGAATATGAGTTGAGCCAGCGCGACGGGCAGTTCGAGCTGCACTTTCCCGGCAAATGGGTCGAGACGGCGATGTGGGAAATCCCGGCGCTGGCGATCATCAACGAATTGCGCTCGCGCAGGGCGATGCGGGGGATGGGGCGGTTCGCGCTCGACGTGCTCTATGCGCGGGCCAAGGCCAAGACCTGGGAGAAGGTGGAACGGCTCAAGCAATTGCCCGATCTCAAGATTTCCGATTTCGGGACGCGGCGGCGGCACAGTTTTCTCTGGCAGCGCTGGTGTGTGGAAGCGCTCAAGGAGGGGTTGGGGGATGCGCTGACGGGGACGTCCAACGTGCTTTTGGCCATGGATACCGATCTCGAGGCGCTGGGGACCAATGCGCATGAATTGCCGATGGTGGCTGCCGCGCTGGCCGAGGGGGACGAGGCGCTGAGGGTGTCGCCCTATAAGGTGCTCCAGGACTGGCAGAGCTATTATGGCGGCAATTTGCTGATCGTTTTGCCCGATGCGTTCGGGACGGCATCGTTTCTCGAAAACGCGCCGGACTGGGTGGCGGACTGGACCGGGTTCAGGCCGGATTCGGCGCCGGCCATTTCGGGCGGGGAAAAGATCATCGAATGGTGGCGCGAGCGCGGGCGCGATCCGCGCGAGAAGCTGCTGATCTTTTCCGATGGGCTCGATATCGAGACGATCGAGGCGGCGTACAGGCATTTCGAGGGGCGGGTGCGGATGAGCTTTGGCTGGGGGACGAACCTCACCAATGATTTCGCCGGAACGGCGCCGATGGAGACGCCGCAGCTCAAGCCGATTTCGCTGGTGATCAAGGTTTCGAGCGCCAATGGGCGACCAGCGGTCAAGCTCTCGGACAACCCGGCCAAGGCAGTGGGCGATCCCGACGAGATCGCCCGTTATCTGCGGGTGTTCGGCAGCGCGGACATGACGGAGCTGCCGGTGGTGGTTTAAGCCGTGCCGACGATGCGGCGGCGGTCGAGGAGGCCGAGCCGATCACGCATGGCGAAGCGGGCGGTGAGGACGACGGCGCAGAAGGCCAGACCCACGGCAAGGCCGGTCCAGATGCCGACGCCGGCCAGCCGCTCGGGCGCGCCAAGGAACCAGGCCGTGGGCATGCCGACGCACCAATAGCCGAACAGCGCGATGAACATGGGCACCTTGGTGTCGCTCAACCCGCGCAGCACGTTGACGGCGACCACTTGCGCTCCATCGACGATCTGGAACAGGCCGGCGATGCCCAGGAACGTCGTCGCCATGGCGAGCGCGGCGGCGTTGGCGGGGTCGGCCGGGGAGAGAAAGAGGCGGGTAAATACCTGCGGGACCGTGAGAAACAGCATGCAGGTGACGGCCATGAACCCCACGCCGATGGCGAGGGACGTCCAACCGGCCAGCGCGATGCCGCGATCATTGCCCGCCCCGAAGGCAAGGCCGACGCGGACGGTGGAGGCCTGAGCGAGGCCGAGCGGCACCATGAAGGAAAAGGATGCGCATTGGAGGGCCACCGCATGGGCGGCCAACGCGTCGGTGCCGTGCCAGCCCATCAGGATGACGGCGACGGCGAACATGCCGACCTCGGCCATCAGCGTCAGGCCGATGGGGGTGCCGATCCTGAAGATTTCGGCAAAGCGCGGCCAATCCGGCTTCCAGAAGCGGACCAGGATGTGGAAGCGGCGATAGCGGCGGTGGGTGACGGCATAGGCGAGCAGCAGGCCGAACATGGCGAAATTGGTGACCAATGTTCCGATCGCCGCGCCTCGCAGTTCGAGGCGGGGGAAGCCGAAATTGCCGAAGATCAGCGCGTAGTTGATCACCGCGTTGAGGACGACACCGGCAAGGGTGACGTAGAGGATGACGCGGGTGACCGAGAGCGCCGAAAGGAACGAGCGGATGACGAAAAGGCCCAGGCCGGGAAACAGCACGAAGACCGCGATGTGCATATATTCGGCGGCCATGCGGGAGAGATCGGGCGCCTGACCGGTGGCGAGCAGGATGGGCTCGATCTGCCAGATGAGCGGCAGCAGGACCAGCGCGATGACGATGGCCGCCCAGAAACCCTGGCGCACCGTGCGGCGCACATTCTTGATCTTGCGCCCGCCTATGGCCTGGGCGGCAAGGGGCGCGACGGCCGAAACGATGCCGCCGCCGAGCAGCAGGAAGGGGGTAAAGAACGAGGTGGCGAGCGTGCTGGCGGCAAGATATTGCGGGCCGAGCCAGCCCATCATGATGACGTCTGTGGTGAACAGCGCATTCTGGGCGACCTGGGCCACGACCAGCGGCCACGCCAACATGAATGTGGCGCGCAACTCGGTCGTCCAGCCCGAACCGGCGCGTGTCGAATCGGTCGTACTCATCTCAAAAAAGGCCTTCCCAAGCCACCGGCGCGGCGTGATGGCCACGGGCCGGACGGCATCCGATACACGCGAATCGTGACGTTGTCAGCGTTAATGGTGCGGGGCGAATGGGAGCGATGGGCGGGAAGCGCGCGCCAAAGCTCTTGAAAAAATTCAGAAAATGGAGAAAGTTAATGCATTCTCAACGGCGTTCAGTTTCGCTTCAGGTTGAAAACTGTATGCCTGAGGCCCCCGTCGGCGGAACCAAAACCGACATACCGCATTTATGGGCGAGGGAACTCTAGAGTAAGTCGCAGGAGGCTTTGGAAATGAAAAAACTTTTGATTATTGGTGTTGCCCTTACTTCTTTGATGGCCGTTTCGGCCTGCACCCGCACCCAGGAAACCGCTGCTATCGGCGCCGGCGCCGGTGCTGTTATCGGTGGCGTGACCACGGGTTCGGTTCAGGGCGCTGTTGTTGGTGGCGTGGTCGGCGGTGTTGCCGGTGCGCTGGTTGGCCAGGTGGCCGGCGAGCCGAACCAGTGCTACTTCCGCGCCTCGGACGGCACCCTGTACAAGGATGCCTGCCCGCGCAGCTAATCGCTGTAGCAAGGCTTTTGGAAAGGCTCGTGCTGTCCCGGCACGGGCCTTTTTTCGTGCGCGGGGGAAGGGCGAGGGTTTTGGGTCCTCGGGGCGAGCCCGACGACGACGAGGAGCAGGGTGGGGGAGGAGCGATAGCGGGGCGCATACCTTGCCCCGGGACAGGCCCGGGGTGACGCGGTGGGTGTGGTGGGCGTCGGGCTTACATCAACTCGGCGTTGTCCCGGGCGCGAGGCCGGGATGATGGTGGGTATGGGGCGAGGGGGCATTTAGCGCTTGACCATTGGTGTACCCGGCAGTACGAATGGTGCCGAATTTTGGAGAAGCTCCGTGAAGACGGTACTCATTCTTGTAGTAGGTTGGCGCATCGCGACATGAGGGAATAACCCTCGTGCGAATTGCGGTGCGCCGAAAACAGGTCCCTGACGGGGCCTTTTTTATTATCCGGATTCCTGTCAGGCAGGACGAATAAAAGTAGGGAGTGGCTGAGATGGCCGAACAAATGACCGGCGCCGAAATGGTGGTCCGAGCACTGATCGATCAGGGAGTGGAGCATATTTTCGGCTATCCCGGCGGGGCCGTGCTGCCGATCTATGACGCTATCTTCCAGCAGGAAAAGCTTCAGCACATTCTCGTCCGTCACGAGCAGGGCGCCACGCATATGGCCGAGGGCTATGCCCGCTCGACCGGGAAATGCGGCGTCGTGCTGGTGACATCGGGGCCGGGGGCGACCAATGCGGTGACCGGGCTGGCCGATGCGCTGCTGGATTCGATCCCGCTGGTCTGCATTTCGGGGCAGGTGGCGACGCCGCTGATCGGGTCGGACGCCTTTCAGGAGTGCGATACTGTCGGGATCACCCGCAACTGCACCAAGCACAATTATCTGGTCAAATCGATCGAGGACCTGCCGCGTATCCTGCACGAGGCGTTCTATATCGCGACCTCGGGGCGGCCGGGGCCGGTGGTTATCGACATTCCCAAGGACATCCAGTTCGCGATGGGCAAATATCTCAAGCCCCAGAGCGAGCCGAGCCACCCGACCTACAAGCCGCAGATCGAAGGCGACATGGAGGCGATCCGCGTTGCCGTCGACCTGATGCTGCGTGCCGAGCGTCCGGTGTTCTATACCGGGGGCGGGGTGATCAATTCCGGCGTCGAGGCGAGCCGGAATTTGCGCGAGCTGGCCGAGCTGACGGGCTTTCCCGTCACCTCCACGCTGATGGGGCTGGGGGCGTTTCCGGCCTCCAACAACCAGTGGCTGGGCATGCTGGGCATGCACGGGACCTATGAAGCCAACATGGCGATGCACGATTGCGACCTGATGATCAATCTGGGCGCGCGGTTCGACGACCGGATCACCGGCCGGATCGACGCGTTCTCGCCGGGAAGCCGGAAGATCCATGTCGATATCGATGCATCCTCGATCAACAAGAACATCACTGTCGACGTGCCCATCGTGGGCGACGTCAACGCCGTGCTCGAAGAGATGATCCGCATCTGGCGGGCCAAGACCAATCAGCCGCGCGCCGAGGCCATCGCGCCGTGGTGGGGGCAAATCGAGAAATGGCGGAGCGTCAATTCGCTGGGCTTCACCAATTCGGATACGATCATCAAGCCCCAGCACGCGATCCGGCGGTTGTATGAGGCGACGAAGGGGCGTGATGTCTATATCACGACCGAGGTCGGCCAGCATCAGATGTGGGCGGCGCAGCATTTCCATTTCGACGAGCCTAACCGCTGGATGACTTCGGGCGGGCTGGGAACGATGGGCTATGGCCTGCCGGCTTCGATCGGGGTGCAGGTGGCCCATCCGGACGCGCTGGTCATCGACATCGCGGGCGAAGCCTCGGTGCAGATGACCATGCAGGAGATGTCGACGGCCATTCAGTACGAATTGCCGGTCAAGATCTTCATTTTGAACAATGAGTATATGGGCATGGTGCGCCAGTGGCAGGAATTGCTGCATGGCGGGCGGTATTCGCATTCCTATTCGGATGCGCTGCCCGATTTCGTGAAGATGGCCGAGGCGTTCGGCGGGCACGGGATACGGTGCGAAGACCCCAAGAAGCTCGATGATGCGATCGACGAGATGATCAATATTCGCAAGCCGGTGATTTTCGATTGCCGGGTGAGCAAGGAAGAGAACTGCTTCCCGATGATCCCGTCGGGCAAGCCGCACAATGAGATGATCCTGCCCGATACGGCGGATATCGGGAATATTATCGATGAGAAGGGGAAGGTGCTGGTTTGATTTCAAGTGAGGGCGGGTTTTCGGCCTTTGGCCGACGCATCGGTAATGCCGATGCGGCACCCCTCACCCCCGGCCCCTCTCCCTCAGGGGGAGAGGGGGGCTCCTGTGGCAGCTTTGGAGTTCTTGCCGAGACGCTGCCAAGGGCTACCCTTCTCCCCTTGAGGGAGAAGGTGGGCCGGCGAAGGCGGGTCGGATGAGGGGTGTGCCGAGACTGCCTGGAACTGCACGATCAGAAAATTTCGAGGAACAATGAACATGAACGCCAATTTGCTGCCGACCGGGTCGGTCTATTTCATGCCGTCGCAGACCGAGGCGGAAGAGCGCCATACGTTGACCGTGCTGGTCGATAACGAACCGGGGGTTCTAGCCCGCGTCGTGGGACTGTTTTCCGCGCGGGGGTACAATATCGACTCGCTGACCGTGAGCGAGACCGAGCATGACAAGCATCGCTCGCGCATTACCGTGGTGACCGTGGCGACACCGAAAACGGTGACGCAGATCAAGGCGCAGCTCGAGCGGCTGGTGCCGGTGCACAAGGTTCACGACCTGACCGAAGAGGGCGGCGCCATCGAGCGGGAGCTGGCGCTGGTGAAGGTCGCGGGGCTTGGCGACAGCCGGGTGGAGGCGCTGCGGCTGGCCGATGCGTTCCGGGCGCAGGTGATCGATGCGACGACGGAGAGCTTCGTTTTCGAGATCACAGGCAAATCGTCCAAGGTCGAACAGTTCGTGGCGCTGATGGTGCCGCTGGGGCTGGTCGAGGTGGTGCGGACCGGGCTGGCGGCGATCACGCGCGGGCCGGAGGGGATGTAAGCTATTTGCCTTGAGGGCAATTCGCGATAGATGAGGGCCATACGTTTCATTCGTATGGCCCTTTGTTTTTCAGTGCGTTGTCATGACCAAACTTTCCGTCAATCTCAATGCCGTGGCGCAATTGCGCAATCGGCGGAACCTGCCCTGGCCCAGCGTCGTCGGTATCGCGCGGATCGTGCTCGATGCGGGGGCGGTGGGGGTGACGGTGCATCCGCGTCCCGACGAGCGTCACATCAGGCGCACTGACGTGTTCGATCTGGTCAATCTGCTGCGGACCGAATATCCGCATGCCGAACTCAATATCGAGGGTTACCCGACCGAGAGCTTTCTCGATCTGGTGGCGGCGGCCAATCCCAATCAGGTGACGCTGGTGCCCGATGCGCCCGAGCAGGCGACATCGGACCATGGCTGGGATTTCCTGACCCACAAGGAGCTTCTGGGCGATGTGGTGGCCCAACTCGCGGCGCGGGGGCGGCGGGTGTCGCTGTTTTGCGATCCCGATGCTGGGCGCGAGCAGATCGAGGCGGCAAAGGAGACGGGGGCCGACCGGGTGGAGCTTTATACCGGGCCCTATGGCGGCTGCTACGACAACAGCGAAGCGGCGGTTTCAGCCCTGGCGGATCTCGCCGAAACCGCCCACGCCGCCCATGCGGCGGGGCTCGGGATCAATGCGGGCCATGACTTGACGCTGGCCAATCTGCCGGCCTTCCAGAATGCGGTGCCGTTCGTGGACGAGGTTTCGATCGGACATGGAATTACGGCCGACGCGCTGATTTTCGGATTCGCCGATACCGTGCAGAAATATCTCGGCGTGCTCGGAAACGGGCGATAACGGCAGGGAGATTGTCGTTTCCGAGGGCTGGTTGGTTCGTTCGGCGATGACGAACAGTGGTCGGAAGGGCCGGAAATCTCGCGTGATTGATCCGAAATACTGATTACATATCAATGGCTTGCCTGTTCGTGCGTGCAGCCGGGCGCTTGAGCCGTCGCGAGCGAGCCAGCCTTGCTTACAAAAATGTGCCTACTTGCGAGTCGGGTGAGAAGGCACATATTCAGCCCTACTTACTGTTCGTAACCAACCCCGTAGGGAATCATCGAAAATGTCCAAGCTCAAGATCGGTGTCATCATCTCGTCGACGCGCGACACCCGCTTTGCCGACAAGCCCGCCAACTGGATCGTCGAAAAGGCAAAAGAGCGTCCCGAACTCGACGTGGAAGTGCTCGATCTGCGCGATTTCAACCTGCCGTTCTTCAATGAAGTCGCCTCCAACGCCTGGGCGCCCACGCAGGACGCCAACGCAACTGCCTGGCAGAACAAGCTGGCCGAATTCGATGGCTTCATCTTCGTGGTTGCCGAATACAACCGTGCGATCACCGGCGCGCTCAAGAACGCGATCGACCAGGCTTATGTCGAGTGGAACAAGAAGGTCGGCGGCATCGTTGCTTATGGCTCGATGGGTGGCGCCCGCGCTGCCGAAAACCTGCGCACCATCCTGGTCGAACTTCAGATGGTTCCGACCCGTTCGGCGGTTCACATCGGCGGCGGCGAGTTCATGAAGGTTTCGCCGATGGGCGAGAACGCCGATATGTCGGCGATCGAAGGCGTGATCGGCGCCAGCGCCAAGGACATGCTCGACCAGCTTACCTGGTGGGGCAATGCTGCCAAGACCGCTCGCCAGAACGATCTGCAGCAGGCTGCCGAATAACGGACGCATCCTCCTCCTGCCGTCCGTTTCGAAGGGTCACCCGTTGGGTGGCCCTTTTTTCGTGCGTGGTTGGAAGAGGAGAGACTCTGTGGTCCGTTCGGCCTACCGGGGCATGTCGGGGCAGACGAAGGGAACGGCGGCGACGGTGTAGCGCTTTTCGACGATTTCCTCGCCCAGATGCAGGGCAAGGACGAGCTGGGCCTCGTCGAGTTCGACGATGTCGGCTTCGATGGTCATGGTGTCCTCCTCCCAGCTCAGGGATTCTTCGCCGGTCATCTGCCAGTTGGAGAGGCGGTAGGTTTCCCAGCACGAATCCTGGAGCATGGTGCCTTCGGAGAGGAACACCACCATCGAGCCGGGCAGGCCGGCATCGGCCTCGGACTGAACCCAGAACCGATCGGTGAGCGAGGCGCCGATCATGGGGGCAGAGGTCATCACCTCCTCAAGGTCCTGAGCGGCGGCGGGAAGCGCAAAGAGAGTTGCGGCGAGGGCGAGGGCGGGGACGGCGGAGCGAAACATGGCAAGATCCTCATTGTGCGATTGCCGCACGTTCGGGTCCGAGTTTGCCCAAACTGTGGTGATCGGGGAAGACCTAAATCCCGAGAGAGGATGGGGGAGGGGCGGAACCGTCCCTCCCGAGAGCGGTCAGACGCGCAGGAGCGTCTTGATGGCGCGGCGTTCGTCCATCGCCTTATAGCCTTCGGCCACGTCGGCAAGCGGCAGGGTCAGGTCGAAGACCTTTCCCGGATTGATCTTGCGCGAGAGGACGAGATCCATGAGGTGGGGCAGGAAGCGGCGGACGGGGGCCGGGCCGCCGAGCATGCCGACCTGCTTGTAGAACAGGTTCTGGCCGTCGAACTGGACCCCGTGCGGAACGCCGACATAGCCGATCATCGACCCCGGACGCGCCACTTGCAGGGCCTGGTCCATGGACTGCTGGGTGCCCACGCATTCGAGAACGGCGTCGGCGCCGATGCGGTTGGTGAGGTCCTTGATTCTGGCGATGCCTTCCTCGCCGCGCTCGGCGACGATATCGGTGGCGCCATATTCGAGGGCGAGATCCTGACGGCTCTTGTGCCGGCTCATGGCGATGATCCGCTCGGCGCCCATCTGCCTGGCGGCGAGGACGCCCATGAGGCCGACAGCGCCGTCGCCCACGACCACGACCGTCGAGCCGGGCTGCACGCGGGCGGCGTCGGCGGCGTACCAGCCGGTGCCGAGCACGTCGGACACGGCGAGCAGGCTGGGGATCAGGTCTTCATCGGGCATCTGCTCGGTCGCGACCAGCGTGCCGTCGGCAAGTGGGACGCGGGCAAAGCTCGCCTGGGCCCCGGTCATGAACTCGCGCTGTTCGCAGGAGGACTGGAAGCCGTGGGCGCAGTGAGGGCACGTGTTGTCGGAAAGAACGAACGAGCCGACGACGAACTGGCCGGGCTTGACGGTTTTGACCTCGTCGCCGACCTCGACGACCACGCCGCAATATTCATGGCCCATGTGAAGGGGCTTGGTGATGGGGTTCGCGCCGCGATAGGGCCAGAGGTCGGAACCGCAGATGCAGGTTGCCGAGAGCTTGATGATGGCGTCGGTGGGCTTGAGGATCGTAGGCTCGGCGACTTCCTCGAAGCGGACGTCGCCGGGGCCGTGGAGAACGGTTGCAAGCATTGATAACTCTCCGTTTGGTTTTTGTATTTTCAGGCGCCGTATTCGGCGTCGGTGACTTTTTCCATCCAGTCGACGACCTTGCCGTTCTGGACTTCCTGAAGGGCGATGTGGGTCATCGCGGTTTGCGGGGCGGCTCCGTGCCAGTGCTTTTCGCCCGGCGCGAACCAGACGACGTCGCCGGGATGAATCTCTTCGATCGGCCCGCCCAGGCGCTGGGCGCGGCCCGAACCGGACACGACGATCAAAGTCTGGCCCAGCGGATGGGTGTGCCAGGCGGTCCGCGCTCCCGGCTCGAAGGTGACCTGCGCGCCCTGGACGCGATCGGCGTCGAACGGATTGAAGAGGGGGTCGATGCGGACGGTGCCGGTGAACCAGTCCTCGGGGCCCTTGCCGGAGGGGCGTGAGCCCGAGCGTAAAATTTCCATTGTCCGGTCTCCTGTTGAATGGGTTCGATGCGAGGCGGGGCGCGTCGTGCGCGAGGGGAGGGGCGGGCAGCGAACCGGACGAAAAATCTATCCGCCGGCTGTGTCGAAATGCTGACGGTCCGCGATCGCGCCGATGAGTCGACACCACTATAGACCGGCAGGACTTGTCTGATTAGCCATTGCAATCGGCATGGACTTATTCATTCTGGATATGAATAAGGAGCGATATGCCATGAACCGGCAGGATTTGCACGACATGCTGTGGTTTCTGGCGGTGGCCGAGGAACGCAGCTTTACCAAGGCGGCGGCGAGGTTGGGGACGTCGCAATCGACGATCAGCCATACCATCAAGAAGCTGGAGGCACGGCTGGGCCTGCAGCTTCTGACCCGGACGACGCGGAGCGTATCGCCGACCGAGGCAGGAGAGCGATTGCTGCGGGCATTGTCGCCGCGCATTCAGGATATCGAGCACGATGTCGACGCGCTGATGGCGTTTCGCGACAAGCCTTCGGGCAGCGTGAGGATCACCCTTTCAGACCATGCGCTCGACTGGATCGTCTGGCCCAAGCTCAAGCCCGTGCTGGAAGACCATCCGGACATTCACGTCGAACTCAATATCGACAACGGCTTTCGCAACATCGTCGAGGAGCGGTTCGACGCCGGGGTTCGATTGGGGGAGAGTTTGGACAAGGACATGATCGCGGTGCGGATCAGCCCGGACTGGCGGCTGGTGGCGGTCGCCTCGCCCGATTATCTGGCCCGGCACCCCGCGCCACGGACTCCGCAGGAACTGGTCGAACACAATTGCATCAACCATCGCCATTCCCGATCGGGTGGCCTTTATGCTTGGGAATTCGCCAGGGACGGGCGGGAGGTGCGCGTGCGCGTCGGGGGGCAACTGACCTTCAATACGATCCTGAGCATGATCGATGCGGCGGTCAGTGGTTTGGGGGTCGGCTACGTGCCCGAAAATGCGGTGGCCGATGAAATCAAAGCCGGGCGGCTCGTGCAGGTGCTGGACGAGTGGTCGCCGATGTTTGCCGGGTATTATCTCTATTATCCGCGCCGGCGGCAGAACTCGCCGGCCTTTGCAGTGGTCGTCAACGCGTTGCGGCAGACGAGCGCGCGGTAGTGCAGATGGCATGAGACGGCCGACGGCGCAAAGCGAGCCGTCGGCCGGGTTTTTAGGCGCCTTCGACGAAGGAGAAGCCTTCGAACTGGGGATGGCCGACATAGATGTCGCGCCCGGCGCCGGAGCCGCCATGGGCGTCGCGGAAATTCTGCGAGCGCGTCCAGTTTTCGAAATCCTCGCGGCTCTTCCAGAGCGTGTGCGAAGCGTAGAGCACGTAATTTTCTTCGGTGTTTTCAGGTCCGCGCAGCAGGTGGAATTCGACGAAACCGGGATTATCGGCGAGCTTGGAATCGCGCGATTTCCAGATCTGCTCGAAGGTTTCGGCGGCGTCCGGCTTCACCTTGAAGCGGTTCATGGCAATGAACATGAGGCGTTGTCCCTTTTGATTGTAAAAAAGCGGCGGAGCTGAAGACTCCGCCACCTTGGAGGAAATCAGAAGCGCACGGTGGCGCCGAGCTTCACGCTGAAGCCGGGTTCGTAGACACTGGATTGTGCGTCGTTAAGGGGACTCTCATAGGCAACATCGAAAAGGTTATCGACACGCACGTTGAATGAGACGTTTTCGGAGGCCTCGTAGCTGGCGAAGAGGTTGACGAGCGTATAGTCGTCAGCATCGACGCCTTCGGGCTGCCAGTTGTGCTGGACCTCGCCGCCGACCGTGAGGGCGTCATCGAGCAGACGGAAGCCTGCCGTACCGGTGACCTGGGTGGTGGGGATCGACATCAGCGGGGATTCGATGCCGTCTTCGATGGTGTGGCCATCGATCACCGATGCGCTGAGGCCTGCGAACCAGGTCTGCTGGTCGTAGAGGGCTTCGAACTCGAAACCCTGAATCTCGGCGGA
The DNA here is from genome assembly GCF_036662815.1 of Pelagibacterium mangrovi. NCBI lineage: Bacteria > Pseudomonadati > Pseudomonadota > Alphaproteobacteria > Hyphomicrobiales > Devosiaceae > Pelagibacterium > Pelagibacterium mangrovi. The sequence continues at coordinate 217,263 of NZ_JBAFXA010000005.1, read as the reverse complement.
GGCGAAATTGTCGTACTGGTAGCAGATCGGAGCATATTCAACGTCAGGATTTCCAAGTAGCGGGAAGTTTACCGGGCAGGCCGAATTAAGCGGAAATCCAGCAAGAGTGCGCCCCCCAATATAATTGCTAATGGAATTGTCGAAATAGGCTGCCTTGAGCCGCAAACTGTCATCGGGCGTAACCAAGCCATCGAGCGCATAGTTGATACCGAACTCCCAGGTCCGGGCCGTTTCTGGCTGTAAATCTGGATTGGGCAGGAAGGGGAAGGCGACACCGGAGGGGTGCAGGCCGCTCATCAGCGTTTCGGTGGTCGAGGGCGAGCGGTAGCCTTCGGCATAGGTGCCATAGACCTGCAAACCGGCGAAGGGACCTTCATCGAAGGGCGAGATGCCGACGGTCAGACGCGGAGAAATGCGGTCGCCCGAGGCGGAATTCGTGTCGCTCTCCAGGCTATAGGCGTCATAGCGCAGCGCGCCGATGACCTCGAGCCAGTCATAGGTCAGCTTGTCCTGGATATAGGCGCCCCAGACGGTGCGGTTGCCCGAGGGAGTATAGACGTCGCTGCCGCCGGTCGGTGAGGTGGTGACGACATCGTCGAACACCCAGTCGCCGCCATAGGTCAGTTCATGTTCGACCGCGCCGGTTGAAAAGCGCGAGGTGTTCCAGATGTCGAGCCCATAGGTGGTCAGGTCGTAATCTGTGGAGGACCCGGCCGGGATCGTGATGGGCAATCCGGTTACCGAGTCGTACTGGCTGCGATCCACCAGCGTGGTGGAGGTCAGGTTGGCGCTATTGAGCGACCCGTTGATGTGCAGGTCGAGCAGCGGGTTGTCCGGATCGGTGAGTTCGTACTGGGCGGTGAGCGTGTTCTGGAGCACGTCGATATTGGTCTCGCCGCCGCTTTCTTCCCAACTGTCGTCGGTGCCGCTCCAGCCCAGGTTGAGTTCGCTGTATTCGGTGGGACGGATCGTGGCTTTGACGAGGCCGCTCAGCGTATCGAAGCTGGTGCCCTCGACGGTGTCGCCATTGCCGTCGCTGTAATCGCCATAGCCGCGCAAGACGATGTTGGCGAGGACCTCGACGTTTTCGTTAAGACGCACGGCGCCGGTGGTGCTGCTGGTGAGCCCGGTCGCGTTGCTGTCAAAGTTGAGCGAGCTTTCGAGCGCGTATTGCTCGGAGGGGAGGAGGAAGCTGTCGGCGGTCTTGGTGTTGAACATCACCACGCCGCCGATGGCGCCCGAGCCGTAGGTGTTGGCGACGGGGCCGCGCACGACTTCGACCGATTCAAGCAGGTTGGGATCGACGAAGAACATCGAGGACGTGCCGTGACCCGAACGGGAGAAATTCTGCCGGGCGCCGTCGACGATCACCTGCACACGGCCGAAATCCTGGAGGCCGCGGATGTTGGCGGCGGAGCCGGCGCGGCGGGCGTCGGTCTGGATGGCGATGCCGGGGGTGCCGAAGAAGACGTCATTGGCGGTGGCGGGCATGCGCCGGGCCAGGGTTTCGGCGTCGATCTGGCTCACCGAGGCCATGGATTCGATGGCCGTCTCGCCGGTGCGGCTGATGACGGTGATGCGGTCGAGCAGCATCGAGCCCTGCGCAACGTCACATAGCGCCACATCGGATGCCTGGACCGGCTCGGCGCAATAATCGGGCTGGGGCAGGGCCTGGGCATAGGCGATGCCCGAGATGGCGCCATAGGCTACGCCCGCCAAAAGGGCTCCACGGAGAAGCTGGCCGGAAACGTTATATCCGCCTGTGCCACCCCCAAAAATCAAACTGCCTGTCGCACGCGCGCGGACCTGCATCTCGCATTGCTCCTTAGATCGGATTGGTAAAACGCGATGCTGGCTGGCTTCAGGCTGGCTTGCTTCGACTGATCCCGCGCCTCCGTTTGGCCATAATCGGGAATGGGTGCGTTATAAAACATGATTCCAAGAGTCAACTATTGACATGAAATTTAACATGACTAATGAAGTCAGAAATTGAAATGTCCGTGGAAACGGGCAGAGCACACGGGTTTTGATACGCCTGCGATGACCTGGAATTCACCTTCTAACGACGACCCCGACCCAGTGGACACAGGACGCGACCGTCCGCAGACGGTTTCGACGACCGAGCTGTTCGGCAAGGAGCGGGAGATTGCGATCGACCATGAAGGAACGATCTACCGGCTCAGGATCACCCGGCAGGGCAAGCTGATTTTGAACAAATAGGACGCTGAGATGACCTCACCTTTGACGCCTTCCGAAATCCTTCAGTTGCGGGCCAGCCAGCCGCAGATGCGCGAACGCGATTTCGCGCGGATACACAAGATCACCGAAGCCCAATTGGTGGCGGCCCATGTGGGCACGAGCGCGACGCGCCTCAATGTGGACGTCGCGGCGCTGCTCGAGGGCGCCAAGACGCTGGGCACGGTGATGGCGCTCACCCGCAACGAAAGCGCGGTGCACGAGAAGATCGGGCCCTATGAGAAGGTGCTCGTGGGCGAGCGCGGCGCGATGGTGCTGGGTGAGCAGATCGATCTGCGCATCTTCCAGGGCAAGTGGGCGTGCGGGTTTGCTGTCACCAAGCAGGGGGACGAGGGGGTGCGGCACTCGCTGCAATTCTTCGACGCTGCGGGGGATGCGGTTCACAAAATTCATCTGCGGCCCGAATCCGATCTCGATGCGTACCATGCCCTGGTGGCCAAGCTGCGCGCCGCCGACCAGAGCGCCGAGCAGGAGACGGGCACAGTCGGCGATTCCGAAGCCGTGGACGCCTCCCGGCCGCAGGCCGATGCCGACGCGCTGCGGGATGCCTGGGGCCGGCTGACCGATACGCACCAGTTCTTCGGCATGCTGCGCGATCTCAACCTGCCGCGCCATCAGGCGCTGCGCATGGTGGGGCCGGACTACGTGCGCGAAGTGGGCACGGACGCCGTGGAAGCGATGTTCAACCTGGTCACCGAAAACGGGCTGCCGCTGATGGCGTTCGTGGGCAATGCGGGGTGCATCCAGATCCATTCGGGACCGGTACACAAGGTGGCGCGCATGGGGCCGTGGCTCAACGTGATGGACGAGACATTCCATATGCATCTGCGGACCGACCACATCGTCAACGCCTATGTGGTGAAGAAGCCCACGAGCTCGGGCTTCGTCTCGTCGCTGGAAGCCTATGACGCTAACGACAAGCTCATCATCCAGTTTTTCGGAAAGCGTATCGAGGGGCATGACGAGCGTCCGCTGTGGCGCGAGACGCTTGCGACCTTGCCCGAATTCAACGCCTCCGCAGCCGCTTGAGGTTCATCATGCGCCAAATTCTTTTTGCCCTGACCGTCATTGCCGCTCCCGCCGTCGCCAACGCACAGGACGTCACGCCCTTTGCCGATCCCTCGCGTCTGGTGACGATCGGCGGCTCGCTTACCGAAATCGTCTTCGAACTGGGGGCCGAGGATTATCTCGTCGCCCGCGATTCCACCGGGACCTATCCCGAGGCGGCGACCGAATTGCCCGATGTGGGCTATATGCGGGCTCTGGCGCCCGAGGGTGTGCTGTCGGTCGAGCCGACGGCGATCCTGATGCTCGAAGGGGCGGGGCCGCTCGAGGCGATCGAGGTGCTGCAAAGCGCCAGCGTTCCCATCGTCACGGTTCCGGAAACCTTTGACGCGGCCGGGGTTGCGACCAAGGTTCAGATGGTGGGCGCCGCGCTGGGGCTCGATGAGGCGGCCGAAGAACTCAATGCCCGGATCGCCGCCGATTTCGCGGCGGTCGAAGAGCTGACGGCGCAGAATTCGGAGCGCAAATCGGTGCTGTTCATCCTGTCGATGACCGGCGGGCGGATCAACGCATCGGGCACCGGAACGGCGGCGAACGGGATCATCGCGCTGGCGGGCGCCGACAACGCCATCACCGAATATGAGGGCTACAAGCAGCTGACCGAGGAAGCGATCATCACTGCCAATCCCGATGTCATCCTGATGATGGATCGGGGTGGAGATCACGCGGCGAGCGACAACGAGCTTCTCAACCATCCTGCGGTTTCGCTGACGACCGCCGGGCAGAATGCGGCGATCGTCCGCATCGATGGAGAATATGCGCTCGGGTTCGGTCCGCGCGCCGCGTCGGCGGCACGGGATCTCTCCGAGGCCATATACAACCGAGAAAACTGAGCCATGAGCATGATTGCCATAAGGCATGCCATCGCGTCGGGCCACCAGGGTGACCGGAGCGCGCTTGCCCGTGTCGTGCTCGTTGGATTGGTGGGGTTGCTCGCGCTGGCGATGATGGTGAGCCTTTTCACCGGCGCGTCGGGTGTTTCGGCCATCGACGCGGCGACGATCTGGCTGGGGCTGGGTGGCGCCGAGGACGTTTCGGCGGCGCGGGCCATGCTGATCATCAACGAAATCCGGCTTCCCCGCATGGTGCTCGGCGCCATGGTGGGGGCGGGGTTGGCGATATCGGGCGTGGTCATGCAGGGCCTGTTCCGCAACCCGCTGGCCGATCCGGGGCTGGTGGGCGTTTCGGCGGGTGCGGGGCTTGGCGCCGTGCTGTTCATCGTGCTGGGCGGCACGATACTGGCGCCGATCAGCGCCGTGCTGGGGATCTATGCGGTCCCGATCGCCGCGTTTGCCGGCGGGGCGCTGACGACGATCATTCTCTATCGGGTGGCGACCGAGCGCGGGCAGACGGCGATTGCTACGATGCTTTTGGCCGGCATCGCCATCGGCGCGCTGTCGGGCGCGGTGACGGGCATGCTGGTCTATATCGCCAACGACGTGCAGCTTCGCGACCTCACCTTCTGGGGGCTGGGCTCGCTGGCCGGGGCCAATTGGTCCAAGGTGCTCGCCAGCGCTCCTTTCATGATAGGCGGGGTGGCCGTGTCGCTGATGCTGTGGCGGGGGCTCAACGCGCTGACGCTGGGTGAGGCTTCGGCCCACCACATGGGCGTGGACGTCCAGAAGCTCAAGAACATCGCGATCGGCGCCGTTGCCGCCTGTGTGGGCGCGGCGGTGGCCGTGAGCGGGGGCATCGGGTTCGTCGGCATCGTGGTGCCGCACCTGCTGCGCATCCTCATCGGGCCCGATCATCGCTATCTGCTGCCCGCATCAGGATTGCTGGGAGCGGCGTTCCTGCTGGGCGCCGACGCGATCAGCCGCGTGATCGTGGCTCCGGCGGAATTGCCTATCGGCATCATCACGGCGAGCGTGGGGGGGCCGTTCTTCCTTTACATCCTTCTGCGCCGCAGAAATCAGTTGGCCTGGTAGGGCGCCATGTATCAAGCACGCGATATCAGATATGGGATCGGACGGCGCGAGATTTTGCGCGGCGTCGATTTTAGCGCGCGGCCGGGCGAGCTGACGGTGATCGTCGGGCCGAACGGCTCGGGGAAATCCACGCTGCTCAAGGCGTTGACGGGGGAAATTGCCGCAGAGGGTGAAGTTTCCATCAACGGAAAGCCGCTTTCGGCCCTGCGGCCATGGCAGAGCGCGGCGATCCGCGCCGTGCTGCCGCAATCGAGCGTTTTGACCTTTCCGTTTTCCGTCCATGAAGTGGTGCGGCTGGGGCTTTCGGGGGGCGTGCCGGGTCTGAGCGAAAGCGAGGCGGCGCGCTTGCCCGAACAGGCGCTGGCGCGGGTCGATCTCGGCGGCTTCGGCGGGCGGTATTACAACGAGCTGTCCGGTGGTGAACAACAGCGCGTGCAGCTTGCGCGCGTGCTGTGCCAGGTGTGGGCGCCGGTGCTGGATGGGGAGCCGCGCTATCTGCTGCTCGACGAGCCTATATCGAGCCTCGATATCCGGCACCAATTGCTGATCATGGATGTGGCGCGCGATTATGCCGAAGCCGGGGGCGGGGTGATCGCCGTGCTCCACGACCTCAATCTGGCGGTGATGTATGCCGACCGGATCGCGGTGATGAGCAAGGGGCAGATCGTCTCCCAGGGGACGAGCGGCACGGCGATCACCGATAGCGTGATCGAATCCGTTTTTGCCTGCCCGCTGCGCCTCAACAGCACGCCGCCGGGCGGATTGCCCTTTCTTCTTCCCCAATCGGCGAGATGAGGGGCTATCGGATGCATGACAGGATTTGGACCATGATCGAGGGGGCGCGTTTGCGCCTGGGGCTCGGTATCGCGGGCGTGCTGGTTTCGGCGCGTTCGGCGGTCGGGCAGGACGAAGCGACAGCGCCGATGGTCGAGACCGGGCTGGGGCATGACCTATCGGTCTGGGGCATGTTCCTGGCCGCCGATATGGTGGTCAAGACGGTGATGGTCGGGCTTGCGGCCGCGGCGCTGATCACCTGGATCATCTGGCTGGGGAAATCGCTTCAGCTCATGGGGGCCAAGCAGCGGGCGCGTCGTGCCTTGCGCATCGTGCACAAGGCGGCCAGCCTTGACGATGCCATCGGGCAGATGGAGCGGCGCAAGGGCGTGGGGGCGTTGCTGGTGCGGGCCGCCGAGGAAGAGCGGCGTGCGTCTTCGGACTTTGCGGCACATGCCCAGGCCGCCGGGCTCAAGGAGCGTATTTCATCGAGCCTGGGGCGGATCGAAGTCGCCGCCGGACGCAAGATGTCCCGGGGGACGGGAATTCTGGCGTCGGTGGGCTCGGTGGCGCCGTTCGTGGGGCTTTTCGGCACGGTCTGGGGGATCATGAATTCGTTCATTTCGATTGCCGAAACCCAGACGACCAATCTGGCCGTGGTGGCGCCGGGCATTGCCGAGGCGCTGCTGGCAACGGGGATCGGGCTGGTGGCGGCCATACCGGCGGTGGTGATCTACAACGCGTTCGCGCGGGCCATCACCGGATACAGGCAATCGCTGGCCGATATTTCGGCGGCGATCGAGCGGCTGGTGAGCCGGGACCTCGATCGCAGCGCGGTTTCGGGCAGGGCGGTTCACCACGAGGCGGCGGAGTAGGACGATGGCGGCGCGCATCAGGGAAGGTGTCGACGACGATCTGGACGTCAACCACGAGATCAACGTCACCCCGTTCATCGACGTCATGCTGGTGCTGCTCATCATCTTCATGGTGGCGGCGCCGTTGGCGACTGTCGATATCAATGTCGACCTGCCGGTTTCGACGGCGCAGCCGGCGCCACGGCCCGATGAGCCGCTGTATGTGACGCTCAAGGACGATCTGTCGATTGCGCTGGGCGATGACGTCGTGGCGCGCGATGGGTTGGCGGACGCCATCGATGGGGTCACCCAGGGGGACCGCGAAACGCGCGTGTTCCTGCGCGCCGACCGGGCGGTGGAATATGGCGAGCTGATGGAGCTGATGAACCTGCTGCGCGCGTCCGGTTATGTGAGGCTGGCGCTTGTCGGCCTCGAGAGCGCAGAGCCCGCGTCCGCGCCGGCCATGGACTAGCGATAGCATGAATACGCGCAGGCCGGTCTCCGAGCACATATTGAGGACCGGGTGGACCGATGTTGCCTTGTGGGGGACGGCGAGCGCGCTGGTCATCGCCGCCTGCATCGGCGGGGCGGTTGCCTTCGATCGGCTTCGCGTTCCCCAGGAACCGGGCGGGACGCTGGAGACCCCGATCTTTATCGAATTCGCCGAGTTCGAAGCGTCTCCGGTTGCCGAGAGCATCGACGTGCCGACGGGCGATCCGATGATGCAGGCGGAAGGCAGTCCCGAGCCGGTGGAAGAGATCGAGGACGAGGTGGAGCCGGAACCTGAACCCGAGCCCGAGCCCGAGCCAGAGCCAGAGCCAGAGCCAGAACCAGAGCCGGAGCCGGAGCCCGAGCCAGAGCCAGAACCAGAGCCTGAACCAGAGCCGGAGCCGGAACCCGAGCCTGAGCCGGAACCCGATGAGCCTGTGGAGGAGATTCCAGAGGCCGATGTTCCGGACCCGGCGGTTCCCATGCCCATGCCGATCCCGCGTGAAATTGCCGAACTGCGCGAAAATACCCCTGCGACGGATTTTTCGCCTCCGCCACAGCCGCGACCCGCTGCGTCACCTCCGCCCCAGCAGGCGGCCAGCCAGACCTCCGCGCCGCCTCCCGCCGAGCGACAGGCCGAGCAGGCAGCGGCACCGCAATCGGTGGCCGGGACGCAGCCCAGCACGACGATGATCCAGCGCTGGCAGGCCGATGTGTTGCGGCATCTGGCGCAGCGGCGCCAATATCCGCCGGGTGCCGAGCGGCGGCGCGAGCAGGGCATCGCCGTGGTGCGGTTTTCGATCAATGCGGGCGGACAGGTGTTGTCGGCAGCGCTTGTGCAGTCGAGCGGGTTTGCCGAGCTGGATCAGGCGGCGGTGCAGCTCGTGCATCGCAGCTCGCCCTTGCCTCCGCCGCCGGCCGGATTGCGCCAGGCGATGCTTACGCTGACAGCGCCCATCGAATATTCATCACGGCGATAGACTGAGGAAGAACGTCGCGGATGAGACTTCGGGCTTGAAAAATGCCGAACCGTACCGTACGGTACGCCTAATGCGAGAAGCCGAGGCCCGCGGAAACGGGGCTCGGCATCTTTTTAGAGCCTAGAGACGAAATCGCCAAGAGAATATTTGTGACGCCGCCGACCCTGACGATCAGCGACGATACCCTGACCGACCGGCAGAAGGATGTGCTGGATGCGGCGCTCGGCCTGTTGGTCGAGGGCGGGGACGGGCTGACCATGACGGGCGTGGCCCGGCGGGCGAGCTGTTCGAAGGAAACGCTCTATAAATGGTTCGGCGACCGGGACGGACTGCTGACGGCGACGGTGCAATGGCAGGCCTCGCGCGTGCGGATGGTGCTGGTGGACCGCGAAACGCTGGACAAGCGGACGCTGGCCATAGCGCTGGAAAAGTTCGGGCGCGACTGGCTGACCGTCCTGACCGGGGACATTTCGGTGGCGCTCAACCGGCTGGCGGTGAACCATGCCGGGCAGGAAAAGCGCAATCTGGGGCGGATCGTGCTGGAAAACGGCCCGATCGGCATGGCCCGGCGCTGCATTCCCATGCTGGAGGCGGGGCGCGAGGCCGGGCTTTTGAAGTTCGAGGATTCGGACCAGACCTTCAGGACATTTTTCGGGCTGGTGGTGCGCGATACGCAAATCCGCATGCTGCTCGGGGAACAGAGACAGCCGAGTGAGGAAAAGATCGTCGCACAGGCCCGACGGGCTCGCGAACAGTTCTTCACGCTCTTCGGCGCGTAATTTCAACAACGGACAAGCGAGCTAGGGAGAGACCAATGCGCGTTTATTACGATCGGGATGCCGATCTCAACCTTTTGAAATCCAAGAAGGTCGCCATCATCGGTTATGGCAGCCAGGGCCGCGCCCATGCGCTCAACCTGCGCGATTCCGGGGTGACCGACATCGCCATCGGCCTGCGCCCGGGCTCCTCGACCGCCAAGAAGGTCGAAGCCGACGGCCTCAAGGTGATGAGCGTCGCCGAAGTGGCCGGCTGGGCCGACATCATGATGATGGCGACCCCCGACGAGCTTCAGGCCGATATCTACCGCGACGAAATCGCTCCCAATATCCGTGACGGCGCGGCGCTGGCCTTCGCCCATGGGCTCAACGTCCATTTCGGGCTGATCGAGCCCAAGGACACAGTCGACGTGCTGATGATCGCCCCCAAGGGCCCCGGCCACACGGTGCGCGGCGAATACGAGAAGGGCGGCGGGGTGCCGTGCCTGATCGCCATCCATCACGATGCGACGGGCAATGCCCACGACCTCGGGCTGGCCTACGCCTCGGGCGTTGGTGGCGGGCGTTCGGGCATCATCGAAACCACCTTCAAGGAAGAGTGCGAGACCGATCTGTTCGGTGAGCAGGCCGTGCTTTGCGGCGGTCTGGTCGAATTGATCCGCGCCGGTTTCGAAACGCTGGTGGAAGCCGGCTATGCGCCGGAAATGGCCTATTTCGAGTGCCTGCACGAAGTGAAGCTGATCGTCGACCTGATCTACCAGGGCGGCATCGCCAACATGAACTACTCGATTTCCAACACCGCCGAGTGGGGCGAGTACGTCACCGGGCCGCGCATCATCACGTCCGAGACCAAGGCCGAGATGAAGCGGGTTCTGGCCGACATTCAGTCGGGCAAGTTCACCTCGGACTGGATGCAGGAATATCGCGCCGGCTCCGCCCGCTTCAAGGGCATCCGCCGCAACAACGACGCGCACCAGATCGAGGAAGTCGGCGCCAAGCTGCGCGACATGATGCCCTGGATCAAGGCCGGTGCCTTGGTGGACAAGGCGCGGAACTAGCGAACGCTGAGGCTTCCCGATCCATGGCTTCTTGCGTTGGTCGGTTGCCGAACTGGAAAAGTGCGGCGCACTTTTCCAGTCAACCTCCGATGGATCAAGGCCGGTGCCTTGGTGGACAAGGCGCGGAACTAGCGAACCTTGAGGTTTCCCGAAGCGCTGCTGCTGGATTCCGGGAATAAATCCCGGAATGACAGAGGTGGGTGAGGCGAGACAGTGTTTTGAAAAAGCGTGGAGGGCCGGTTCGCCGGCCCTTTTTCTTGCCCGCTATTCCTTGAGCGGCCAGATTTCGATGACGCCATGGGCGACGGCGCAAGGGGATTTCGAGGCGAGTTCAATCGCTTCATCGATGTCGCGGGCTTCCATGAGGGAAAAGCCGGCGATGGGCAGGGCCGAGGACAGGTAAGGGCCGGTTTCGGTCCGGACACCTTCGCCGTTCGGGTTGCGCACCTGAACCGGGGTTCCGGCGATGCCCATCACGACGCCGCGCTGCACGAGCGAGGCATCGTGCTCATGGGCTGCCTGCCTGACGTCTTCGGGCGTTCGGTCATAACCGGCGCGTTCGTCGTAGCCGATGGTGATGTATTTTGGCATTTGCTGTCCTCGTTGGGGCGCGGCATATCACCGGACCGCTCAAATCGCGGTTCCCAGTCCGTAGTAGAGAACGATCCCGCCGTTTTTGAGAGGCTGGGATTTGAGCAGCTTGAGGTCGATCCGCTGATCGGCCGGCTTGAACAGGGGATTGCCGCGGCCCAGGAGCAGCGGGGCGATGCAGAGGCGGTATTCGTCGATCAGCCCGGCGGAGAGGAGCGTCGAGAGCAGGTCGGCGCTGCCGAAGACGTAGATATTGCGGGAGGCTTTGCGCTTGAGTTCGGTGACAGAGGCGACGATGTCGCCGCTGACGATCCCGGTGTTGTTCCAGACCGCTTCGGCGAGGGTGTCGGAGACTGCGTATTTTCTTATCGCGTTCATGCCATCGGCGATTGTGCCTGTCTGTCCGGGCCAGTGGTCGGCGAAGCCCTGATAGGTTTTGCGGCCGAACATCAGGGCATCGGCTTCCTCGAGCTGGGCGATGGAGAGCGTTTGCAGCTCGTCGCCCCAGACTGTTTCATGAAGAGCGAGGTCCCACGGCTCGGTGCCTTCGAAATAGCCGTCGACGCTTGCGATGTTCCAGACGATGAGCTTGCCCATTTATTCCTCCACTGCTTTGGCCAGATTGGCCAACAGGTCCACGGTGCCGACTTCGCGCATTTTCGGGTCGTCATAGCCATCGAGGAATGCGCCCTGCTCGGTCAGTTTGAGCCGCGTGCCGCCGTCGGTATCGGTGAGTTCGATGGTGGTGAGGGAGGCCGAAATGTGCTGGCTATCGGCGTCCATGTCATAGGCGTAGATGATGCGCTCATTCTCGATGATATCGAGATAGATGGCATCGAACCGGTAGGAATGGACGCGGCCATGGGAGTCGGCGACCCCGTGGCTGTGCTCGCGGCCGCCGACGCGGAAATCCATCGAAGCGTTTTCGCTTCCGAACCATTTTCGCTTGGTCTCGATATCGGAAAAGGCGGTGAAGACTTTGGAGCGGGGTGCCTTGTAGGTCCGCTCGAGCGTAAAAGTGGCGTGGATGACATTGCGCTCAGTCATGTGTCTGCTCTCCGGTGTCGGTTTCCAAAAGGACGCCCAGCGCGTCGAGACGCCGGCCCCACAGATTGCGGCGTTCGTTGATCCATTGTTCGGCGCGGCTCAGGGCCTGGGTGTCGAGGGTGCAGGTGCGCACCCGTCCGACCTTTCGCGACGACACCAGCCCGGCCTGTTCGAGAACCGAGAGGTGTTGCAGGACGGTGGGAAGCGAAACTCCCAACTGGCCGGCAAAATCGCTGACCTTGGCGTCGGACTTGCTGAGCCGGTCGATGATGGCACGGCGTTTTCCATCCGCGAGGGCCTGGAACATGCGATCGAGTTGTTGCTGTTGGTTAGTCATGTGCCTAACTATCGCATATTAATTGTTAGGTCAATGACTAAGTTTTTGCCTTTTGCCGGAAACTCGTTAGAGAGGTGCCGAAAAGGCCGTCCCGTGGGAGGCGGGTGGCCATCTGCCGATTGGGGGCAATGATGCCGATGAAACTTCCCTATTATCTTCTCGACGTGTTCACGCGCGACCGGCTCAACGGCAATCCGCTGGCCGTGGTGCTCAAGGCCGATGAGCTTTCCAGCGCGCGCATGCAGGCGATCGCCGCCGAGTTCAACCTGTCGGAGACGGTGTTCGTGCTCGCGCCCAAGAACGAGCGGCACACGGCGGCGCTGCGGATTTTCAGCCCCGTCAACGAGATGCCGTTTGCCGGCCATCCCACTGTGGGGGCGTCGGTGTTGCTGGGGTTGCAGAACCGGTTGAGCGCGGTGCGGCTGGAACTGGGCGTGGGCATCGTCACCGCCGTGATGGAGAAGATCGACAAGCGGACGGGAGAGGCGAAGTTCGCACTGCCCAGGCTTCCCGAGCGGGTCGGGGAATTGACCGATATTGCAGAGGTTGCCGCGCGGCTTGGGTTGGATGAAAGCGACATCGGATGCGAAGGCATGATGCCGGCGCAGTATTCGGCGGGCAATGCGTTCTATCTGGTGCCGATCGCCAATGCGAAGGCGCTAGAAGCGATAAAGCTCGAGCGGCGCGGGTGGACGGATACGTTTTCGGGCCAGCGCAACTCGGTTTACGTCTTCGCCAAAACGCCCAGGGAGCGCGGCAATGATTATGCGGCGCGCATGTTCCATATCGCGCATGGCTCGGGCGAGGACGCGGCGACGGGATCGGCTGCGGCGGCGTTGATCGGGCTGTTGGCCGAGCATGGCGGCTATGGCGAGGGGCATCACGCCCTCAGGATACGGCAGGGCAGGGAGATGGGACGGCCGAGCGAAATCGGCGTGCAGTTCAATATCGAGGGTGGCGCGCTCAAGCATGCCGGGATCGGCGGGGCTGCCGTCGTTCTCGCCGAAGGGGTGATCGACCTGGACGATTGATCCTTTGCGCGTGCGCGCCGGTTGACATCGGGGGGTGGAGGCGCCACCTCTCGTCAACGGCTATTTCGGGAGGACATCATGGCCATTGTCAATTCCCTGCTGCTCGCCGCCCATCTGGCCGGGCTGGCGATGATCGTGGGCGCCACGCTGGTGCTATGGCGCGCAGGCGGCGTTCTGGCGCGGGGAGAAGCCAGTCCGGGCATGACGCGGCTCGGCAAGCGGGTGATCGCTTTGGGCGATATCGGATTGGCGCTCAACTGGATCAGTGGGCCGGTGATGATCTTCACCAAATATGGCGGGTTCGGCGCGTTCGTAGCGCTGGGTCCTTGGTTTTGGCTCAAGCTGGCCTTTGTCGTGGCCCTGAGCGGGATGCTGGGCGTTGCCGGCGGGAATTTTCGCCGCGCGAGCGCGGGCCCGGCCGAAGCGGGGAGCCGTGTCGAGCGCACCGGGGCAATTGCGGCCCTGTGCGCGCTCGGGGTGATTGTTGCGGCCGTATTCACTTTTGGGTAGACCGAACCGACCAACGGGGTTGCAAGGCGCGCCACTTTTGCCCATGATGGAAATGTAGAACGCAACCAGGCAGGACGAATGCGCCGTCGTACCAACCGCGCCATTGCCATAGCCGCCAGCAAGCAGAAGGCTTTGCAGGTCCGTATCCTTATGGGATCGGCGCTGCTGCTTTCCGCCGCGCTTCTACTCCTCCTTATCAGCCCCTGATTACCGGCAGTCCGCTCGATGTGAAGCGGACGGGTCTTCAGGGGAGTGCCGCAACTGCCGAACAGATCGATAATGTCCGGCCACAACCTGCTGCATTTGCAAGGCTTTCTGCGCAGGGGCCGATAGAGGAAGACCCAAGATGAGTACCAATACAGACCGCGTCTATATTTTCGACACCACGCTGCGCGATGGCGAGCAGAGTCCCGGCGCGACGATGACGCTGGAAGAAAAACTCCAGGTGGCCGAGATTTTGGACACCATGGGCGTCGACATCATCGAGGCCGGGTTCCCCATCGCGTCGAATGGCGACTTCGAGGCGGTGGCGACCATTGCCAAGCGCTCCAAGAACGCGGTGATCGCCGGGCTGGCGCGAGCCATTCCTGCCGATATCGACAGGGCCGGCGAGGCGGTGAGGTTCGCACCGCGCGGGCGCATCCACACCTTCGTTTCGACCTCGCCCATCCATCTGGCCCACCAGATGAAAAAGACCGAGGACGAGGTACTCGAAATCGTCACCAAGACGGTGGCGCAGGCGCGCAATTTGATCGACGACGTGGAATGGTCGGGGATGGATGCGACGCGCACGCCGATCGAATTTCTCGCCCGCTGTACGGAAGCGGCGATCAAGGCCGGAGCCACTACGATCAATATCCCCGATACGGTGGGGTATTCGACGCCGGAGGATTATTACCGTCTGATCAAGGATTTGATCGAGATGGTTCCCAATTCGGATCAGGCGATCTTTTCGACCCATTGCCATAACGATCTGGGTATGGCGGTGGCCAACTCGGTGGCCGGCGTACGGGCCGGGGCGCGGCAGGTGGAATGCACCATCAACGGCATCGGCGAACGCGCGGGCAATGCGGCGCTCGAAGAGATCGTGATGGCTTTGAAGACCCGCGTGGACGCGCTGCCGTTCCACACCAATATCGAATCGACCGCGCTGTCGCGCGCTTCGAGGGTGGTGTCGGCGGCGGCCAATTTCCCCGTACAGTACAACAAGGCCATCGTGGGCAAGAACGCCTTCGCCCACGAAAGCGGCATCCATCAGGATGGGATGCTCAAGAACGCGCTGACCTATGAGATCATGACGCCCGAAAGCGTGGGGATCAAATCCACATCGCTGGTGATGGGCAAGCATTCGGGCCGGCACGCGTTCAAGGAAAAGCTCAAGGATCTGGGGTACGAGCTGGCCGACAATCAGTTCCAGGAAGCCTTCCAGCGCTTCAAGGACCTCGCCGACCGCAAGAAGCACGTTTATGACGACGATATCGTCGCGCTGGTCGATGACGAGATGGGTTCGGGCGCCGACCGGATCAAGCTGGTCGACATGAGCGTCACGTCCAAGACGGGCGGGGTACACCGGTGCGAGCTCAAGGTGGCCGTGGACGGCCAGCCGGTGGACGTTGCCTTCGACGGCACGGGGTCTGTCGATGCGATCTTCAACGCCATCAAGGCGGCGGTGGATGCCGACCCGCATCTGGTGCTCTATGCGGTCGATGGCGTCACCGGGGGCACGGATGCGCAGGCCAACGCGCATGTGCGGCTGGAGATGAACGGACGGATCGCCTCGGGCAATGCTACCGAGCCCGACACGCTGGTGGCTTCGGCGCGCGCTTATCTCAACGCGTATAACCGGCTGTTGGTGGAACGCGGCGCGCCGGCGCAGGGTGCGTTGGCGGGTTGAAATAGCTTAATCGATTGCGGAGATGCTGCTGGACCCCGGGAACGAGTCCCGGGGTGACAGAGGATTGGCTGGGGTAGCGACGCTGCCCTAAATCCGGCTTGTTATTCCGGGATTTATTCCCGGAATCCAGTGCGGCTAGGGATCAATCCGAAGGTAAGACAGGTTCCCATGCGGCGGTTTCGGCAAGGGTGAAGGATGCCGTCCACGGTCCCACCGGGGCGGTGGTGCGGGCCGGGGTCTTGAGCAGCGCCATATAGTCGGCGCGGGGGAGCACGGTGCCGCCCAACGCCTGGACCCAGGGGGACATGATCTGGTGATCGACGGCGGTGAAACCGGCATCGGCCAGATGATGATAGAGGCTGACGATGGCGAATTTCGATGCATTGTCGGCGGTGTGGAACATCGACAGCGCCGAAAAGACAGGGCCGATGGCGACGCCGAACAGGCCGCCGACGAGGTTGTTCTCGGTATCGTAGATCTCGACCGAATGGGCGTGGCCCTCGGCGTGCAGCCGGGTATAGAGCGCCTTGGCCTTGGGGGTGATCCAGGTGAGGTGCAAGCGGGATGCGTCGCGGGGCGCGGCGCAGCCATCGAGCACGCCGGCGAAATCGGTATCGAAAGCGACGCGCATGTCGGTGCCACGCATGGTGCGACGGAAGCGCTTGGCGATGTGAACCGCGCCCAGATCCATTATGGCGCGCTGTGGCGGTGACCACCATTTCATCGAGCCCCAATGACCCTGCGGGTAAAAGCCAAGTTCCATGGCGCGCAGGACAGTCGGGGTCGAAAGATCGCGCGCGATGCTGGCAAAGCCGGGCGGGACGTCGCGAATTTTGGCGGGATCTGGGACGGGGGCCGGGGGAACGATCCTGTCGCGAACCAGATTCCAGACGACAAACGGAAAATAGCGCGCACGCGGCGGGCGCATCCAATAGGCGGTCGCCAGCGCAAGGCGCCGCAGGCTCCACGATCCGGGCATTCTGCTACCCGGCGGCACCAAACTGGTCATTGCATTGGACTCGCTGCGGCAGTCGACGCAATCATTTATAATGAAACCAAAGAGCCCGGCGTATCGTATTGCACTTTATGGTTACCGGCGGGCTCACGGCGGATTGACTTGCGGGGGGCGCTGTCCGGGTCCAGCTTGCAATGGAGAGGAGATTATCCATGCGCGGAACATTGATTGCCTTGAGCGTGGCCGGAGCGAGCCTTTTTGCCGCCGCGCCGGCTTTTGCCGACACGGCGCTGTTTGCCGGAGGGTGCTTCTGGAGCGTGGAATCCAATTTCGACAAGGTCGATGGGGTGACCGCGACGATCTCGGGTTTCGCTGGCGGGCATGTCGAAAACCCTAGTTACGAGCAGGTGGTTTTCGAAGATACCGGGCACTATGAGGTGGTCGAGATCGAATACGACCCCGAGGTGGTCAGTTTCGAGCAATTGCTGACGGTCTTCTGGCACACGACGGACCCGACAGATGCCGGCGGACAGTTCTGCGACCGGGGAGATGGGTATCGCACGGCGGTCTTCGCCCTGACGCCCGAGCAGCGCGATGTGGCCGAGGCGAGCAAGGCCGCGCTGGGCGAGGAGACGGGGCTGACGATCGTGACGGAAATCAAGGAGGCGGCGCCGTTCTACGCCGCCGAGGATTACCATCAGGATTTCCACACCAACAATCCCGAGCGCTACGAGGCCTATCGGGTGGGGTGCGGGCGCGACATCCGCATCAACGAACTCTGGGGTGATCAGGCATTTCTGGGCACGAGCGACAATCCGTTCCCCGAAGGATAAAAAACGCAGCTCGGTGGGTGGACAGGGGGCGGTGCGTTTGATAGAGAGGCCCCACTTCGGCGGTGCGCTGAGCGCGCTGCCCGATGGTTTGGGTGTATAGCTCAGTTGGTAGAGCAGCTGACTCTTAATCAGCGGGTCCAAGGTTCGAGCCCTTGTACACCCACCAAACTTCTCCTCGATCAGTACTTTGCGCCGCACGGGCCGTATCGGTCCCGTGGGAAGCGGTGTGCGCGGCCTTTGGCGGCCGCGCACGGCTGTGTCAGAGGGCGTCGACGACCAGGGCCTTGATGGCCGGGGCGTCGGGCACGTCGGTGAAGTCGAGGTCTTCGCGACCGAAATAATTCTTCTGATTGGTGGCCGACCAATCGTTGGCGGCGATCACGTAGGTGTCCTGATCCGGCAGATCGGTGGGCGCGGCGTAGAGGAAGTCGCCGGTGCGGTTTTCGAGCGGGATGTCACCATCCTGATTGGTGCGGGTGAGGATTTCCGCGAGCACTTCGCGGCTCACTTCGGCGGTTCTGAGCGTGCCGTCGAATCTCACTATAGAATCGAAGGCGTATTTGGTGACTTCGCCCTGCGGGAAGCCCGTACCGAAGGTGGTGTGGCCGATAAAGCCGATATCGGCGCCGGCGGCCTGGGCCATTGCGGCGGCGGCGAAACGGGCGCTGTCGGCGAGCGAGAGGGCGCTTTCGCTGGTGCCGACGACGGCGCGTTCTTCATCGGTGAGATGAGTGTCCATCATGGTCGCGATCAGGGCGGCCAGGGTTTCATCGGCCCTGCCGGAGAGGTCGATTTCGCGGCGTTCGACCGCGAGGGGACCGGATGGGTCCATATCGACCACTGTGTAGAGGCTCGACCATGAGCCGGTGTGGACATAGCGCGTGGCGCCCTGGGTGTGATCGAGAACAACGTGATCGTGCCCGCCTATCAGCAGCGTGCCGTCGGCCAGGGTGGGCAGGATGGCGCGGTCGGCGGTGATGCCGGCATGGCTGAGGACGACACGAAGGCTCGAGGGATCGAGCAGGCTATCGAGGTTTTCCTCGGCCCATTGAACGGGCTCGGGAACATCGATCATTTCGCGGGTCGCGGCGGGGTAGGTGTTGACCGCCGCCGTGCCCAGCCCGACGATGGTGACCGGCGTTCCGTCGAGGTCGAGTGACAGCGATGCGGGGGCGTAGGGCTCGCCGGTGCGCGAATCGAGAATGTTGGAAATCACAGTAACGCCGCGATCCTCGGCCTTGGCGATCACGTTGTGAAGATCGTTGTCGAGGTCGGGTTCGTGGTTGCCGATGTTGAGGATCGTGGGCGCGAGGCCGGCGAAGGCTTCGAGCAGCGCCCAGTCGATCTCTCCTTCCGAACGAACCGTCACGACATTGCCGAGTTCGAAGACGTCGCCATTGATCAGGATGGCGACCGGCACTTCGCTGGCCTCGACCTCGTCGGCGATGGCGGCGAGAAGCTGGGCCGAACGCTCGTAAGCGGAGTGGAGGTCGGAGAGGACAATGAGCCGGACCGCAGGGTTCTGGCTTTGCGCCATGGCGGGGATGGCGAGGGGGAGGAGCGCCGTCGAGCTCATCAGCATGAGAATCTGGCGGCGATTGAGAGTGAATTGGGACACGATCGAATCCTGTCGAGCGGTGATGCGATGGGGCGGCGTTGCCGCCGGTCGCAACTGACTAGGGGCGAGCGGTGACATTGCGATGACGCGATGCGTGCAATTGCGGAGCGGACCGAAAGCCTGAGTTTACCACATCAACCGGAATCCCGGCGAGACGCCCAAACGAAAGCATTTGTGAGGGCGGTGGGCTGTAGAACGGGCAGGCAATCACGCGATCGGTCAAAGCCATGTCCCTGATCAGCCAAACCTCCGTTCTTGCCCGGCCCGCCGCGGATAATTCCGCGCCGACGAAGAAAGATTTGCCGCCGCTCGATCACCGGATCGTCGATGGGGCGCGCTGGGATCGTTCGGTGTCGGCCTTCGATGGCGTATGTCAGGAGCAGCTTTTCGCCTATGCGAAACTGCGCTGGCCCGGCGTGGCGTTGGAGCCTGTGCTGTTTTCCGAACGGGGCGAGTTGCTGGGCGGCGCGCTGGTGATGCTGCAGCGCCTGCCGCTCGGGCTGGCCACCATCGCGCTGGTCAAATGGGGACCGTTTCTGGCTGACAACCGGACCGGGGATGCCGAGGCGACGATGCGGCGGATCGTCGATGCGATGGTTGCCGAATATGCCGACCGGCGCGGGATGATGGTTTCGATCATGCCCAAGGCAGAGGCGGGCGAGGACAACCGGCTGCTGTGGGCGCTGGCCGAGCGCGGATTCAAGCCGGGCGTGAAGGTGAAATATCCGCTGCGCTATATCGTGGACGTGACGCTCGATGACGATGCGCGCATGGCCGCGTTCGGGCAGAAATGGCGGTATAATCTGCGCAAGTCGCTAAAGGCGGGGCTCGATTTCGAACGGGGAACTGCGGACCAGATCGGGCGGTTCATGACGCTTTATCAGGCGATGAGCGAGCGCAAGCTGTTTCCCGATTTTTCCGGGATCGCGACCATCGAGGGCCTTATGGCCATGCCCGATGGGACGGCGCGGCCGGAGTTGTTTTTCGTCAATCACAAAGGACGTCCCGTGGCCGGAGCGGTTATTTTTACGCGCGGCGACACGGCTTGTTACCTCTACGGGGCGACGGACGATGCGGCGCTGGGGCTGCGGGCCGGATATTTCCTGCACTGGCACGTGATCCGCTGGCTGCGTGACCATACGCGCGCAACCTATTACGATCTGGGCGGCACCGATGGATTTGCCGGGTTGCATCAGTTCAAGAATGGGATGGTGGGCGAGGCGGGTTACATCAACCCGCTGCCGCCGGTGATGAACCATGCGACCCACCGGCGAGCCTACGCGATCGGGACGGCCGCGTACAAGGCCAGGGAAGTGATGACGCGCGGCCGGGACGCGGTGCTGGCGGCAAAGCTGGGCCTGCAGCGGCGGTTCAAACGATAAATGACGGGGCAGGGCAAACCATGTCGGTAACCCGCAAGCTGGCATCGAAATCGGTGCTGATCTTTGGCCTGCGCATATTCGGCGCGGGGTTTATCTTCATAGTGCAGGCGGCCATTTCGCGGGTGTGGGGCGCGCAATCGCTTGGCGATTTCCTGCTCGTCATCGCGGCGGCCAATCTGCTTGCCGTTGTTCTGCCGCTGGGTTTTCAGACCGTGGGGACCTATTTTTCCGCCGAATATGGATCGCGCGGAGAGGGCGCGCATTTGCGGCGGTTCGTCGGGCTTTCCTATTGGCAGATGGTGGGCATGGGGATCGCGCTGCTGGCGCTGGGCTGGCCGCTGACGTTCCTTCTGGGCGAGGCCGGCGAGCATCTGCGTCCGCTTTGGGTGCCGACCGTGCTGATCGGGATCGCTACGGCCATCACCTATGTGAGCACGATGGTGCTGGTGGGGCTCAAGCAGCCGATGGCGGGATATCTGCCCGACATGATCTTCAGGCCCGGACTGACGCTCCTGGCGTTCGGGGCGGTGGCGCTGCTCAGCCCCGTGCCCAATATCGCGCATATGCTCTGGTTGCTGGCATTCCTGCTTCTGGCGCTGTTTCTCGTGCAGTGTATCTGGGTGCAACGCGCCGTGGCCTTGGTGCCCAAGACCGATACGGTGCGGACCACCGAGCCGCGCCGCTGGTGGCGGTTCGCGGCGCCCTGGGTGCTGATCACGCTGGCCTCGGACTATTTTTTCGACATCAACCTGATCCTGCTAGCGGGACTGCTGGATCGTACCGATCTGGCAATCTTCGGGGTGTCGACGCGCATTTTTGCGCTGGCGGCGTTCGGCGTGGTCGCCGTCTATTCGCTGACCTTGCCCAATATGTTCGATGCGGAGCGGGATGCGGACAAGGGCGCTTATGGCCGCCGCGTCGGCGAGGCCAATCTGGTCGCGACTGGTCTGGCCTTGCTGCTTTTCCTCGGCGTGCTGGTGATGGGCCCGTATGTGCTGATGCTTTTCGGGCCGGAATTTTCCGATGGTGCCGTGCCGGTTGCCATTCTGTGCCTGGGGCTGGTGGTGCGCGCCGCGTTCGGGCCGGCTTCGCTGGTGCTTTCCATGCGCGATCGGCCATGGGACAGCCTGCCGTCGGTCGGGCTCGGGCTGGCGGCGCTGATTATCGGCAATCAGATGCTGGTGTCCGATTATGGGCTGATGGGGGCAGCGATCTCGGCGTTCATCGCCATTTCGCTGTGGTCGGTGTCGCTGTGGCTGACGGCGCTCTTTCGGGCCGGGATCGATGTTTCGATCTTCGGGCTGCTGCGGAAGACACCGGCAGCGGCTTGACGTTTAGCGGTCTAGCAATGCCCTTGCCTTGAGCTTCAGCCGGGTTCGCAAAGGCAGGGAGATGCCGTTGTCGTAGCCCTCGACCGCCTTGGTAAACTTGCGCTCCATGACGAGGTAGTCCTCGCCGAAGATGTGGTCTTCGAGGTGGGCGACTTCGCGGTAGCCATAGCGCTTCAAAAGCACGAGGGCGGGGCGGTTGTCGGGGCGGGTGTAGGTCGAGGCCTTGTGGAAGCGCGAATTGTCCCAATGGGCGATGAAGGCATCCATGCCGAACCGGCCGAGCGGGGTGCCGCGATAAGCGGGGTAGATGGCCGACCAGAACTGGAAGATGGTGCCGTTGGCCGGGCCGGAAATCGAGAATCCGCCGGTTTTCCCATCCATTTCGAACAGCATGATATGCCAGGGGTCGATTTCGATCAGGGTGCGCAGGAAGGTCTTGTCGAAACGGGTCTTTTCGAAGGCTTTGAAGCGCTCGCCGTAATAGGGCATCGAATCGATCAACTCCATCAGCTCGTGATGGACGTCGCCGATATCGGCGTGCGTGGCGGCGCGCGAAGTCATCTGCGCTTCGGTCATGGCTCGAACCCCCGATCAGGGACCGACCATAAGGGCGGGCCCGCTAAGAAAAGGTGAGCGATGCGGGGCGCGCCTTGCGGGGGCCGAAAGCGGCGGGTTAAGAGTGGGGTTCAAAAGAATAGCATAAGGAGGATGCCGTGAATCCAGAGGCTCTTTTCCCCCCGTCCGCCGAAGCAGTCGCGAACACGCACGTCACCGCCTCGCAATATGAGGAGATGTACGCGCGTTCGGTTGCCGATCCGGATGGGTTCTGGGGCGAGCAGGCGCGGCGGCTCGACTGGATCAAACCATTCACCAGGGTCAAGAACACCAGCTTTGCCTGGCCCGACATCTCGATCAAATGGTTCGAGGATGGCCAGCTCAACGTCGCGGCCAATTGTATCGACCGGCATCTGGAGACGCGTGGGGAGCAGACGGCGATCATCTTCGAACCCGACGACCCGCAGGCCGAAGCGCGCCACATCACCTATCGCCAGTTGCATGACGAGGTGGGCCGGTTCGCCAATGTGCTCAAGGGACTGGGGGTGAGGAAGGGCCATCGGGTGACCATCTACATGCCGATGATCCCTGAAACCGCCTATGCCATGCTGGCCTGCGCCCGGATCGGGGCTGTTCACTCAGTGGTATTCGGCGGATTTTCGCCCGACGCGCTGGCCGGACGGATCAACGATTGCGACAGCGCGGTGGTCATCACCGCCGATGAGGGGCGGCGTGGCGGCAAGACCGTGCCGCTCAAGGCCAATGTCGATACCGCGCTCGAGGACTGTCCGGGGGTGGAAAAGGTGCTGGTGGTCAAAAACACTGGCGCCGACATCGCCATGAAGGGCAGCCGCGACCTCTGGTGGCATGAGGCTGCAAAGACCGTCGAGCCGGTCTGCGAACCCGAGGCGATGGGCGCCGAGGACCCGCTGTTCATCCTCTATACCTCGGGCTCGACCGGCAAGCCCAAGGGCGTGCTGCACACGACGGGCGGCTATCTGGTTTATGCGTCGCTTACCCATGAGCTGACCTTCGACTATCACGAGGGCGAGGTCTATTGGTGCACCGCCGATGTGGGGTGGGTGACCGGGCACAGCTACATTCTCTATGGCCCGCTGGCCAACGGGGCGACGACGCTGATGTTCGAGGGCGTGCCCAACTTCCCGGATTCGGGGCGGTTCTGGGACGTTGTCGATAAGCACAAGGTCAACATCTTCTATACCGCCCCCACCGCCATCCGGGCGCTGATGGGGGCGGGCGATCAGTTCGTGGAGCGAGCCGACCTCTCCAGCCTGCGGTTGCTTGGTTCGGTGGGCGAGCCGATCAACCCCGAGGCGTGGCTGTGGTATCACCGGGTGGTGGGGCGCGAGCGCTGCACGGTGGTCGATACCTGGTGGCAGACCGAGACCGGCGGGTTCATGATCGCGCCGCTGCCGGGCGCCATTGCCACCAAGCCGGGTTCTGCGACCAAGCCGTTCTTTGGCGTGCAGCCTGTGGTGCTGGACCCCGAAAGCGGCAAGGTGCTGGAGGGCGAGGCCTCCGGGGTTCTGGCCATCGCCGATAGCTGGCCGGGGCAGATGCGCACCGTCTATGGCGACCATCAGCGATTTCGGGAAACCTATTTCCAGCAATACAAGGGCTTCTACTTTTCCGGCGACGGCTGCCGGCGGGACGCTGACGGCTATTACTGGATCACCGGGCGGGTCGATGACGTGCTCAACGTTTCCGGGCACCGGCTGGGCACGGCGGAAGTGGAAAGCGCGCTTGTGGCGCATCCGAAGGTGTCCGAGGCTGCGGTTGTCGGCTTTCCGCACGATCTCAAGGGGCAGGGCATTTACTGCTATGTGACGCTGATGGCGGGAGAGGCCGCCTCGGACGATCTGGCGACCGAATTGCGCAATTGGGTGCGCAAGGAGATCGGGCCGATCGCTTCGCCTGACCACATCCAGTTCGCGCCGGGCTTGCCCAAGACGCGCTCGGGCAAGATCATGCGGCGCATCCTGCGCAAGGTGGCCGAGAACGATTATGGCGCTCTCGGCGATACCTCCACACTGGCCGATCCCGGCGTCGTCGATGACCTGATCGCCAACAGAAAAAATCGCTGAATGGGAAGCGCCGGGCCGGGAAGGTCCGGCGCTTTCGTTTTGGGACGGGCTGATTTGTGCCTCAAAGGTCGGAAAGTGTGAGCGCATCCCGCCGCGCCAATGAAGGATAATCATGCGATTTGTAGTTTCGGCCTGCCTCGCCTTAGGTCTTTTCGCCGCGCCTGCCGCATGGGCGCAAAGCATCGAGGAAATGGCGGGGCAGATGGTGATGGTGGGGTTCTCGGGAACCGCGCTGGACGATTCCGGCGTGCGCGCCATACGCGATCAGGTGGGGCGCGGCGAGATCGGTGGGGTCATGTATCTGCGCACCAATGTCGAGAGTCTGGCGGCAGTGCGGGCGATCAACGGGGCGCTGGTTTCGGCGCGGCCGTGGTTGCCGCCGTTCATCGCGCTCGATCAGGAAGGTGGGCAGATCGAGCGGCTGACGGCCGGCGTCGGGTTCGAGGAAATCCCGTCTGCGCGCAATATCGCCAGGGACACACCCGATGCGGCGCGCGTGGTTTACCAGGATTTGGCGGTCGATCTGGCGCGTGAGGGGTTCAATCTCAATTTCGGGCCGGTGGTCGATCTCGATCTCAACCCGGCCAATCCCATCATCGCCCGATACCAGCGCGCCTATGGCGACGACCCGGAAACGGTGAGTGCGTTCGCGGCGGCCTTTGTCGAGGGGCATCATCAGGCGGGCATGGCGACGGCGCTCAAGCATTTTCCAGGGCACGGGTCGAGCCGGGACGACAGCCATGAAGGGTTTGTCGATATAACCGGGCTTTGGCAGCCGGTGGAGCTGGAGCCATATCGCTCACTGATCGGCGCGGGACTGGCCGATATGGTGATGGTGGCGCATCTGTTTAACGCCGATATTCAAAGAGGCGACGCCGACCAATTGCCCGCCAGCCTGTCCCAGGCCTGGATCGGGGGCGTGTTGAGGAACGAATTGGGATATGACGGCGTGGTGATCACCGACGATCTGGAAATGGCCGCCATTCGCTCGCGGTTCGATCTGCACGACACCATCGTGCGGGCGGTGGAGGCGGGGGTCGATATCCTGCTGTTTTCCAATACGGCTGCCTACGATCCGGAACTGGGACCGGAGATTTCCGAAATCCTTGTCGCCGAGGCGGATGGAAACCCTGCATTTGCCGAGCGGATTGCCCAAAGCTATGCCCGGATCATCGCACTCAAGCGCGATGTGGGGATCATTCCCTAGAGCTTGTTTGCCGTGCGGCCGAACCGGAAAAGTCCGCAACTTTTCCTGGCCGTACTCTCGATAACCGGTTTTGCCGGGCTGGCCGGTCGTTTAAAGTGACGTGGCCGCGCGACCGGGAATCGGGGACGCGGATCGGCAGAACGAGGGTGCCTTCCGTATGGAAGAAACAGGGACCGTCCGGCACGTCAGGGCGCTCTTTATCAGCGACGTCCATCTGGGGATGCAGGCGATCCAGGTCGGGGAACTGCTCAAGTTCCTCGCGCTTTACGACGCCGACACGATCTATATCGTCGGCGATCTGATCGACGGGTGGCGGTTGCAGAAGGAATGGAACTGGCCGCCCGAATATGACGCGCTGGCCAATGCGCTGTTCGCCAAGGCGAGGGCGGGTACGCGCATGGTCTATCTCGCCGGCAATCACGATGAATTCCTGCGCGACTATCTGGGCACCTATTTCGGCGGCGTCGAGATCGTCGACCGGATGATCCACATCACGGCGGACGGCAAACGGTATCTGGTGATCCACGGGGACCAGTTCGACGTGGTGGTGGCCAATGCCAAATGGCTCGCCCATATAGGGGATTGGGCCTATAATTTCGCGCTCAAGATCAACGCGCCGATCAATTGGGTGCGCCGGCGGATGGGGCTTTCCTACTGGTCGCTTTCGGCTTGGGCCAAGCAGAAGGTCAAAAGCGCGGTTTCCGTCATGGGGCGGTTCGAGGAAGCGCTGTCGCTCGAAGCGCGCACCAGCCAGGTCGACGGGGTGATCTGCGGGCATATCCACCACGCGGCGATGCACCATAAATTCGGCATCCACTACATCAATTCGGGCGATTGGGTGGAAAGCTGCACGGCGATCGTCGAGGGTCATGACGGCGCTTTCGAGCTGATCCGCTGGAAGGATGTTTCGGCCCCTCCGCGCAAGCGGCGCGGGCTGGGACGGCTGCGCGCGGGCTGATCCCGGCGCCGGAGCGCGTTCTTACGAAATTGACGGAGCTTGCCGCTTGCCAGTTCGGGCGGGCCAGCGCATGGTCTGGGTTCCTACGCCTGCCTGCCGGATTTCCCATTCATGTTGCCGAACCTGCCTGCGCGGTTCACCACGCCCGAGATGCGCACGGGCCTTTATTATGCGGCGATGTTTCTTCCGGCCGGCGTGTCGACGCTGCTTTTGCCCATCTGGTTGGATGGACGGGGGATCGGCGAAGAGCAGATCAGTATCGTCAGTGCCACCCCGATCATGATCATGATCGGGCTCAATCTGTTCGTGGGCCGTATCGCCGACCGGGCGAAGGATTGGCGCAGCGTCATCGTCGCCGGATCGCTGGTGAGTGCGGTCGTGTCGTTGGGGTTCGTCTTCGTCGATGATTTCTGGGGCGTGCTGCTGTTCAATACCCTGGTCGTCATCCCCATCATGGCGATCGAGCCGGTGATCGATGCGGCGGCGATCCGCATGACCCGGCGGCGAGGGACCGATTTCGCCAGGGTCAGGATCTGGGGCACGTTCGGCTACATCGCGATGACGGCCACGGCGGGGCTGTTGTTCGGGTGGCTGGGCATCGCCGTGTTCGTGCCGCTGTTCATCGCCACCTGCCTGATGCGCGGGGCGGCGGCGCTGCCGCTGCCGTTTTTCCACGCGCCCGAGAATGCCCAAAGCGCCGCGGCGCCCTTGGCGCTTTCGCCCGATACGGCCATGACATTGCGTCAGGTGTTTCGGCCCTGGTTCATCCTGACCCTGGCGGGAACGGCGCTTTTGCAGGCCAGCCACATGCTGATGATCAGCTTCGGCGCGCTGCTCTGGGTGCGGGCCGGCGTGCCCGAGGCGGCACTGGGCGTGCTCTGGATCGTGGCACCGGTCTGCGAGATCGTCACCATGCTGTTCTTTTCCCATTTCGCGCGGCGGTTTTCGGCGCGCCATTTGCTGCTCGCGGCGTGCATCGGGGGCGTCGTCCGCTGGACGGGCATGGCAATGGCGACGGAAATCTGGCAGTTGGCGCTGCTGCAGGGACTGCATATGACGAGCTTTGGGCTGGCCTATATGGGCATCCTCAATTTCATCGCCAATTGGACGGACGAGAAGATCGCCGCCGAGGCGCAGAGCTTTTACGTGGTGCTGCGGCAGGTTGCGTCGGTTGCTGCGCTGCTGCTGTTCGGATCGCTGGTTTCGCGGCTGGGGCTGGAGAGCTTTTATGCAGCGGCCGCGATGGCGGCGGCGGGAGCGGTGATGGTTTTCGTCTCGCTCGCGATCAAGGACACGAAGCGCTAGATCGCGCACTGTCACAATAGGGTTGCGCAAATCAGGCATTCACCCGTCTCGCGAGCCAATTGCCTTGCGGACAAGGGTCATGCAACCAGCAATCTCCCGAACGCCCCTGCGCACGCTTTTCATCAGCGATACGCATCTGGGCATGCGCGGCGCCCAAGCCGAGGCGCTGCTCGAGTTTTTGAATTCGGTCGATCCTCAAACTATCTATCTGGTCGGCGATATCGTTGACGGCTGGAAGCTCAGGAAAACCTGGCATTGGCCGCCCACCTGCAACCGCGTGGTGCAGCATTTGCTCGAGAAGCTGCGTAACGGCGTGCGGGTGATCTACCTTTCGGGCAATCACGACGGGTTTCTGCGCGAGTTTTCAGCGCTCAGATTCGGCGGCATCGACGTGCGCGAGCGGGCCATCCATGCGGGGGCCGACGGGCGGCGGTATCTGGTGATCCATGGGGATCAGTTCGACGTGGTGGTGCGCCACGCCCGCTGGGTCTCCTGGCTCGGCGATATTTCATACAACGCTGCATTGCGCACGGCACTGGCGGTCAATCGGGTGCGGTCGCGGCTGGGGCATCCGCGCTGGTCGCTGTCGGCCTGGGCGCGCGCCAATGTGGGCAAGGCGGCGGCGCTGGTCGAGCGCTTCGAAACCGCGCTGTCCCGGGCGGCGGTGGAGGCCGGCGTCGATGGGGTGATCTGCGGGCACATCCACGCGGCGGCGATCCGCGAGCGCGATGGGGTGCGCTATCTCAATTGCGGCGACTGGGTCGAGAACTGCACGGCGATCGCCGAGCATGCCGATGGCCGGTTCGAGCTGATCCGCTGGGCGGGCAAGCCAAAACCCGCGCCTTCAATGGAGTCGACGGAAACCTGGGAGTTTGCAGATGGCGCGCCTGCTCATCGCATCTGACGCCTGGCATCCCCAGGTCAACGGGGTGGTCCGCTCGCTCGATACCGTGGGGCGCACGCTCGCGGGGCGGGGTTATGAGCTGTCCTACCTCACGCCCGAAACCTTCTGGACAGTGCCGCTGCCGACCTATCCCGAAATTCGGGTGTCGATGCCATCGCTGCGGGGCGTGCACGAGTTCATCGAAGGGTTCTCGCCCGATCATATCCATATCGCCACCGAGGGACCGCTGGGGCTGGCGGTGCGGGGGTATTGCGTGATGCGGGGCCTGGCCTTCACCACCAGCTATCACACACGTTTTCCCGAATATGTCGCGGCGCGGCTGCCGGTGCCGATGGAATGGAGCTATGGCTATTTGCGCTGGTTCCATGCGGCGGCGTCTGTGACCATGGTGCCAACGGTTTCGGTGCTGCGCGACCTGCGACGTAAATTTTTCCGGCATCTGGCCATCTGGTCGCGCGGGGTGGACCTCCTGGCCTTCAGCCCTGGACCCAAGGCGATGTTTGCGGGCCTGCCGGGTCCGCACCTGCTCTATGTGGGGCGCGTGGCGGTGGAAAAGAACATCGAGGCGTTTCTCGAGATCGATCATCCGGGGACCAAGATCGTCGTCGGCGAAGGGCCTCAGCGCGCGGCGCTGGCGGATCGGTATCGCGATGTCGTCTTTACCGGCAAGCTGACCGGCACCGCGCTGCGCGATGCCTATCGGAGCGCCGATGTGCTGGTGTTTCCCTCACGGACCGATACGTTCGGCAATGTGATGCTCGAAGCCATGGCGTGCGGGACGCCAGTGGCCGCCTATCCGGTGATGGGGCCGATCGACGTCGTCTCCGAGGGCAGGGGCGGGGCATTGGATGAGGAACTGGGAGCAGCCGTGAGACGGGCACTAGCCATTCCGCGGGACCGGGCGTTGACCCGAGCGCGGGAATTCACCTGGGAAGCGGCGGCCGATCAGTTCGCGCGGCAACTGGTTCCTCTCCACCGCCAGATCGCCAACGTCGCGTAAACGAAAACGCGCCCCGGAAAGGGGCGCGTGTTCGGAATCGATGTTTCAAAAAATCAGCCGAGACGGCCGCTGGCATGGGCCAGCATGGTATAGACCTTGCCGCGATTACTGGTCAGCAGATTGTGGGTCTGCGCCATGCCGTTGGGGCTATTGACCGCCTCGCCGAGCAACTGCTCGAACTCGCTCATATAAGCACCCGCCGTGCGCGAGAATTCAGCATCGCGCTGGAGCTTGCGGCGGACTTCATCGAAGGTCGACTGCCCGGTGATGGTATAGAGCCGGCGATTGAACGCACCCGAATGGCCGTCCTGATAACGGTTCCAGGCCGTGGACAGGGCGTTATCGTCGATGGCGCGGGCGATATCCTCGGTGAGGCTCGAAAGGTTCAGCGGGCGCTGGTTGCCTGCCTGATTGGCCGAGGCATTGCGCAGCACGTCGCGTAGCCATCCGCCCTCCTGCTGCGTCGCCGGGGCGGCCTGCTGGCTCGAACCGCGCGACTGGGCGAGCGCTTCGTTGAGGCGTTCGGAGGGCGATTTCTGCGCTTCGACCGGGCGGGCAGGGGCCATGACCGGGGCCTGCTGCTGGCGGGCCGGTTCGGGTTCGCGAGCCGGGGCCGGACGCTGCGGCTGGGGTGCGGGCTCACGGCGAGCCGGTTCTGCCAGGCGCTGGGACGGCGTGCGGGGCGTCGAACGGCTGGAAACCTCGTGAGTGCCCGGCTGGGCGCGCACGATGGCGTTGAGCTCGGACAGAGCCTCGATCTGTTCGGCAACGACGCGGCGCATGGCGGCGGCGCTGGCCCGGGTTTCCTCGGGCAGGTCGAGCACCGAGCGCTGCAGTTCGTTGCGGGTGGCTTCGAGCTCCTGGCCGAGCTGGGAGGCGGTCATGCGCATCGCGTCGGCGGTATCGGTAAAGCGCCGCGTGGCGTCCGAATAGGCGCGCTCGACATCGGCAAGCAAATCGGCCTGTGTCTGGCGCAGGGCCTCGCTGGCGCGCTGGCCTTCACCCGAGGCGAGATCGCCAATGGTCGAAATCTGACCGGAGACGGCGTCCGACGTGGAGGCGAGGGCGTCTTCCATCGCCTTGCGGGCGGAGATGAGGCGCCGTTCGGTTTGGTTGACGGTGTCGGCGATCGACTGGGCGAAACCGCGCAGGCGCGTGTCGATTTCGTCGGTGCGGGCGGCAAAGCCGTCGGCCAGCGATTCCATGGCGCCGCGCCGGTTTTCTAGCGTCTCCATCGTGGAGTTCGACACTTCGGCGAGCGAAGCGGCGGCGGCGGTGAACCCGTCGGTTTCCGCATGCAGCTTGCCCGACATCTGGCCGAACTGTTCAAGCATGGACGAGATGGTGTTTTGCAGTGCCTCGACGTGCTGGCCCATGACGCTGCCGGCCTGTTCGGTGCCCGACAGGGCCTCGCGCACGGCGTTGGTATAGGCCTCGGTCTGTTCGCCGACATTGCCCTGCAGGCGGGCGAGGTTGCCGGTCGAAGCTTCGAGAACGCGCTGGAGCAGGAGGTTGGCGTCGTTGAGCTTGCGCAGCGACTCGGTGGCCTCGTGCTGGATGCGGCTGGAGGATTCCGCCATGATCTCTTCGGAATCACGGGCGTTTGCTTCTAGCGCGGCGCGGAGCAGATTGGTCTGCGAGCCCAGCGCGTTGGTAAGCTGGTTCTGCTTGCTGTCGATCAGTTCGGCGAATTTGTCGGAATGTTCCGACACGATCCGGTTGATTTCCGACGCCTTGCGGCCGAGCTCGTCGGCGGTGTGGACGGCACGGACTTCCACCAGGTCCTCGATATGGACGGCTGCGGTGCGCAGCTCTTCCATCGCCTTGCGGACGACGGCGTCCATGCGCATCGTGGTCTGTTCGACATCGGCGGAAATGTTGGCCGTGACATTGGCGAGTTTGTCGTTGAGCACTTCTTCGATGCGGCTCGCGCCCGATTCCAGATCGGCCATGGACTGGCCGATGGCGCTGTGGATGGAGCCGGTAAGCGTGGATTCGATGCGGTCGGCGCCCGCTTCGAGATCGCGCATGGAATCGGTGATCGTGCCGTGAATGGCCTCGTTGAGACCGGCAAGACGCTCGGCGGTGATTTCGGCGCGGGTGGTGATGGCCTCGGGCAGGGTGCCCAGACGGTCATCGACCATTTCGGTAATGGCGGAGCGGGCCTCGGTGAGGCGCGATTCGACGAGGTCGGCGGCGTCGCGGGCGCTCTTGCCCACCGATGTCGCGGCCTCGCCGATCTTGGCGGTGACACCGGATTCTGCGTCCGTGATGCGGGCCACGGCGGTATCGATCTCGCGGCCGATATTGGAGTTGAGCTCGGAAACCTTGCTCTCGATGAGCTCGGAAACCTGGGTGGAACGCTCCTCCATAGTCCCGGTGACCTGGGACAGGCTGCCATCGATGGTGGCGCGGATGCGTTCGCCCGATGCGTCGACGGCCTCGGTGAGGTCGTTGGCGCTGCCGGAAATGGCGGCGGACATGTTCTGGGCGCGCTCGTCGAGGGTTTCTTCGAGGCGGCGCGAGCGCTCCGAAATCGTCCGGTCGAGGCGATCGGCGGCTTCGTCGATGGCTCCCCCCATATAGCGCGTGCGCTCGGTCAGCGTTTCCGAGAGCTGGCTGGAGGTGATATCGAGCATCGAGTTCATGGCGTTGGAGCGTTCGGCCAACGTATCGTCGATCTGGGTCGTGCGGGCGGCGAGGGTGGTGTCGAGCTGCACCGTGCGCGCGTCGAGCGCGGAGGTGAGCTGTTCGGACCGGTTGTCGAGCGCCGAGGTAAACTGTTCGGCACGGCCATCCAGAGCGGATGTGAACCGCTCGGTGCGGCTGTCGAGGGCCGCGTTGAACTGCTCGGTGCGATTGTCCAGAGCCGAGGTGAGCTCGGCGGAGTGGCCTTCGAGCGACTCGGCGAACTGGCGGGCGCTGGCGTCGATGGACGAAGCGAGGCTTTCCGAACGGCCGTCGAAGGCTTCGCCGAACTGCTCGGCGCGGCTGTCGAGCGCCGTGGTGAGCGCTTCGGTGCGAGTATCGATGGCCGAGGTGAGCCGGCCAGCCCGGCTTTCGATTGCCGAGGCGATCTCTTCGGCGCGGCCATCAAGGGCGGCACCGATTTGCTCGGCGCGTCCGTCGAAGGTGGCCGTGAGGGCTTCAGTGCGGATATCGAGGCTGGAATTGAGGGCATCGGCCCGAGTGTCGAGCGCCGTGGTGAGCGCTTCGGTACGGGTATCGATGGCCGAAGCGATCTCTTCTGCACGCCCATCGAGTGCGGCGCCGATCTGCTCGGCGCGGCCATCGAAGGTGGCGGTCAGGGCTTCTGTGCGGATGTCGAGGCTGGAATTGAGGGCATCGGCACGGGTATCGAGCGCGGAGGTGAGCGCTTCGGCGCGGGTATCGATTGCCGATGTGAGACGGCCCGTGCGGCTTTCGATTGCCGAGGCGATTTCTTCAGCGCGGCCATCGAGGGCGGCGCCGATCTGTTCGGCCCGGCCATCAAACGCCGAGGTCAGTGCTTCGGTGCGGGTGTCGAGGCTGGAATTGAGGGCATCGGCACGGGTATCGAGAGCCGAGGTCAGGGCATCGGTGCGGATATCGAGGCTGGAATTGATCGCGTCGGCGCGATTGTCGATGGCCGAGGACAGGGCGTCCGTGCGGATGTCGATGGCCGAAACGAAGGCGTCCGAACGCTGGTCGAGCGCTTCGGTGAGCGAGGCGGTGCGGGCTTCGGCCATGGCCGCAAAGCTCTCGGCGCCGGTTTCGAGGGCCGTCGAGAGCGCGCGGCCCTTTTCGTCGAGCAGGGTTTCAAGGCGGTTGGAGCGTTCGGCGATTTCGCCAGTGTGGCTGTCGAGCGAGGAGATGAGCTTTTCGCCCTTTTCGCCCACGATGCTGTCGACCTGGCCGATCCGGTTGTCGAGGATGAACGAGATTTCATCGACCCGGGAATTGAGGCGGGCGAGGGTATCGGTGCCGGCGCGGGTCAGCGCTTCGCGCGCCTGCTCAGTCGACTCCCCAAGGGCTCCGTCAAGCCGCAGGGTCATGGATTCGATCTGGCTTTCCAAGGCATTGGACTGGATCGAGAAGGTTTCGTCCAGACGATCGGTGATGCGGCCAAGCGCAGTCTGAGCCTCTTCGGCGCGGGAGGCGATATCGCCCGAAACCCTTTCGCCCAGGGCGGCGAAGGTCGAGCCCAGCACTTCGGAGCGGCGGGAGAAATCGACCAGAATGGATTCGGTCGAGCCCTTGAGGACTTCGCCGATGGTGGCGGACTTTTCCTCGATCGCCGCGGAAATCGACACAGTGTGCGAGTCCAGGGCATTGACGAGTGTGTTGATGCGTGTGTCGACGGTGTCGGCGACAGTGCGCGCCCGCTCGTCGAGCGCCTGGGTGAGAGCATCGGTGCGGCCGGCGAATGCCGTTTCGACCTGCTCGACTCCAAGGCCCAACGCTTCGGCCAGGGCCTCGGCGCGGCCTTCGAAGGCGGCCTGAACGTCCTGGACGCCGGTTCCCAGTGTTGCGGCCAGCGCTTCGGCGCGGCCGGCGAAGGCGGATTCGACCTGTTCGACACCCAGGCCCAGCGCATCGGCCAGGGCTTCAGCACGGCCTTCGAACGCGGCCTTGACCTCTTCCACGCCAGTTCCCAGCGTGGCGGCGAGGGCTTCGGCGCGGCCGGAGAAGACGTTTTCGATGCGCTCGACGCCGGTGCCGAGGGCTTCGGCGATGGCTTCGGTTTTGCCGTGGAAGGCATTCTCGATGCGATCGGCGCCGCCGCCCAGGGTTTCGGCCAGCGCTTCGGCGCGGGAATCGAGAGCGGTGGTCAGGGCGCCGGTGCGCTCGTCGAGCAGGGTGTTGAGACGGCCGGTGGTGTCGGTGAGCGCGGCTTCGACCATGTTGGAATGGCCTTCGAGCGCGATTTCGACGCTGCTGGCGCTGGAGGTGAGGACGGTATCGAGCCGGTCCGTCGAGGCATCGACGGCGGTGGCGAGCGCGTTGGCTTTGTCGGTCAGCGTGCCGTCGAGGCGGCTGGCGCTGTCGTCGAGGGCCATGATCAGGTCGGCGGTGCGGCTGTCGACGGTTTCCACAAACGACTGGCTGCGGCGCTCGAAGCTGGTTTCGATGGTGGTGCCGGCGGATTCGATGGAATCGGCCATGGCGGTGCCGCGCTCGGCGATGGCGGCGGTGATTTCGCCGCCAGTGGTGCGCAGGCGCTCGGTGAGCGTGGTGCCGATCTGGTCGAGATCGGTGGTCACGTTGCCGTGGACGGCGGCGATGGCGTCGCGCATGCGCTCGGAATTGGTCACCACCGACTCGCGCTGGTTGGCCAGTTCCTCGATCAGTTGCCGCATGCGGGTTTCATTGTCGGAATAGGTGCGCTCGAGGGCGGTCACTTCATTGTGGACCATTACTTCGAGCTCGCCGGCGCGGGAGAGGGCGCGTTCGAGGCCGTCGCCGATGGCGTTGACCTCGCGGCGGACAGCCTGGCCGACGGTGGCGATCTTGTGGGCGGCGGCGGATTCGGGCTCGGAAAGCCGCATGGCGGCCTGGGTCATCGAAGCGGCGGCGAGACGCAGATCCTGGGCGCGGCGGACAAGGAAGGCGATGGAGATCATCGCCAGGATGGGCAGCGCGATGATGGCGGCAAGCGCTGCAAAATCAAGGGTCTGCACGAATTCGGCGACCGTCAGGCCCTCGGCGAATTGATTTCCGTAGCGCATTGCGGCGATGACGCCGACGCCGACGAACCAAAGAACGGAGGCGATGATGGCGAACCAGACGGGGGCATTGGAAGCGCGGGTCTGGAGTGCATAAAAGGCCGACGCGGCGGGGGAGCGGTCGTCATTGGCGACGGAAGACGCCTGGGCGGCGATCTTGTCGGCGGCGCGCAAACGCTCGGTATTGGTCGGTGTTTCCCGACGCTGTTCGCGCTTGGCCGGCTGACTTTCGACCTTGCGGGCGGGCTTATCGTCCATCGAGAAGACCGAGTCCTTGAGTGCGTTTTCGACAGCGGAGAACGCAAGCGCTGCCGGATCGTCCTTTGGGGTGGTCGACTTGTTCGCCATACTCTAACTACTCTTTACTCATGCGCCGCACATGCAGAAACGGCTTTTGCGGCAACGGGTTAGCG
The DNA here is from genome assembly GCF_036662815.1 of Pelagibacterium mangrovi. Classification (NCBI taxonomy): domain Bacteria; kingdom Pseudomonadati; phylum Pseudomonadota; class Alphaproteobacteria; order Hyphomicrobiales; family Devosiaceae; genus Pelagibacterium; species Pelagibacterium mangrovi. The sequence goes on along the minus strand of NZ_JBAFXA010000005.1, from coordinate 181,402 downwards.
AGAGCGTTCTGCCCGCGCGCGTTGCCGGAAAGGTGGGAAAAAGCGCGGAGACGTCCCCCGCAGTGGCCCACTCTGCCGCCTGCTTACCATAGAGTTATACACCGTTTGGCGCCATTGCTGAAATCTTTATTAAAAGACCGTTAACGACTTTTTTCCCGCTGAACCCCGTGCAGGAAACCATAGCAGATATCAGTGATTAAGGGTCTTTTTATCCAATCAGGGTTAAGGTTTGCGCTGTGTTTGTGACAGTGGATACGAGGGGTTAATCATGGTGCAGCCGAGACCGGGGCCGGTGCTCGATTCCCCGCGGATCGACAGAACCAACAGGCCCATCGATCTGGTGTTTCTGGCGCGGCAGACAATGGGCGACCGGCGGCTCGAATGCGAGGTGCTGCGCATGTTCGAAACGCAGGTGGCACTCTATTTCGAGAGGGTGGCCTCTGCGATGGATGTCGAACAGATTGTCGTTGGACTTCATACACTTAAGGGTGCTGCGCTGAGCGTGGGCGCCATGGCACTGGCCGAGCAGGCCAAGGCTGCCGAGCAGGAATTCGCCGAGACCGGCAAGCTCGACGAGGAGACGCTGGCCGATCTGGGAATGGCCGTTTCCGAGGTGGTGGGCTACATCGGAGCGATCCTCGCCGAATAGGTGGCATGTTCCGGCATGTACGGGTCGAGATCGGCGCGGCTATTGGTCGTTGACTGCCATGCTTGTGCCAATGAGCGCGCGGACCTATATCCGGGGCACCTCACAGTACTTATCCCCGGAGCCTTTCCCATGCCTATGATCACCTTCATCGAGCCCGATGGCACGCGCCGCGAGATCGAAGCGGAGGTGGGATCGACGCTGATGGAAACGGCGATCCGCAACGGGGTGAGGGGAATCGTCGCCGAATGCGGCGGCGCATGCACTTGCGCGACGTGCCATGTGTATGTGGAGGAGGAATGGTTCGGGGTGACCGGCGGACCATCCTCGATGGAAGAGGACATGCTCGATTTCGCTTTCGACGTGCAGGATACCAGCCGACTGTCTTGCCAGATCAAGATTCGCGACGAGCTCGACGGACTGGTGGTCAATGTGCCGAGCCGGCAGGGGTAGCTTTTCGCGGCTGTCGGGTTCGAGGACAGGTTTGACATAAGGGATTGTTCTTGTAATGTTCTCATTGAACTTTGCATGAAGATTCGCCGTGCCCAAACGTCCGATTGTCATCACTCCCGCCCAGGTCCGCGCCATCTGGATGACCGCGCAGCGGCTCGACGCGGCCGAGCCGTTCGGGGCGGGGCCCGAGGCGGTGCAGGCGGCCATTGCACAATTGGGCTATGTGCAGATCGACACCATCAACGTGATCGAGCGCTGCCACCATCACATTCTCTATTCGCGTATTCCGGCCTATCGCCGGGGCGACCTGGCGCAACTGCAATCGGGCGACAAGTCGGTCTTCGAATACTGGACGCATGCGCTAAGCTATGTGCCGACCGCCGACCTACCGTTCTTCATACCGGCGATGAGGGCCTATCGGGAAAATCCCAGCGCCTGGTTCGGCTCGGTGACCAAAGCCGAAGTGAGCGCCATGACGCGGCGCCTCAAGGTCAATGGCCCGCTCACTATCCGGGACATCGATGATGACGAGCTGGTGGACAAGACCCATCCCTGGGCCAGCCGCAAGCCCTCCAAGCGCGTGCTGCAATTGATGTTCTATCAAGGACTGGTGGCGATTGCGGCGCGCGAGGGCATGGTCAAGACCTATGATCTGATGGCCCGGCATTTCGACTGGGAGAAAACCCCCAAGCCGGCAACCGGACGGCAGCGGACCGCTTATCTGCTCGACCGCGCGTTGCGCAGCCAGGGTGTGGTGAGCCTGGATTCGATCTGCCATCTCAATGCACCGGCCAAAGCGGCAGTTCGCGAGGCGATCGAGTCGCGGGTGAAACGACGGCTGCTGGTGCCGGTAACGATCGAGGGCGCCGAAAAGGTGCAGCATTGGGCGGCACCCTCCGCGCTGGAACAGCCCGTCGCCGCTCGGGCCAATCGCGTGCACATCCTCTCGCCGTTCGATCCGCTGATCATTCAGCGTAAAAGGCTGAAGCTCCTTTTCGGGTACGACCATATCTTCGAGGCTTACGTGCCGGCGGCCAAGCGCCGCCATGGCTATTTCGCGCTGCCGGTTCTGGTCGATGACCGCGTCGTTGCCGCGATCGACCTCAAGAGCGACCGGCAGAATGGCAAGCTGCTGGTGCAGAAATGGACCTGGCTGGAAGATGTGGGGAGCGAGGCCAGGGCCGTCATCGACGCTGAACTGGGGCGCTTCGAGCGGTTTCAACTGGACGTGTGAAGACCGCTGCCGCCAACTCACCCAAACGCCGCTTTTCTTTCAAGTCTAGTTATTAGGTAGTGTTTTGCGCAGGCAATCCCGGCGCGAAATTAATTGCGCTGCGGGCATGGGCGCCAAACGCGGTGTTCTATGGGAGGGGAGCGGAGGGAAATAACTCTCCGAACGCCCGGCGCGCGCTTGCTGGAAGGCCCGAAAAACCTTAATTTTCAGCATGTTTTGCGAGCGTGCGGTCTCCTCCCGATTGTCCTGCGCAATTCCGGATTTATCGTCGATCACCCAGATGCCAGGAGAGACCTCACCGTGGCACGGCTGAATACATTTCCGGTTTCGGTGAAAGTCGCCGGTCGTCGGATCGTCATCGTGGGCGGTGACGAGGAGGCGTTGGCCAAGGCGCGGCTGGCGGCCAAGACCAATGCCGAAGTCGTGGTGTTCGCCGCAGGGTTCGAGGCGGATTTTTCCGGATTGGACGTGACGCTGGTTTCGCGCGCGGTCGGGGCGGCGGATTTCGACAATGCGGCGCTGGCGTTCATTGCCGACCACGGGGCCGAGGGCGCGCAGGCGCTGGAAATGGCGCGGGCGGCGGGCGTGCCGGTCAACGAGGTGGACGTTCCCGAAAATTGCGATTTTTTCACCCCGGCCATTGTCGACCGGGCACCGATTTCGATCGCCATTTCGTCGGAAGGGGATGCACCGGTACTGGCGCGGCTGGTGCGGGCCAGGATCGAGGCGATGCTTTCGCCTCGGCTGGGCGATGTGGCGCGGCTGGCGGGCGCTATGCGGGAGAAGGTTGCGGCCCGGCTCGCCGATGGCGTGGCGCGGCGGCGGTATTATGAGGCGCTGGTGACGGCGCCGGGCATAGAGGGCGCGCTGGTGGCGGGGCAGGGCGAAGCGGCGGCGGATGCGCTGCTGGCCGAGCATGTGCGGGCCGAGGCGGGCAAGGGCGTGGTGTGGCTGATCGGGGCCGGGCCAGGGGCTGAGGATCTGCTGACACTGCGGGCGCAGCGGCTGCTGCAGGAGGCCGATGTTATCGTCCACGACCAATTGGTGCCGGGGGCGGTGGTCGAGATGGGGCGGCGCGACGCCGAGCGGATTTCGGTCGGCAAGGCCAAGGGGCATCATTCGTTTTCGCAGGCACAGATCAATACGCTGATCGTGCGGCTGGCGCGCGAGGGCAGGAAGGTGGCGCGGCTCAAATCCGGCGATCCGATGGTGTTCGGGCGCGCGGGCGAGGAAATCGCGGCGCTGCGCAAGGCGGGTATCGATTATGCCGTGGTGCCGGGCGTGACGGCGGCGCTGGCGGCTGCAGCGGATACGGCGACGCCGGTGACACTGCGCAAAGTGTCCTCGGGGTTCGTGTTTGCGACGGCGCACGGGGCCGATGACGGGGAATTGCAGCACTGGGCGGCGCTGGCCGGAGCCGGGCTGACGCTGGGGCTCTATATGGGCAAATCGATCGCGGGCGATGTGGGGCGGCGGTTGATGGCGCATGGGGTTTCGGGCGCGGTGCCGGTGGGGATCGTGGTCAATGCCGGGCGGGTGGATCGGGCGCTTTATGCCGGGACGCTTGGTGGGCTGGCGGCCGGTGAGGTGGCGTTCGCGGATGGGCCGGCGGTGATTTTCGTGGGCGAGGCCGTGGCGCAGGGAGATTGGGCGCGGGCCGAGACGATTGCGGCTGTGGCGGAGCGGGTGGCGTGATGGCGGGTGGAAGGGAACAAGCCGAGAGCGGCGGGCATACCTTGCCCCGGGGCAAGCCCGGGGTGATGGGGTTGGGTGAGGCAGGGCTGGTGGGCCGTTTGCTGGCGCGAGATTCGTGGGTCAGGCCTGCCAAACGCGCCTCGGTGCCTGCGGAAGCTCAGCGCACCCCTTATCCGCCCCTTCGGGGCACCTTCGCCCTTAAGGGAAGAAGGGGTTGGGAATGGCGCGCGGCGATGAGGCGGTGTCATGGGGCGGACATTGGACTTGGACAGATTGTGGGCTGAGTGAATCAGCCAGATGAAGAATTGAAAGACAGATGAAAATCCTCACAGGAAACGAATTGCTCTCGGGCGCGGCGGTCTATCTCGACGACAAGGGGAACTGGGTCGGCGATTTGCAGGCCGCGCGGGTGTTTGCCAAGGACGGGGCCGAGGCACTGGAGGCGGCGATGGCTGCGACCAAGGCGACCGGACGCGTCATCAGTCTCGAGAGCGAGGACGTGCAACTGACCGATGAGGGGATCTACCCCACCCGCATCCGCGAGCGCATCCGGGCCGAAGGGCCGACGGCGCCGCGATTTGAACGCCAGACACTGGCCGAGGACGAATATGTATCGATATGACGAGTTCGACGCCGCGTTCGTTGGCGAGCGGGTGGAGCAGTTTTCAGACCAGGTGCGGCGGCGGATTTCGGGTGAATTGACCGAAGACCAGTTCCGCCCGCTGCGGCTGATGAACGGGCTGTATCTGCAATTGCACGCCTATATGCTGCGCGTGGCGGTACCCTATGGAACGCTGAGCGCCCGGCAGGTGCGGATGCTCGCCCATATCGCGCGCAAATACGATCGCGGTTACGGGCATTTCACGACGCGGCAGAACATCCAGTACAACTGGCCCAAGCTGCGCGATATTCCGGCCATCCTCGCCGATCTGGCGAGCGTCGAGATGCACTCGATCCAGACGTCGGGCAATTGCATTCGCAACGTGACGGTGGACCAGTTCGCGGGGGCGGCGGCGGACGAGATCATCGATCCCAGGCCCGTGGCCGAGATCATCCGGCAATGGTCGAGCCTGCATCCTGAATTCATCTACCTGCCGCGCAAGTTCAAGATTGCCATGACCGGTTCGCCCAACGACAGGGCGGCGATCAAATTCCACGATATCGGGCTGATGGCGCAGACCAATGGTTCGGGCGAAATCGGCTGGGCCGTGTATGTCGGCGGCGGGCTGGGGCGCACGCCGATGGTGGCCAAACTCATCAACAGCTTCGTGGCGCACGAGCATTTGCTGGCGTATCTGGAATCGATCCTGCGCGTCTATAATCGCTATGGACGGCGGGACAACAAGTTCAAGGCGCGCATCAAGATTTTGGTGCATGAGGAAGGGCTGGAAAGTTTCAAGGGGCAGGTGGAGCAGGAGTTCGCCGAAATCCGTGGCGGGGTGCTGACCTTGCCCGAGGAGGAACTGGCGCGGATCGAAGCCTATTTCGCGCAGCCGGCCTATCGCGATATCGGGGTGGTGAACCTCGATGTCGAGCGGGAGAAAATCCTCGATCCGGCTTACGGACGGTTTTTGGAGAACAATACGTTTCCGCATGCGCGGCCCGGCTATACGTCGGTGACGATTTCATTGAAGCCCATCGGCGGGGCGCCGGGGGATGCGACGGCCGAGCAGATGGAAGCGGTGGCGGACCTCGCCGAGCGCTATTCGTTCGATGAGGTGCGGGTGACCCATGAGCAGAATCTGGTGCTGCCGCATGTGGCGCTGCCCGATCTTCGCGCCGTCTATGACGGGTTGGCGGAGGCCGGGCTGGCGGATGCCAATGCGGGGGAGATCACCGATATGATCACCTGCCCGGGGCTCGATTATTGCGCGCTGGCCAATGCGCGCTCGATCCCCATCGCCCAGGATATTTCGCGCCGGTTTGCGGCGCCGGAGCGGGCGAAGGAGATCGGCAAGCTCAAGATCAAGATTTCGGGCTGCATCAATGCCTGCGGGCATCACCATGTGGGCCATATCGGGATTTTGGGCGTCGAGAAGAAAGGCACCGAGCTTTACCAGATCACCGTGGGTGGGGATGGGAGCGAGGACGCGGCGGTGGGCAAGATTTTGGGGCCGGGGTTCGTGGCCGAGGACGTGCCGGAGGCTATCGAGCGGCTGGTGGATGCGTATATCGCGCGGCGGGAAGGCGAGGACGAGACGTTTATTTCGGCCTATCGGCGGTTGGGGGATGGGCCGTTCAAGGAGGCGTTGTATGGCAACGGGTAACAGGATCGTTGGCGAATGCGGAGGGGCTGCGCACCCCTCATCCGACCGCTTCGCGGCCACCTTCTCCCTCAAGGGGAGAAGGGGTGCCTGGGGCAGCGTTTCGGCTGGAGCACCAAGGCTGAAAGAGCCTACCTCTCCCCTTAAGGGAGTGGGGGGTGCGCTAGGCCTACCGCAGACGCAATACAAGGAGATTATCCATGGCCTTGGCTAATCCGATAGTGGCGACAGAACCCAAGCACGACAAGTTGCGGCAGCTTGGGATTGTGGCGCTTAACGGCATGTATGATGAGATGGATGCCGAGGGCGTGTTGCGGCAGGCGGTGGGGGAGTTGCTGCCGGGCGATATCGCCATGGTGTCCTCGTTCGGGGCGGATTCGGCGGTGCTGTTGCATCTGGTGTCGAAGGTCGATCCCAGCCTGCCGGTGTATTTCATCGAGACGGGGAAGCATTTTCCCCAGACGCTAGAGTATGTGGAAATGCTCAAGGCGCAGTTGGGGCTGGCCAATGTGATCGCGCTGCATCCCGATGCGGCGGATTTGAAGCGCTTCGATCCCGACGGGACGCTGTGGGAGACCGATCCGGATTCGTGCTGCCATATCCGCAAGACCGAACCGCTCGACAAGGTGGTTTCGGGCTATGGCGGGTGGGTGACCGGGCGCAAGCGGTTTCAGACCGCAGAGCGCGGGGTGCTGCCGCATTTCGAGTTGACGAGTGACGACCGCATCAAGGTCAATCCATTGGCCTACTTTACCAATGAGGATATCGAAGCGTACAAGGCGGCCAACGGATTGCCGGACCATCCGCTCTATAAGGAGGGGTACAAGTCGATCGGCTGCGCGCCTTGCACGAGCGCGGTGACCGAAGGCGAGGACCCCCGGGCGGGCCGGTGGCGCGGGCGCGACAAGCGCGAATGCGGCATCCATTTCGACTTCAACGGGAGCATCGCAAAGCCGGTGAGCCAATCGAAACTGACTTTGTTCCGGGACGGCGAATTCAAATCCGACCCCTGGCGGGCCTGGGAAGAGGGCGATCAGCCGGCCGATGTGCGCTATACGCATGTGCCGGTGGCCGTGTTCCTCGAACACCGCGAGGCGTTCCTGGCCAATCCGCATCCCATCGGCTTGCTGGTCAACCCGGGCGAGAAGGTGGAGAGCGTGGCCGACGATCTGGCACGGTTCTCCTCGGTGGCCATCAACTTTCCGGCCTTTACCGACGGGCGCGGCTATTCGAGTGCTCGGCTGGTGCGCGAACGGTATGGCTATGAGGGCGAATTGCGCGCGGTGGGCGATGTGCTGACCGACCAGATTCCCTTCATGCGCCGCTGCGGCATCAATGCTTTCGTCGTCACCAACGCGCCCACGCGGGCGGCGCTGGAAAAGGATGCGCTGGCCGAAGTTTCTCACTATTATCAGCCCGTGGGCGCACGCGTAGAAGTCCCGGCCGGGACACGACCCTTCCTGCGCAAACCTGCCACCCATTAACCTCCATACTTGACAGGCTTCGTCATATATTCCAAGCGAAGCCTTGATTATCTTTTGCTGACCAGGACTCCTTGTTATGAGCGGAAATGAAATCGTCACCGACGTCGTGATCATTGGCGCGGGCCCGGTGGGCCTGTTTGCCGTGTTCGAACTGGGGCTGGTCGACCTCAAATGTCACGTGATCGATATCCTCGACCGGGCGGGCGGGCAGTGCGCCGAGCTCTATCCGGAAAAGCCGATCTACGACATTCCGGCCTTCCCCGAGATTTCGGGGCAGGGGCTGACCGACAATCTCATGAAGCAGATTTCGCCGTTCGGGGCCGAGTTCCACTTTTCGCAGATGGTGACGAATGTGGAAAAGCTGGACGACGGGTCGTTCCGGGTGACGACGGATGCCGACGAGGTGTTCGTGGCCAAGGTGATCGTAATCGCGGCGGGCGGCGGATCGTTCCAGCCCAAGCGGCCTCCGGTGCCGGGAATCGAGCACTATGAAGGCAAGTCGGTTTTTTATGCCGTGCGCAAGATGGAAGAGTTCCGCGACCAGGATCTGGTGATCGTGGGCGGTGGGGATTCGGCGCTCGACTGGACGCTGAACCTGCAGCCGCTGGTCCGCTCGCTGACATTGGTACACAGGCGTGACGAATTCCGTGGGCATGCGGACAGCGTCAACAAGATGCGCAAGCTGGTCGAGGACGGCAAGATCAACTTCGTCATGGGTCAGCTCGGGCGGCTCGAGGGCGAGGATGGGCAGTTGTCCGAGGTGTTCCTGAAGACCGCCGGCGGGGAAATGGGCATTCCGGCCACGCGGCTGCTGCCGTTCTTCGGGTTGACCATGAAGCTCGGGCCGGTCGCCGATTGGGGGTTGGACCTGCACGACAACGCGCTGATCAAGGTCGATACCGAGAAGTTCGAGACGAGCGAACCGGGCATTTTCGCGATCGGGGATATCAACTGGTATCCGGGGAAATTGAAGCTGATCCTGTCGGGTTTCCACGAGGGCGCGCTGATGTCGCAGGCGGCCAAGCGGATCGTCCATCCCGATGCCAAAGTCGTCTTCCAATATACGACGAGCTCAACCAGCCTGCAGAAGAAACTCGGGGTCGCTTGACCCCGAGCGCCGGCATGCGCAATTAGAGCGGGCCTCACACTTAGCTTCCAGGACCTCACATGCGAATTTTCGTCGTCGACCAGACCGGCACCGAACATGAACTCGAAGCCCTCGAAGGGTGGCGGGTGATGGAGGTGATCCGCGACTGGGGGCTCAATATCAAGGCCGAGTGCGGAGGCGCGTGTTCGTGCGCGACCTGCCATGTGTTCGTCGACCCCGAATGGCAGGCCAAGCTGAACCCGCCCACCGACGAGGAAGAGGACATGCTGGATTCTGTGCCCGATTATGAGGCCAATTCGCGGCTGTCGTGCCAGATCCTGATGAGCGAGGATTTGGATGGGCTCAGGGTGCGATTGGCGGACTCGGCGAGCCAGGACGCGGCGGCATAAGGGAGCGGGGCGTTGTCCGAGCCATCGGCAGCTTTCGTCAAACTGCAGATCGACCGGCCCCGGCTGATCAACTGGCTGGCCGCCAAACCGCAGAGCACCGCGCGCTGGAACGATTGGCGGGACGTGGGCGGGCAGTGGTATTTCAACGACGGGCCTTCACCGCTGGCCGATCTGCCCGAAGACGAGTTGCAGGGCACGCTGGACGTCGTCGATGGATGGCTGGAGCGGTATGAGGACAATCTGGCGCTGCTACAATGGGTGCTGGACAGCGCACCGGTGGAGGCGCGCATAGCGGCGCTTTCGGCGACACAGGACATATTTGTCGCCGGCTCGCTGATGTTTTCGGAAAATCTCAGCGATCATCTGCTTTTCCTCACTCTCGTGCGCTCGGCTTCCGATTATCTGCCACAGGACGGGCATGGGCTGGCGCTCGTCCATAATTTCGTTTTCGGGTATCCCGAAGAGGAAAAGCCGACGGCCGCCTTGCGGCTGATGCCGGGTGGGCAATCGAGCTTTCTGGCGGGCGCGGAGAGGACGAGCGTGGTGCCGGCCTTTCAGCCGTTTGCCGATGCGATGCTCGAAAGCGTGCCTGTGCCGGATTTTCCGGACCCGCATCAATTCGATGAGCTGGTGGTGAAGGTGCGTGGGGTTTAGGCTGGACCGATATTGGGGAGATTTTGGCCCACGCCGGGCCTTTGCCGACTCTCCCGAGAACCCAGGATTTGTTCCCGTCCTTTTCAGTTTCTCGCGGCGGGTGTAAGAGCGAAGTTCCGTTGCCGTTCCGCGCTGAGTCCTCGCAATGAACCCGCTCGATTTTGTTCCCTATGCCGTCGCATTGGTGATTGCCGCCGCCATTCCCGGGCCGGGGATCGCGGCGTCCGTGGGCAAGGCGTTGGGATCGGGGTTCAGGCCGGCGGTGTGGTTCGGGACCGGGCTGGTGCTCGGGGATCTCACCTATCTGACGCTCGCCGTGCTGGGGCTGGCCGCCGTGGCGGCTGCGTTTTCCGAGATTTTCATCGTCATCAAGGTGCTGGGCGCGGCGTATTTGGTTTATCTCGCCTGGAGCTTCTGGCGGGCGGGGATCGATCCGGACAAGCTCGAAACGCGCAAGGGCAACGGGGCGCTGGCATCGATGCTCGGCGGATATTCGGTGACGCTGGGCAACCCCAAGACCATCATTTTCTATATGGCGCTGCTGCCGACGGTGGTCGACCTTGAAACGATGACGCTCGAACGTTTCGGCTGGCTGGTGGCGATCACCATCGTGGCGCTTTATCTGGTGGTCATTCCCTATGTCGCGGCGGCCTCCAAGGCGCGCGAATTCCTGCGCAATCCGCGTGCGCTCAAGCTGCTGAACCGTGGGGCGGCGGGTGCGATGGCCGGTGCGGCGGCCTATATCGTGCTCAAGCAGTAGCCTGCGGGCCTGTTGGCGATATTGATCTGGGATAAATTTTCGATCCTTTTCGATGGGATCGAACGCGTATCGGGCGTTCGTGAGCCCTGAATCTCGGGTGTTTCATATATCGGCAAGTTGACGCGCGGAGGTTCCATGCTCAGGCAAAAAACTATTCCTGCAACTCCATCGGGATGACGATCATTGTCTAGGCAACGCATCGCCGGCTTTACTTTTGTGTTCACGTAATCAAACCGGCCGGCAGCGCGTTAATCTTTCTCGGGGACATACCCTGTACGAGATATAATGGAGAATAACCATGAAACGCTCTGCTTTTTTCGCTTCTATCGCCCTTACGGCCGGTTTGGCCATGCCCGCCTTCGCCCAGGAAATCGGCGGCGTGACCGTATCGGAAGAAGATTGGGGTCTGGTTCAGCAGCGCTGCACTGAACTGCAAGGTGAGCCCATTCCTGAATTCCTCGAGGATGAACCGCTTGCCACCGAGCAGGTTGGTGCTCCCGAAGGCATCGACATTTCGCAGCTGACCCGTGAGGATTGCGAGGAAGCCGGTCTGATCGGCCCGACCGATCCGCTCGATACCGTGGGTGGTTCGTCCGATGATGATTCCGAGGACGGTGGCGATGATGACGACGACGCCGGTGAAGTCGCCCCGCAATAATCAGCGTTAAGCATTAGCTTAACGTTTGGGGACAGTGCCTTGAGGCGCTGTCCCTATTGTTTTGCGCGGTCCTGAAACACGCCATTGGCCAGATCGGCGGCGAAATCGGTGACGATGGGGGATTTCTGGGTCGAGAAGGGCAAGGGGCGGACGAGCTTGATGGCGGCGATGCCGACCCGGACGGTCATCAATCCGTTGAGGACGCCTTCGCCCAGGCGGGCGGAAAGCTTGGCGGCGAGGCCCTGGCCGATCAACTGCTCCATCACCCCATCGGTGAGGACGAGACCGCCGGTGACGGCGAGGTGCGAGAGGATGGCGCCGATGAGGCGCAGGAAGCCGAAAAAGCCGGGGCGCGCGCCATAAAGATCGGCAAGGTTGCGGGCGAGGCGGAAACTTTCGAAAACGACGAAGGCCAGATCGATCACGGCGCGCGGGGCGATGGCGGTGACCAGCGCCACCCGGCGGGCGCTGGAGGCGGTGAGGGCGCGGGCGCGCGCATCCAGGGGCGCCATCAAGGCGCGCTCGGCGGTGCGGATCAGTTCGGCGCCGTCGAGGATGGAGCGGACGTCGGTTTCCAGACCCGCGCGGGGGCGGGCCAGATCGGCGCGATCGGCATAAAGGGCGGTGAGTTCGGAGACGACTTTCTGGGCGATGGGCAGATCGTCTTCGAGCAAGGCAACGGCGGCGCGCTCGCGCAGGCGGTCCATGGTGCGCAGGCGGGCGAGTCCGATGAGTTCGCGCCCTGTGAGGACGACGAGAGCGAGAAGGAAGACCCCGAGAATGGCGAGGCCGAACCAACCCAGCCAGTCATAGGTGGCGAAGAGATCGCGGATCAGCCGTTCGGCGGCAAGGCCGAGGCCCAGGGAAACGAGGGTACCGCCGGTCCAGAGGGCGAGGTTGCGCCAGAAGCGGCCACGACGCTTGGGCGCCGGCGCCACGTCGGTATCGGCGAGGGCTTCGGGCGTGGCTTCGAAAACGTCGGGCGCGGGTTCGGCGAGGCTGGTTTCGAAGGCGCGCGGGGCGCGGGCGGGTTCGCCGGTTTCGGGGCGCGGCGTGGTGGGGATGGCGCGGGGCTCTCTCATTGCATCTTGTCCCCGATCAGGAAATCGAGCGCGCGGTCGAGCCGGATATGGGGAAAGACCGGATCGCCGGTTTCGCCCACGGGGAGATTGGTGGGCGGCAGGAAGCGCAGGAAATTGAGTTGAGGCGTTGATTCAACGGATTTGAAAAGCGATTCCGGGTTTTCCGGTAAGTCACCGGGAAATAAGGCGATTTCGGTTTTTCCATCATAGATGGTGTCGCCGAGGCGCTGGCCGTTCTCCGGGGTGCCAATGATGGTGGCGAGCGTTTCGCCGTTGTCCTTGACGGTGCCTTCGGTGGTGGCGCGGATGGCGGCGATGGCCAGAGAACGGGTTTCCGCGCCGGCGAATTTGGCGCGGCGAGAGGCGTTGGCGACGAGGCGGTTGAGGATGGCTTCGAGGCGCGGATGGGAGGTGTGGTGCAAGAGGTCGGCCTTGGTGGCGGCGAACAGGATGCGGTCGATCTTGCGGGTGAACAGTCGCGAGATGGGGTTGGACGCGCCCTGGCGGAAGCAGGAGAGGACCGAGGTGAGCGCGGTTTCCAGATCGGCGACGGCCTCGGGGCCCGCGTTGAGCGCGCGCAGGGCATCGACGAGGACGATCTGGCGGTCGAGGCGGGCGAAATGATCGCGGAAGAAGGGGCGGACGACGACGTTCTTATAGGCCTCGTAGCGGCGCTCCAGCATGGCATAGAGGCTCGAATGGCGGGGCGTCGAGACGGGTTCGGGCAGCGGCGCGAAGGTGAGGGCGGGCGAGCCTTCGAGATCGCCGGGCATGAGGAAGCGGCCTGGCGGCAGGGTGGAAAGCGCGCGGGCATCGGCCTTGGAGGCGCGCAGATATTGCGTGAAGGCGGTGGCCAGCGTTTCGGCGGTGGGGTCATCGGCCTCGCGCAGGGAATCGATGTGGGAGAGGGAGTCGAGGAAGGGCTGGGCTTCGTCGGTGCGGGAGGATCGGCGGGCGAGCGCCAGGGCTTCGGCGCTCCATTCGGCGTAGGATTTGGTGAGGAGCGGGAGGTCGAGCAGCCACTCGCCGGGGTAGTCGACGATATCGAGATTGAGGGTGGAGACGCCGAATTGCGATTTGAGCCAGGAGTTGGACTGGTAGCGCAGGGTGAGGCGGAGCTGGGATATGCGGCGGGTGGATTCGGGCCAGACCGGTGGCGTGCCGAGCAGGGCGGCGAGGTGGTTTTCGTAGGCGAAGCGCGGGGTGGCGTTGTCGGGGTGCTCGGCAAGGCGCACGCCGATGAGGCGGCCTTCGGCCATCGGCGTGAAGCCGGGGAGGCGGGCGCCGGTCAAGAGGTTATGGATGAGCGCGGTGATGAAGATGGTCTTGCCGGCGCGGGAAAGGCCGGTGACGCCCAGGCGCATGGTGGGCGTGATGGTGCCCGTGGCCGCATCTGTGAGGTTCCCCAGGGCGATGCCGAGTTCGTCGGTGATGGTGGTGGGGAGGCTGGGCAAGGCGGTTCGTCTCCTAGGGTCGCGGAGAAGGTAGGGGGTGGGCGGGGGAATGTGAAGGGGGAGCCTTTTGCCTCAGCGGCCCATCATCAGGGTGCCGCCCACCCTCTCCCCAGTAGGGAGAGGGTTAAAGTGCGTGGCTGGTGGTGGTTACCAACCGCCGGAGCCGACCTTTGAGAGGTCGTACGGCGTGGTTTGGTAGATCTCGTTGATCCAGTTCTGGAACAGCAGGTGGGCGTGGCTGCGCCAGCGGTTTTCGGGCTCGATTGAGGGATCGTCGTTGGGGAAGAGGTTGACGGGAGGTTCGGTTTCGAGCCCGGCGGCGATGTCGCGGTGGTATTCGTCGGCCAGCGAGCGGTTGTCGTATTCGAGGTGGTTGAGCATGTAGGCCGCGCGGAACTTGCGGTCTTCAAGCATGCACACCCCGATCTCCTCATTGTCGATGAGAACGGTGAGTTCGTCGGTGATGGTATCGCGGTCGATGTCGTTATAGCGCGACACTGGGATCATCGGGCTGTCGCTCATGCCGCGCAGCAGGGGCGAGCGGGTGTTGACAATCTGGTGCCGGAAGACGCCGAAGGCCTTTTCGGGCATGCGGTGACGCTTGACGCCGTGGAAATGGTGTAGCGCCGCCTGTGCACCCCAGCAGATGAAGAAGGTGTGGTGAACGTTGGTGTGCGTCCAATCCATGATTTCGAGCATTTCGGGCCAGTAGCGCACTTCCTCGAAGGGGATGTGGGCGATGGGCGCGCCGGTGACGATGAAGCCGTCGAACTTGCGCTCGCGGACTTCTTCCCAGGTCTTGTAGAAGGTCTGGAGGTATTTTTCGGATGTGTTGCGCGATTTGTGATCGGTGATGCGCACCAGGGTAAAATCGACCTGCAGCGGCGTGGCGCCGACCAGGCGCGCGAACTGGGTCTCGGTGCGCTCCTTGTTGGGCATCAGGTTCAAAAGCCCGATCTGGAGCGGGCGGATGTCCTGACGGGCCGAGCGGGTCTGGTCCATGACCACCACGCCCTCGTTTTCGAGGGTTTTTCGGGCGGGGAGCTGGTCTGGGATGCGGATAGGCATGGAAAAGTTCCTTTAGCGGAAGCTTATATAAGTGCAGGTTTGGCTTGTGGCGAACCGGAATCCGGTTCAGGCGCTTGCGGCCACCGCCGGGCGAGCGGCGATGGCCCTGCACATGAGCTCCATAAAGTCCTTTTCGTCGCGGACGTGCGAAAGGTCGGCGGCGTCGATCTGGTAGCCGAAATTGTCGGCGAGGGCCTGATAGCGGGGCAGGCGGTCGCGCAACAGCGCTTCGAAGCCCCAGACGGCGAAGGCGGCCGGATCGACGTCATCGTCGCGGGTGACCCCGTTCATCTGCTTGAATTCCTCCCATTTGACGATGAGGAATTGCGGCGGATAGTACATCGGCTTGGGGTTGGATTTGAACCTGTCGATCAGCCGCTGGGCGTCGGTTTCGGTGCCGCGCAGGTAGAGGAGCGCGGTGTTTTCAGTGAGCGCTTTGACCACCGGGTCTTCAGGGTTGTGGGGATCGAGGACCTCGATCAGCGAGCCGCCGGTGTCGCAGAGGAAATCGTCGTAGCCGTAGAGATCCTTGGCGCGCTCGATGAAATAGGGAACGTCGAGCAGGGCGTAGATTTCGGCTACCCGGTGCTGCTCCTGCCGGCGCTGGTATTCGGCGAAGGGCAGGCCGCCCAGCGCGGGATTGCCGGGGGTGCCGAGATAGGTCGAGAGCGGGTCGAGATTGTTGAAGCTGATGTTGGAGTCGATGGAGATCGAATCCGAGCGCAGCAATTCGGCAAGGAAGGGGACCTTCATCGCCTCTCGCTTGAAGTTGTCGACGATGTATTCGCCCATGTGCCGCGTGCCGATGCGGAAATCGACGGAGAAGTGAAACCAGTCGGCGCGACGCAGGATGTTGCCCAGCCGGGTCTTGCCCACGCCGGCCATGCCGAAGACCGTCACGGCCTTGCGGGGGTGGGAGCGGAATTGGTCTGCGGAGGCGAACAGCATTGGGCGGGGCTCGGGATGGATTATGAATTTGTATGAATTTCTATGACTTGCGCTTGCTTAAATTCATATCGGGCGGGCGTCCAGTGGTGAACAGCCGGGGATGGTGGGGAGGATGGGCTGCGCACCCCTCATCCGCCCCTTCGGGGCACCTTCTCCCTCAAGGGGAGAAGGGGTTGCAAGCTCGGAGTTTAATCTTGGACACACTGGTTAGGTGACGACACGGGTGGAAGAATTTGCCGGGTGGGTGGATGAAAGTTCCGGGCGGGAAGAAGGTCGGGGAGTGAATGTGTAGCAAAATCAATGGGTAAGATTTTGGCATCGCCCTTGCATCTCTTCGGGCAAACGCGCGTGCTCGGTGCGCAGGTGAGACGGAGAGTAAAATGGGTATCTATGGGGCTTTGCAGACGGCGGTGACCGGGATGGCGGCGCAGTCGTTTGCGCTCGAGAACATCTCGGGCAATATCGCGAATTCGCAGACCACCGGCTACAAGCGGATGGAAACCGGCTTTATCGACCTCATCCCCGATGCGGCGGTGGGGCGGCAGGTGCCGGGCGCGGTGTTGGCTTATTCGCGTTCCACCAATGACGTGCGCGGCGATATTATCACCTCGCCCACGGGTACGCATGTGGCGCTCAATGGGTCGGGGTTCTTCGTTGTGGCGGAAAAGACCGGGGTTTCTGACGGGCAGTCGGTCTTTGGCGAGGCCAATTTCTACACGCGTCGGGGCGATTTCGAGATGGATCGCGAGGGCTATCTCTATAATGGGGCCGGCTATTATCTGAAGGGCGTTCCGATCAATACCTCGACCGGCAACGTGTCTGGCTCGGTACCGGAGATGATCAAGGTTTCCAACGGACTTATCCCGGCTCAGTCGACGCAGCGTATCGATTATCAGCTTAACCTGCCGGCGCAGCCGGCGGTTGGTTTGCTGACGGCGGGTGTGAGTGATCCCGATTTCCTCGAACAGACAGTGGAGGGCGGTGCGATCACCGTCTATTCGCCCAATGGTGCGGCCGTCAGCGTCGAGATGCGGTGGGGCAAGACCAGCGATGCGCCGGATACCTGGCAGCTCTATTCCATGGAAAACAGCGATCCGCAGGAATGGTCGGCGGTTGCTGGCGCGCAGTTCGTCTTCGAGGACGGTGTGCTCCAGTCCCCGGTTACATCAGCCGAGCCGTTGCGGATCGATATCCCTAACCTGACAGTCAACGGTATCGAGGTGGGCAATGTCGAGCTTAATTTCGGCACTGGCGGGCTGACACAGTTCGACAATGCGAATGGCCGGGCTTCGGTGTCCACGCTCAATCAGGATGGTTATCCGGCGGGCTCGTTCATGTCGGTGGCCATCAACGATTCCGGGCGTGTGGTCGCCACCTATTCGAATGGCAAGCAGATCGAGCTTTATCAACTCGTGACCGCCAATTTCAACGCCGAGAACCAGCTTAAACGTCTTGATGGTGGCATCTATGCCTCGACTGCGGCCTCTGGCGAGGCGATCTACTCCACCGATGGCGGGGTGACGGGTGGGGCGTTGGAATCGTCCAATACCGATATTTCGGAAGAGTTCACAAAGCTGATCGTTACCCAGCAGGCTTATGCGGCGGGCACGCGTATCGTCTCCACCTCCGACGAGATGCTGCAAGAAGCGCTGAACATGATGCGCTGATTGGCGCTAGCGCGAAGCGGGAGTTGACGCGATGGGATTGAGTTCGACGCTATCGAATGCTCTGGGCGGGATGAATGCCAGCCAGCGCGGCATCGACGTCGTTTCGCGCAATATCGCCAATCAGGGCACGCCCGGCTATCACCGGCAGTCGCTGGTCATCCAGGAGACGGCGTTCGGGACGAGCGCGCAGGTGCGGGCGACGACCCTGTCGCGCGCGTTCAACGAGGCGCTGGAAAAACAGCATCTGGTTGCGGTTTCCTCGGCTGGGTATTCGCATGTGCGGGCGAGCTATCTCGACCGGTTGCAGATGCATCTGGGAAAGCCGGGCGATGCCAATTCGCTCGATACGCTGTATTCGGGGTTCGAGAATGCGCTGCAATCACTGGTCACCAACCCCAATGACGTGACGACCCGCGCTGCCGTGATCAATTCGGCGCAGCAGCTCGTCGAACAGCTTAATACGCTCAACGGGGCGGTGAGCGAGATGCGGCGGGAAACCGAATTGCAGATCGGCAATGCGGTCTCCGAACTCAATCGCCAGCTCAACCAGCTTTCCGACATCAACGTCCGTATTCTCGACCTGTCGCAGGACCAGCAGGCGCGGCTGTCGCTGATGGACGAGCGCGACCGGCTGGTTGCCTCGATCTCGGAGCAGGTCGACGTGCGGGCCAGCTATCGGGCCGATGGGACGGTGGCGCTGATGACCGAAAGTGGGGTGGGCATACTCGACGTCGAGCCATCCCAGTTCGAATTCAATGCCGCCGGGCCGATGGCGGACAGCTCGAGCGCGGTGGGGCAATTGACGTTGCGCACCCCGTCCGGGCTCCAAATGGACATGAAGCCGCTGCTCTCGTCTGGGAGCATCGCCGGGCTTATGGAGTTGCGCGACAACACGCTGGTCAACATGTCCGACCAGCTCGACGAGATCGCTTCGGGGCTGGCGCTGGCGCTCAATTCCGACGACGCCTCGGGGTTGGAGCTCGACCTGTTCGTGGATGGCGCCACGGGCACCTATGACGAGGCCGACAAGACCGGCTTTGCCGGGCGCATCCGGGTGAACGAGGACATCATCAGCGACAGCACGCTGCTGGTGAAATATGCCAGCGACACGTCGCTGGGCGACCCGGCGCGGCCGCAATTCCTGCTCGACCGCCTCAAGACCATGGAATTTGTTTCCGACAAGGTGACCAGCGTCGCGGATGGCGGGGTGCGGCTGTCGGGCAAGGTTGGCGAGATCATTGGCCAGATGATCAACCACCAGGGCAATGTGGTCGCCAAGGCGCAAAGTGAAAATTCAGCAGTTGGCTATACGCTCGAATCCATCACAACGCGGATGGGTGCGGAATATGGCGTCAATGTCGATGAGGAAATGGCGCGGCTGATGCAGTTGCAGAACGCGTATTCGGCCAGTGCGCGGGTGGTGTCGACGGTGCAAGAACTGATCGACGCGCTGCTCAGGATGTGAGGTAGGACCCCATGATCGTCAATAAAGCGATGTATCCGGTTTCGAGCAATATCCGGACGATCACCAGCATGAACAAGCAGTTCGAAAACCTGCAACTGCAGCTGGCGACGGGCAAGCGCTACAACACGCTGGCCGAAATGGGCAGCGATCGGGTGCACGATTTGAACCTGCGCAACAGGCTGTCGCGGATCGAGGGGTATCAATCCAATATCCTGACGGTCGAGAACCGGATGAGCTTTTATACCAACGGGTTGGAGCGGCTGGACGAAATCGAGGCGAGCGCGCGGGGCCTTGCGATACCGGGCGCGTATGGGACGGATGGGATCAATTTCGTCAACGCCCGCAACCAGGCGACCAATATGCTCAAGGAAGTGATCGATGTTCTGAACACCGATATCACCGGGCAGTATATTTTCGGGGGCAACAAATCCGACACCAAGCCGGTCGCCAGTTTCGACACCATCATGACGGCGTTTTCGGACTTCGTGGACCAGTACAATACCGATCATGGAGTCAACGCACAGGGACTGGTGACGGTGGGGCCGGCCACTGGCGGGACCGTGACGCTGACCCAGGGTGCGGACCCGGACCTGGGCATCAAACTGACGAGCGTGACTTCGGCATCGGGGGCGGTGGACGTTACCGGCGGGGCAGGGACGCACGACGTCAGTTTTACCGATGCGCCGCAGCCGGGGGACACCATCAAGGTGGGCTATACGCTGCCCAATGACCCCACGACGGTGCGCTATGTGACGCTGACGGCGGTTTCGAGCGAGGTCGATCCGGTGCCCGCCAACAGTTTCGTGGTGGGAGACGGCGCGGATGCGGCGGCAAGGGGCGAAGCGACTGCGGCTAATTTCGAAGAGGCAATCGGCAAGACGCTGACCTCGATCGCCGAGGGCGAATTGCGGTCGGCCACGACCTATACGGCGGCGGACGATTTCTTCAACGCGACGGGCGAGGCGCAGCATCCCGACGCGGCGCAGTGGTATTTCGGGCAGAATGACGGCGGCAATCCGCGCCAGACGGTTTCGGCCAATGTCGACGAGCACACCAAGGCCCACTATGGCGTGCAGGCCAATGAAAAGGGGTTCGTGGAGCTGATCAAGGGGCTGGCGGTGTTCGCGGTTTCCGACCTCTCGCCGCTCGATGCGACAAATGCCGCGCGCTATGAGGAGCTGGTGTCGATCCAGCGCAACCGACTTTCCGAGGAGAACAACGCGCAGCCCGGTTCGATCGAAGGGATCACCATGGAGTTGGGGCTGGCGGCCTCGACGGTCAATACGGTCAAGGAGCGACACACGCAGTACAATGCGCAGCTTGAGACGATGTTGGCCGAGATCGAGACCGCGCCGCGCGAGGAGATCGCCATGATGCTGCTGACACTGCAGACGCAATTGCAGGCCAGCTATCAGGCGACGTCCATGGCAAGTCAGCTATCGCTGGTGAATTATTTACGGTAGGGGGCGACCGTGGACAGCAAAACGGTCAGGAACGAGCGCCGGAAGCTGACTGCAGGTTTCGTCAACAACATCGCTCACCCGCCGCATGCTGGCAGATTTGGAGGACTGAGTTGGAAACGCTGATCTTCTGGCTTTGGCCCACGTTCATCTTTGGCGCGGTCATCGCCTTTTCGCTCTATATCACGCGTGGCGATCGTCGGCCGCATGGTCCCGCAGAGTAAAATCTACGTGTGCTGGAATCGAAAGCCCCGGTCGATGCCGGGGCTTTGTCGTATGCGGCGATGGGAGGCGGTCAGCCGGCGTTGCCGCGCAGGCCGGCGGAAATCTGGCGGTTGATGTTGATCAGCGGGTCGAGCTTGGCGGGGTTCTTGCCGGCCAGGATCTCATAGGTCTGGCCCATGACGAAAATGCCCAGATTGGCGATGTTTTCACGCACGGGGGCGGGCAGGGGGTGATCGTCCTTGGTGACCGACTGGACGAAGATCGACCAGACCTTGCGGTTCTTGCTGAGCGCCTCTTCGAGCTCGTCGAGGCGTTCGGGCCAGGTGTCACGGATTTGCTGGAGGTGGGAGGCGGAGCGGGCCAGGAGGCTGGCTTCGAGTGAACGCGGATCAGCCGTCTGCTGAGCCGTCCTCTGATATGCCAGTGCCCCGTGTTGTTGCATTTGCCAGCAACTCCCCTTCGTACTCGATAAGCTTCTTTGCAGCCCTGAGAGCCTTGTAGAGATCGCCGGTTAATATCTCATTATTGATATTGTCGATGATGGGGAGAGTTGATGGCGCTGCTTTGACGACTTCGTTGATCAGCCCGAAATAGCTCTGGGAGAGCTTATCGACATTGCCTTCGACATACATGATCTGGATGGCGAGATAGACGGCCTTGGCGGGGGTGTCGGCAGTCGCCGGCGTGAGGATATCCTTCTCGCGCAGGATGGGTGCCTGACCTTCGATGAACAGCCGCGTGCGCTGGTCGGAATTGGTGACCACGCAATTGCCGACGAGAAGTTTTTCGCCGGGCTTGAGTTCGACCTTGAGTGCCATCGCCGCGAATCCCTCAAATGAATTGGGCAACTATTGCCTGCGCTGGCGCAAATGAAAAGGGCGAGCCTTCTGGCCCGCCCTTTTGCGAAAGTCCTGGCTCCCGTTCTGGGAGTGGTCAGAAGTCTTAGAACAGACGCAGGACCGCCTGATCGGCCTGGGAGGCCATCGACAGGGCCGTCGAGGACAGCTGTTGGCGGGTCTGCAGGGCGAGCAGGTTGGCGGCTTCCTCGTTGGCATCGGCCAGGGTGAGGTTGGACGCGCCGGTCTGCAGCGTGTTGATCATGTTCTTGGAGAAGTTCTGGCGGTTTTCGACGATCGAGAGCGAGGAACCGAAAGCCGAGGACTGCGAACGGACGGAGTTGATGGCCGTCTTCACCTCGGCGAGGAAACCGTCGATGGTCTCATCGCTGTCGAAATCGGCTTCTTCCATGTTGGTCTGGATGCCGAGGGTGGCAGAGTTGATGCTCTTGGCATCCTTGCTCTGGATGTCGATTTCCGACGTGCCGGTCTCGTTGAAGGTGATCTTGAGGTTATCGCCGCGCAGCAGGTTGATACCGTTGAACGAGGCATCGTCGGCCAGCTTGTCGAGCTGATCGCGCAGTTCGTTGTACTGCTTGGTCAGATCGGCGCGCACGGTGTTGCCACCGATCTTGGCTTCACCCGAAACACCCGTCGGGGTGGTCGTGGTGATGTCCTGGGTCGAGAGGTTCTCGATCCGCAGCTTGCCGTTGTCGTTGGAAGCGCGGATGGCCGTGTTGACGGTGGCGTTGTTGTTGATCTCTGTTACGAGATCATCAACGGACTTGGCGACGGGGGTGTCGACTGCGTCCGGGGCATCCGTGCTTGCGGCAATGCCCGATGTGCCCAGGGTGACGTCGCCAGTCACACCCACGTTGATCGCGCTTTCGTTGTCATCGGCGGTCAGAACGAGTTCGCCGTCGGTGCTTAGCGAAGCCGTGATGTTCAGATTCGCGGTATTGTTGATCGTATTGATGAAGTTGCCGATCGACTCGGTCCCATCGGTAACCTCGAAGGTCGCGGTCGTCGTGCCGTCACCGACGGTAATCGTGCCGCCGCCTGCGCCGGGTACAAAGCCGGCATCGGCCAATGTGCTGGCGGTTGTCAGTTCGTCAATGTCGCCGGTAGCCGAAACCGGAGTGGCGGTATTTTCGGTGGTGGTCAGGTTGATCGCGAAGTCGGCCGAGAGTGCGCCGCCTGAGAGCGAAAGCTGTTCGGTGCCGGCAGGCTCGTCGCCCAGAGCGATGGTATAGGACGCCGTCTGGAACGACTTGTCCTGGCGGGCTTGGCGCAGCGTCGAGGACATCGATTCCAGGGTCTTGGTGATGGCGGTGAGGCCATTGTCGGCGGCTTCGATGGTCTGGATGCCGTTGGCCATCGAGTCCATGAGCTGATTGATATCGCCAGCGCGCGAATTCAGCGAGGAAGCCGTGAAGAAGTTGGTGGGGTTGTCCAGCGCCGAATTGACTTTGTTGCCAGTCGCCAGACGGTTCTGGGTCTGGCTCATCATATTGGCGGTGTTCTGGAGGGAAAGCAGGTTCGAGCGAACCGCTTTGGAAAGCGAAACATCGGACATTGGAAATCCCTTTCTAGGATTTACGCTTGGTACTTACGTCTCTTCCTGAGACGACTGGCCCGACAGTGCTTCGATATCCTCTAAAGATTGGTTAAACGGGTTGGTGGCGTTGAGTGAAAATTTGCAGCGGCGGATCGCGTGGGCGAGGAGGAGTGGGGTCCTCGGGTCAGACCCGAGGACGACGAGTGGTGCCGTTAGCCGAAGAGGCGAAGGACGGCCTGGTCGGCTTGGCTAGCGAGGCTCAGGGCGGTTTGGGAGAGCTGCTGGCGGGTCTGGAGGGCCAGCATGTTGGCGCCTTCCTCGTTGGTATCGGCGAGGGTGAGATTGGCTGCGCCGGTTTGGAGCGTGTTGATCATCTGCTTGGTGAAGTTTTCGCGGTTCTGGACCGTCGAAAGGGTGGAGCCCAGATCGGAGGCCTGGGAGCGGACTTCGCCAAGGGCAAGCTGGAGCTTGTTGAGCAGGCCGTCGATGCTGGCATCGCTATCGAGCTGTTCTTCGGTGATCTCGAACAGCTCGAGTTCGTTGGAATTGATCGGGCGGACGTTGCCCTCGGCGTCACGCGTCTGAATTTCGATCATCGAGGTGCCAAGCTCGTTGAAAACGATCTTGAGGGCGTCGCCGCGCAGGAGATTGACGCCGTTATAAGAGGCGTCCTCGGCGAGGCGATCGAGTTCGCTGCGCAGCTCGTTGAACTGCTTGGCCAGATTGGCGCGGATATTGTTGCCGCCGATTTCGGCCTGGTCGGTGGAAATAGCGTCGATGACGCCGTCCGACGAAATGCCGTCGATGGAGAGTTCGCTGGTCGAGAGGTTTTCGAGGCGGAGCTTGCCGTTGTCGTTGGAAGCGCGGACCTGACCCTTGAAGCGGGTGTTGATCTCGGTGACCAGTTCGTCAACGGTTTTGGAGGCGCCGCCATCCACATCGCCGGGAGTGGGCGTGCCCGCCCCAAAGCCGCCCAAGGTGGTGCCATTGCCGCCGCCATCTGCATCGAGGTTCACGGCGGTAATCGCAATGGAGGAGGACGCACCGGTCGAATTGGCCGAGATGGTGACGTTGGTTCCGTCATGAGTCGCGGTGGCCGCGACGCCTGCCGTTCCCATGGCCTTGTTGAGAATGGCGGTCAGTTCATCGATACTGTCGATCACGTCATCGCCGTTGCCGACGCTTTGAACGACCGCCTGATTGACCGTAACCGGCACAGCTCCGGCGCCGTCGACATTGATCGAGAAGGTCGAGGTGTCGGTGGGGCCATAGGCAATGGCGCTGCCGGCATAGGCAAAGCTGGTGGCGCCGGAGGAGCCTTTGGTCAATGCCACCGAGGAAGGATCGCCGACCGAACCGCCTGAGAATGTCAGTTCCTGGCCGGCCGTAAACGCTGGATTGGCGGGCATGGAGTATGACGCGACCTGGAAGGTGTTGTCCTGTCGGGCCTGCCGCAGGGTCGATTGCATCGACTCGATGGTCTTGGTGATGGCGGTGAGGCCGTTGTCGGCGGCTTCGATAGTCTGGATGCCGTTGCTCATGGCGTCGAGCAGGGTGCCGATGTCAGCGGCGCGGGCGTTGAGCGCTTCGGAGGTGAAGAAATTCGTCGGGTTGTCGAGGGCCGAGTTGACCTTCTTGCCCGTCGCCAAGCGCTCCTGGGTAACGTCCATGAGCTTGGCGGTGTTCTGAAGATGCAGCAGGTTGGAGCGGACAGCTTTGGATAGCGTCACGTCAGACATGATCAGAACCCCCGTCTGAATGGCAGTAAACAGAATCACTCCGTTAGGAGCGCGTTAACCATAGAGTGCGGGTGCAAGTGCTACCGAATGGTTAACAAATCCTGATCGCGGGGTGGGAAATTAAGACTTTCCGTTAGACCGAACGGTCGCGCAACGGGAGGCTGGAGAGGGGTGGCTGCCACGGCGTCATGCGGTGCGGGGCGGGGGAGAAGCCGGTCTCGTCGGGGTTGGGCAGAGTGGACGCGATGAGGCTGGCTTCGAGAAGCGTTGCCGGGGCGACGTATGGCTCAACCGATTGATCGGATTGGGAGTTCCGGCGGCTCAGGCGGGTAGTGGATTGGCGGTTGGGGAGGGCGGCGCCGAGGCGGGCGCCGGTGGAATCGGTGACGCGGGAGAGCTCTCGCGTGTCGGGCTTTCCAGCCGGACGCGTTATGTTGGCAGCGACTCCGAGCAGGCCCTGCTGCGCTGAAAAAGCACCTGTCACCTGTTAACCACTCTCCATCCCCAAGCGGCAAAATCTGCCGGGCAGAATATGCCGGGAGAGGTGAAGGTGGGGTTGGGATAGAGGGGAGGAGTTTAATTAAATGCGGTGGGGGGTGGGTACGTATCTGGCGGTTACGTGTGTCGTCAGCTCAGCGCACCCCTCATCCGCCCCTTCGGGGCACCTTCTCCCTCAAGGGGAGAAGGGGTGGTTGGGCAAGCGTT
Organism: Pelagibacterium mangrovi; assembly: GCF_036662815.1. Classification (NCBI taxonomy): domain Bacteria; kingdom Pseudomonadati; phylum Pseudomonadota; class Alphaproteobacteria; order Hyphomicrobiales; family Devosiaceae; genus Pelagibacterium; species Pelagibacterium mangrovi. The sequence goes on along the minus strand of NZ_JBAFXA010000005.1, from coordinate 155,850 downwards.
ACGGCAAGAACTTCTACAGTGCCCGGTTGATCGAGATGCCTTTCATGGCGTCGGTGGATTGTTGCGGGGGTTGGCCCGAGGCGCTGTAGGTTTTGGGTTTGGCGGTGTTGCCGGCGGAGCGGGCGACGTCGGAGAGGAGGTGTTCGGTGACGGTTTTGGCGGTGGCGAGGACGCGGAGGTTTTCGGCCATCTGGGTGGCGAGGGCTTCATGGCCGCGGCGCAGGGCGTCCGTGCGGGCTGGAGCTTCGGCTTTGAGGCGTGGGGCGGCGCGCTGGACGGCGCGGGCGAGGGTGACGTAATCTTGGGCGAGCTGGGTCTTTTCGCCGGTGAGGCCGGTGGCTTCGCGAATGTGACCGGCGCGCAGGAAGGTGGTTTCGCGGTTCATCACTTCGACCAGCGCGGCGAGGGCCGTTTCTGCGCGGGAGCAAAGGGTTTCGGCATCGAGCGTTTCAAGCGCCACGAGGCGTTCGGCTGCGGTCATTTCGTGTAAGCTCCCATGGATATGAGGTTCGGCTCTGTGGCCATCGACCCCTGCATTTCGATAAGGGCGGCGACCATCTGGTCGGCAATGCCGATGCCGCCGGCCTGGGCCATTTCGGCTGCGTATTGTTCGGCCATCATGCCGCGCCAGGTTTCTTCGGCGTAGCCGCCGCCGAACATGGAGTCGGTTTCCAGCCCCTTGAACATTTCCGAGACGAGGGTGTTGAGGAACACGCCTTCGAGTTCGACCGCCTTTTCGCGCAGGCTGGCATAGCCCGGGGTGGTCGCGTAGTTCGAGGCGATGGAGAGCGCCATCAGATCACCTCGATTTCGGCTTGCAGCGCGCCGGACGCCTTGATGGCCTGGAGGATGGCGATGAGATCGCGCGGCGAGATACCCAGGGAATTGAGGCCGTCGACGAGTTCCTGCAGCGAGATGGATTCGGGGACGACGGCGAGCTGGGTGCCATCTTCGGTGATGTCGATCTGGGTGCGCGGCTCGACGGCGGTGACGCCATCGGAAAAGGGCGCGGGCTGAACGACAGTCGGGTTTTCGGCGATGGTTATGGTGAGATTGGCGTGTGCGATGGCGACCGAGGAGACGCGCACGTCGCGGCCGATGACGATGATGCCGGAATTTTCGTTGATGACGATGCGGGCCGATTGGTCGGTCTGGATGACGAGCTGTTCGATATCGGTCAGCAGATCGACGATGTTGCCGTTGAAATTGTTGGGCAGGGACAGGCGCACATTGGCCGGATCAGTCGGGACGGCTACAGCCATGCCGATGAGATCGTTGATGGCCAGGGCGATGCGGCGGGAGGTGGTAAGGTCGGGGTTTTTCAGCGACAGGCGCACCGAATGCTGGGCGCCCAGGGCAAAATTGATTTCGCGCTCGATAAGGCCGCCCGAGGAGACCATGCCGGTGGTGGGGACGCCTGAGACGACCGAAGCGGCCTGGCCCTCGGCGGAAAAGCCGTTGATGAGGACCGAGCCCTGGGCGATGGCATAGGCCTCGCCATCGGCGCCCAGAAGAGGCGTCACCAGAAGCGTGCCGCCCTGGAGCGAGGTAGCATCGCCCATGGCGGAAACCGAAACGTCGATGCGGGTGCCCTGGGTGGCGAAGGGGGGCAGATTGGCAGTGACCATGACGGCGGCCACATTGGCGGTGCGCAGGGTTTCGCCACGGGTGTTCACCCCCATGCGCTCCAGCATGGCGGTGAGCGATTGGCGGGTGAACGGGGAGTTGTTGAGGCTGTCGCCCGTGCCGTTGAGGCCGACCACGAGACCGTAACCCAAAAGCTGGTTGTCGCGCACGCCTTCGATATCGACGATATCCTTGATACGGGCCGGCGCGGCGGTGGCCGGGACGAGGGCGGTGAGCCCGATCGCGGCGGCGGCCAGCAGCGCCAGAGTTCTCTTGATCAGTCCGTTGTTCATCAACCCGATTCCCCGGTTTGCGGCGGCGATCTTCGTCCCCACGAAGGCGCGCCGCTTTGTGCAGGGATAAGAGCGAAAAGCGTGCCAAGTGGTTTTGGATTTTGCTAGTCAATTGATTTTATGAGGAATTCTTTGAGTGAGCGGGTGGTGAATTATGGTGTGGTGGGCAGGGTTTGCCGGGTGGTTAAGGTAAAATTAACGCCTGTCGGCAAAATCTGCCGGTCAGGAAACATTAACCATGAGCGGCCGGCGCAATGCGGATCGACGGAACAGGGCGGATCATCACGACGGGCCGACCGGGAACGGCGAACAAGGCATCGGGCGAGGCATTTCGGCTGGACGGGGGGCAGACGGCGGGGCGTGCTGCGCAGAGTTCGGCGCCGATCGCTGCCGGAGGGATCGATGCGCTGCTGGCGTTGCAGGCGGTCGACGATGCGACCACGGGGCGGCGCAAGGCGGTGAAGCGCGCCAATCTGTTGCTCGACGCGCTCGAAGACATTCGCGGCGATCTGCTGGCGGGGCGGATCAGCGAGGGCAGGCTGAACCGGGCGGTGGCGCTGTTGCGGCAGGCGCGGAGCCAGACGGACCCCGAACTCGAGGCGGTGGTGGACGACATCGAACTACGCGTGCGGGTGGAGCTGGCGAAGCTGGGACATTTTCCGCCGCTGTGACCCGATGGCCGCACTCGGGGCGTTTCCGGATTTTGGGGGAAACGCGGAAATGCTCAAATTTTCTTAAGTCTTAGGCGATCGGCGCAGCAAAAGCGGCGCGGTGTTGGCGTGAAGCGCTCACATGCTTGTTAACACCTGCGGCAATTTCCAATTGCCCGTCCCTTGCGTCCCCACTATATAGGCGGCACCTGTTGCCAAGGGGAGTGAGTCTTTACGATGTCGGTTGAGGCCCTTGCTGACGACTATCGTCCCTCCGAGGACGAGGAATTCATGAACGCGCGCCAGCGCGATTACTTCCGCAGAAAGCTTAATTCCTGGAAGGATGAAATCCTTCGTGAAAGCCGGGCGACGCTGGAAAACCTGCAGGAAGAGAGCACCAATCATCCGGATATGGCCGACCGGGCCTCGTCGGAAAGCGACAGGGCGCTGGAATTGCGCACCCGCGACCGGCAGCGAAAGCTGATTGCCAAGATCGACGCAGCGCTCAAGCGTATCGACGAAGGCACCTACGGCTATTGCGAGGAAACCGGTGAGCCGATCGGGCTGGCAAGGCTCGATGCGCGGCCCACTGCAACGCTGAGCCTCGAAGCCCAGGAGATGCATGAGCGGCGCGAGAAGGTCTATCGCGACGACTAGCGCCTGATCACGTTTCTGTTATGATCATCGAGCCCCACCGGTCCATGACCAGTGGGGTTTCGTTTTCGGCTGGATAGGCGCCGGACCGATTGCTGGCGGAATACATTTCAAGAGGCCTTTCATGATAGAATTTCCCCCGAACCTTTTGCCCTCGCGCCCGATGAAGGCGACACGCTCCGTTTTTACCGGGGCTGGGATCAATCTTTTCGCTGCTCTGGTGATGCTGGCATTGGGGCTGGGGCTGGCCATCTGGCAGGCGCCGGGGATATGGCGCGATATCCAGATCAGCCAGAACCCGATTGAAGTCGCCGATTTCGACATTCTGGATGGCGAATGTCGGACGCAGCGGGCCATATTCACGAGCTGCGAGGCGGATCTGGTTTACACCTATGATGGCAAGACCATCGAAAGCCACACCTCGTTCGCCTTCATCGATTTTTCGACGAGCGATTACTACGTCGGCGTGGTGATTTCGGGCGATCGGCCGGCAATGGCCACGCTCGACCTGGGTCTCGACATGCTCTGGAACCGCATCGCCGTCGGCGCGGGCTTCGTTCTGCTGTTCGCCGTGCTGTTCATCGTCGCGCTGCGCGCCTATTTCCGGGCGGCCAGGGACAATGGCAGGGCGAAGCGGGGGGGAACGGTCAGCCCGGTTGCGGTTGAGGTGACCCAGAACAACAAGGTGCTGGGCGGACGGGTCGTCGGCTACAGAATTCCCGCGACGGGCAAAGGCAAGCGTGTGGCGGCTGCGGCGCGGTTCAAGAAGAACCAGGGGCCGATCATCCTCAATGGCGCCGATGGAAACGTCTATGCGGTGGGCGCGCGGATGGAGGGGATCGATAATCCCATCCTTCTGGACGAGGGGCTGACCCGACTCGATTTTTCCGAAGAGGAGCGGGCGTCGTTCAACGCCCGGCTCGACGAAGGGAGCGCCAGTTTTGAGGCCGAGCCGGAAGCGAATCCGGCCTGAACGAACGAAAAAAGGCAGCGCGGACGCTGCCTTTTTTGTTATTTCGTTCGCCGTTAGAGGAACGGCAAATGGGGCAGGTCGATGAAGGCGCCGGCGCCTTCGTAGAGCATGCGGGTGGCGACGTAGAGGATCAGGACCAGGCCGACCCAGGCGATCCAGCGGAAGCGGTGCAGCAGGCGGGCGATGTAGGTTGCCGCGATGCCCATCATCACCACCGACAGCGCGAGGCCGAAGACCAGCGCCTCGAAATGGTGCTGGGCCGCACCGGCCACTGCCAGAACGTTATCGAGCGACATCGAAACGTCGGCGATGATGATCTGGGTGACGGCCTGACGCAGCGTCTTGCGCGGGGCGCGGCTGGCGACGGTTCCATCGGCATTGAGATCGGAATCGGAGAGCACTTCGGTCGCGTCGTGCTCGGCTTCCTCGGAAACCGTCAGCTCGCGATACATCTTCCAGCAAACCCAGAGCAGCAGCAGGCCGCCGCCGATCAAAAGGCCGCCGCCGAGGGAGAGCAGTTGGGTGGTGATGAGCGCAAAGCCGATGCGCAGGACGGTGGCGGCCATGATGCCGATCAGCACGGCGCGCTTTCGGAGCGAGGGATCGAGCCCGGCGGCGGCGAGGCCAATGACAACGGCATTATCCCCCGCCAGGACCAGATCGATCATGATGACCTGGGCCAGGGAGGTTAGGAAACTGGGATCGAACCCGAACATGGGGAGACTCAAGGAGAAATATGACAATGCTGTTGTCTATATCCGATCGAGTCCGGGTGCAAATAAGCCAATGTCAGCCCATGGCTATCTCGCGCGTTATTTCAATCGCATCGAGGAAGGGGCGATCGTGGCTGACGACGAGCAGGGCGCCGTCATAGGCGGAAAGTCCGGCTTCGACGGCCTGGATCGAGTCGAGATCGAGATGGTTGGTGGGCTCGTCCAGGATCAGGAGCTGCGGCGGGGTTTGGGTGCCCAGAACGCAGGCGAGGCCGGCGCGCAAGGTTTCTCCGCCCGAGAGAGAGCCCACGATCTGGTGCGCCGCTTCGGCGCGGAATTTGAAGCGGGCAAGCGCGGCGCGGCAGGTGTTTTCATCCGCGCCGGGATTGAGGGCGAGGAAGTTTTCGCGGATCGTGAGGGCGGGATCGAGGATGGAGACCTGTTGATCGAGGAAGGCGTGGGGAACGTGCAGCGAGACGGTGCCGGCGGCGGCTGCGAGCTCGCCGGTGATGAGTTTGAGAAGCGTGGTCTTGCCCGAGCCATTGGCGCCGGTGATCGCCAAGCGCTCGGGGCCGGCGATGGAAAGGGAGAAGCCGGTGAGGATGGGGCGATCGGGCGTGTAGCCGGCGGTGACGGTTTCGATGGTCAGGACCTTTTTGCCCGGCGGCAGGTGCGTGGGCGGGACCGAGACGGTGACGGGCTGGAGGATTTCGATCTTTTCGCGGGCCGATTGGGCCTCGGACTGGGCCTGCTCGCGCCGGCGGTCGGCGAGGCGGGCTGAATCGCCACTGGTGTTTTCAGCGTTGTTCTTCATACCGCCCAGGAGGATGCGGGGAAGGTCACCCTTGGCCTTCTTGCGCTTGCCGCCGGCATCGCGGCGGGCCTGTTTTTCCCGGATCTGCTGGGTCTTGCGGTCCACCTCTGAAACATGTCGTTCGGCGGTGGCAAGATCGTGCTGGGCGGCGGCGAGTTCGATGGCCTTGCGCTCGCGGTAGAAGGTGAAATTGCCGCCGTAGGCGGTGGCGCCAAGGGTCGTGAGTTCGACGATCTGGTCCATGGTGTCGAGCAATTCGCGGTCGTGGCTGACGACTATGGCGCCGCCGCGCCAGGAGGCAAGCAGCGAGATCACGGCAGCGCGGCCGTCGCGGTCGAGGTTGTTGGTGGGTTCGTCGAGGAGGAGGAAGTCCGGCTCGGCAAAGACCAGCGCGGCGAGCATGGCTCGGGTGCGCTGGCCGCCCGAGAGGCTGGCGAGCGGGGTTTCGGGGATGGCCTCGAGCGCGAAGCGGGCGAGGGATTCGGCGAGGCGGGCTTCGAGCGTCCAGTCGGCGTCGACGAGGTCATCGGCGGTGGCGGAGCCGGCTTCGGCGCGGGCGAGGAGGGTCAGGGCGCCGCGGATGCCGAAGAGGTCGGCGATAGTCTCGCCGGGCTGGGGCTGAAGCGACTGGCGGAGCATGCCGATGGTGCCATCGACTGTGATGCTGCCTGATTGGGGGGTGAGGGTGCCGGTGATCAGCTTGAGGAGGGTCGACTTGCCCACGCCGTTGCGGCCCACGAGGCCGGTGCGCTGGCGGGAGAAGGCGAGATCGAGACTTGAGAAAAGCTGGGTGCCGTCAGGCGTGGCGTAGCCAAGGGTGGAAAGCGTGATGTGTGCGGGCATGGGAAATGAACTGCGTGCTGACGTTGCGGAAAAGGGCTTGCGTCAGACGGAAATCCATTTGGTCACACATCCTGTTGGTGTTGCGGATGGAAGGGAAGATAGGGATTGGCGAGGGGGAGTCAAGGTTTGGTGTGTGTTGGGGGGCTCACTTTTCGGGTCGGGTTCAAAGACGACGAAGGGGAAGGAGCCGAGGGCGGCGAGCATACCTTGCCCCGGGATAAACCCGGGGTGACAACGGTGGAGGACGGGAGAAGGCTAGCGTGCTCCGCTGGAATGCGATCGATCACCCGTAGCGCTTTTTCAGGTGTGCGATGAAGATGTCGGGGTTGAGGGTTTCGCCGGTGGCGCGTTTCAGGAGGTCGGGGGTGGAGTAGCGGGACGCCTGTTGCCAGATGTTTTCGGAGCGCCAGGCGTTAACCGCGGAGAAATCGCCGGTAGCGATCTGGTCGAGGAGGTCGGGGATGGCTTTTTCGATCGATTGCCATTGCTGGGCGGCGATGAGGGCGCCGAGCGTGTAGGAGGGGAAATAGCCGAAGGCGCCGCCGGACCAGTGGACGTCCTGCATGGGACCGTCCTTGGGGTTGTCGATGGTCGAAAGACCCAGATATTCGGTCATTTTCGCGTCCCAGGCCTCGGGAAGGTCGGCGACTTCCAGCGAACCGCCGATCAGTGCCTGTTCGAGCTCGAACCGCAGGATGATGTGGAGCGGGTAGGTCACCTCGTCGGCATCGACGCGGATGAAGCCGCGCTGGACCTTGTTGACCTCGGCGACCACGTCCTCGACATCCCAGCCCGCAAAGGCATCCTCGCCCAGATGGGTGGCGACGATGGGCATGGCCCAGCGCCAGAATTCCGGGGCGTGGGCCAGTTGCTGTTCGATGAACAGCGATTGGCTTTCATGCATGGCCATGCCACGGGCTTGCCCCACCGCCATGTGGGAAAGCGCCTTGGGAAGACCCTGTTCGTAAAGGGCGTGGCCGGTTTCGTGCAGGACGCCCATCAGCGAGGTGAGAAATTCGTCGGTGCGATAACGGGTGGTCATTCGCACATCGGTGGGGACGCCGCCGCAGAAGGGGTGATGGGAGACATCGAGCCGGCCATGGGTGAAATCGAAGCCCAGCGCCTGCATCATGGAGAGGCCGAGTTCGCGCTGCTTTTCAATCGGGAAGGGGCCGGTGACGGTTTTGGGTGGACGGGCGGCGTGGCGTTCGGCCTGGGCGTCGAGGGCCTCGGGGACGAAATCGACGAGGAAGGATTTGAGCGTTTCGAGGACCGGAGAGACGTCGGCGACGCGATTGCCGGGGTCGAATTGTTCCATCAGGGCGTCATAGGGGGCGAGGCCGAGGACGTCGGCGCGCATGTGGGCCTCTTCGCGGGCGAGGGCGACGACGCCTTCCAGCGCTGGGGCGAAATTGGCCCAGTCGTTTTTGGCGCGCAGATCGCGCCAGAGCTGTTCGGAGCGCATCTCAGCCTGCGATTTGCGGCGAACGAAATAGGCGGGCAGGCAGGTGGCGTTGGTATAGACGCGCTTGAATTCGGTGAGGGCGAGCTGCTGGTCTTCAGAAAGGTCTTCGCTCTCTGCCTTGGCGATCCAGTCGCCGATTTGGGGCGCGGTGGCGGTTTCGTGGCGCAGGCCGTAGAGAAAGGAGACGGATTCGGCGCGCTTTTCGCCGCCGCCGACCGGCATGTTGGTCGCTTCGTCCGCCGAGAGGATGGCGATGGCGTGCTCGATAGATTCGAGCTGGCGGCCAAGGGCTTCGAGATCGGCGTAGGACATGGGAGGCTCCGAAGGTGTGGGTCGGAGGTTTCTAGCGCGTGGGGGTGGGGAAGGGAAGCGATGGGGCGGCAGCGTCTGCTCACGCCCGCAGTCAATGAAGCCAAAGAGGGCGCAGCGGGGAGGCTGCGCCCTCTTGTGATCGGCCCGACGGGGAAGACGGGCCGGGAACCGGCTGCCGCAGATTTTGGGGAACGGCAGGCGGTTGGGGACTGGTGGAGGCTGCTGCTGGATTCCGGAAGCACGTCCCGGATGACGGTGGTGGGTGGGGTGAGGTTGGAACCTCACCCCGGATCGGGATCAGAATGGCAGGATGGCGTCGAGGATTTGTTGGCCGTAGCGGGGCTGCTGGACGTCGGTGATCTGGCCGCGACCGCCATAGGCGATGCGGGCTTCGGCGATTTTCGAGGAGTCGATGGTGTTGTCCGAGGCGATATCCTCGGGGCGGACGATCCCGGCGACGATCAGGTCGCGGACCTCGAAATTGACGCGGACTTCCTGGCGGCCTTCGATGACCAGATTGCCGTTGGGCAGCACCTGGGTCACCACGGCGGCGACCTGGGTGGTCAGGCGCTCGGAGCGGTTGACCGAGCCGTTTCCGGAATTGGCGATACCGGAGTTGGTGCCGATGGCGGCGTCAGCGGTGACATCGGAGGGGGCGACGGAATTGAAGATCGAGCCCAACGCGCCGCCCAGGCCGGCCTCGTTGGACGAGGTGCGCGAGGTCGAGGTGGTGTTGCCGATCTGGGCGCGGTCGTCGATGGTCACCTGGACGGTGAGGATGTCGCCGACCCTGCCGGCGCGCGGGTCTTTGAAAAAGCTGCGCGCATCGGAGCGGAACAGCGAATTGGGCTGATAGACGCCCGGCTCCGCGGCGGGCATGGGCATGGTGACCGGGCGGTAGCCGGCGGTGACGGTGGGATCGACGATCGGGTTCAGGGCCGGGGCGCGGCCGACATTGGCGAGGCGATCGGAGGTGGTGGCGCAGCCGGCGATGGCGGAAACCAGCATCAGGCCGGTAATGATCTTGAAAAGTGCGTTCATTGTATTTCCCCGTTGGTGAGAACCGCGCTTCCCCAAGCGCGGCTGGTTGAAAAGATCAGAGCCCGGCGATCTGCTGGGTTCCCGAAACGATGGTGACGGTGCCGTTCTGCGTGGCGATGCCTTGCAGAACCTTGTTGCTCATGGTGTTGAGCACGGTGACCGGCTCGGAGAGGCTGGCTGCGTTGAGCGCCTTGCCGGTGGTGGTGAGGGTCAACGAGCCGTGCTGATAGACGACGGTGACCTGTTCGTTGCGCGAGATGATTTCGGGCGCCGCGATATCGGAGGGGCGCAGCATGACGCCGGCGCGGGTCTGGCGCTGCAACGCCTTGCCCACCAATTGCTCTATGTCCACGAGGCCGGCGGATTCGGCGTAAGGCAGCGGGATCATGCGCATTTCGACGTCGTCGGACGACAGGATCGTACCCTGGGGCAGCGTGCGGGTGAGGTGCGGCGCGGCGATCAGGAGCTGGATCTGGCCCGAAACGTCGAGCGGGCGATCGATACCGCCGATCTGGAAACGAGCCGAAAAGGTGGAGGAGCCCGGCATATAGCGCAGGATGGTCAGCGTGGCCGGGTTTGCGGTGTTGGCGGAAACCAGCTCGGGCAGGGGGGTATCGAGGGCGATGTCCATGTCCATGCCGCCGGACAGGATACCGCGCGTGCGGAGGTCGGTCGCGATCAGGTCGGTGATAAGCGGTAGGCTAACTTCGACGCCGACGCGGGCGACGCGAATGGTATCGAGACCGGCGGCCTGGAATTCCTCAATGCCGGCCGAGCGCAGGGCGGCGGCGATATCCTCGACAGAAAGAACGCCGGCGGTGCCGGGAGCAGGGGCGCGGAAGACGGCGGTTTCGGCCATGAGGCCGGCGTTGTCGACAAGATCGCCCACTGTAACGATTGCAGCGGTGACGGTGACGTCGCCCTTGAGAAGCGGTTCAGCCTGGGCGGTGGTGGTCAGCGCGGCGAGGGCGAGAGCGAGGCCGGCGCGCTTGAGAAGCGAAACTGTCATGGTTCAGATCTCGTTTGGTTACTATCTGGTCGTGCTTGTGAACCGGAAAGATCAGCGGAGCTGGGATGTGGCCTGCATCATCTGGTCGGCGCCGGAAATGATGCGGGCATTCATTTCGTAGGCGCGCTGGGCGGAGATGAGATCGGCCATTTCGGTGACGGCGTTGACGTTGGCGCTTTCGAGGTATCCCTGGAGCAGGCTGCCCATGCCTTCCTGGCCGGGAAGTCCGACCTGGGCTTCGCCGGAGGCGGCGGTTTCGAGAAAGAGATTGTCGCCCATCGATTCCAGGCCGCCCTTGTTCACGAACCGCGCCATCTGGATCTGGCCGAGCTGCACCGGCTCGGTGCCGCCATTAATGAAGCCTTCGACCAGCCCATCGCGGCTGATCGAAACCGATGTCGCGTCGGCAGGGACGATGATGCCGGGTTGGACCTGGTAGCCATCGACGGTGACCAGCATTCCGGTGGCGTCGCGCTCGAACGTGCCGTCGCGGGTGTAGGCGGTACGGCCGTCGGGCATTTCGACCATGAAGAAGCCTTCGCCGCGAATGGCGAGATCGAGGTCCTTTTCGGTGGGTGCGACATTGCCTTGGCTCATGACACGGGCGGTGGCCGAAAGACGCACGCCCGAGCCGATTTCGATGCCGACGGGAACCTGGGTGCCGGTTTCCGAGGTCGAAGCGCCGGCGCGGCGGTAGGTCTGGTAGAGCAGGTCCTGGAACTCGGCGCGCTGGCGCTTGAAGCCGGTGGTGCGCATGTTGGCGATGTTGTTGGAGACGACTTCGACATTGCGCTCCTGGGCGGCCATGCCGGTCGATGCGATATAGAGAGCTTTCATCGATATGGTCCTTACTGGCTTGCCTTAAGCCTGCATGTCGCCCAACCGCTGGATGGCGGTGCGGCGCAATTCGTCCTGCTTGTTGATAAGGTCGGCGAGCGAGGAATAGGCTCGCGTCACCCTGATCATTTCGGTCATTTCGCCCACGCCCGATACGTTGGAGCGCTCGAGCGCTCCCTGCACGACGCGGGTGGCGGTAGCGGGCAGGGGCGTGCCGCCGGCGAACATGGTGTCGCCGGTGCGGGTCAGCTCCTGGGCGTTGGCGAATTCGACGATCTGGAGGTTGCCCTTGTTGCCGGCGCTGGAGGTCACCGCGCCTTCGGGAGTGATGGCGATGTCGGTTTCCTCGGGGGCGAAGACGATGGGATTGCCGCCGCTCGAGAGAACCGGGAAGCCGTTCTGGGTGACCAGCGCGCCGTCGGAATTGATTTCGAGGGCGCCGTTGCGGGTGTAGCGGATGCCTTCGGGCGCCTGGACGGCGAGGAAGCCGTCGCCGGCGAGCGCCAGATCGAGCGGATTTCCGGTCTGGGTCACGGCGCCGGGAGCGAGGTCGTGCATGGTCGCCCAATCCTGCACGTAGGAAAGCTGCTGGCTGCCGCGCGGAAAGGTACGGTCGGCGGCGACCGGCATGATGTATTCCTCGAAAAGGATCGCCTCGGCCTTGAAGCCGGTCGAGTTGATGTTGGCCAGATTATTGGCCACCACATCCATCTGCCGCTGCAGCGCCATCTGGCGCGAAAGGCCGATCAGTTGCGCGTTCTCGATCATGCGCGGTTCCCCGTTAATCCATTCGAGCGCCCCACTTCCCCAAGCCGGGCCACTCGCCCAATGCAATGCAGGTGGCGTGCCAAGATGGGAAACTGTTGTTTTTCAATGGTTTGGATGGAGTGGGTGGGCAGCGGCGCTCGGCACATGGTTAACGGGAGGGAAAAAACTGCCCGGCAATAACTGCCGATCCGCACCCAAATCGTAACCATTCGTTAACCCTGTCGGCATTAGCTGCTGAGGTAGGCAAAGCGCCGGGAAACCGGGGGATTCGGAAGGGCTGCCATGAGCGATGTGACCGAAACGGACGTTAACGCCGGTGGCGGGCAGTCCCGGAAGGGATTGCCGAAAATCGCGCTGATCGGCGGTGGCGTCGCAGCCCTGCTGATCGTGGGCGGCCTGGGCGCGTTCTTTCTGACCCAATCGGGGTCGGGCGCTTCGGAAGGGGATGGGATGACGGAGGCGGTAGCGACCGCGTTCTACGACCTGCCCGACATTACCGTGAACCTCAATTCCGATGACGGCGCGGCCGCGTTCCTGCGGCTCAAGGTGGCACTGGAAGTGCGCGACGAGGCGATGATCGCGATGATCGAACCCAAGATGGCGCGGGTGCTGGATGCCTTTCAGGTGTATCTGCGTGAACTGCGCCGCTCGGACCTCGAAGGGTCGGCGGGGATCTATCGCCTCCGTGAAGAATTGCAGCGCCGCGTCAACCTCGCCGTCTATCCGGCGAGCGTGGAGAACATCCTGTTCAAGGAAATCCTGATCCAATAGGGCGCATGATGGCGAACGAGACCGGAAAACCCGAAGACGGATTGAGCGACGACTGGGCCGCCATGCTCGAAGCAGAGTCGGGGGTCGGCGCGTCCGATCGCGTGCTCAATCAGGACGAAATCGATTCGCTCTTGGGATTCGATCCGAGCGCGGGATCGAGCGTCGAGTTGACCGGGGTGCGGGCGCTGATTAACTCGGCGCTGGTCAGCTATGAACGCTTGCCCATGCTGGAGATCGCGTTCGACCGGCTGGTGCGGCTGGCGACGACGACGCTGCGCAATTTCACCTCGGACAATGTGGAAGTCTCGCTCGATTCAATCACTTCGGTGCGCTTCGGGGATTATCTCAACTCGATCCCGCTGCCGGCGATCCTTTCGGTCATCAAAGCCGAGGAGTGGGACAATTTCGGGCTGCTGACTGTCGATAGCGCGCTCATCTATTCGATGATCGACGTGCTGCTGGGCGGGCGGCGCGGGACGAGCGTGATCCGGATCGACGGGCGACCCTATACAACCATCGAGATGGCGCTGGCCCGCCGGATGATCGACCTGATCCTCGATGACATGCACAAGGCGTTCGAGCCGCTCGGGCAGGTGACGTTCAAGCTCGACCGGATGGAGACCAATCCGCGCTTTGCCGCCATCTCGCGGCCGGGCAATGCGGCGATCCTCGTGGAACTGCGGATCGATATGGAGGATCGCGGCGGCAAGATCGAAATCATGCTGCCCTATGCCACGATCGAACCGATCCGCGAGCAATTGCTCCAGATGTATATGGGCGAAAAATTCGGGCGCGATCCCATCTGGGAAGGGCATCTGGCGACCGAGATTTATGCTGCCGATACTGAAATCTCCGCTGTGCTGCACGAGCTTGAATTGCCACTCTCCAAGGTTTTGAACCTCGCGGCGGGCGACACGATCATGTTCGACACGACGCCATCCGATCCGGTGACGCTACGCTGCGGCGATGTCGATCTCACCAAGGCGGTGATGGGGCATATCGGGAAAAACGTATCGGTTCGGGTCACCCGGCCGCTTAACCCGCCAAAGGTGACGATGGCGGCATTTGAGGCGATGGAAGAAGAGGCGGAAGGCAAATAAAATGGGGTTGCCGCTGGGATTGATGATCGAGATTGCCGTTGCCATTCTGCTTGCGACGACAATCGGATACTGTGTGGTTCTCAATAAGAGAATCAAGATGCTGCATGCCGATCGCGCGGCGTTGCAGCAGATGATCGCCGACCTCGTGCAGGCCACCACGATGGCCAATGGTGCGATCAAGGGGCTCAAGGAAACGGCCGTCGAAGCCGATGAGCGGCTGAACCAGAGGCTCAACGATGCCGAGCGGTTCGCAATCGAGTTGGCTAACCACGTCAATGCCGGACAGGCCGTGATGGACCGGATCGCCAAGATCACCCAAGCGGCGCGTTCGCCCAATGGCGGCGTCGACGGCAACCGGGCAGGTACCGCGTTGCGCGCGTTGCAGGAGCACCAGCGCCGGCGGGAGACCGCTGCATGAAACCGGTCCGGCTGCTGCCCGTCGTCGTGATGGCCGCTTCGGCGCTTCTCGTGCTCAAGACGTTCGGCATCGTCTCGGGGCAGGGGTATATATTGGGCGGCGTGGGCATCGCGCAGGAGGTGGAGCACACCGCGCCGGTGGCCGAGGACCAGTCCGAACTCAGCCCTTCGGAGGCGGCGGCGCGGGCGTTGTTCGACACGGTGCCGTCGAGCGTTTCGGGGGACGGCGAGGTCAACGTGCTCGCCACGGGCCCGGGCGGGGTGGCGGTGCCAGTGGATTTTACCGAAGGGACGAGCGAAACGGCCATCCTGCAGCGACTGGCGGAGCGGCGGGCCGAACTGGAGAGCTTTGCGGGCGAGCTCGAGGCGCGGCTGGCCGTCGTGGAAGCGGCGGAAATCCGAATCGAGGAGCGGATGGCCGAACTCGATGCCATGGAAGCCTCGATCAACGCGCTCGTCGATGCGCAGGAGAATGCGGAGGGCGAGCAGTTCGGCGCCGTCGTCGCCATGTATGAGAATATGCGTGCGAGCGATGCAGCCACGATCTTCAACGATCTGGACCGCGACGTGCTGGTGCGCGTGGGCAAGGCGATGAACCCGCGCAAGCTGGGGCCGATCATGGCCGAGATGAACACGGCCCGGGCGCAGGAATTGACGGTGCTGCTGACGCAGACCGGCCCGACCGGCCCGGCGGAGGTCGCACCGTCCGATTATGCCAATCTGCCGCAGATCGTCGGGCAATAAGTAAGGGCATCTTAAGCGCTACCCCCTAGTCTGCCGCCGAAATTAGAGCGGCAGGCAGAATGCTTTCGACCACCCAGAAACGTGGACGCTCACGTTACGATCTCACTTGCGCCGCGAGAGCCATCTCGCTGGCGTTTTTGGTGCTGGGGAACGTTCTGGCTTGGGCCGGAGGCGCCGGTGCCGAAGAGCGCATTACGCTCGAAGCGCAGCGGCATGAGGGCTATGCGCGGCTGATCCTGACCTTTACCGACCGGATGTCGCTGCCTGAACATAGCGTCGCCAGCGACAACGGCGTGCTGGTGATCGCGGCGCCCGACGAGCCCATGAGCGGGTTCCTGCCCGATGTGGGCACTATATTGGGCGAATATGTCGCCGTCGCGCGGTTCGATCCGGACCGGACGAGCATCCGCATGGGGCTGCGCAATACTTTCCAGATCAATACCATGGCGGCAGGAGAGCAGCTTTATATCGACTTGCTGCCGGCCGATTGGGTGGGGCTGCCGCCGGCGTTGCCCGCCGACGTGATCGCGCGGCTGGCCGAACGGGCCGAGGACGCGGCGCGGATCGCCGAGGAGCGGCGGCGTGCCGAGATGGTGGCCGAATACGATCCGCAGCCGGAAATCCGGGTGGGGCGGCACCCCACATTCTCGCGTATCGAGTTTAGTTGGAACGTGGGCACCAAGGCCGAGTTTTCGCGCGAGGGGGACGAGGCCTCGCTGCGGTTCGATTGGCCGGTGCCGATCGATCTGTATCCGATCCTCTCGGACAGGCCGGCGGAACTGGGCGAGGTGGAGAACATCGTCCATGGGGGCGATACGGAAATCACCTTTGCCGTGGCCGATGACGCCGAGATGCGGTTCTACGAGCAGTCGAGCAGCGAATTCACTCTTGATATCGGCATTCCAGGCAGCACGGCGGAAGCCTTCGATATTGCGGCGATTGCGGCCGAGCTTGAAGCGGAAACCGTTTCGGTGGCCGCGGTCGTCGATGAGGCGGCGGACGCTGTGGAGCCAGAAGGCTCCGGCGTGGTGCGGCCCCATGTCAGCACGGTCGGCGCGACGGTGCGGGTGGTGTTCCCGTTCACCGAAGAAACGCCTTCGGCGGTGTTTCGGCGCGGCAATGTGGTCTGGATGCTGTTCGACACTCGCGCGCAGCTCGAGCGGCCCGACGAGCAATCGAGCCAGATCCTCGATGGGCTGGCGAGCGACTTCACTGTCGAGAGCACTGGGGCGGCCTATGTGGTGCGGATGGTGCTCGACGACAATCGGCTGGCGACCATCGCGTCGGAGGGTAAGGCCTGGGTGCTTTCGCTCGGCGATATCCTGCTGTCGGCAACGCGCCCGGTGACGCTGGAGCGCCGGAAATCGCCGCACGGCTATTACGAGATGCTGGCCGATCTGGAGCGGCCGGCACGGGTGCACCAACTGCGCGACCCCGATGTGGGCGATATTTTGGACGTGGTGACCGTTTTCCCGCCGGCGCGCGGCATTGTCCGCGATCTGGGATTCGTCGATTTCCAGGCGCCGCGCTCGGTGCATGGGCTGGTGATCAGGCCGCTGCACGAGGGGGTCAGCGTTTCGATCGAGGACCGGTATGCGGTGATCGCCGCAGATGCGGGATTGACGCTTTCGGCCGATGACGGGTTGCGCTATCGCACGCCCGAGCAATCGAGCCAGAGCGCGCTCGATCTGGTTTCGGTGATGGTGCCCGATCCGCAGGCGTTCGATGTGGAGCGGAACATGATCCTGGCGCGTGCCTCGCGGGCGGAAGGCCGGGAACTCGACCGGGCGCGGCTCGATCTGGCTCAGTTCTACCTCGGCAACAATCTCACCTTCGAGGCCATCGGGGTCATCGAGGTGATGGAGCGCGAATTGCGCCAGGAAAGCCTGGCGCCGCAGATGAACGCGACCCTTGCCGCCGCCAATGCTCTGGCCGGGCGGGCGTCCGACGCGCTGGCACTGCTCAACAGCGACGCCATGCGTGACGAGGCGGACGCCATGATCTGGCGCACCATCGCCAAGGCCGAGAGCGGCGATTTCGCCGGCGCGCGGCTCGACGCGTTCGGTGCCGATACGGTGGTCGACAATTATCCCAATTGGGTCCGCTCCCGTTTCCACCTTGCCGCGATCCGCGCGGCGGTGGAAGAGGAGGATGCCGAGATGGCTGGCGATATGCTCGAAATCGTCGATCTTTCGGCGCTCTCGCGCGATCAGGTGGCCGAATACGAATTGCTTTCGGGCCGGCTGGACCAGCTCAATGGCCGCAATGACGAGGCGCTGGAAAGCTATGGTCGCGTAATCGCATCGGACCGCCGGATGGCCTCGGTCGAGGCGGTGCTGCGCACGATCGAACTGCTCGACAATATGGGCAATCTCGATATCGCGCCGGCTATCGACACGCTGGCCGTGCAATCGACGATCTGGCGCGGGGACCAGCTTGAGATCGATATCGTCGCCAAGCTCACCGATCTGCAGTATCGCCATGGCGACTATCGCGACGCCTTCGTGCTGACGCGAGAAATGTCCAACAGCTTTGATGCGAACCTGCTCGATCCGCTGCTGGCGCGGGCGCGGGAGGAGTTCGCCGGGCTGTTCCTCGATGGGCAGGCGGATTCGCTCGATGCGATTGCCGCGCTCGCCATCTATTATGACTATCGCCATCTCACCCCGCCGGGAGTCGAAGGCGATACGATGATCCGCAATCTGGCGCAGCGGCTGATCGAGGTCGATCTTTTGGCGCAGGCCGCCGAATTGTTGCGCTATCAGGTGGATAACCGGCTGGAGGGGGCGTCGCGGGCGCAGGTCGCGGCTGATCTGGCGGTGGTGCACATCGCCAACCGCGACCCTAATTCGGCGTTGCGCGCGCTCTACGATACGCGGCTGGCAGGGTTGCCGCCGGGATTGCAGCGGCAGCGGCGGGTGCTGGAGGCGAGCGCGCTGATCCAGGCCAACCGGCAGGACCTGGCGCTCGATCTGCTCTCGAACCTATCGGGGCGCGATATCGAGTTGCTGCGGATCGATGCGCTTTGGAAGGGGCGGCGCTATGGGCAGGCGAGTGAGTTGATCGAAGCGCTTTATTCGGCCGATCTGGTCGATGGCGATCTGAGCCCGTTGGGGCGCTCCAATGTGGTCAAGGCGGCGGTGGGCTATGTACTGGCCGACGACCAGATCGGGCTGTCGCGGCTGCGCAGCCGGTTCTCGGGTGCCATGGCGATGACACCGGAATGGCCGATGTTCGCTTTCGTTTCCGAGGAGGTCGATGCAAACGGATCGAGCTTCCGCGAGATCGCGCGGCAAGTGGCCGATACGCAGGCGATCAACGGCTTCCTCAACGCCTATCGGGAAATCTATGCCGGGCAGGACGCGGTGACGCCGCTGAGGGCCGCGCCGGAAGCGGGGGCAGTGGCGAGTTTGTAGGGTTGAGTGGTGCGGCGCTCGTCCGGCCCTCGCCGTACGCTCGGGCGTTCGATTTGACCTCGCTTTCGCGAGGTCGGCGCTCATCCCGTAAAACTTCGGATCAACGATCCCGCTACAAGATACCAGCCGTCGACGAGGACGAAGAAGATCAGCTTGAAGGGGAGGGAGATGATGACCGGGGGGAGCATCATCATGCCCATGCTCATCAGCACCGAGGCGACGACCATGTCGATGACGACGAACGGCAAAAAGAGCAGGAAGCCGATTTCGAAGGCGCGGCGAAGTTCGGAGATCATGAAGGCCGGGATCAGGATGCGCAGCTCGAGATCTTCGGGGTTTTCCGGGGCGGGGGTTTCGGTGAGGTCCATGAACAGCATCACGTCCTGCTCGCGGACGTGGGCGCGCATGAATTCGTGGACGGGGCCGGCGCTGAGTTCGAGCGCTTCGGTCATTCCCACTTCGCCGGCGATCAGCGGGGCGATGCCGGCGTTGTAACTGGCCTCCAGCGTGGGGGCCATGATGAAGGCAGTCAGGAACAGCGCCAGCGAGATCATCACCGAATTGGGCGGCGCGGTCTGAAGGCCGATGGCGGTGCGCAGGAGCGACAGCACGACCACGATCCGGGTGAAGCTGGTGACCATCACGAGGATGGAGGGGGCCAGCGCCAGGATGGTGATGAGCGCGATCAACTGCATCGCGCGTTCGGTCAGCGTCGTCTCGTCACCGAAATCGATCGAGATGCCCTGGGCAAGGCCGGTAGCGGGGAGGAGGAGCAGCGAGACTGCGACGAGTCCCAGGCCGAGCAAGAGTGCCGCGCCGGGATGGAACCGGCGCGTGGCAGCGTCAGGACTTGGCCGTCGCGTCCTCGTAATCTTTTTCCCTCGCGTCAAGCAGCGGCTCGGGCTCCACTGTGGTGGTAGCCGTCATCGCTACGCTTGTAGCTGAGTCGGAAGAGACGCGGCCCGGTTTGTCGGGCTTTCCCCCATCGAGTTGCGGTTCGTTATCGACGGGGCGGAGCAGGCCGGTGTGGCGCAGGGACGTTGTGGTGGGTCGGGCCGGGGCTACGGGTTCGGGCGCGACGACCGGAGCGGTTTCGGGCTTGCGGCGAGGGGCGCGCTGGACCTGATGCATGGCGGGGGCGGCAAAGCCGCTTTCGACGACAAGATCGTTGGGCCCGCCGATGACGATCAGATGTTCGGTCTCGTCGCGCCGCACGATCACCGCCTGGCGCTTGTTGTCGATGGCGATGGAATCGATGACGGCGAGGCGCCGGTTGCGGCCGCGTCCGACATTGCGCGAGGCGTCGCCCACGAGCTTGATGAGCCAAACGGCGAGGACGATGAGCACCACCACGATTGCGAGCGCAATCAACATGGTGAGGTAATTGGTTTCACCGCCGAACAGGCTGGTCAGAAATCCCACAAGCAAGCTCCAGAAAGAATGGTCCCGATCACGCATGATAGCGGGCAAGACTTGCCTATCATAGGGCATGATGGGGCTAAAATAGGGAGAATTCGGTGGTTGTGCGTCATCGTAGTTAACGGCTCATTAACCATGTAGTGGGCAGAATTTGCCCAGTTAACGAACTCTCTTCGGATTCGCGTTTCCCATGGCCATTGGCGACCTGCCGATCTTTGCGGCACTCAAGAACAAGATGCAATGGCATCAGACGCGCCAGACGCTGTTGGCCGAGAACGTCGCCAATGCCGAGACGCCGGGGTATCGCGGGCGCGACCTTTCGCCCTTTTCGATAGCGGATACGGCGCGCCGGTCGGGTGCGAACGTTACCACGCTCGCGACCGATACCAGGCATTACGCGGTGGGCGGTGACCCGTCGCGGACGATGGGCGCGCGGACCATGAACAGCTTTGAGATCATGCCCGAGGGCAATGGGGTGACGCTCGAGGAAGAGATGATGAAGGTCACCACCAACCAGATGGATTACCAGGCGGCGACCACGCTCTACTCGCGCTCCATGCGGGTGATCAAGATTGCCCTCGGCAAACAGGCATAAGGCTGGAGTGCGATGAACGACTTCATGACATCGATCAAGATCGCCGGATCGGGGCTCAATGCCCAGACGGCGAGGATGCGGGTGATCGCCGAGAACATGGCCAATGCGGATTCCGCGGCGCGGACGCCGGACGAGGACCCGTATCGGCGTAAGATTCCGACGTTTCATGCGATGCTCAATCGCGAACTCGGCGCCTATGAGGTGAGCGTGGGGCCGCTGTCGGCCGATACGAGCGATTTTTCGTCGCGCTACGAGCCGGGGCACCCGGCGGCCGACGAGAACGGCTATGTGAAATACCCCAACGTCAACACGCTGATCGAAAGCATGGACATGCGCGAGGCCCAGCGCACCTATGAGGCCAATCTCAACGTGGTGACGGTGTCGCGGCAGATGCTGGGCCGTACACTCGATATCCTGCGCGGATAAGGGAGACGATAGATGACCACCCCCTTCAACGCCGCGACGGCGGCTTATGGCAATATTTCTCGGCTGATTTCCGATCAGGCTGCGGGGAAGGTCGCTGCGCCGAGCGCGTCGTCCTCGGGGGTCGATTTCGGGCAGATGCTGGCCGATCAGCTCAATTCGGTCGCCGAGGCTGGCCAGCGGTCCGATCAGGTCGCCGTCGATATGGTCAACGGAAAGGCCAATGTGGTCGACGTGGTGACGGCGCTGGCGGAAACTGAGACGGCGATGGAGACGATGGTGACCGTCAGGGATCGGGTGATCTCGGCTTATGAAGAAATCATGAGGATGCCGATTTAGGCTGGCGGGCTCGCAAAGGCTGCTGCTGGATTCCGGGAATAAAATCTCGGAATGACAAATCGGGGGTTTCGGAAGTCCTTCAATGCATTGGCCACACGCACCGTCGTTTAGGTGTAAACTCCCGTTAACGAATCGCGCGGGGCCGAGATGACCGGGGCAGAGACGCTCGACATTGCCACATCCGGTATCTGGACGCTGATCATCATTTCGGCGCCCATGATGATCGTCGGGCTGGTGATCGGGGTGATCATCGCGCTGTTTCAGGCGCTGACCCAGATTCAGGAAATGACGCTGGTTTTCGTGCCCAAGATCATCGCGATCTTCGTCACGATGCTTTTGACCCTGCCGTTCATGGGGGCGACGATGGGGGCGTATATGAATGAGATCGTGGATCTCATCATCACGGGCTTTTAGCGGGCGATGACGGTCAACTGGGGTCCCGATGTCGCCTATTATTTCTTTCTGATCTTCGCGCGGCTCGGGACGATGCTGATGCTGCTGCCCGCGCTGGGCGAACAAACGATTCCGGCGCGGCTGCGGCTGACATTCGCCCTGGCGTTCGCCTTTATCCTCTATCCGCTGGTCGTGGCGCAGCTCGGGCCCGTGCCCGAAACCGTCGGGGGGCTCGTTGCCGTACTGGGGCATGAACTGGCTGTGGGGTTCATTCTCGGGGGGCTGATCAGGTTGATCCTCACAGCCGCGCAGGTGGCGGGGGCGGTAATCGCATTTCAGATGGGGCTATCGATGGCGCAGACCACCGATCCGACGCAATCGGGGGTGCAGGGCGCTGTGGTGGGCAATTTCCTCGCCATGCTTGGGGTGACGCTGATCTTTGCGACTGATCTCCACCACATGCTGTTGGCGGGAATCTATGCGAGCTACGATTATTTCCCGCCCGGCGCGCCATTGATGCTGGGGGATGCCGCCGAAATGGCGGTGCGCATCGTGGGGCAGTCCTTCGTCATCGGCGTGCAGATGAGCGCGCCGCTTCTGGTCTTCGGGTTGGTGTTCTATCTCGGGCTGGGCATTCTGGGGCGGTTGATGCCGCAAATCCAGGTGTTCTTCATGGCCATGCCCGCCAACATCATCATCGGGCTGATCCTCTTCGCGCTGCTGTTGAGCCTCACCATGACGCTCTATATCGGGCGACTCGAAGAGCATTTCGCGCAGTTTCTGGGGTAGATCGTGAGCGACGACAAACCCGAACAGAGCGAAAAGACAGAGGACCCCTCCCAAAAGCGGCTCGAGGACGCGCACAAGAAGGGCGATGTGGTCAAAAGCCAGGAGGTGACGACCTGGTTCATGGTGTTCGGTTCGGCGCTGGTCTTTGCCTTCGTGGCGCCGACGACCGGCAGTTCGATCCTCACAACGCTGTCCGAATATCTGGCGCGGGCGGACCTTTACGAGGTGGGCGGACCGGGGTTCAACCAGTTCGTCTATGGAGCGACGACGACGCTGCTCAGCACGCTGTTGATCCCGATGATCCTTTTGGCGCTGTGCGGGATTGTGGGCAACATGGTGCAGCACCGGATGGTGTTTTCAGCCGAAAATCTCAAGCCCAAGCTCTCCAAGATTTCGCCGCTCGCCGGATTCAAGCGTCTGTTTTCGACCGAGGGGCTGGTCAATTTCGGCAAGGGGCTGTTCAAGCTGGGGGTGTTTTCAACCATCATGGTAATGGTGGTGTGGCCCGATCGGGACCGGCTTTCCACCATCATGACCGCCGATCCGATAATGACGCTCGCGCTGTTTCAGGAAATCGGGATCAAGATCTTCATCGCGACACTGATCGCGATAACCGTGGTTGCGCTGCTCGACTATCTCTACATGCGCCACAAATGGTGGCAGCGGCAGATGATGACGGTCAAGGAAGTCCGCGACGAATATAAGCAAATGGAGGGCGATCCGCATCTCAAGGGCCGTATCCGGCAGATCCGGATGGAGCGGAGCCGCAAGCGGATGATGGCGGCGGTGCCCGAGGCGACGGTGGTGGTGACCAACCCGACCCACTTTGCAGTGGCGCTCAAATACGACAGGGAGATGGCCGCGCCCGAGGTGGTGGCCAAGGGGGTGGACTCGATTGCGCTGCGCATCCGTGGGCTGGCAAAGGATCACGACATTCCTATCGTGGAAAACCCACCGCTGGCACGGGCGCTCTATGCGGGCGCCGAGGTGGGGGAAACGATCCCCGCCGAGCACTTCAAGGCGGTGGCGCAGATCATCGGCTATGTGATGCGACTGAAACAGCGCTCCGGGTGGAAGAGCGGGTGAGGTATGGCCCGTTCGGCAAAGTCTCGTTCAAAGCCGATCGAGATTGTTAACAGTGAGTTAATCTGCACTACCCAAGACAAAGCCGGTTTTGCTACCAATAGGAGCCCGATTCGATTGGGCCCCACCGAACGGACTGCGAGGAACGAGAAGCGATGGCGATGGCCCGGATGGACGAGGACAGCTATCCCGAGCCCACGATGGCTCGCCCGTCCTCGAATGGTGCGCTGTGGCGAGTGGTGATCCTCTCGTTGTGCTTAATCGCCGTAGCGGTCGCGTTTTCGCTGATGGGCGAGACGATTTCGCCCGAGATGATCGTGCTGTTTCTCGGCATTCTCGCGGTGATCGGGGTGTTCTCGCTTTTCGCGCTGGCGGCTGGGCTGTTCCGGTTCGTAGGTGGAACCGAAAAGCGCACATTGGCGCGGGCGATCGTCGACAGCCTGCCGCATGGGGCGGTGGTGACGGATCGCGACGGCAAGATTTTTTATGCCAATGCCCAATATTCCGAGCTTTCCAAGGGGGTTTCGAAGGGCATTCCGGTGGGCGTGCCACGCCTGTTCGCGAGCCAGCCGGAGGCCAGTGAGGCGGTCTATCGGCTGTCGCGCGCGGCGCGGGACGGGCGGTCCATCATCGAAGATATCCGGATCGCGCGGGGGCAAGCGTCGGCCCATTGGTATCGAGTGGCGGTGCGGGCGCTGCCGGATTATGACGGCGCGCCGGGCAAATCGGTGATCTGGACGGTCGAGGACATCACGCGCGACCGCGAAGCGCAGGAAAATTTCTACGTCGAGCTGCAAAAGGCCATCGACTATCTCGACCACGCGCCGGCCGGGTTCTTTTCGGCCAATGCGCGCGGGCGCATCCAATATATCAACTCGACCCTTGCCGATTGGCTCGGCTATGACCTCGCCGCGTTCGAGGCGGGCGATCTCGACCTGGGCGAGATCGTGCATGGGGATGGTGCGGGGCTTTTGATGGGGGGCGGGCAGGACGGGGCTGTTCGGACTGAAATCATCGACCTCGATCTGGTGCGCCAGGACGGCACCAATCTGCCGGTACGGCTGCTGCATCGCGCGGCGCGGCTGGCGGAGGGCGAGTTGGGCGAGACGCGTACACTGGTGCTCGACCGTTCACGGGGCGTCGATGGCGAGGAAGCGCTGCGGGCCGCCGAAGTGCGATTCTCGCGGTTTTTCAACAATACACCCATCGCGATCGCCGCGCTCGATGCCGAGGGCAGGGTGGTGCGCACCAACGCGCCGTTCACCCGGATTTTCGGGCTGACCTCAGGTGATCGCGGGATCGAGGGACTGGATGTCGCGACGCTGATCGACACCGAAAACCGGGAGAATCTGGCGACGGCGCTGGTAGATGCGCGGGCGCACAAATCGGAAATCGCGCCGGTGGACGCGACCATTCCGGGAGACAAGGCGCGCAGCGTCCGGATGTTCATTTCCGGAGTCGAGCAGGGCGGGGAGAGCGACGAGGCGGCCATTCTCTACGCGCTCGACATGACCGAGCAGCGTCAGCTCGAGGAACAGTTTGCCCAGGGCATGAAGATGCAGGCGGTGGGTCAGCTCGCGGGCGGGGTGGCGCATGATTTCAACAACGTTTTGACTGCGATCATCGGGTTTTCGGACTTGCTGCTTTTGAAGCACAAGCCGTCCGATCCTTCGTTCTCGGACATCATGTCGATCAAGCAGAGCGCCAACCGCGCGGCCGGGCTTGTGCGCCAGTTGCTGGCCTTCTCGCGGCGGCAGACGTTGCGGCCGCAGGTGCTCGAAGTGCCCCAGCATATCGATGACCTGACGGTGTTGCTCAAACGCCTGATCGGCGAGAAGGTGACGCTCGATGTCGAGCATGGGCGCGAGGTATGGCCGATCCGGGCCGATCTGGTGCAGCTCGAGCAGGTGATCATCAACCTCGCCGTCAATGCGCGCGACGCGATGCCCGAAGGCGGACAGATCACGCTGCGGACGCGGAATGTGGGCACCGACGAGGCTGCGACGTTCGATTATCCGGGCATGACGCCGGCTGATTATGTGCTGATCGAAGTCGCCGATACGGGCACCGGCATGTCCGCCGAAATCATGGAAAAGATCTTCGAGCCGTTCTTTTCGACCAAGGAGCTGGGCAAGGGCACCGGCCTGGGGCTGTCGATGGTCTATGGCATCATCAAGCAGACCGGTGGCTATATCTATCCCGAATCCGAGATCGGGGTGGGAACGACATTCCGCATTTTCCTGCCGCGTCATATTCCGGTGGAGAAGGAAGAAACCGCCAAGGCGGTCGCCGCACCGGTCAAGGACCTGACGGGGAACGAGCGCATCCTGCTGGTGGAAGACGAAGAGAGCGTGCGCATGTTCTCGGCCCGGGCGCTTTCGACCACCGGCTACGAGGTGTTCGAGGCCGGATCGGGCGAGGAAGCGCTCGAGGTACTCGAAGAGATCAATGGCGAACTCGACCTCATCATTTCCGACGTTGTGATGCCGGAGATGGACGGGCCGACGCTGCTCACCCATGTGCGCAGGCTTTACCCCGACCTCAAGGTGATTTTCGTTTCCGGCTATGCCGAGGAGAGCGTGCGTCAGGGGCTGGCGGACGACAGGAGCGTCGAGTTCCTGCCCAAGCCCTATACGCTCGACCAGATTAATTCCAAAGTCAAGGAAGTGCTCTCAGGCTCTCCGAGCCCGCGCGAGGATTAGGGCCGGTCGTTTTCGTCAGGCTTGTCCTTGGCGGTGGAACTGAAGGCCAGCCCAAGCGCCGCGCCGATGGCGATGCCGATCCCTATGCCCAAGGCCAGATTGTCGATGCCGACGCCGATGGCGGTTCCGATCGCGATTCCAATGGAGATTCCCGTTCCGAGGTTCATTTGCTCTGGCTTTCGGATTGAATTGGTTCGAGGACAGAAGTTCCGGGAGCGCGGCTGGTTCCGGAAATCCTTTTTTGTTCGCACTTTGTCCCTTGACATTACAGCAACGAAATGAGAACAAATATGCAACATGCAATTAGATGTTCAGGGCCTTTCCATCGCGTTGCAAGCGCGGGGCTTTTGGTGAAATAAGGAGAGCTAAGAATGGCGGTTTCACAGCTTCGCGTTGTAGACGGGGGTTCGATGGACAAGAACAAGGCACTCGAAGCGGCTCTGGGCCAGATCGAGCGCAATTTCGGCAAGGGTTCGATCATGCGGCTGGGGGAGAACACCTCGGTCAATGTCGAATCGATCCCCACGGGCTCGCTCGGGCTCGATATCGCGCTCGGGATCGGCGGCCTGCCGCGCGGGCGTATTATTGAGATTTTCGGGCCGGAAAGCTCGGGCAAGACGACGCTGGCACTCCATGTGGTGGCCGAGGCGCAGAAGGCAGGAGGCATTTGCGCCTTCGTCGACGCCGAACACGCGCTCGATCCCGTTTATGCCCGCAAGCTGGGCGTCAATGTGGACGATCTGTTGATCTCCCAGCCCGATGCCGGCGAACAGGCGCTGGAAATCGCCGATACGCTCGTGCGTTCGGGGGCGATCGACGTTCTGGTCGTGGACTCGGTGGCCGCGCTGACCCCGCGTGCCGAGCTGGAAGGGGAGATGGGTGATTCCCTTCCCGGCCTGCAGGCTCGCCTGATGAGCCAGGCGATGCGCAAGCTCACCGCCTCGATCTCGCGGTCCAAGGCGATGGTGATCTTCATCAACCAGATCCGCATGAAGATCGGCGTGATGTTCGGCTCGCCCGAAACGACGACCGGCGGCAATGCGCTCAAATTCTATTCCTCGGTGCGTCTCGATATCCGACGCATCGGCGCGATCAAGGACCGCGAGGAAGTCGTGGGCAACCAGACCCGCGTCAAGGTCGTCAAGAACAAGCTTGCGCCTCCGTTCCGTCAGGTGGAGTTCGACATCATGTATGGCGAAGGTATTTCCAAGACGGGCGAACTGCTCGACCTCGGGGTTAAGTCAGGGATCGTCGAGAAATCGGGCGCCTGGTTCTCATATGACAGCCAGCGGCTGGGGCAGGGTCGCGAGAATTCGCGGCAGTTCCTCAAGGACAATCCCGAAATCGCCAACCAGATCGAAAACGGTGTGCGTGAAAGCGCCGGGCTGCTTGCCGCGGAGTTGATCACAGCCGGCGACGAAAACGACGGCGACAGCGACGAGTGATGCGGACAAGGGAGTACCCGCCGAGGGTTGAAACCACCAGTGGGGAAACCAATTTTAGCGATGACCTCCCTGGCGCCGGGCAACCGGCGCCTTTCTTGTTTTTGTGGCCGGCTGTTCGCATTGCGCTCGCCGAAAGCACACGCTAGAAGGCATGCTCAGGTTTTCGGGCTGGCCAGCGGGGCATGCGAACTCGCTTATCCGGCGCGTGAGAGAACAATATTATCGGTGTGGCGCGTTCTGCCGCAGACAGGTTTCCGGGCTCGATCATGACAAGCGTAAACGATATTCGTTCGACCTTCCTCGACTTCTTTGCCAAGAACGGTCACGAGAAGGTCGCCTCGAGCCCGTTGGTGCCGCGCAACGATCCGACGTTGATGTTTACCAACGCGGGCATGGTGCAGTTCAAGAACGTTTTCACCGGGCTTGAAAAGCGTCCCTATAGCCGCGCAACCAGTTCGCAGAAATGCGTGCGCGCCGGTGGAAAGCACAACGACCTCGACAATGTCGGCTTCACCGCCCGTCACCTGACCTTCTTCGAGATGCTGGGCAATTTCTCGTTCGGTGACTATTTCAAGGAACAGGCGATCGAGCTGGCCTGGAATCTGGTTACCAAGGAATTCGGCCTCGACAAGGACAAGTTGTTGGTCACCGTCTATCACACCGACGACGAGGCGGCCGAATACTGGAATAAGATCGCCGGGTTTTCCGACGACAAGATCATCCGCATCCCGACCTCCGACAATTTCTGGACCATGGGCGATACCGGCCCGTGCGGTCCGTGCTCGGAAATCTTCATCGACCGTGGCGAGCACATCTGGGGCGGCCCTCCGGGCAGTCCGGAAGAGGATGGCGACAGGTTCCTCGAATTCTGGAACCTGGTTTTCATGCAATACGAGCAATTCGCCGACGGTACGCAGGAACCTCTGCCCAATCCCTCGATCGACACCGGCATGGGCCTCGAGCGCATGGCTTCGATTCTGCAGGGGGTCGAGAGTGTCTTCGAAACCGATATGTTCCGGCACGTGATCGATGCGACCGCATCGGCGGTCGGCAAAGCACCGACACCTGAAACGGCGGCCTCCTATCGCGTCATCGCCGACCATCTGCGCTCTATGTCCTTCCTGATCGCCGATGGTGTTCTGCCAGCCAATGAAGGCCGGGGCTATGTGCTGCGGCGCATCATGCGCCGCGCCATGCGACACGCCACGCTTTTGGGCACCAACAACCCAACGATCTACAAGCTCGTGCCGGCGCTGGTTCGGGAAATGGGGCAGGCTTATCCGGATTTGGTCCAGGGCGAAGCCATGATTTCCGAGACAGTCCTTCTTGAAGAAGAACGCTTCCTCAAGACATTGAGCCGGGGTCTTCAGATTCTGGAGGAGGAAACGACCGGGCTTGGAAAGGGCGACACCTTGGCCGGCGAGGCCGCTTTCAAGCTCTACGACACTTACGGTTTTCCGCTCGATCTAACTCAGGACGCGCTGCGCCTGCGCGGCGTTTCTGTCGATCAGGCCGGGTTCGACGCGGCAATGGCGCGCCAGAAGGCAGAGGCGCGCAAAAGCTGGTCGGGCTCGGGCGATGCTGCAACCAGCGCCGTTTGGTTCGCCGTAGCCGACAAAGCTGGGCCGACCGAATTCCTCGGTTACGAGACCGAGGAAAGCGATGGCGCCGTCGCCGCGCTGGTCCAAGATGGCGCGAGCGTCGATGCGCTCAACGCCGGCGACGAAGGGTTTATCGTCCTCAACCAGACCCCGTTCTATGGCGAGAGCGGCGGACAGGTGGGGGATACCGGTGTGATGCAGAGCGAAGATGGCGCGCGTGCCGTGGTGCTCGAGACGACCAAGCAGGCCGGCGGGGTTTTCGCGCACAGGGTCAAGGTGGAGGCGGGCAGCATTTCGGTTGGCGATGCGCTGACGCTCAAGGTCGATCATGGCCGCCGCTCGGCGATCCGCGCCAACCATTCGGCGACGCACCTGTTGCACGAGGCGCTGCGGGAAGTGCTGGGCGCGCATGTGGCGCAGAAGGGCTCGCTGGTGTCGCCCGACCGGCTGCGCTTCGACTTTTCGCACGCCAAGCCGATGAGTGAGGCCGAGATTGCCGAAGTCGAACGCATGGCCAATGCGATCGTACTTCAGAATGCACCCGTCGAAACGCGGCTGATGGCGGTCGATGACGCCGTCGAGGCCGGAGCGATGGCGTTGTTCGGCGAAAAATACGGCGACGAAGTGCGCGTGGTTTCCATGGGCACGACGACCGAGGGCGGCAAGGCCGGCAAGACCTATTCGATGGAATTGTGTGGTGGCACGCATGTGCGGCGTACCGGCGATATCGGGCTGGTCAAGGTCATCCAGGAAAGCTCGGTGGCGGCCGGGGTGCGACGCGTGGAGGCGCTGACGGCCGATGGCGCGCGCGCCTATCTCAATGAACAGGAAGATCAGCTCAAATCGATAGCTTCGGCGCTCAAGGTTTCGCCGCGCGATGCGGCTGCGCGGGTCAACGCGCTCGTCGAGGAACGCAGGGCGCTTGAACGCCAACTTGCCGAAACGCGCCAGAAGCTGGCAATTGGCGGGACCAGCGCCAGCAACGGCGCGGCGAGCGAAACGATCAACGGCGTCACCTTCATGGGCCGTGTGGTCGAAGGGTTGCAGCCCAAGGATCTGCGCGGGCTGGTCGACCAGGGCAAGAAGCAACTCGGCTCGGGCATCGTCGTCGTCGTAGGGACGACCGAGGATGGCAAGGCCGGTATCGCCGTGGGTGTCAGCGAAGATCTCGTTTCGCGCTATAGCGCTGTCGATCTGGTCCGTATCGGCTCGACCACGCTGGGCGGGCAGGGCGGCGGCGGGCGGCCCGACATGGCCCAGGCCGGGGGGCCGGACGGGGCGCAGGCGCAGGCGGCGCTCGAAGCGATCAGGGCGCAGATTTCGGCCTGATACGGACGGGCATGAGGCAGGCTATTCCGGTCTGTCCTGGATTTGCTGGTGAATGAACTCCCGCAAGGTGGTTAGCCCGCGCCCGTAATTCTTGGGTTGGCCTGACACCTCGTCGACTACCGTTGCCGTCATGCAGGTGTAGGAGCTTGCCGCCGGTTTTGAAAACCGAGCCCCAAAAAGGTCTGTTTCCAGCTATCGCGGGGAATTTCCTGCACGTTGACGGGCATGCCGAGTGCGTCGGCGATAGCAGTTGCCACGTCGTGGGGCGTATAGCGCGCCGGTCCTTCGACATGGACGATGCCTCTGTCGTCCTCCGGCGTTATGAGGCGACGGGCAGCCATTTCGCCCAAATCTTGCGGGGCAACCATGGGAATGGGGAGGTCCGAGGGGAAAAAGCTGGGCAAGGACCCACTCTCGCGCACCGCGTCGAGCATTGCCGTCCAGTTGCTCATATAATACGCGCCGCGATTGATCGCGACGGGTATGGGTTGGGCGCGCAAAAGCTCTTCGAATTCATGCAGCACCGTCAGGTCGCCGCAGCGCTCGCCCGGCCGTGCTCCGTAGGTGGAAGCCAGAAGAAGCTTTTGAAGGCCGGCACCATCCAGGGCTTTGACTATGGCGGCGACGTTGGCGCGCTCCTCCTTGTCCGTATCGGTTGAAGGATCGGCGGGCGGATTGAGCAGAAAGGCGCGGGTGCCGGTGCGGAACACGTCGCGCAGCCTTTCGACGTCGCGAATATCGGCTTGAGCTATTATTGCGCCTTCGGCTTGAAGCGCAGAAGCGTGAGCGGCATTTCGCGTCACGACGGTTACCGGTTCGCCATGCCGCAGCAGGGTCTGTGCGGTTGCGAACCCGACCTTGCCGGTGCCGCCAAGAATGATGTTCAAAGCAACTCTCCCGTCATTGTTGGAAGGTCGCAATACCCCGAGGTCGTGACAGGCTTTGTCAGGAGCATGAAAAAAGGCGGCGTCCTCGGACGCCGCCTGATGCGATTGCGAGAAGGGGAGACTACTGACCCATGGCCTTTTGCAGGTTCGCGTCGACGGCTTCCAGGAAGCCCATGGTGGTGAGCCAGGGCTGATCCGGGCCAACGAGCAACGCCAGATCCTTGGTCATCTTGCCTTCCTCGATGGTGTCGACGGTGACCTTTTCGAGGGTGGCGGCGAACTTTGCGAGGTCGTCATTACCGTCGAGCTTGGCGCGGTGGGCGAGGCCACGGGTCCAGGCGAAGATCGAGGCGGTGGAGTTGGTCGAGGTCTCCTTGCCCTGCTGGTGCTGACGGTAGTGACGGGTGACGGTGCCGTGGGCGGCTTCGGATTCGAGCGTCTTTCCATCTGGTGTCATCAGCACCGAAGTCATGAGGCCGAGCGAGCCGAAGCCTTGGGCGACAGTATCGGACTGTACGTCGCCATCGTAGTTCTTGGCGGCCCAGACGTAGCCACCGGACCAGCGGAGAGCGGAAGCCACCATGTCGTCGATCAGGCGGTGCTCGTACCAGATCTTCTTGGCTTCGAACTGCTCCTTGAACTCGGCGTCGTAAATTTCCTGGAAGATATCCTTGAAGCGTCCGTCATAGACCTTGAGGATGGTGTTCTTGGTGGAAAGATAGCATGGAACTCCGCGATTGAGGGCGTAGTTCATCGAGGAACGGGCGAAATCGCGGATGGAATCGTCGAGGTTGTACATAGCCATCGCCACGCCGGCGCCGGGGGACTGGAACACCTCGTGCTCGATTTCCTGGCCATCCTCGCCCACGAACTTGATGGTCAGCTTGCCCTTGCCGGGGAAGGTGAAATCGGTGGCACGGTACTGGTCGCCGAAAGCGTGGCGCCCGATGATGATGGGCTGAGTCCAACCGGGAACGAGGCGCGGAACGTTCTTGCAGATGATGGGCTCGCGGAAGATGACGCCGCCCAGGATGTTGCGGATGGTGCCGTTGGGCGAACGCCACATCTTCTTCAGGCCGAATTCCTCGACGCGGCCTTCGTCGGGGGTGATGGTGGCGCATTTGACGCCCACGCCGTGCTTCTTGATGGCGTTGGCGGAGTCAACGGTCACCTGATCGTCGGTGGCGTCGCGGTTTTCGACCGAGAGATCGTAATATTCAAGATCGATGTCGAGATAGGGATGGATCAGCTTGTCCTTGATGGCCTGCCAGATGATCCGGGTCATCTCGTCGCCGTCCAGCTCGACGACGGGGTTCGCGACTTTGATCTTGCTCATTAACGTCTCCTCTGTGGTGCTTGTGGCTGGCGCCCCTATAGCATTGGCGGGGTAAAGCGCAAAGCGTGTCGAGGGAGGCTATTTGGGCGGCAGGGACGCGGTGAAGGCGAGGCATTCGTTCAGCCATGAGGCGAGGGCCGTATCGTCCTCTATCACCTCCCCGTCGACGGCGACGAAACCCGACATGGTCTTTTCGCCCATGGTCATCGGGGCGCAGCCGGGGCGGGTGAGGGCGGCGGCGTATCCATCCTTGCCGACGCGGGCGAGGAGGTCACCTTCCTTCATCACCGCAACCACCATGTTGCCTTCGAGCATGAAGGCGATGCCGCCGAACATCCTTGGTAAGGGAGAGGCCGACAGTTCAATCCTGTCCAGCAGCACCACTTTTCCCTTTGAAATCGCTGACAAAATTTATCGACCCACCGCAGGGGCTACAAGAGCACTTTGCGCTGGGCAGCACATGGGTAGCACGTGAGATATTGGCTTTTCTCACATCGCGAAGCCCACGCCTGGCGGACGGCCCCATAATCAAATGCGGCGAATCGCGCCCTCATCTTCCAGAAATTCTGCCCCGCAACGGACGCCGTCTCTCAGCAATCAATCTCGGCATATCGGTCGTTGTACATGCGCGCGCTGCAAAATCGTTCGATGGGCCGGAGCTCCGACCCCCTGCAGCTCAATCCCCCGTTTTCTGGCGAGTGCATAAATATTTCGCACTTGCGTTCAACTGGCCGCAGGCCTGACCGGCATTCCACTTCGCCATATGGAAAATTCCAAATGTATCCTTCACACCGGCGGTCAACGTCGGAAAGGGTAAATTCCTCTCCATCGATGGCGATACTTTCTGCGCGTTGAGAAGCGATGAGTTGCGCGATAAGTGCCTGCTGCCTACGGAATTCTTCTTCGGTCATGGGGGCGCATTCGCTGCCAACCATTTTGAAACCGATGTTGCAAGCGATCGTGCCCCCGTAGGTGTGGTGCGCGTTGGCGGGCAGTGGAACAGCCTCGCATTGCTCTCCTTCTCGGCGATACCCCAAATTGCAGGCCCAACCGCCGGAATAGGTGGCGGACGCATTGGCCGGGACCGGAATCTCCAGACATGAATCACCGGAGCGGAAATATCCGTAGTTGCACGTCCAGCCACCGCTATACGTTGCGGACGCATTGGGCGGCATAGCTATCTGGTCGCATCTGTCGCCGACCCGCACGAAGCCGTAATTGCAGGACCAGCCGCCACTGTAGGTGGCAGATGCATTGGGCGGCATTGCGATTTTGCTGCAGCCGTCGCCTTCCCGAACATAGCCATAATTGCATTGCCAGCCGCCCGAATACGTCGGGGTAGCGTTAGCCGGCAACGCGATCTCGATGCATTGGCTCCCGGATCGAACATAACCGTAGTTGCAAGCCCAACCTCCGTTGAACGTGACATAGCTGTTCGCGGGAAGTGTGATCTCTTGCGCAGAAGCAACAAAGCATAAGAACAGCGACAAACATCCGACAGTGAGGAAGTGCATCGCACGGGTTAGTGTAGTCATCGATCCCCCATGTCTGCCGTTCCAAGCCCGGCCTTAGTCGCACCACCATTCTTGCCCATCCGGCCACCACCGCGCCAGACCCTCTTCGACAAGGATATCGCCGACGTCGCGGCCTTCGATATAGATCGAGCCGATCGCGCGGCCGAACCCGCCCGTCGCCCCGGAAAGCTCCAGCTGCCAAGAGCGCGTGTTCAGCAGCTCAACCAGCCGGTCTGATGCTCGCGCGGCCAGCGCCTTCTCGCGCTCGCCACCGCAGATGTTGGTTTGAGGCTCGGGCGTGTCGTAACCTTCCATGCGGACGTTGACGCCCTCGATCCAAAGGGTGTCGCCGTCGACAACGCACGTCTTATCGGGCGTGTTGGGCTGCCCCGGTCGGCATTTCTCCCAATGGATTTCTTGGGCCACCGCCGGCGAAGCGATCAACGTAGCCGCCACCGCGACACGCAAAATCGGCAAGCGCTTCATCACCGAAGAGATTCGCACGCTATGCCATCATTGTCGGCGTCGAGCCGATGCGGGTCGCCGGGCCGGTTGGCTTCGTAGAAGGCTTGGGCCTCCTGCCAGGAACGGAAATCGGAACAGTCGCGGTCACCGGCTTGCGCCCAGACCGGACCAGATGGCGCGGCCATAGCGACGGCGACCACCGCGGCGCGGATGAGATTGCGTTTCATGAATTCCCCCAAAATCTACCCGCCGATGATTGCCGCCCCTGGTGGGCGTGTCAAATCGGTTGTCGAACGGCTCCGCTGCGACGCTCACCGATGAGGTCATGCCGAGCATGGCGTCGGCACCGGCACATTTCCTGAACCTTTTGCCCCAAGCGAGCGTTTTGCATCGCGCGTGCGGTGCTCTGAAAGCGATTCAATGACTGATGCCGTTCGATCTAGTGGCGATGGCACTGGACACTCAGATAGGCCATTGTCCAAGCTGATCGACGAGCTGAAAGATCGTACCGAGAACGGGCAAGAGGTCTCTATTGGCCTCGTGCAGGAGATTGCGGGCGCGCGCTCAGCCGGCCCAGTACTGCTGCTGCCGGCGCTTATCGTAATGTCGCCGCTGAGCATTATACCCGGCCTCCCTTCCATTGTTGGGATCAGCACAATTCTCATCGCCGGGCAGGTTGCTTTGGGGCGCGACCGTTTGTGGCTTCCACGATGGCTTACAAAACGCTGTATTCCCGCGAAGCACGGTCGGGCTCTTCTGCGCTTTCTGGCACCAGTCGGTGCGACGGTTGACAAGCTCGTGAAACCTCGTGCGGAAGAAACAGCCGGACCGTTCTTCCGGCGGATTGGCGCGCTCGTCTGCGTTCTGATCGGAGCTATCATGCCTGGCTTGGAACTAATTCCTTTCACCTCGACCTGGGCAGCGAGCGTCATTGCCGTTTATGCACTCGCCATTACGGTCAAGGACGGCTTTCTTGCATTGGCTTGGTCAGGGACGGTGCTCGGTATTTTATTGGCGGCCTGGGCAGTCTTTTCTTGACTGCGAACACCACCTCGGGCGGACCTTAAAGGGCGAGGCTCGGGTCTTGGGGAACGCGTCGAGCCTCGCCGGCCGAGCCACATGTGGACGCATAATGGCCGGCGCGCCGACACCATGGCCGCGCCGGAATCTTTCTCAATGAGCGTTTGGTCGCAGCGGGCTCATTAAGCTGGCGTATCGAGGCTTGCGGAAGACGTTACAGGCGTCCCGTAGAACTGGTGCATGTCGCCGATCTCTTCATGGCCGTTCATCCACAAAAGCCACGAGCCCAAAAGGATTGCCGCGATCAGTCCTGCTACGACGACGAATGGATCGGTGCCACCTTCGATTTCCTTCCGGCGTTCAGTGGCTGCACGATGATCGAGCGGCATGGCAATCTCCTCCTTCATGAGGAGAACGAGTGGTCAGCGCCATAGTTCCTGCCGCTTGTCGATCACTCCATGTCGGGCACCGGCCCGAAGCTGAATAGCACCTCGGGCGGCCCGTATTCCCCGATATCCGGCCGTGCTTCTCGCGACCAGGCGATGACGGCCGGATAGGTATTGATCAGCGATCCGGCCTCGATCTTGGCCCGCTGCTCGCTCTGGTATTCGCGGGGTTCAAACGCCGGGCGCATGCCGCCCTCATTGTCGTCCTCGAATGCCATGACCACGATCAGTTTTGTCGGCGGGGTGGGCTTGCTCATTGTCCTTCGCCTTCTTCGCGATCCAAAAGCTCACCAAGTTTGTGCAGCGCATTGGAAATCGCGTCAATTTCGAACCGCTCGTCGGCGATGCGAAAGACACCCATTCCGAAGCGCGGGTCCGTCATCCCATCAATCAATCGCTCGTCTGCCGCCTCGCGAAACAGGTCGCGCAACTCCACTGCGGCGGGATCCATGCTTGCATCACCGAGATAAAGGCTGAACAGCCGAGCGAGCGCGGCGTGCTCCAGAAACTCGTCGAGGGTCGGCCGCATCTCCTCGATGGTGTCGCCACAATCGGCGGCCGTATCGAGGGCCAGCACGGCCTCCTGAGCCAGCTTGATTTCGTTACGCAGGCGCTTGATCGTCGTCATACCACTCCGTCCTCTTTGACACCCCTCGCCACGATCTTGAGCGCACCGTCTGGCAATGGGCGCTGGAGCCCTCGGGCTTCGCTCCACGGCGCCATCAGCCAAGTCTCGACCTCATCTAGCGTTGTCAGGATCACCGGCATTGCCTTGGGGTGGATCGGCTCAACGTCTGCGTTCGGCTCTGTGGTGAGAAAGGCAAACAGGTCGGTCGTGATCTGCCCTTCCTTGACTTTGCGAACGCAGGTCCACTGCGGCGCCCATATGCCGGCGAAGAATGCCAACGGGCGGCTATCATCGAACGCGAACCAAACGTCGCCACCTTCGTCCTTGTTGAACTCGCTGAATGACGTGAAGGGGACGACGCACCGGAAGCGTGGGGCCAGCCACCGCCGCCAGTGCGGACTATCAGAATTGCGCACGTTGGTGACGCCGCGATCGGGCTCCATCTCGACCAAGCGCCGGAATTCTTCTTCCGATAGCTCCCGGCCTTCCTTCTCCTGGATCTTTTGGGCGCGCTTCCGTGCGGCTTCATAGAGCACGCGCGATGACGTGGGCATGCCCCAACGCACCATCGCCAGTTGGCGGCTCAGGTCGTCCATGTTGCGTATGATCGGGGCCAGATAGTCGGGGTAGATACCCGGTTGGGGCGGGAAGTTGCCGAGGTTGGGGTGAAGCTGGATCTCCCGCGTGGCCTTCACGAAGGCGCGGATCGCTTCAACGTTGGTCGTCATCGAGTAGAGGTTGCACATCCTGCCGTCCGTCACGATGGTTGTTTCGCTGAAAGGTAGCGGAGTTTCCTTGGGTGTCCACTTCATCCAGTTGTGGCCCCGGCCTCGGTCCCGAGGATCAAACCAGAGGCCGTCAACGATCCGCCCGAACTTTTCAGCCTGCTCTTTGGTCGGGAAGCATACCACGTTCCACCACTCGCCCTCATGGGCAACGGAATGGCCACGATCGCACGCGCCGTGGGCCCGACGCGCTGCATCCGAGATAACGGCGCTGGCCGGCAGGGCGATTTGCCAGGGGAAAAGCCTATCCACCTGGGCCGGCGACATCTCTCCTTTCCTGCGCGACATTTGTGATCAAGAGCCCAGTTGTTCTCTTTTTGTTCCTATTCTATGACTCCGGTCCCATGTTTGTGCAAGAGGGGTCAATTGGCGCAAGGAACGGACAGGCTCAATCAGTTCAAGCCGACATCGCTGCGGATCGAGTGCATCCGATGTAAGCGCATGGGTGAGATGCGGACCTATAAGGCGGTCCAAGCCCACGGCAATATAACCCTCGACGAACTGGCGCGGCGGGTAGCAGAGAACCGGGGATGCGCTTTGGCGGTCGCCGGCGATAATGTTTGCAGCGCCCGCGTTGTCGAACCTCCATTCGACAGTTGGGCCAGGTTACAAGACGCGCTCCAAGATGGTTGGACCGCCACACTTTATTGTCAGCGGCGCTATTATGCGCTCAAGCGGGTCCAGCCGTGTCCGCCCGTACCGCTCGACGTCGCCACGCTCGTCGGCGCCTTGGGTTCAGATTACCGACTGGACCGGCTGGAGACAAAAGCCAGATGCCCGCACTGCGGCACCGACGGGGTAAAAGTCCACTGGCATGAACCTGCACCGGAACCTGATCCAGGCGGAACGACACAAAAGACCCCGGTGCTGCAACTTCGCCCTTCGGGGGCGGCGCTGGGGCGGCGACGGTTCCGGGTCATCAATCGGATGGGAAAGGCAGTTGGGGGATCGTAGGCGGATCACCTAGCAAAATATGGCACCACCCAGACGAACACCAGAAGAAACGCCACCACACCCAAAACCACAACGTCGCCTTTCATGAGCCGTTCTTTGCCGGTGCGAATATCTCTTATCGTTTGCCACGCAATCCAGCACCCGCGAAGCGAGAACGACACCACCTCGGCCGCCAACCACCAAACTATGGCCCAAGCCACAGTCGAGATGAGCAGCAGAGCCCAGCCGGGGGTTGAATAGGGGCCTATTTCGAAGAAGGCCAAAATTCTTGGCGTGGCGCTGTTCATGGCCTTGAGCACCTGGACCGATGGTTCGATGAACGAGAATTCGAAACCCTTAGCGACGTCGCTGATGGTAAATTTTCCATCGCGCGTTATGTCGCCCCCAGGCGACAAACTGACGAAATACCATGCGCGGCCAATAATCCAGATCGGCACGCCGACGAGAGCCATCAATATGCCAAGTATGTGTGCGCTCTGGCGACGTATATGGAGCGCGTGGATCGCTTCATACGCTTCCCGGCGATGGCCTGCTTCCGTCATGAGCCCCAACCCATTTAGGCAGATTCTGCACGATAAGGCATCGCGCTGCAATACAAAGTGAGGCCGGGCCAAGATGTAGCGAAGCACTCGTTGGCGGCTGACCGATTTTTCCGGTATTGCCTGATAGGGATGCGCGACTGCGGGGCGCGGAATTAGCGTACTGGGCTGCGCACCAGCGCCATCGCGATGAACGCCACCGTCCCACCGATCATAATCCCGGCGACAAGGCCGACCAATAAGCTGAATAGGTCCATCTGATCCCCCAATAAGATGCCGCGCGCCAGGCGCGGTGCCCTGCACGGCGGGCGGCCCTTTGCAACGCATGGAAGGTGTTGCGCCAGTATCCTGACATGGACGGAAAGAAAAAACGAGCCGCCTGCGGGCTTGGGGGCATTGCAGACGGCTCGGCGGCCGTTGAAAATCAACTTGCCGCACCAGATAACGCGATGCCGGTGTCTTTTGTTCTGGCGAGGTGTTCGGTTGACTGGCCACCATCGCAAACACGGCTCTTTGAACGGAGGCTTAGCGCGCTCCCGCCATAATCAAGTCCACCAGATCCGGCTCTTGCTCGTCGGTCGTGGCCACCGCCCCGCCGATCGTGCCTGTCGCCGTGCGGGAAAGCACCTGGGCCAGTTTGCCTTCCTGCTGCGGCGTGATCCGCCCGACCGGCGTGAGCAGCAGTTCGAACAACTCCCGATCGCCGGCCACCGCCTGCCGGATCAATCCCTCGGCGCGGTCGAGCGTCAATGTTTCCAGGATGCGTTGCATCCGCTGCGAGGCGAAATTCGCCGTAAGCAGTGATGCGCCACTGGTGCCCCGACCGGCCTGGGCGCCCATGCGGGCGGCAAGCGTCCTGGCGATCATGCTGACCATCGAATTGGGCTCGCCTTCCATGACGCCGCCGACATTGGGCAAGCGGCCCTGCATGGTCTCAAGGCGGGCGAGTTCGTCGGCGATCGCCGCGAAGCGCGAACGCTCTTCCATCGAAAGCAGATTGTTGGCCACCGCCAGCACGCGATTATCGGCCAGGGCGTTCTGCATGGCCCGCCCGGAAAGGATCGGTGCGCCTGTGTCATCGAAAGCGCCCGTGCGCGATCGGGCCATCAGTTCATCAACGAAAGCGCCTTTAAGACCGAAAAGAGCCTGGCCAGTCGGGTCATCGGCCGCCTGGGCGACAAGCTGGGCCGTCGCCTGCTGTGGGTTCGACGCGTTGATGATCGAGCGGATTTCCTCATTGGGCCTCGCGCTGGAGAAAAGAAGCGGCGCCGATTGCCGTGAATTGAGCATCGAGGATGTCTCATCGATCCGCTGGAAAAACGCTTCGGCGGCATCGGTCGGCAGGATCATGCCGATCTTATCGCGCACTGCGCGGCTGGAAAGCTGGGTAAGGGCCTGCTGGGCTTCACGAATGCCCACGTCCGGGTTCGCCATCGCGGCGCGAACGTTCGAA
The DNA here is from genome assembly GCF_036662815.1 of Pelagibacterium mangrovi. NCBI lineage: Bacteria > Pseudomonadati > Pseudomonadota > Alphaproteobacteria > Hyphomicrobiales > Devosiaceae > Pelagibacterium > Pelagibacterium mangrovi. The sequence goes on along the minus strand of NZ_JBAFXA010000005.1, from coordinate 115,259 downwards.
AGCGTCTCATCGAGATAGGACCGCACCCCCTGGCGCACAAAGGCCAGCTCGGGCTCGGTCATATCAGCAAGCTGCTCGGCGGCGAAGTCGCGCGCCGTGCCTGACCTGAGCAGATCCTGGCCGAACAGAAGCGCGTTGCGCTGCTGGATCGGCGTGGCGGCCGTGGCCACCGCTTCCCCATATTGAGGGTTGGCCTCGCCCAGCGCGCCGCGAATATCACGCGCCAGGTTGCCCATAACGCGGCCGATGTCGGTCGTGCCGCCGAGGGCACCTTGCCCGTCGCCGCTCGCGGCCATCTGGTGGAGGGCGCGGGTGATGTAATCGATCTGCCGGGTGTCGGGCATCCGGGCAAACGTCACGGTGCCATCCTGGCTGACGTTGGCCATGATCTGCTGCGACTGGACACCTTCGCCGGCCATAAGCCGGTTCGCCAGCGCGATTGCACCGGGCGCGGCACGCTCGACGCGACCGATCAGGCCTTCGAGCGTTCGGCCGGGCTCGCCGGCGTAGTCGATCGGCTGGGCATATGCAGCGTCGTATGCGGTGCTGCGCGCCGGCTGACTTCCCGTGCGAAGAGCGGTCGAAACGTTGGTGACGCCAAGCGGCCGCCCGAATGCTTGGTCGAGCGTGGCGCCGAGACCGTCGACGCTCTGCTGGACGGTTTGCTCCATGTATTGGCGCGCCGCGGTGCTCGGGACGCCCTGGGCGGGGGCTGTGAGTTCGTCGCGCAGGGTCCGCCCGCTTCCCAACTCGCGATCACGCATGATCAGGTCGATGGTCGGATCAGTGTCGCGCACGGTCTGCTCAAGACCCATGAGGCGCCTTTCGCCTGTCGAGACGGCCGGTGAAAGATCGCTGATCGTCGGCGTGTTGAGCGCGTTGATTGCAGCGTCGGGATCCTCGACCAACCCCGCCACGCGGCTGCGGGCACGCTGCAACGCTCCTGCTTCGGTGAACGGGGCGATTTCGCTGGCGGCAAGCCGAGAGCCCGCAGCGATGGCGCCGCCGATCCCCGGAGTGTGCTGGACCCCCTGCCACCCAAGATATGGCCCGGCGCCGCCGGCTACGCCACCAACGAGCGCGCCCAGCGTCGAGGCGACGGGATTATCGGGCGCAACGCGATTGGCCACGTCCATGCCGGCCCCCGCCCCGGCACCCGCTGCAATCTCGGACGCGAAGCCGCGCACCGGCGTTTGAACGAATGGCTGGGTGAGCGTGTTGCCCACCGCTTGCGCCATCGGTGCGCTCGTGGACGACATAAGCCGACCGGCAAGTCCGACGGGACCAATGGCGCCCGCCGCACCGCCAGCACCGGCGAAAATATGCTCGATCAGTGTTTCGGGCGGAATATCGGGCGGGGCTGCGTCGAAGCCCATGGCGTTGAGACCACGGTTGATGCTGGCCGATCCGCCGAAAGGCTCGTCGATCGTCGGAATTTCCCATCCCGTAACGGCATTGACCCCGGAAACACCCGCATTGAGCGCCCCAGAGATGGCATCTACGGGAATGCCGAACCCCTGGGCTAGCCCCTGATTGAGAAACGCGCCCAAGTGCGGCCGCTGCTCGGGAACCGGTTCAACGGCGGCGCCATCCAGGACAAAGCCTTCGGGCGGCGAAGGGGGTTCGGAATACCGAACCGTAATCTGCAACGGCGCACCCGGCAATTGCGGCGGCTGATCCAGGACAAACCCAGAGGGCAAATTGGCGCTCGCCATTACATCGGCTCCCATTGTCCGTTGCGGAAGATGACGCGCTCACCAGTGGTGGGGTTCGTGGCCGTTGCGCCTTCCTGGGGCCCGGCGTCACCCGGCGACGGCGGCGCGGGCGGGCTCGGGGGTGTGGGCGGGGTCGGCGTTGCCGCTTGGCCACCGCCGTCGAAGGATTGAAGGGCATCGGAAACGCGCCCGATGGCGGTACGAAGCCCGATCACGCGGGTTTCGACTTCCTGCCGATTTGTCGGGCTCAACTCGCCGCGTAACGTCTCTTCGGCGGATCGCAATTCGTCGGTGAGCTGCCGACCGATTGCCGTGAGTTTCGATTGTGCCGTCCCGGCCCCCTCGAAGACGCTGCCCGCGCGCGGGGTAAGCGCCTCGATATTCTGCAACAGCCAGGACGGTGGCTGTCGGGAATAGGCGTTGCCGATGTCGTTGATCAGGCTTTCGCGCAAAACTGCGAAATCCGATTGGGTCTGCTGGACCTCGGGATAAGGCGCGCCGGCGCCCACCGCGTCGAAAACGGTGTTGATGCCTCCGGTCAAAGCGCCGCCGACGCCAAAGGCTTCCGGCGAAGCAGCGAAGCGAGAACCGAACGGGCTTTCTCCATCGCCGCCACCCATGATGGCGTTGAGCGTCTGGTCGGTCGCGCCGTCCACCGCAGCAAATGGACCATCGAGCGAGCCGCCGGTGGGCGTCGTGGCGCCGCCGCCACCGCCACCGCCACCGCCACCGCGCGAAACCGGTTGCCCGGTCGCTACGTCCAAGACCAGCGCCTCGCCCGTGACCGGATGGCGGCTGACAGTGTAACGGTTATCGACAATGCCGATCGCGAGATTGCGGGCCTCGGCAGCGTCGGTTGTAAGCCCGGTATCGATAAACTGTTGCGACAGCCGCGCGATCTGATCTTCGGCGGCGCTGCCCCCATTTGCCGAGGGCGCGGGCGTCGCCCCGGAGCGCACCGCAGCGCCCGGCGACATGAACACTGGCTGGCCGTCTGCGCCCACCGCTTGGACCGGCGTGCGTTCGCCAACGATGGCGTCGAGCAACATGTCGTCAGTGAGCAGCCCGGCCCCGAGCAGTCGCTCGTTCTGGGCCGCGTTCCATTCGGTTTCGCTCATGGGCCGGTCGGCCCCGGCAATGACACCCCCGCCAGCCGTGTGGCTGATCTCGCCCGGTGCCAAATTGATGTTGCCCGTCATGATCTCGGGCAAACCGGTCGCGCCCTGCGTCTGCGCCGGCAGAAATGCCGTCTGGTTTTCATTGACCAGGATCGGCGCTGCGTTCTGGCGTGCGAGGGCGCCCGCATTGTTGATATTGGCGACATCGATATTGGAACGGTAGCCGATATCCTGGCCGCGCATGGCCGTGGCGTTGTTCTGGTCCTGCGCGTAGAAGCTCTGGGTCGGGTTGTAGAGGCCGGCAGCGATCGCCCGCTTATCCCATTCGGGGAGGTTCGGGTCGGCGAACAGCGCGGAAAGACGGTCGGCCTGCTGGCGGGTGGCGTTGGCGTTCGCATACCCCGCAAGCTCCGCACCCGATGGCGGGCGGAACGCTTCGGTAAGGTTCGAGAAGGCCTGAGCCAAAACGGGATTGTTCACGACAGCCATCGGATAGCCCTCAGTTGATCGGGTCAGTGGGAAGGCGCGGCATCTCCATCAGCCGCTTCATCTGGATCGCCTGGGCCAGCGGGAAGCCTCGCACGCGCAGGTCGCGTCGGTGGAATGCGACACGCAATTGGCCGTATAGGATGCAGGCGTAATCAAGCCGGTCGCGCTGGAATTCGTCCCGACCAGTTGCCAACAGCGCCAACGTACTCCCGAGCCCTGAATGGATGTCGTCGGGCAGAATATCGTCCTCCGCTGCCGAGCTTAGCGCCGCAGCGACGTCCAGAAAGGCGTTGTGGAGCGCGCCGGTGATGTCCGTTCCGATCGTGGCGAGTTCAGGCCACATCACCGCCGCCTTACAAACTTTATCGATGGCGTTTGCGGTGTTCGAAAGGACAAGAGCCGGTGCGTCGGTGGGACGTTTAAGCGAGGCCAGCGCTTCATGGAGAAAAGCGCGCGCGATCTGCTGACGGCGTTCGATGTCGGGCCGGTCGGTCATACCGTCACCCCTAGCGCCATCGAGCGGATCTTGGCGATGTCCTGCGCCGCGCGCTCCTTCATGCGCTCTTCGATCTCTTCGGCCAGGCAGATGTTGTGCATCAGGTTCTGGAAGATCCGAGCATAGGCGTAGATATCCGACCGCTCGTCGTCGCTGGGGTAGGGATCGGAAGAAAAAAGATTGAAGCTCCAAAGCTCAATGAGCTTTTCGAGCGTATCGAACCCGTGGCGGGTGATCTGGCGCGTTACGTTGTTGTCTTCCCAGAACATGCTGGGATTGGCATACCGCGCAGACCGGGCAGCGTTCAGAACGCGATCGCGCTGATAGGGTGTGAGATAACCGCTATCATCGCCCTTTCGACCGGCCCGGCGGCTGTAGACAGCTACGCCGCTGAAAACGTGCGACAGGCAATAATAGCGGTCGTGCCCCTTGGCGACAGAGTTGAGCCAGCCGATGATCACTTCGGCGTTGTAGTGGTCGGGGTCTTGGTAGGGCGGCAAGGGCGGGTCGCCCTCGAACTCGGGGAGCCCCTCAAAGAGCTTACTCACGTCTTCGCTGTCATTGGCCATGCGAAACTCCAATCGTTATGGGAATTTACTCGCTGGTGAATTGCGAAAGAACGGGGGTGATTTGCCCTCCAAAACGCAACAGAGGCGGCGGAAGGTGCGGGCTAATCCGTCTGTATCGGCCGCGATTGCGAATTCGGGTCGGTTGTTTCGCCGGTGCGCGGGGTCAAAAGTTCCAGCTCGGCGCAATTTTGTTCGGGGTCTCGCTGCCGTTTCGACGCGGCGAGGGGGACCGGTGCCGGGGGGTAGGTCCGGGGTCGAGCGCCGAAGGCTTGGCGTTCAACAATGTGCGACGTCGTCGCAGCGGCTTCGCCCGCTGAAAATGTCGAGTTTGTAGGGAGCAGCGACCGACAAAAATAGGCAGTGACCGAATGACAGACACCACCGCCCAACACTCCCGTAACATGATGTTTTTAAAGAAGAAAGAAAGTGAATTTGTAGGCCGCTTTACTGCTTGCAAGACACGCGTTCGCCTGCCCAGAATGGCCTCACCAACCCAGAGAGAAGGACTTAGACAGATGATCAACCAGGACTTCACCATTCCCGCCGATGACCGTGCGCATCACATCGCCCAGACGATTGCCGAGATGATCGAAGAGATTAAGGCCGGGCGCATCGATACCGCGCTGACGATGGCCAGGGACGCCCAGGAAGAGGCTCAGACCCTGTGTGACGACCTGGACCCCTGCAATCCTCACGGCTGCGCCGCCCCGCTCTACCCAGATGTTTTGGGCGCGGCCAAGCTGGCGGTGCAATACGGGGTCAATGTCGTCCCGTTCGCACCGCGCTGACGCCGCAACAGCGCAATCGAAAAGCCCGGCCACCGCGCCGGGCTTTTTCCTGCCCGATCAACAAATGCCGCGTTGCCGCAGGGTATCCCTCACAGACGGCACCGCACGCTCGACCTGATAGCACGTTTCATTGCTGCCATCGTAATAGCCGGCCTCGTAGTTCCGGCTCGATGGATCGATTTTCTCTTCCTGGTTGAAGAAGAAAAACACGCCAACCCCAATGGCGATCAGGATGACCAGTGGCATTTGTTGCGCCCCCTTTGATTAAACATGTGGCGAGTGCGCTCGCCGATCAAAGCGTGATCTTTTGGGTGTACCTCAATCGAACCGGTTCGCACTTGGTTCGATAAATACCCATTGACAACCCAAAGCGAACCAAACAATATCGAACTATCTAAACCGAACTGAGACCAACCATGTTTGTTCGAGCCTATCTGCGCGCGTCCACGAAGGATCAGGACGCCAGCCGCGCCAGGAGCCAATTGGAAGCGTTCGCTCAGGAACGCGGATTGAAAATCGCGGCCACCTATATCGAGAACGAAAGCGGCGCGTCGTTGAAGCGCCCCGAGCTTTTCAAGCTGCTGGCGGATTGCCAACCCGGCGACACTCTCCTGGCCGAACAGGTCGATCGGCTAAGCCGCCTCAACGGCGAGGATTGGGAGACGCTCAAGCGCGAAATCCTAGGGCGGCAGGTCAAGGTCGTCGCGCTGGATCTTCCGACCTCCTACGCCATGCTGAATTCCGACGACGAATTCTCATCGCGGATGGCCCAGGCCATCAACGGAATGATGCTGGACATGCTCGCCGCCATCGCCCGCAAGGATTACGACGACCGGCGCCGGCGGCAAGCTCAGGGGATCGCCAAGGCGAAAGCCGCGGCCCGATATCAAGGGCGGCCCGAGAACGCTAAGCGCAACGCCGAAATCGTTCGGATGCTCGACCGGGGCGACACGTGGAATTCGATCATCGCCGCGACGGGGTGCTCACGATCAACCATTTCCCGGTTAAAATCTCGACGTCAGTGACGTCCAGACTCTCCAGGAAGGTTGCGCGCGCGTTTGCTGCATGATTGATTTATGAAAACGGTCTGGGGCAGAGAATGAAGAAACGAGTGATTGGCTCTCTGGTGAGCATTTTGGCTGTTGTCGCCTCTCCGATCGCCGCACAAGACGCCCAGGTTTGGGATACGATCGGCAATTGGACTATCGCCGTCGACACGACGCTCGACAATTCTTGCTTCGCTCTAACAGTCTTTGAAGGCGATACATATTTGCGGCTGGGGCTTAACGTCACCGAAGCGATGTTGCCCTACTATATGATCCTTGGAAATCCTTCTTGGCGCTCGATAGAAGAGGGCAAAGACTACGAACTCACCCTACAGTTCGACAATGCACCGGCTTGGACCGCCACCGCTGTCGGAACATATATGGGTGACCTTCCGAGCCTAATGCTGCAAGCAGCGGAATTCGATTTTATCGATGAGTTCGCCCGGAAACACACTTTGCAGATTACCTTCATGGGCCGAAGAGTGGACAGCTTGAGCCTGTCGGGTAGCGCGCGAGCGACGCAGGAGCTGGCGACCTGTCAAATTGCCATGGATAGGACTGGCCTGCCATCAACGGACCCCTTCGAGACCAGACCCGCCAGCGCACCGAAGGACCCTTTCGCAATCTAGTCGAACACACCGCCCCTCGCCTCCTTCTCCAGGCGCGCAATGGCCTGAGCAAGCTCGTCGGCTGTCATCTCGTGCGGTTCTTTATCGGGCGCGCCGTTGTTCTCGCGGTTGAAGTAACCGGCTACGCGAAACAAGGTTGCGGACGCGGTTGCCCTCGCGGGCGCAGGGGCTTGCTTATCGCGGCAAATGGCCAGCGAGGCCTCATAGGCAGCGAAAACCCCCTCGGTCTTCACCAGATGCAGCAAATCGGCTTGGGCCTGGCTTGTAGACGTTTTCCTGGTCATATCGTGCTTTCCTTCAATCAAATACGCTGCCGCGTTCCAGGATCAGCTTTTCCATCTCAAGCTGAGCGATCTGCTGTTCGAGGTGTTCAAGTTCTGGCGACAACGGTTGTGGTTCGTTTCTGGAGCGCTCGTAACGGGCGCGAGCGTCGGCGTTCTTCTGGCGGCGAGCCTTGGCCGCTTGCCGCGCGGCAGCGGACCCCGGTTTGTGGCTCCGCTGCCATTCCTCGTGGCGAGCGCGTTCGTCATCGGTCATCGCCACCAAGCGCCGCTCGCGTTTGCGATACGCGCGATCGAGATCCTTTAGCTTACGGTTCAGCTTTTCATTGGCGTCGGGCGCGCTTTTGTTCGGCCAACGGGGTTTATGCCAGTCCTTGCCCTTCGGAGTTCGCCCCCCATGAACATCACAACGCCCGTTCGCCATCGCGAAGCGCTGGCACGGTTGCCCGGTGCTCTTGGCCTTCGCACCGCATCGCGGATAGGTGTCGCGCATCACGATATTGAAATTCTGGATATTGCGCCGGCCGGCTACCTGACGGCGAACGGATTTGCCCTTTCCCATGTTCTTCATGGCCGGGCCCCCAATTTTATATTGGTGCCCCTGAGGTATTTCCCCGTTAAGCGCCCGCTAAGACCCTGCGGACTTTGCGGCTTGCGCGCGCATGAGATACATCGACATAGACAGGGGGCAATAAAGAGAGAGGTCGAACGGCAATCTACCTTGCGCGCACGCAAGCCGCAAAGTCCGCAGCGCCCTCCCGTTTTTCTTATTTTTCCGGTCGTTTCCGACCGCAAAGTCCGCAAAATCATCCAAATACGCCCTCCGACGCCAAGAATGGGGCTGCAAGTCCGTCCCGCAGATGCGCACGCGCTTTCCCTGCATCGACAATTTTCTGGTGTTTTTCGCTCCGCTCCCGACGCTCCCGCTCCGCCCTGTCGGCGAAACGTTCGTGAATTCGCTGGTCGATGCACCAACTTGTCGGGCCGCTTTCGTCTCTATCCTTGACCCAGCACCACTCAAATTCTTCCAGTTCGCGCATGGCGGCCATTAGGACCCGGTTGCCTTCCTGCCCGCGAAGGGGCTTGCGATGGTCGTAAATGTCGCGGCGCGTCACCACGGTCATGTCCGAGCGGGTGAGAAGATGGCCGGCAATCCATCGGGCTTCCGACGCCGATTTCGCCGCCCCAAAATAGTCGAGATAGAACGCGATGGCGTGATCGAGGAAAAAGCTGGCCAGGCGCACCGCCATTTGCGCCGTAACCGGCTCGATCAACTCGGTCGGATCGAAACCCTCGCCCTCGTCCATCTGCCGCACGACATGCGTGATCAGGATAAGCCGGGGCAACAAGCGCCCCCATTTTTCGAGATGACCCTTCAATTCGGTCGGCGCGCCGGGGAAATGCTTGAGCGTCTTGATCTGCTCGTCGGCAGCGGCGAGCACGGCGCCGGCCTCGGGCGACAAACGCACCGGGTCCGGAAATACATATCCCGCTGACGTCAGTTTGCTGATCAGGTCCGAATACCAGGCGGCCGCTTCGCGGTCTGGGGCCTCGTCCAGTGCCCTGCGCTCCTGTCCATCATGCAGCACGACGACAAAGCGCTGTAGCAGGCCGTCCGAGCCCAGACCCTTCACCACGTCGCGCAGCTTATCGGGCTGGGTGCCGGCGAGAACCGAAAGCGTTGCGCGTTCCGCGCTGATCGTGCCCGAGCCTACGCGGTCGGCCGTAATGTTGCCCCCGTCGAAGCTACGCAGGAAATGCGCCCGGTCAGAACCGCCGCCCTGCTTATACGCGCCGAACGCGCCGAGCAGCCCGGCGAGCTCGTCGGGCGTCTGCAACACGCCACGCGGATTGTCGCGAAAAATGCGGATCTGCTTTTCGCTGGTGACGTCATCCACCATCGCGCGACGTATACGCGGCTCCGGGCCAGGGTCGGGCAATTCTTTGCTGCGCTTTGCCTTCGCCTTATCGGCTTGCCATTGGTCAAACCGGGCTTGATCGGTCTTCACCCAGGCCGCATCGACGGCGCGCAGCGGCCCCGCCGCCGCGCTGATTACGGGAGACTTGGCATTGCCAGGATCGGCCACGATCACCGACCACAGGTTCGCCGCCTCGGTCCACGTGTCGTCATGTTGGCGGACCTGGATGCGGATATCGGCGCCGATCGCCGACCCGATGACCGTCAAGGCTGAAATGGTGGCGAAGGCTTCCGGGGCGCCCTTGCGCCGGGCTTCCGATTTGATCCAGCGTTCCAGCTTCGGCGGCACGGCATTGGCGGGAAGGTCGGCGAGCTGCGCCGGGTCCGCGTCCCTGAAAATGTCGAGCGGCCCCTTCTCTTCGGCAAACGCGATCAACGGTTCGGAAGGCGTGTCGCTCTGCGGCATCGCGGGAAGCCACATGGGGTCAACTTCTTGCTGCATCCGATACTTGAGCGTCCCACCTGATAGATCGCTCGGCGGATAATCATGCCAATGGTCCCATCGCTCATCGGTTTTCGATGGTTCGTATTTATCGCTCTTTTCGCTGTACAGGTGAAAGGCTTCCAGCCCTTCCGGCAACCCGTGTGAAGCGTCAAAAAATGCCATCCCGGTTCTCGACCATTCCGGCCAGCCCTTGTCGGTATTGGGCAGCATTCGCCCCACCTCCAGCAAGGTTTCTTCTGACCACGCGCGCGGCGTCTTGAAGCCGATCCGTCCCTCGGTTCCGTTCTTTCCCCGTAGCTCTGCGAGCGGTCCCGCAGCGACCCGAAGGAGTGCCAACGCATCGGGCAGGTCGATTTCGCGATCAGGGTCGCCACCGACGATCCGGCACAAACGTGCCGTCTCGGTCTTGGTGTGGAACGACCCAGGCCACCGGATTGGGTGGGAAACAGGGTTGTTCGTCGCGTCCGCGCCAACAATTGCTGTTGCCAGCTTTCGCGCCAGGTTCAAGTCGGCGAGGTCTTCCGGCGTCGTGGCTGGGGTTTTCAAACGCCAGTAGAGATGGAGCTTGTCGTGCAGGGTGCCGTCGAACTCTGTCCAGACGCCACCTGACGCCACGATCAATGTGGGCTTGCCAAGTATTGCCTCAAGGCTGGCCGTGCTGTGCGTGGGACGCTCGTCGAGTTCGACGGAGATGACAGGGCCGGCGGCGACGTTGATCGCTTTAGCGTTCTCATTGCTCTTGAACAAGCAAGCTGGAGGGGAGAACACGGCGGCGGCTGATCCTGTTCGGTTGCCGATACGGGTGGCCGCAGCGTGGACCCGATCGATCAATCCTCCATCGAACCGCGCCCAATCGGTCATAACCGGCTTATCGGCCGCATGCTCGAATGCGCGTAGTGCGATCCAGCCTTCCATGCCAGCGCACCGCTTGAAAACGGCATTGGCAAAGGAGACGATCTGCTTGCGGTCGGCCTCGCGCTGGGGCGCCTTCCATTGACCGGTTCCACCGTGCCGGCGTTGCGAATTTTCGGCCATCGTGCTATGATCTGCCATCATCAAGAATACCTTTCAGGCCGGTTGCCCATGCCAGTGGGCGCCGGCTTTTAGTTGGTGGGTTTCGTATTATCGACCACCAGGCGAAGATGCGTTGCGGCGGTCGGCGTTGCGTTTGCGCTCGCCAATTCGCGGAGGAACCGCGACAGGCTTTCGAGCGATACGGCCTGCCTGCCGTCGATCTCGCGCGGGGCCAACGGCCCGAATGTTCTGTGCGACCGCACCCACGACACCGACCGCCCGGCGATTTCGGCTGCTTCGGCGATGGTGATGGCGCGATCTGGATTTGCTTGGGTTCTCAACATTTCTTGTCCTCCGGGTGCGGATCAGCCTGACGCGGAGGGAGTTGCGTTTCCAGCCGAGAGAACCGGGGCGCATTTCGCAACGCGCCCCCTTTTCTTCTGGACGCTTTTCAGTTGGCCGAGATAATGCTCGATCAAAGGGAGAACGCGCGAAGGATCGAATTTGGGGTAGCTGACTCGATCGGCGGCTTCGACATATGCCTGATGCACCTCGCCGGTTTCGATTAGATCCAACAGCGCACGTTCTGCGGCATGGCCCGGTTTACCCGGAACACCGCCAAGCTGGCGCCACAAGACATACGCGACGCGAACCTCAAATTCGGGCAAGCGCGCAAGGCCCCCCCACTGCTCGAAATCGTCGCCCACACTGCGACGTAGCAAACGGACGAACCCGTTGAGGGCGTTGCGAACATGGTGAGGTTTGATGCCTTGTTTTCCGTTGGGCAGGCCGTGGTTGAGAAACAGGGCAGTCGCTGTTTGTCCGCCGTTTCCAGGCGCTACGAAGACACCGACAGCGCCGCGCTGCGCGACCAGCAGATCAAACATAAAATCGGGTTTTTCTGGTTCGAACCGGCTGCGAAATTTTCGGGGCGGTTTTGCTTGAGCCGTAGCGCGGATCGCCTGGGTCGACTGATACCGTAGAAATTCTTCAATGGCCGGCGATTTCATCACATGATCGGGCACCCCAGCGCTTTCTAGCCATTTGGCGGCGAAACAGCGGTGATACTCGATCGCTCCATCGTACTCTCGCAGAACCTGCTCAAACCCCAGGGTGTTCAATTCAGCGTCAGCGCGTTCCGGAAAATCGGCGTCGAGCACTGCATGAGCCGGCCATTCGGCGGCGAACCGTTCGCGATACTCATACAGGATCATGAAGAAGCGCAGGAACGTCGGCACACTGATGGTGCGCATGGTTTGGCTGGGGGCGCGGCCAGTCATTGCAGGCCCATCCAATCGCGAACATCGGCAACACGATACCGGGGCTTCCCGTCAACGCGCGTCAACCGTGGCCCTCTGCCAGAAGCGGCCCAGCCCTTGATCGTGCGAATGGCGAAACCGGTAAGGGCCGACAACTGCCTACTGTTCAGCAGGGCGTCATCTGGTAGCCGCGCAATATCGGGCGCGTCGAGAGGTTGAGAGGGGGGAACTTGCATGTGGCTCTCCAAGTGCAAAACGTTGCGAATTGGGGCCACCGTATGCTTTGCAGGTCACTGTCCGGCAGGGACAGCCGACAAGATTATTTGTCCCTCTTCTTATAGCGCTTTTCGAGATGAGGAACCGGCGTTGTGAACAGGTCGGTCAAGGTTTTGATGCGCGCTTTATACCGCTTTAGAATCTCTCGCTGACCGCGTTTATAGCTTTTACTCACACCTTCGCTCGTTACGGCTTTTCCGTTACGTCGGCCAGCTTTGCCCGCTTCGTCTGCCGCTTGATCAAAAGCTCGCTCCAGAGTAAGGCCACGTTCGCGAAGGCTCTCGATGGCGTAGTAGTCGTGGATAGTCAGTCCATCGGCTTTTTCATCAACGCCCAAAATCTTCCGCAGCAGATTAGATAGTGGCGTGTTGCTGTGAAAATCGTTGAGAACCGCATCTGGGTCGCTGCCCCAGTGGGCGGCCAGAGCAACAATCATGTCGTCAAGATCGTGCCGCGTACTGGTTAAACGGATGGGTTCGGGCGCCGCCTCTTCCCCGAGTTCGCCCATGCGTCGCTTGAGAATATCCCCGAGACCCTCCCCTTCGTCGGTCATATCGTACCCTCCGCTATCATCTTGTCGAGTTCGCCAGTTTCTTCCAGATAGTCGTAATACGCCTGCCGCTCTTCCTGCCGGGCAAATTCTTCGGCTTCCATTTCCTCCGCCGTCGGCATCGGCGCGTCGGTTCGCCTCTGCGGACGATAGCGCAACCGCCGGCACTCCATTTCGGATTTAATCAAACGATCGATATGGTTGCCCCATTTATCGAACGCCGCGCGCATTTCCCTGGCGGCATCGTAGCGGTCGTAAACGGCTTCGAGGCCCTTTCGCGCGTGATTGATGCTGATTTCGGCGATGTCTTTGTCCACCCCGAGTTCGGTGAGCCCGCTGCGGAACGTCCTGCGCAAATCGTGAAGGTTAAATTCGACGCCCGAGCGCTTGTTGATGCTCTCGACCTGCGACGACCAGCCCGACATTTTTCGGCCGGTCTTCGCTGATGGGAAGAACAAATCCACGTCAGGCGTGACGGGGCATTTTTCGAGAAACGCTGAAAGGGCCTTGGTAATCGGCAGATCGTGGTCGCGACCGGACTTCGTGACCCGCTTGGGTATCCTGTAAATTGCGCCCGCGTCATTGCGATCGAGCCAAGCCCGATCGAACAGCGCCCCTTCATTCCGACGACACCCCGTAAGGATTGCAAACCGAATAAACCGATCGAACGAATGATCGCGGGAGGCTGCGAACCAAACCGCGACAATTTCCTTGTCGGATAGTTTGCGACCGTATTCCTCCTGCTCGATCTTCTCCTGCCGGGTTTTTCGATCCTTTCGGTAGTCGCTAAGAGGGTTATGCGAAATGAGGCTGCGCTTCGTCTTGCACCAGGAGAAGAAGGTTTTCGCCCGGTTGATGAAGTCGGCGGCGGCCCCAGGCCGCTCATGCTCGTAACTTGCCGGGATCGCGAGAATTTCTTCTGCCGAAAGCAGCTTCACGTCCTTTCCGAGAAGTGGTCGCAGGTTTCGGCGCAGTGTGCTCATCACCGTGTCGGCATTGACGTAGCCGCGACCTTTCAAGCTCTTCTCGTAATCATCGAGTACGTCGCGCAGGCGGGATCGTTCCTGGCGCTTGAGCTCTGCGCGTTCCGCGGCCGGGTCTCGTCCTTCTGCAACTTGTCCGAGTATCACACGCGCCATGCGCCGGGCCTCGGCAGCGCCGAGCACCTGCGCTGATCCGATTTTGAACCTTTTCGAATTCGAGCTGCGACCGTACCCTACCGGGCGATAGCTGACGAACCACGTCTTTGAGATTGCCCGGACCCGCAGACCGAAACCGGTGAGCTCGGTGTCCCAATACACCACGTCGGATTTGCCCGAGGGCAGTTCAGATCGATTGGCGACGGCGTCGGTCAGCTTGATCTTGTTGGACAAAGGTCATCCCCTCATTCTGGGCAGCACCTGGGTAGCACGGTTCCTCACACTTATCGGAACGCCTTTGCACCTTATCACATCGCAAAATCCAACAAAACCAATAATTTGCGGGTCGCGCTTGCATCAGTTCGCATCTTATCGCACTCCACAGCACTCCCTGCGCTCGGAAAGCCCCGGAATGGGGGCGAGATGATCGCGGATGCGGTCGGCGAGGGCGCCGGAGGCAACGCTGATGGGTCAAAAGCCGCTTTCGTCTCGGTAGGTTTGGTGCCTGGGGAGTGCATCGGGCAGCACATCCCAGTCGAGATGGCTGCGCGAAAAGATCGCCTGGGTGGGGGCGAACCAGACGGGATCATCAAAGAGGCCGGCGGGGAGCAGCGTCAGTTCGGGCGCGCGGGCGGTGCGGGTGAAAACCGGCGTGCCGCATCGGGGGCAGAAATGGCGGGTGATCTCCGAGCCCGAGGCGGCGATGCGGGTGTGGCCTGTTACCGGGCCGGCGATGGTGACGGCTTGGGCGGGCATGAGGACCGCCGCCGAATGGCCGGTGCCGGTGGCCTTGCGGCAATCGCGGCACGAGCAGACGAGCATGGAGAGCACCAGGCCGGCGACCGTGACGGTCACCGCGCCACAGGCGCAGGTCGCGGTTTCATCGAGCGAGAGGCGTGTCATGGCGGGAGGCTGGCACGGCGCGCGGCGGCAGGCAATCTTGATTTGTCGGGGCGCGGAGCGTAAGCGGGCCGCCTACGCATTTTTTGGAACAGGCTCGTGGCCGGCACCGATACCAGCAAGGATTTCGTTTTTCGCCCCACTCCGGCGATCATTCTGGTCGAACCGCAATTGGGTGAAAATATCGGCGCCGCGGCGCGGGCCATGGCCAATTTCGGGTTGTGGGATTTGCGGCTGGTCAGCCCGCGCGATGGGTGGCCAAACGAAAAGGCCATCGCGGCGGCGGCCAAGGCCGATCATGTGATCGAACGAGTGCAGGTTTTCGATACGCTGGCCGAGGCCATGGCCGACCTGCATTTGGTTTATGCGACGACGGCGCGGAACCGGGAGATGTTCAAGCCGGTGATCGGGCCCGACGAGGCGGCCGACGGGCTTTCGGCGCAGATCGGGGCGGGGCGGAAGGCGGGAATTCTGTTCGGACGCGAACGGTGGGGGCTCAACAATGACGAGGTGGCGCTGGCCGATGCCATCGTCACCCTGCCGGTGGAGCCGGCCTTTGCTTCGCTCAACATTGCCCAGGCGGTGCTGGTGCTGGCCTATGAATGGCGGCGCGCCGCGCTCAGGGACCAACCATTGCCGTTTTCGGGCGAGGAGGGCGAGCCGGCGCCGCGCGAGCAATTGGTGGGGCTGACCGAGCAGCTTGGGGAAGCGTTGGATCGGGCCGGGTTTTTCAAAACCGCCGACAAGCGGCCGACGGTGATGAACAATATCCGGTCGATGTTTTCGCGGGCCGGATTCAACGCGCAGGAGGTGCGGACGCTGCGGGGGATCGTTGCGGCGCTCGACCGGCGGCATGAGCGGGTCAATCCGAGCCGGCAGAAGGGCGAGGAGGAGTAGGGGCGGCGCGCTGATCGATTGCAGCCCAGCCAGGCGCGCGGGGTGTGGAGCGTACCTCCGGAACGGTTGCGGCGTTGGGTCCAGGTGGCTAGGGTGGTTGTCTCTTCCCTTGGTCCTTTATCCCCATGACAGCCGGCAGTTCGTCAACACCACGCCCCAGTGTCGGTACGCCCGAAAGCGGGATGGTGTTCATGATCGTCGCGGTGCTGCTGGTGCCGTTGAGCGATGCGTTGTCCAAGAGCCTGACGGGGCTGCTCAATCCCTTCGAGATCGCCTTTTGGCGCTTCCTGTTCCAGTTGGTCGTGCTGGCATTAATCGTGGTCGCGACGCGCCGGCGGCTGATGCGGGGGCCGTGGCCCCTGCTGATCCTGGGCGGGCTGACATCTGCGGCAACGCTTGCAGCGCTGATCGGGGCGTTCGTCACCATGCCGATCGCGACGGCGATTGCGATCTTTTTTGTCGAGCCGCTGATTCTCACCGTTCTTTCGGGTTGGTTCCTGGGCGAAAAAGCCGGGTGGCGGCGCTATGTGGCGGTTGCGGTGGGGCTTGTTGGGGCCGTTATCGTCATCCGGCCGAGTTGGGATGTGTTCGGGTGGAGTTCGATGCTACCGCTGATCGCGGCGGCGGCGTTCGCGGGCAATGCCATCGTCATTCGCAAGCTCTCGCCGGTGATGGATGCGGTTTCGATCCAGTTCTGGTTCGCGCTCGTCGCGGTGGTGGCTATCGGCGGCGGACTGCTGGTGCTTGGACGGTTCGACCTTATCGGCTTGGCGGGTATCGATCCGACCGGGCCATGGGGGCAACTCGTCTTCATGGGAATGCTCTCGGCGCTGACCTTTTTCCTTTTTTCCGAAGCGTTTCGCCGTACGCCGGCCAGTACGCTGGCGCCGTTCCAATATATCGAGATCATCGGGGCAACGATCGTGGGATATGTCTTTTTCGGCGATTTTCCCGATCTGTGGACCTGGGTGGGGACGGCGGTGATCCTCGCGTCGGGGCTTTATGTGTTCCAGCGCGAACGCAAACAGAGCCAGTTCGAGGCTATCGCGGCTCGCGCACGGGCCAAATAGCCCGGTTGTGCTTGACTTTGCGGCGTTTGGCCCATAGAAACCGCCCATCCTGATCGGCTTACGCCGTCTGGAAGCACCCGAGACCATCGGTTTGCGCGTCGGGGTTCAGCCTTGAAGGTCGAGCCCCGTTCTCACGTTTTTCGCATGGTCTGTCGGTTCCGCTCATGGGCGGAGCAGAGGAGGGCGCTGTCTTTTGATCGTTATTTAGAAAGGACATGCGATGTCGAAACGTCATACGCAGAAGCACAAGATCGACCGCCGCCTTGGCGAAAATATCTGGGGCCGCCCCAAGAGCCCGCTCAACGCCCGCGCCTATGGCCCCGGCCAGCACGGCCAGCGCCGCAAGAGCAAGCTCTCCGACTATGGTATCCAGCTCCGCGCCAAGCAGAAGCTGAAGGGCTATTACGGCTCGATCACCGAAAAGGCCTTCAAGCGCGTTTACGCCGAAGCGGCCCGTCGCCGTGGCGACACCGGTGAAAACCTGATCGGCATTCTCGAAAGCCGCCTGGACGCCATCGTCTATCGCGCCAAGTTCGTGCCGACCGTGTTCGCGGCGCGCCAGTTCGTCAACCACGGCCACGTGACGGTGAACGGCAAGCGCGTCAACATTCCGTCCTACAACGTTCAGCCGGGCGATGTGATCGCGATCCGCGAGCGCTCCAAGCAGCTCACCATCGTTCTCGAAGCCACCCAGCTCGCCGAGCGTGATGTTCCGGACTATGTGGACGCCGACCACTCCAAGATGACCGCCACCTTCGTGCGCGTTCCGAACCTGGGCGACGTGCCCTATCCGGTTCAGATGGAACCGAACCTGGTCGTGGAATTCTATTCGCGTTAAGCGAAAACCAGTTTCCCAAACAAAAGGGCCGCTCCTCGGAGCGGCCCTTTTTCGTATCAGGCGACGATTTCGTTGTGCGGCCTGGGATTGTCGGGAATCTCCGCGTCCACCACCAGCGGCGTATCGGGCGGCAGATTGCTTTCGAAAGCCCTGAGGCGCTTGTGCACGGAAAGCAGCTCCACGACGGTCGGCCAGGACGATGCGAAGAACTGGAACGAGGCCGAGACGCGGTTGAAGGCCAGAACGACCTGCTGATAGACGCCAAGGGTCAGCGCACCGCCGACTATGGAGGGGGCCATCACCAGCATGGGGATGAGGCTGGCCGCGTTGCCGTATGAATAGCGGGCAAGGTTGAAGTAGGTGTAGTGCCAGTAGAGCCGGAAATAGTTCTGCTGCACCCCGGCGAACAGTTCCCGGACGGTGGGCGGTTGGGCGCGGTCCGGATGGTCTTCGCCATAGACGAGTTCCTTGCGCAGCGCGGCTTCGGTGCGCTGGTTGTGGAATTCGAGACCGGGCAGGCGCCAACCGACAAGCGCGAGCAGGGCTGTGCCGAAAGCAGCGGAAACCAGCGCAACCCACACCAGCGCGCCATCCACGGCACCGAAGATCGGGACCTCGTTGATGTTGGCCGAGAGGTTGTAGAGCAGGGGCAGGAAGACCACGAGCGTGAGCATGGCATCGAAGAACGCGACCAGCAGGCGCTCGAGGATCGACGCCAGACGCATGGTGTCTTCCTGGATACGCTGGGAGGCGCCTTCGATGTGGCGCAAGCGCTCCCATTGGCTGGTATAATAAAAGGTCATGGCGCGGCGCCAACGGAACACGTAGTGCGACGTGCCGAAGGCAAGCAGGACGAGCAGCACGATGGAGGGAGCCATGACGAAGGCGTAGATCAGCGCCTGTTCCATGATCTGATCGACGGTTACTACGCCAGGCTGGGTCAGGGCGGTCTGGATGAGGTTGAAGAACACCCCGTTCCAGTCATTGACCCATGCGTCGATCTGCACCGAAAAGAAGGTCGCCAGTAGGATCGTCACCGAGCCGACCACCGACCACCAATACCAATAATGGCGCTTGTAGAAATACCAGAAGGCGCAGAACGAGTAGCCTGTGATCAGCACGTATTCGTAAAGCCAGACCTTGCCTGGCGAGAAGAAGGGCGTAGGCTCGCCTTCGACTGGTGGGACGCCGAGCCAGGGGCCTAGGCTGATGACCGATTCCAGGGCGCTGCCGAACAGGAACCAGATGGCCATGGACGCAGCCACCCAAAGGATGGCGGAGGGAAAGAAGATTTTGGGTTCGGGGAAGAACGATCGAAACATGGCGTCCTCTAGTTACAAAGAGGCGACTCGCGATCCGGTTTGCCTCCCAGAGTTGATCTAAGGCCTCGCTTTTGGCGCTGACAAGAGCAACTAGCGCCTCGAATTGGGCCAATACCGGGCAATTGATCAGATTTTGACGAGAATCCCCTTCGACCGCTTCAACGGGAGGCAAGGGTTATGGTGTCAGGGTGCAGCGGACCGAACAGTCCGCTGGTTCCGGCGTCCGGTCCGACGGGTTCATTTGAACCTTGTTCTGCGTCACTGAGGAGTCGTTCGGCCTTTCCCGAAACGTCGAACGACTCCATATTTTTATCCCGCCCCTTTCCCCTCTCGATGGCTGCATGTATCAAACCCATGCGCCGGGCCGCCATTTCTCCGGGGCATGAAGGGTATTGAGATGAGTGTTGCCGAACCGATCGCAGAAGCCGACGAATCCTATCCCGCGCTGCTCAGGAATGCGCCGGGAAGCGTCGAGTTCAACAAGCTGCGCAAGCGCCTGATCCGGCAGGTGCGCGAGACGCTCGATACCTATGGCATGGTCAAGCCCGGAGCCAAATGGCTGGTGGCGCTGTCCGGCGGCAAGGACAGCTATGGCCTGCTCGCCGTGCTGCTCGACCTTCAATGGCGCGGATTGCTGCCGGTGGCGTTGCTGGCGTGCAATCTCGATCAGGGGCAGCCGGGGTTCCCCAAGCATATCCTGCCCGAATTTCTGACCCGCAATGGGGTGGCGCACCGGATCGAATATCAGGACACTTATTCGATCGTCACCGACAAGCTGCCCGAGGGGAGCACTTATTGTTCCCTATGTTCGCGGCTGCGGCGCGGGCATCTCTATCGCATCGCCCGCGAGGAGGGGTGTTCGGCGCTGGTGCTGGGGCATCATCGCGAGGACATTCTCGAAACCTTCTTCATGAATTTTTTTCACGGCGGCAAGCTGGCGGCGATGCCGCCCAAGCTCCTCAACGACGAGGGGGACGTCGAGGTGTTACGGCCGCTGGCGTTCTGCGCTGAGCCGGACCTTGCCAAATTCGCCGAGGCGCTGGAGTTCCCGATTATCCCCTGCGATCTCTGCGGTAGCCAGGACGGCCTGCAGCGCAATGTCATGAAGGCGATGCTCGATGATTTCGAGCGGAAAATGCCCGGCCGCAAGGACGTGATGATCCGCGCGCTGGGCAATATCAATCCCAGTCATATGCTCGATCCGCGATTGTTCGATTTCGCGGCGCTCGGCGCCACGGAGGTATCCAAATGAACATCGAGCGCCTGACGGCCATTCTGCGCGACGCGGCCAAGACCGAGATCATGCCGCGTTTCCGCAAACTCGATGAAGGCTCGATCCGGACCAAGTCGCACGTTCATGATCTGGTGACCGAAGCCGACGAGCAGGCGGAGCGGGCGATTACGGCAGCGATCAAGGACGCCGCGCCGCATATGGTGGTGATCGGCGAGGAGGCGGTGGCCGCCAACCCCAAATTGCTCGAAACCCATTGCGAGAACGAAACGGTGATCTATGTCGATCCCGTCGACGGGACCTGGAATTTCGCAGCCGGGCTGCCGCTTTTTGCCGTGATGGCGGCGGTGGTGCAGAAAGGCGAGGTGGTTTCGGGTGTCATCTACGATCCGGTCGGCGACGACTGGATCATGACCGAGCGCGGCTGCGGATGCTTCCAGGTGTTTCCCGACGGAAGGATGGTGCGCCAGACATTCGCCGCTCCCGTGCCACTGGGAGAAATGGCGGGAACGGCATCAGTTTCCTATGTGGACCGCGACAAGCGCCCGACGATTCTCGCGAATCTGGCCAAGATCCACACGCTCGCTGCCTATCGCTGCGCCGGGCATGAGTATCGCCTGGGCGCGGGCGGCAACCTCAATTTCATGATGTATAACAGGCTCACGCCGTGGGACCACGCGGCGGGATCGCTGATGATGGCCGAGGCGGGGGCGCACGTAGCCCATTTCGACGGCTCGGCCTATAAGCCCGCCCATCTGGAGGGCGGGCTGTTGATCGCTTCGGACAAGTCGAGCTGGGATGACCTGCGGCGCGAGATCTTTACGCTCTAGAGTATTTCTTTGCTTTGTCGCCCTTCCGAACCGCAAAAGTGGTATCCACTTTTGCTGGAAACGCTCTAATGAACGTCGGCAGTGGGCGGGGCGTCCTTGTACTCCTCGCCAACGCCGAACAGCTTGCCGTTTTCCGCGATCAGCACGCAACCGATGGCGAGCAGGCCCATGATGAAATAGCCCGCAGCGATCGGGGTGATCGAGCCATCGAAGAAGCTGCCGGTGACGGTGCCCAGGATGGCGCCGCCCACGGTCTGGATGAACCCGAAAACCGAGGATGCCGTGCCGGCAACGGCTCCGAGGGGTTCCATCGAGAGCGAGTTCATATTGGACGTCGTCCAGCCAAACATGAACATGATGATGCACAGCAGCGTCATGAACAGCCACAGGGGCATCGGTACGGTCATCGCCAGGATGAGCCAGACGCCGCTCATGGCGGTGAAGACCAGCAGCGCGCCGTGGCTGAGCCGGCGCATGCCGACCCGGCGCACCATGCGCGAGTTGGTGTAGGACGAAACCGACATCAACGATGCTTGAAAGGCGAAGGCCAGCGGGAAGAGGGCGCCCAGGCCATAAACGTCCACGTAGATCTGTTGGGACGTGTTGATGAACCCGAACAGCGCGCCGAAGATGAAGGTGCCTGCCAGCCCGTACATGATGGCCATGCGGTTCGAGAGCACCGTGCGGAATCCGTCGATGACGACCGCCGGGCGCAGGGTGCGCCGGTTCTCGGGCGCCAGCGTTTCGGGCAGGCGGACATAGGCCCAGATGGCGATGACAGCCCCGAGCACGGCCATGAAGACGAAGATATATTCCCACGGCCCGGTAAAGAGGATCACCTGTCCGATAGCGGGGGCGATCACGGGGATGACCATGAACACCATGAAGACCAGCGACATCACCTCGGCCATGGCCCGGCCGCCGAAGCGATCGCGCACGACCGAGGTCGCGATGACGCGCGTTCCCGCCGCGCCCAGGCCCTGGACGAAACGTAGCACGAGCAGCGTTGCGAAATTGGGTGAAAACACTGCTGCAAAGGCCGCGAGGATATAGACAACCATGCCGACCAGCAGGGGTGCCCTGCGCCCAAAACGGTCCGAAAGCGGGCCGAAGGCAAGCTGGGCCAGACCGAAGCCGAGCATATAGGCCGTCAACACGAAATGGCGGTCGTTTTCGTTCATCACACCCAGCGCTTCGCCCATATAGGGCAATGCGGGGAGCATGACGTCGATCGCCAATGCGTTGAGGGCCATCAGGCCTGCAATCAGGGCAATGAATTCTGGCCGGGAAACATCCCGGGTCGCTGAAGCCGTAGTCGTCATGGGAATACCTTGAAAATGCCAAGGCCGGAACTCGTCGTCCGGCCTTGGTTGCTAAAGCTTGAACGTGGTTGGCGGGTTTGGCAACCCCTAAATCGTCACACAGCGATGGATGGCGCGGCCGGGGTGAAGAACGCCGGCACCCTGGCCTCTTTGATGGGGATGTGCACCGCCGCCGAAAACAGGCCGATCAGAATGCCCAGATACCAGACAAGATCGTACGAACCGGTCATGTCGAAGGAAACGCCGCCCAGCCAGACGCCGAAGAACGAGCCGATCTGATGGGAAAGGAACGCAACGCCATAGAGCATGCCCATATAGCGCGGGCCGAAGAACAAGCTGACGAGGCCGGCCGTCAGCGGAACGGTGGCCAGCCAGAGCATGCCGAGCGTGGCGGCGTAGATATAGGCGCTGACCTCGGTGATGGGCAGCAGCAGGAAGGCTGCCGTGCCGATGGCGCGCAGGAAATAGATGACCGACAGCAATATTTGCTTGGGCAGGCGATCGCCCAGCCAGCCGGCCAACAACGAGCCGGCGACGTTGAACAGGCCGATCAGCCCGAGAGCCCAGGAGCTTGCCTCCGGCGTCAGCCCGCATTGGATGAGGAACGCGGGGAAGTGAACCGTGATGAAGGCGAGGTGGAAGCCGCAGACGAAAAAGCCGATGACCAGCAGGCGGTACGATCCGTGGCCCAGCGCCTTGGACAGCGCCTGCATGAAGGGCATGTCGGCCTCGCCCGGTGCGCTGTTGGTGCTGCCGCGCAGCATGGTCGAGAGTGGCACGACCATGAGAATGATGAGGCCCAGATAGACGAGCGCCATCTGCCAGCCGAAATTGGAGATGAACGCCTGGCCGAGTGGGGCGAAAACGAACTGGCCGCCCGAGGAGGCAGCGGTCGCGATGCCGAAAACGAAGGAGCGCTTTTCGGGCGGGACGACGCGACCGAAGGCGGCCATGACGATGCCGAAAGATGCGGTGCCGATGCCCACGCCCATCAGGACGCCTCCAGTCAGCATGAAGAGGCCTTCGGTGGGCGTGACCGACCATAGGAACAGGCCGGTCGCGTAAACCAGGGCGCCGATGGCGAGGGTGCGGCCCGTGCCGAACTTGTCGGCAAAGCCGCCCGCAAAGGGCTGTGTGATGCCCCAGACGAGGTTCTGTATGGCCAGCGCCATGGCGAAGCCTTCGCGCGACCAGCCCAGATCGTCGGTCATGGGAATGAGGAACAGGCCCGCTGACGAGCGCGCACCAAAGGTGACCATGGCAATGAAGCACCCGGCGACAATGATGACCGGCAGCGGCACGGGCAGCGCAAGGGGACGGGTGGATGTGGTGGTGGCAGACATGCTCGAGGCATTCCCAATTTATCGTCGGACGACGATAGAGCGTGCAGCATACGCCGCAAAATGAAAAAGCAAAATACCGCTTATCAAGGGGATTGATCGGTCGAGGGAACGGGAGCCACGCGCCCGAGAAAATCGAGAGCTCCCTCAAGAGCTTGCCGGCCTTCCGGAGAATCGAGGTTGAACTGATATTCGTGCGGCTGCGCGGGCTCGTGGTCGTCGGGAAAGAACAGGGTATCGACGGGCACGCCGGCATTGGACAGTTGCTGGGCCATGAACATCGATTGCGGCGTGAGCGGATCGCCATTGCCGCCGGAGATGAAGGTGGGCGGGAAATTGCCGGTGACGTAATTGGCCACCGATGCGGTCTCGACGGCCGGGTCGTTCATGAAATCCTTGACGCCGGTGTAGGCCCAGAGAACGGTGCGCAGGAACCAGCCGAAATCGCCGTCGAGATCGATACCGTCTATACGATAGGCGCCGCAAAAGAGCAGGGTGCCGATCAAATTGCCGGGCGCGATGGTGGGCTCGAGGCCGACGCGTGCGGCATAGTCGGGCGAGGTGATGATCGCCGCGGCCTGTGAGGCGAGCTGGGATCCGGCGGAGTCGCCGGCGAGGATGATGCGGGTGGGATCAATGTTGAGAGCGGTGGCGTTTTCGGTGAGATAGTTCAATGCTGTCAGCACCTGGCCTGTTTGGGTCGGGTAGATCGCCGCCGGGGCCACCGTGTAGTCGATGCCCACCGTGGTGTACCCATGACTGGCGAGGATGCGCAGATAGTTTCCCACGCCTTCTTTGTTGCCGCCGATCCAGGCGCCGCCATGTACCCAGACTATGGCGGGCAGGGGTTGGCTGGTTCCGTCCGGATAGAAGATGTCGAAGATTTCGGTAGGACCATCGTCATAGGCGAGATCGAGCCGTTCGGAAACGCCCGGCGGGACATGGCTGGCGAGCGCGCTCATGGCGGCCTGGTCGCCCTTGGAAAAGATGTACCGGATGGCGAAAACGGACGGGAGAGGGCTGACCTGGAAGGCGACGACGATGAGGCCGGCCAGAACGGCAAGGCTCAGGAAAGCCCAGATCAGAAACCGTTTCATTGCGTCCATCGCCCCCGGTGTTTCCGATTCGGCAATCGCCGATGGGGCAATTTGACAGCAAAATGCCGTCCGACTGCAAGGCAGCGACGGCATCGATTGCGTAGTGGTCTGGCTTACGCGGTCTGCTTGACCGGGATGCCAGCCTGTTCGAAATGCGTCTGGAGCTCGCCGGCCTGGAACATTTCGCGCACGATGTCGCAACCGCCCACGAACTCGCCCTTGACGTAGAGCTGGGGGATGGTCGGCCAGTTGGAATAGTCCTTGACGCCCTGGCGCAGCTCGTCGCTTTCGAGCACGTTGGCGGAGTTGTAATCGACGCCGAGATAGCTGAGAATCTGGACAACCTGGCCCGAAAAGCCGCATTGCGGGAAATCGGGGGTGCCCTTCATGAACAGGAAGACGTCGTTGGACTTGACCTGCTCGTCGATGAAATTGGCGATGTCGCTCATAAAATGTCGTCCTTTATCGGCTTTTCCCGATAAATAGGGGATGATCCTGGCGATGTCGAGGCGTCAGGTGCGGATGGCGCCGAGGCCGTTGAGGACTTCGCGGGGAATTGAGAAGGCGGCGATTATGTCCTGATGGCGCTTGAAGCCGCAAAGTTCGCGCTGGACGAAATAGGCCCAGACGGCGTTTTGGGCTGCGGCAAGTTCTTGAGAACGATCGTCTTTTTGCGATTCATTGTAGGCCGAGACGGTCTTGGCGACCCGCTGTTCGGCTGCGCCGAGGGAGGCGGCGCGCTCGGCCATGACCTCGTGTTCGAGGACGGCAAAGCCGCCTTCGGGGTTGACGGCCTTGATGAGATCGAGGCTGTCGCGCAGGGTCATTTCAGGCCTCAGTCCGGTGCGCTGGTCTGGAGGGCGAGGGCGTGCAGCTTGCCGCCCATATCGCCCTTAAGGGCTTGATAAACAAGCTGATGTTGCTGCACCCGCGACTTGCCACGGAACGCCTCGGAGACCACGCTGGCCGAGTAGTGGTCGCCGTCGCCGGCGAGGTCGCGGATCTCGACTTTCGCGTCGGGAAGGGCGGCCTTGATGAGGCTTTCGATTTCGGCGGCATCCATTGCCATGAGGGGCTCCGCTTCTTGTGTGTGTCAGGCGATTGTAGCGCCCATGAAGGCGGGAAACCAGCCTTCGTGAGCATCGCGCAAATCCTTGATGGATATGGGTTTTGCGTTGCCAAGGGTCAAGGTGTCGCCGCCGGTGGTGCCGATGATGACGGCGGAAACCGGCGCGTCGGCGACGATTTTTTTTGCTTCTTCAGGTGACGCGGTGACGATGTAGCGGCCCTGATCCTCGCCAAACCATGTTGATGGTGTTGAAGGCGACGTTGCGTGTATTGAAGCCCCTGTTGAGCCCTTGATTGAACTTTCGGCCAGCGCCAACGCTAAACCACCGTCCGAAAGGTCGTGAACCGAGTTCACGCGGCCCGAACGGATGAGGGAAAGAACGTAGTGGCCAGCCTGCTTTTCATGATCGAGATCGACATGGGGCGCGGTGCCCTCACGGCGTCCGAGAACGTCGCGCAGATATGCGGATTGGCCGAGATGGGTTCCCCAAGCTTCGGGTGCGCCGATGAGGATGATCGCATCGCCTTCGTGGGCGAAACCTGAGCGGGCCATCCTGGCGTGATCTTCGATAAGCCCGACGCCGGCGATGGTGGGGGTGGGCAGGATGCCACGGCCATTGGTTTCGTTGTAGAGCGAGACGTTGCCCGAAACGATGGGGAAGTCGAGCACGGTGCAGGCCTCGCCGATGCCTTTGATGGCGTGGACGATCTGGCCCATGATCTCGGGGCGCTCGGGGTTGCCGAAATTGAGGTTGTCGGTGGCGGCGAGCGGTTCGGCGCCGGTGGCGATCAGATTGCGCCAGCATTCGGCGACGGCCTGCTTGCCGCCCTCATAGGGGTCGGCTTCGCAATAGCGCGGGTTGACGTCGGACGAGAAGGACAGCGCCTTGGTGGGGTGGCCTTCGACGCGGATGACGCCGGAATCCCCGCCAGGGGTCTGGAGGGAGTTGCCTTGGATGAGCGTATCGTATTGCTCATAAACCCAGCGGCGCGATGAATGGTTGGCCGAGCCGAGGAGCGCGAGGAGCGCATCGGCAATATCGGCGTCCGGAACCGTCGCGGGATCGAGCGGGGCAGGGGGCGTGGGGGCGACCCAGGGGCGGTCGTATTCGGGGGCCTCGTCGCCGAGATCCTTGATGGGGAGGTTCGCGACTTCCTCGCCCTGGAACATGACGCGGAAGCGCAGATCGTCGGTGGTGATGCCGACGGTGGCGAAATCGAGTTCCCACTTTTCGAACACCGCGCGCGCCTCTGCCTCCTTTTCGGGGTGGAGGACCATGAGCATGCGTTCCTGGGATTCGGACAGCATCATCTCATAGGCGGTCATGCGCTCTTCGCGGACCGGAACGGCGTCGAGGTTGAGCTCGATACCCAGATCGCCCTTGGCGCCCATTTCGACGGCCGAACAGGTCAAGCCTGCCGCGCCCATGTCCTGAATGGCGATCACCGCGCCAGTGGCCATCAGTTCGAGACAGGCTTCGAGCAGGCGCTTTTCGGTGAAGGGGTCGCCGACCTGAACGGTGGGACGCTTTTCCTCGATGTCGTCGCCGAATTCGGCGGAGGCCATGGTGGCGCCACCGACGCCGTCGCGGCCTGTCTTGGCGCCGAGATAAACGACGGGCAGGCCGACGCCCTTGGCTTCGGAGAGGAAAATCTTGTCGGCGTCGGCGAGGCCGGCGGCAAAGGCGTTGACGAGGATGTTGCCGTTGTAGCGGGCGTCGAACTGGACCTCGCCGCCCACTGTGGGCACGCCGAAGGAATTGCCATAGCCGCCGACGCCGGCCACGACGCCGGAGACCAGATGGCGGGTCTTTTCATGGTCGGGCTCGCCGAAGCGCAGCGCGTTCATCGCCGCGACGGGGCGGGCGCCCATTGTGAAGACGTCGCGCAGTATGCCGCCCACCCCGGTCGCCGCGCCCTGATAGGGCTCGATGAAGCTGGGGTGGTTGTGCGATTCCATCTTGAAGACGACAGCCTGACCGTCCCCGATATCGACGACACCGGCATTCTCGCCCGGCCCCTGGATGACGCGCGGCCCCTTGGTGGGGAGCGTCTTGAGCCATTTTTTCGAACTCTTGTACGAGCAGTGCTCGTTCCACATGGCCGAGAAGATGCCCAGCTCGGTGAAGGTGGGCACGCGGCCGATGAGGTCCAGAATCTTCTGGTACTCATCGGGCTTGAGGCCGTGGTCGGCGACGAGTTCGGGCGTGATTTCGATATCGTTGCGGAGCGTCATGGAGCGGTGGTCGACAATCAGTGTTGCGGCGCGTGGTCGGTGTCGGGCTTCTTTTCGGTGTCGAACCCGATGGCAAAGACCGCAAGCACCACGAAGGCCGCGAGGAAGGTGAGGTAGTTGACGGCAACGGCGCCCCAGCCATCGGCGGCGACGTCGAGAACTTCATACCCATAGGTGCCGGTGATGGTGCCCATCAGCAGCATCCAGACGACGTAGAGGCCGGGAAGGAGCATCCAGGACGCGACGTGGTGAAGGCGCAGCGAGCCATCGGCCAGATACACCATCCAATAAGCCACAAAGAGCGTCGGGGCGATGTAGTTGAGCGCGACATTGGCGATCAGCGCGATGCCTTCGGCTTCGCCGGCGGCGACCAGATGATAGAACAGCATGGCAAAGGCCATGGCGGTGGCCGCGAGGCCCTGCACGGCCTTGCCGCGGAAGACGGAGAAGGCGCCGCCATCAAACAGCACGCCCGCATAAACCAGCGCCGCCAGAATGTTGGCAACCACGGCGAGCGAGGTGACGAACGAAACGATGCCAACGGTGGCATCGCCGGAAAGGATAGCGATCAGGTGCAGCACGAGGGCGGCGAGGCCGAGGCCGAGACCGAAAAGAGCGATGGTTCTGTGCATGAATAAACCTCCTAAGAAAAATGCGGATCAGCCTAGAAGGCTTGCGAAAAGACCCCTGCCGTCCTCTCCGCCGTGGGCCGGTTCGATCAGGTTTTCCGGATGGGGCATCATGCCCATGACATTGCCCCTGGCATTGGTGATGCCGGCGATATTGTTGATCGAACCGTTGGGGTTTGTCTCGGGCGTATAGCGGAAGACCACCTGGCCGTTGTCCTCGATGGATTTGAGGGTGTCGGGCTCGGCGAAATAATTGCCGTCGTGATGGGCGACCGGGCAGCGGATGACCTCGCCCTGGCCGTAGCGCCGGGAAAAGGGCGTGTTGGCGTTGGCGATTTCGAGCTTGATTTCGCGGCAAACGAATTTGAGCGAGGAATTGCGCATCAGGACGCCGGGGAGAAGGCCGGCCTCGGTCAGAATCTGGAAGCCGTTGCAGACGCCCAGGACATGGACGCCCTTTTCGGCGCGCTCGCGGATCACGTCCATCATGGGCGAGCGGGCGGCGATGGCGCCGGCGCGCAGGTAATCGCCGTAGGAAAATCCGCCGGGAATGACGATCAGATCGACGTCTGGAAGCTCGGTGTCCTTGTGCCAGACGACGGCGGGTTTGGCGCCACCGATCTTTTCGAGCGCGGCAACCATGTCACGCTCGCGGTTGAGGCCGGGAAAGACAACGACTGCGGACTTCATCGCGCGGGGTCTCGCTTCTCGCAAATTGGGCTGTGCCGGATTGGCCGCTTGTCGGAATTCTCTTGCCAAAATGCAAGGGGAATCTGGGGGGTGTGCGATTTTGTGCCGGAGGGAGAAAGAGCCGAGGGCGGGGAGCATACCTTGCCCCGGGATAAACCCGGGGTGACAGAGGTGTGGGGAGGGAGCGAGGATAAATTTGTTTCGCGGAGTGTTGGGAGACGCTGAAGCTGGATTCCGGGAATGAATCCCGGAATGACAGGCTGGAGAGAGGGCGGCGTGGTGTCTTAAACACCTGCTTGTCGTTGCGGGGCTTGTTGCCGGAATGCAGCGGCAGCGCATCGGTGGGGGGAGAAGGAGCCGAGGGCGGCGAGCATACCTTGCTCCGGGATAAACCCGGGGTGACAGCGGTTGGGGGGAGGGAGCGAGGATAAATTTGTTTCGCGGAGTGTTGGGAGACGCTGAAGCTGGATTCCGGGAATGAATCCCGGAATGACAGGCTGGAGAGAGGGAAACGCGTTGCCTCAAACACTCACTTGTCACCCCGGGATGAACCCGGGGTGACAGAGGTGGGGTGAGTTTCTGGCGGGTGTGTGTGTTGCTGGCTCAGAGCACCCCTCATCCGACCTTTCGCTTGAAAAGCGAAAGCCCACCTTCTCCCTCAAGGGGAGAAGGGGTGCTGAGGCTGGGGTTAGCGGTGGTTATTCGGCAGGGGCAGGAATCGGGCGTTGCGTCCAGCGGCTGTTGGGGGCGCCGGGGAGGTGGGCCCAGGATGGGCGTTCGAAGAGGAATTTGCCGAAGCCGATGCGGGAGATGATCCAGTAGAGGATGATGGGGCTGACGAGCGAGACGATGAGCGTCGCAAGGCTGGCGATGCCGGCGTCGATGTTGGGCATAACGGCGAGAAGCACCGTGCGGAAAGTGCCCATGGGGATGACGAAGCTCAGGTAGATGACGATCGAATGGGCGCCCACCCAGCGCAGCCATTGGAAACCCGCGAGGCGGGCGAGGAGGACCGAGCCGGCGCAGATGGCCATGGCGCCAGCCATTGCCATGACGAAATTGGCGCCGGGAATGTGCGCGACCCCGCTGGTGACCACGCCGGAGGTGACCGAATGGCCGGGCGAAAAGACCAGCGCGGCGTTGGCGATGGCCCAGACGGCGAGGCCGGCAAGGGCGAGGGCCGGGCGGACCTCGATCTTGCGGGCGAAATCGAAGATGGTCGGGGCGAGGGCGTAGCCGGCGTAGAAATAGACGAAATACTCGGCGACGTAGTTGACGATCGAGATCGGTGTCGCGACCGGTGCGATGGAGGCGGCGGCGGCGAGGATCAGGACGAGCACATGCGGCGCGCGCAGGTGGTAGAGCAGCTTGGCGATGAGGCCATAGACGGCAAGTGCATAGATGAACCACAGGATCGAATAGGGCTCGTAAATGGCGCTGACGAGCAGGCCGGCCGCGCCGGCCGGGTCGCGATCGACCAGCAAGTGCTTGAAGCCGATGAGGATTACCGCCCAGAGCGCGTAGAAATAAAGGTAATGGACCACGCGGCGGTCGGTGAAATACAGCCAGGGACGGGCGATGACCGCCGAGAGGAACAGGCCCGAGACGAGGAAGAATTCGGGCATACGGAACGGGGTGGCGAACCCCAGGACGTAGTGCATGAAACCGACCTCGCCGGTGGCTTCGCCCACGCCATAGGTCGAATGCATCATCACCACGAGGATGATGGAAATGCCCTTGGCCAGATCGACCCAGGCATGGCGTTGTTTGGAAGTGTCGGTCATGTCGCGTCCCCCGGAGCGAAAATTCGGGGGCGATCCTAGCGGCAAGGCCGGTGCGGTGTGATTAACGCGGCGGAGGGGAATGAAAGCGTGGTTAAAAACGCGAAAAGGCCGGAGATAAACTCCGGCCTTTTTCGTGTTTCTTCGCTCCCAAGAGAGCGAAGAACATGGGAGATGTCGCTCAGACCACCGGCACGGTGCCGTAAGCGGCGACCATCACGCCGAGGGCGAGGAAGAACAGGGCCGAAAGGGATATGGTTTTCAGCATTTCAGGCATACTCCAAGAGCGCGCTCACGCACGCAAACTGCGCAACTGTTAAATTAAATTGCAGAGGTTAACCGATAATCTCTACGACGAAATTTTCGATTACTGTGTTGGCGAGAAGCTTCTCGCACATCCTCTCGATTTCCGCTTTTGCAGTAACGGGATCGTTCGATGAAAGTTCCAGATCGAACACCTTTCCCTGCCGGACCGACTCGACGCCGGCAAAGCCGAGGCCTTCGAGGGAACCTTCGATGGCCTGACCCTGGGGGTCGAGCACACCGTTCTTCAAAGTGACGATTACACGAGCTTTCATAATGATCCGTTTGGCCTTTTGGTCGGGCGGATGAGGAAGAGGGTTACTGCACCAATCGCGGGCCGGTGGTGAGCGCATTGTCCGCTTCCACCAGAATGCCCAGGCGCTGGGCGACTTCGCGATAGGCATCGACAAGACCGCCCAGATCCTCGCGGAAGCGGTCCTTGTCGAGCTTGTTGCGGGTCTTGACGTCCCACAGGCGGCAATTGTCGGGCGAAAGCTCGTCGGCGAGGACGATGCGCATCAGATCGCCCTCGAACAGGCGCCCGCATTCGATCTTGAAATCGACGAGCTGGATGCCGACGCCCATGAACAGGCCGGTCAGGAAATCGTTGACGCGCACGGCGAGCGCCATGATGTCGTCGAGCTCCTGCGGAGTGGCCCAGCCGAAGGCGGTGATGTGCTCTTCGGAGACCATGGGGTCACCCAGGGCGTCGTCCTTATAGTAGAATTCGATAATCGAGCGGGGGAGCTGGGTGCCCGATTCGAGGCCCAGGCGCTTGCACAGCGAGCCGGCGGCAACGTTGCGGACCACAACTTCGATGGGGATGATCTCGACTTCGCGGATCAACTGCTCGCGCATGTTGATGCGGCGCACGAAATGGGTGGGGATGCCCAGGATGTTGAGCTTGGTGAAGATGAACTCGGAAATCCGGTTGTTCAGCACACCCTTGCCGTCGATGATCTCGTGCTTGGCGCCGTTGCCGGCGGTGGCATCGTCCTTGAAGTGCTGGATCAGCGTGCCGGGCTCGGGGCCCTCGTAGAGCACCTTGGCCTTGCCTTCGTAAATCTTGCGACGACGGTTCATTTCGCGGGCGTCCCCGTAGAGTTTCGAGCGTTGAGCGGGATCGGAATTGGGCGCACTCATGCGCCCTTTTGGGTGGCCAATGCAAGCCCTTTCATGGGAGCGGCCATCACCCTGCGACGTTACATACAGCGATTCCGACGCCCTTTGGGCAAAAACCGTCGAAAAGGGTTTACGTAAAGCCCGGTGCGGCCGGTTCGCACGTTGATTTCGCGGGCCGAACCGCATATCTGGGACGGGACAAGCCAACCAGCCTGAGAGGCCGACATGTCTTCATTCGACGAACGCGAAAAAGGCGAGGAAGCCAAGTTCGCTCATGACGCATCGCTGCGGTTCAGGGCCGAAGCGCGCCGCAACAAGCATCTCGCGCACTGGGCAAGCACCCAGATGGGCGTGGAAAACGCCGACGAGATCGCCAATTATGTCGCCGAAGTGATCGCCGCCGACATGACCCGCAGCGGACATGAGGACGTGGTCGCCAAGATCATGGGCGATTTCGAGGCCAAGGGCGTGGACGTGCAGGCCAGCGTGGTCGAGGCCAAGATCGCCGAGTTCGACATGCTGGCGCGCAAGGAAATCCTCTCGGAAATCTGATCGCCGGAACCCCGCGTTATCGAGCGCGGGGTTTTTTGTTGCCTGACAGATAAGTGTATGCTTATTTGTTGTCATGGATGACGATTCGATCTTCAGGGCCCTGGCCGACCCGACGCGGCGGGCGATCTTCGAAAAGCTGGCGGGCGGAAGCCGCAATGCGAGCGCGTTGCGGGAAGGCTTCGGCATCAGCCAACCGGCGATGAGCCAGCATCTTGGCGTGCTGGTCGGCGCGGGGCTGGTGCGCCAGGAGCGGGAAGGGCGGTTCGTCAATTATGAGGTCGACCCCGACGGGGTAGGGCGGATCGGGCGGTGGCTGGCGCGGTATCGGGCCTATTGGCCGGCGCGCATGGCCGATCTGGGTGAGGTTTTGAAGGAGATGGACCAGTGAGCGAAGAGATCGACATGGAATTTACCTTCGACGCGCCGCCGGAGAAGGTATGGCGGGCGGTGTCCATCGCGCAGTATCGCGAGCGCTGGCTGCCGGGTGCCGACCTCGCCGAGGCCGAGCCGGTGGCGGTGGAGGAGGGGAGCGCTGTGAGCTATCGCATGCGCGACAGTGCGCCGCCGCATGAGGAGAGCGTTGTGACGTTCTCGGTCACTGCCGACGGGCGGGGCGGGACGCGGCTGGGGATCGTCCAGCAGATGATGCCGGCCAACGCCAATGGCGAGACGGTGATGCTGGCGGCGTAGCTGCCCGGCATTTCAGCGAAAACTTTCGAACAAGGAGGGTCGCCGATGCGCGGCACGATGCAACTCGTCCCTATGGTGGTCGAGCAGTCCCAGCGCGGGGAGCGCGCTTTCGATATTTATTCGCGGCTGCTGCGGGAGCGGATCGTCTTCGTCAATGGCGAGGTCAATGACGACATGGCGGCGCTGGTGTGCGCGCAATTGCTGTTTCTGGAGGGGGAGAATTCAAAAAAGCCGATCCAGATGTACATCAACTCCTATGGGGGCGTGGTGACGAGCGGGCTCGCCATGTACGACACCATGCAGTTCATCCACGCGCCGGTGCATACGCTGTGCATGGGAACGGCACGGTCGATGGGGTCGTTCCTGCTGATGGCGGGGGAGCCGGGATTTCGGGCGGCGCTGCCCAATGCGAGCCTGCATGTGCACCAGCCGATCGGGGGATATCAGGGGCAGACGACCGACATGCTGATCCATGCGGGCGAGCTGGAGCGGACCAAGAAACGGCTCATCACGCTTTACGCCAGCCATTGCGAGCGGAGCTATGAGGAGGTGGAGCGGACGCTCGATCGGGATCGGTTCATGACGCCGGAGGAGGGGAAGGGGTGGGGATTGATCGATACCGTGATGAGCGAGCGCCCACCACTGGCGGCGTGATCTCAAATCCGGCTCATCAGGCGGGTGAACATCAGGAGCCCTTCGGGCCAGGGGCCGTGGCCGGATTCGATGTTGATGTGACCGACATCGCCGGCGATGTGGAAATCGGAGCCCCAGCAGGAGGCGAATTCGGCGGCGCGCTCGACCGAGCACCAGGGGTCGTTGGCGGAGGCCACCAGCATCGAGGGGAATTTGAGCGGGTCGCGCGACAGCCCACGGAAGGGCGACGTCTCGGCGGGGACGTCGGGATGTTCGTCCACATCGGGCGGGGCGACGAGGAAGGCCGCCTTGACCTTGGTGTCGGCCAGCGTCTGGCTGGCGGCGACGATGGCGTGGACGCCGAGGGAATGGCCGACGAGAACCACCGGGCGGGTGGCCATCATGATCTCGCGTTCGAGCGTTCCGAGCCAGCCGGCAAGGGTGGGGGTGTCCCATTCGTCCTGCTCGACGAAATGGGCGTTGCGGATTTTTTCGACCCAGCGGTGCTGCCAGTGGCCCGGGCCGGAATGGCCGAGGCCGGGAACGATGAGGATGTCGGCGTCTGCGGTTTTCATAGCTTGTTTAATTGGTGGATTTCACCGGACGGCGCAAGGGGCGATCGCTGCTGACATGGGGTGTCAGGATGTTGCTGTTATGTTCTCGGTCTAACGGGAGAGTGGAAATGACGGATTGTGCGGCGGGGCGGGTTGAGGCGGCGAAAGGCGGGTGGATTGGTGCGGTGGGCGGCGTGATCCGGCGTGTTCGGGCGGGGCGTTGGAGGGGGGTGCAGCGGGTGCCGGATGAGTTGCTGGAGGATGTCGGGTTGATGCGGGAGGAGAGGGTGCGGGAGTGGTGGGAGTATCGGTAGGAGGCAAGGAGTGCTGGCCGTGGTGCTTTTGGCAAGCCCGGCGCACCCCTCATCCGTCCGCTTCGCGGCCACCTTCTCCCTCAAGGGGAGAAGGGTAGCTCGTTGCAGTGCTCAAACAAATCTCAAGCGCTGCCAAAGATGTCCCTTCTCCCCTTGAGGGAGAAGGGCCGGGGATGAGGGGTGCGCCGAGCTTCGGCATCCACAATGGTGCGCGCGGAAGCTCAGAGCCCCCCTGAAGAGCGAGCGGTTGTGGGCCTGTTTATTCCCCGAACACCCGGCGGAAGATCGTGTCGACGTGCTTCAGATGATAGGCGTCGTCGAAGCTGGCGTCGATTTGGGCGTCGGAGAGCTTGGCGGAGACTTCGGGGTCGGCTTTCAAGAAATCCGGGAAGGCGCCTTCGCCGCGCCAGACTTTCATGGCGTTGCGCTGGACGGCGGAATAGCTTTCCTCGCGGCTCATGCCGGCTTGGGTCAGGGCGAGCAGGAAGCGCTGGGAGTTGTGAAGGCCGCCGAGCTTGTCCATGTTGGCCTTCATGTTCTCGGGATAGACCACGAGATTTTCGATCACGTTGGTGAGGCGCGCCAGGGCGAAATCGAGGGTCACGGTGGCGTCGGGGCCGATCATGCGTTCGACCGAGGAGTGCGAAATGTCGCGCTCGTGCCAGAGGGCGACGTTTTCGAGCGCAGGGACGACCATGCCGCGCACCAGGCGGGCGAGGCCGGTGAGGTTTTCGGTGAGGACCGGATTGCGCTTGTGGGGCATGGCCGAGGAGCCCTTCTGGCCCTTGGAGAAATATTCCTCGGCTTCGAGCACTTCGGTGCGCTGGAGGTGGCGGATTTCGACGGCGAGGCGCT
Source organism: Pelagibacterium mangrovi (assembly GCF_036662815.1). Lineage (NCBI taxonomy): Bacteria > Pseudomonadati > Pseudomonadota > Alphaproteobacteria > Hyphomicrobiales > Devosiaceae > Pelagibacterium > Pelagibacterium mangrovi. Next base: position 79,193 of record NZ_JBAFXA010000005.1, on the reverse strand, counting down.
CGATGGACGAGGCGATGACGCCAAGGGTCGCAAAATACATGGCGTGGCGGTCGCGGGGGATCACCTGGGTCGAGACGGGCTCGACCTCGAGGCCCATCTGCTCGGCCACGTATTCCTCGACGGACGGATCGATGTTGGCGAAGGAGCCGACGGCGCCGGAGATGGCGCAGGTGGCGATCTCTTGCCGAGCATTGACCAGCCGTTCGCGGCAGCGGGAAAATTCGGCATAGGCCTGGGCGAGCTTGACGCCGAAGGTGGTGGGCTCGGCGTGGATGCCGTGGCTGCGGCCGATGGTGATGGTGTTCCTGTGCTCATAGGCGCGCTTTTTGAGCGCGGCGAGCAGGGCATCGAGATCGGCGAGCAGCAGGTCGGCGGCGCGGGAGAGCTGGACCGAAAGGGTGGTGTCGAGCACGTCCGACGAGGTCATGCCCTGGTGCACGAACCGGGCCTCGGGGCCGACGATCTCGGCGAGGTGGGTGAGGAAAGCGATGACGTCGTGCTTCACTTCGCGCTCGATCTCATCGATGCGCTCGACGTCGAAACTGGCGTCCTTGCCCTTGGCCCAGACGGTTTCGGCGGCATCGGCGGGGATGACGCCGAGCTTTGCCTGGGCAGTCGCCGCATGTGCTTCGATCTCGAACCAGATTTTGTATTTGGTCTCGGGGGACCAGATATCGACCATCTGAGGGCGGGAGTAGCGCGGGATCATGGGGTTAGGGTCCGTTTGTTCAGAAAGTGATTCAGGGGGGCAATGCGCATAGGTATGAGCGCGTTGAGCGGCGGTTGCTGGATTCCGGGAATAAATCCCGGAATGACAAATTTGCGGATCGGGCGCAATCCGCGCTCTAAATCAACGCCGCTTCCGCCGCGGCGCGGATGGCCTGCATGCGGGGGGCGTAGGTTGCGGGATCGTTGCCCTTGTAAACGGCGGAACCGGCGACCAGCGCGGTGGCGCCGGCGGCGGCGAGCTTGCCGGCATTGGTGGGGTCCACGCCGCCATCGACTTCGATTTCGATGGGGCGGTCGCCGATGAGATTGCTGGCGTCGCGCACCTTGCCGATCGATTCATGGATGAAGGCCTGGCCGCCGAAACCGGGGTTGACGCTCATGATCAAGATGAGATCGAGCCTGTCGATGACGTGCTGGATGGCCGAGACCGGGGTGGCCGGATTGAGCGCCACGCCGGCCTTCTTGCCCAGCGCCTTGATGGCCTGCAGCGAGCGGTCGAGGTGGGGGCCGGCTTCGGCGTGGATGGTGATGATATCGGCGCCGGCCCTGGCGAAGGCTTCGAGATAGGGATCGGCGGGAGAAATCATCAGGTGCACGTCGAGCAGCTTGTCGGTCACCGGGCGGATGGCTTCGACGATCAGGGGACCGATGGTGATATTGGGGACGAAATGACCGTCCATGACGTCCACATGCACCCAGTCGCAGCCGCCCTTGTCGATGGCGCGGACCTCATCGCCCAGCCGCGCGAAATCGGCCGAGAGAATGGAGGGGGCGATCTTGATTTGGGTCATGGCTGCGCCTCGATTGTCCGGATGGGCGTTTCTTAGACCGGATGTGAACGAATTCACAAGGGAATGTGGCTCGCGTCACGTTCGGCTGTGAATTGCGGCGCGAGCGAAGGTGAAAGGCGTCACATTTTTTTCACTTAAGCGCGATGCGACCGGGCTACGCATTGCACATTCCGGCCCAGAGGCTAGAACTGCGCCCGGCTTTGATGCGGGAGCAGATATGTTCGGATTCGAATTGCCGGTGATTTTCGGGGCGGGGATACTGAGTTTTCTCAGCCCCTGCGTGCTGCCCCTGGTGCCGGCCTATCTCACTTATATGTCGGGCGCCACGTTCGAGCGGCTGCGCGAGGAAGGCGTGGCGGGCGGCAGGCTCTATGGGCGTACGGCGATCACGGCGCTGGCGTTCGTTCTCGGCTTTTCGCTGATCTTCATCGCGTTCGGGGCGACGGCGACGTTCTTCGGGCAGGCGCTGCGGCGGGCGTTGCCGGTGCTGATGCCGCTGGCGGGCATCGTCATCATCATCATGGGGCTGCATTTCCTCGGCGTGTTCCGGATTTCCTGGCTCTATCGTCAGTTCCGCATGGAAGGGCCGAAAATGGCCAGTGGGCCGCTGGGCGGATTCCTTTTGGGGCTGGCCTTCGCCATCGGCTGGACGCCGTGCATCGGGCCGGTGCTGGCGGCGATCCTGACGGTGGCGGCCAATCAGACGACGGCCTGGGAAGGGGCGGGGCTTCTGGCGGTTTATTCGGCCGGGCTGGGCGTGCCCTTCCTGCTGGCGGCGCTGGCGCTGGGGCCGTTCCTCTCGTTCTTCGACGGCTTCAAGAAGCATCTGGGGACCGTCGAAAAGGTGATGGGCGGGCTGCTCGTCATCGTCGGCATCCTGTTCCTCACCGGCAATTTCACGCGGCTGGCATTCTGGATGCAGGCCAATTTCGAGGTGCTGAACCAGTTCGGTTAAGGTGCTTACCGCGCCTTAACCACGAACTCAGCAAATTTGCCTAGAGGGCGATTGTCGGCAAGACGACCATCTCGCGAAACCGTGAGTTTACTCCTTTCATGCGCAAGGTGCGCGGGTGATTGGGGGATCATGGATCGATGTCAGCCAGCATTGCCATTGCCGAACTTGCGCCAGCCCAAGGCAGGGCGCGGATTTCGGTTGACGTCCGCGAATGGATCGAGGATCTGGCGGACGCCTGGGGGACGCTCGAGAGGGAGCACGCCGTGCTGGCCTCCCAGAAGCTGGGGCTGGTGCGGGCGTGGATCGAGAGCCAGGCGCTGGAGCCTCGCGACTGTATTTTCATCAGTATTTCAATGGCCGGGGAGCCGGTGTTCGTCCTGCCCTTGAGGCGGTTTCGGGCGTTCGGGGTGCGGGTGGCGACGTGGTTCACCGGGGAGCATCTTGGGTCTTACGCGCCGCTGGTCGACATGGGGCGGTGGAGCGCTATCGCGCCGGCCGAGCGCAAGCGGCTGTGGCGGCAGGCGCTGGCGCTGATCCCGGCGTGCGATCTGGTTCATATGCCCGACGTGCCGGCGCCGCTGGCCGAGGCGCTGGGGATGGCGGCGGCGCTCGGGGGCGCGGCGCAGGCCGATAGCGTGCATGTGGCGCGCTATGCCGATTGGGCGGTTTGCGATTTCGAGCGACGGGACAAGCATCGGCGCAAGGTGGATCGCCAGCAGGGCAATAAACTGGCGGCGCGGGGCGCTGTGAGGTTCGAGAGTGTGGAGACGGGTGAGGCGGCGGACGGGATCATCGAGACGATGTTCTGCCAGCGGGCCGAGCGGTTCCGCGTGCAGGGTATTCGCGATCCGTTCCGAAGCGAGGCGATCAAGGCGTTCTACAAGCGGGCAATGCGCGAGGCGGACGGGGTGCTGCACGTGCTGCGGCTCGATGGCGAGGTGATCGGTGTGCGGTACAATCTGCGGGCCGGGGGCGGGCTGTTCTCGCTCGTCACCTCGATGCATCCGTCGCCGGATCTGCAATCGGGATCGCCGGGCAAGCAGAACCTGCTTTATGCCATGCAGAATGTGTTCGACGAGGGGTGTGGCTTTGTCGATATGGGGAAGGGCGAAAGCGAGGAAAAGCGGCTCTGGTGCAATGAGGCCGTTCCGCTGATGACGTTTACGCGCGCGCTGTCGGCGGCGGGGCGGCTGGCGGCTGCGGGATTGGCGGTGGGGGAGAGGGCCAAGGGTTCGATCAAGCGGCGGCCCGAGCTTTTCGAGATGTATCGCAAGCTGCGCAGCCGGGTGGGGAAGTGGGGCGCGCGCGGTTGAGCGGGTGATTCCGGCGAGCAGTTCAAGCTGCTGAAATCAAAACAGTTTCATGCCGCGCAGGGACGTGTGCTTGGATTTGCCGATGATGATGTGGTCGTGCACGGTGATGCCGAGCGGCTTGGCGATGTCGGCGATCTGGCGCGTCATCTGCACGTCGGCGGAGGAGGGTGCGGGATCGCCCGAGGGGTGATTGTGGACGAGGATCAGCGCGGTGGCTGAAAGTTCCAGCGTGCGCTTGATGACCTCGCGCGGATAGACGGGGGTGTGGTCCACGGTGCCGACCTGCTGCACCTCGTCGGCGATGAGCTTGTTCTTCTTGTCGAGGAACAGGATGCGGAATTGCTCGACGGTCTCGTAGGACATCGCGGCCTTGCAGTAGTCGACCACTTCCGCCCATGAGGCGAGGATGGGGCGGTCGTGGATCGAATCCTTGCCGATGCGTTGGGCGGCGGCGAGGATCACCTTGAGCGAGGTGATGGTGTTGGGGCCGAGCCCGTCGATTTCCTCGAGCAGGTGTGGGGCGGCGCCCAGGGCTTCGGAAAAGCTGCCGAAGCGCTTGATCATCGCCTTGGCGATGGGCTTGGTGTCCTTGCGGGGGATGATGGTGAAGAGCAGGAGTTCGAGAAGCTCGTAATCTTGCAGCGCGGTGGGGCCGGCGGTGTTGAAGCGCTCGCGCAGGCGGTCGCGATGCCCGTGATAATCGGGCGCAGCCTCGTCCAATCCCCCTACGCCTTGCCCCCGTTTCAAAGCCATTACCGGTTGCGGGCGTCCAGCGGATTGAACAGGCCGCCGGGCGAGAGGGTGAAGATCTCGTTGCCGGTTTCGGTGATGCCGATGGAGTGCTCGCACTGGGCGGACAAGGTGCGGTCGCGGGTGACGGCGGTCCAGCCGTCGTTAAGGATTTTGACCTGCGGGCGGCCCAGATTGATCATCGGTTCGATGGTGAAGATCATGCCGGGCTTGAGCTCCACGCCGGTGCCCGGATTGCCGAAATGCATGATGTTGGGCTCGTCGTGGAAGAGGCGGCCGACGCCGTGGCCGACGAAATCGCGCACGACGGAGGCCCGCTCGCCTTCGGCATAGCGCTGGATGGCGGCGCCGATATCGCCCGTGGTGTTGCCCGGCTGGGCGGCTTCGATGCCCAGGCGCAGGCTTTCATAGGTGATCTCGATCAGGCGTTCGGCCTTGCGGGAAATTTCGCCCACCGGATACATGCGGCTCGAATCCCCGTACCAGCCGTCGACGATGAGGGTCACGTCGATATTGGCGATGTCGCCTTCGCGCAGGGGGCGGTCGGACGGCATGCCGTGGCAGACGACGTGGTTGATCGAAATACAGCTCGAATAGCGATAGCCGCGATAGTTGAGCGTCGCGGGGATGGCGCCGTTGTCGCGGGCGAATTCATAGACGAAGCGGTCGAGCTTGGAGGAGGGGACGCCGGGCTCGACCATGGGGGTCAAGAGGTCCAGCGCCTGGGCGGTCAGCGCGCCGGCCTTGCGCATGCCTTCAAAGCCTTCCTCGCCGTGAAGGGGGATGACGCCGGGCATGCGTTTTTTCTTGGCTGTCGCTTCGACGTAGGTGGTCATCAGGATTCTCCGAACTTACCCGAAAGGTAATCGCCTCACTGCGCGATTGGAAGGGGCTGGCCGAGCACGATGTGTTCACTCGAAAGCGTGGTCGTATAGCAAAGGGCCTCGACGCCCTGGGCGCGGGCGGCCTTGAAGGCGGCGGCATAGGCGGGATCGATGTCGGCGGCGAGGGCGAAGCGCGTGCAATCGGCGCGCTGGACGAGATAGAGCATGGCGGCGCGATGGCCCTCGCGGACCATGCGGGCGAGGTCGGCCAGATGGCGCGCGCCGCGCAGGGTGACCGAATCGGGGAATTCGGCGAGACCTGCGTCGCGGACGAGATGGACGTTCTTGACTTCGAGATAGCAGTCGGGGAGCCCTTCGCCGGTCAGAAGGAAATCGACGCGGCTCTTTTCGGCATATCTGACCTCGGGGCGGGCGCAATCATAGGCGGCGAGCTCGGGAATGGCGCGGGCGGCGAGGGCTTCGGCGACGATGCGGTTGGGATGGGCGGTGTTGATGCCGACGATCCCGGTGGGCAATTCGACAAGTTCGAGGGAGTGCGCCAGCTTGCGCTTGGGGTCGTCCGATTTCGAGAGCCACACGGGCAGGCCCGGCATGTTGAGGCCGGTCATGGCGCCGGGGTTGGCGCAATGGGCGGTGATGGCTTCTCCGCTTTCGAGGATCACGTCGGCGAGAAAGCGCTTGTAGCGTTTGACGAGGGTTCCACGGATTAGCGGAGAGGGAAAGCGCATGGCGGACCTGGACATAATGCGGGACGGCCTCTCATAGCCGCCGCGTGTCGACGGGGCCAGCCCTGGGGCCAATCGACATTCAGTCGAGAATGACGAAAATCGCGTCGCTGGCTGTGGATAGGCTGCCGCTGGGCCCCGGGATTTATGAGCCAAGGCCACCAGACGTGCGGTTTTGACACGGTTGGGTGGGGTTGGTATCCAAAGCGTGTTTCGTTTGCACGAACCGAAGGCGAAGGTCATGACCAAGCCGATTGCTACCGCCGCATTCGCCGAAAAGACCGGCAAGAGCTGGCAGGGCTGGCTCGATTTTCTGGACGGGATCGGGGCGGGGGACCTGTCGCACGCCGAAATCGCGCGGTCCATCGTGGAGACGGGCGAGGCGTCGGGCTGGTGGGCGCAAGGCATCACCGTGGCCTATGAGCAGCATATCGGCCGCCGCCAGCCGGGTCAGCGGTCAAACGGCGGATACGAGGTTTCGGTCAGCAAGACGGTTTCGGGCTCGCCCGAGGAGGCGCTGGGCCTGTGGAGCGCGATAGCCGACGGGCTGCACGATGCCGACGGCGTGGCTTTCGCGGGAGAGGCCGAGACGAGCGCCAGTGAGAAATGGCGCTATTGGCGCCGTGGACTGGCCGATGGGACGCGGGTTGGCGCGACCATCGGGGAAAAACCCGGCGGAAAGGCGACGATTGCGGTGACGCATGAAAAGCTGGCCGATGAGGAGGCTGTGGCGCGCTGGCGCGGGTATTGGAAATCGGTGCTGGCGGCGCTTGGGAGGGGCTAGGCTCGACCGACGTTCAGTCGAACATGACGCAAATCGCTTTGGTGGCTGTGGATAGGCTGCTGCTGGACCCCGGGAATAAATCCCGGGGTGACAGGGGGTGGGTGTGGATATTACAGCCTAATGCGTCCAGAGGGCGATTTGGATGACGTCGGGATCGAAGGGTACGCTTTCATCGCGCACGTCCTCGAATTCCATCCAGCTTATGCGCGCGGTTACCGTTTCGGCGTCGAGGAAGAACAGAGGCCCGCCGGGGAGCGGATAGGGCATCGACGGGCTGGAAATCGTGAACATTTGCGAGGGAAAGGACGCCTTTACGGTTTCCACCCGTGTCCAAGGCTTGCCGCCGATCTCTTCGACCGGAGTGTGATCGGGCTCGGAATCGTGGATGGAGATGCGGATGTGCTGGTTGAGGCAATCCTGGGTATAGACGACGATCCCAGTGGCCGGGACGCAGAGGCTGCGTCTTTCCATTTCGGCGGTGATTTCGATGGGAGCCTGGAAATCGGCATCCCGGCTATCGATGAGATAGAACTGGCCGTAATCGGCCTGCCAGGCGAAATTAGCCCATCCGCGAAGCGCCATGTCACGCCTCCGTTTCGGGTTTGCGTCCCATTGCCCACCAGACTCGCGTCTCCTCGATCTTCATGATCGGCCCTCTCCATAGTCTCGCTTGATTTTCCGAGCCAGTGCGGGCATCCATGGCGCTCCCTTTGCAACGTATGGCACCCATGGACGAACCCGCAGTCACCGCAGGCCTTATCGTCATCGGCGACGAAATCCTTTCAGGGCGGACGCGCGACGTCAATATCGCGGCCACGGCCCAGTTCTGCACCGATCTGGGGATCGAGCTGCGCGAGGTGCGGGTGGTTGCCGACGATATCGACGCCATCGTCGAGGCGGTCAACGCGGTGCGCGCGCGTTACACCTATGTGTTTACGACCGGCGGCATCGGGCCGACCCATGACGACATTACCGCCGACGCCATAGCAGCGGCGTTCGGCGTCGATCTGCCGATCAACGACGAGGCGCGCGCCATGCTGGAAGCGCGGTGGATGGAGATGGGGACAGAGGCGACGCCGGCCCGGCTGCGCATGGCGCGAGTTCCCGTGGGCGGCGAGCTGATCGTCAACGGGGTGACGGCGGCGCCGGGCTTTAAAATCGGCAATGTGCATGTGATGGCGGGCGTGCCCAAGATCATGGCCGCCATGCTCGAAGCGATCGCGCCCACGCTCAAGGGCGGACGCAAGGTGGAAAGCCGGTCGGTGACGGCGGGGGTGGGCGAGGGCGCCATCGGCGATCCGCTCGGCGAAATCCAGTCGCGTTATCCCGACGTCAAGATCGGCTCCTATCCGCAGATGGGGCATGCGTTCATCATGACCTATCTGGTGATGCGCAGCCACGATATCGAACGGCTCGAAGCGGCCACGGCCGAGGTGCAGGCGCTGGTGGATCGGCTGCACGCAGAAAAGAACATCGTTTTGCCCAAGGAACCCTACGCATGAACCAGCCCGACAAATCCTTTCCCGTTTCCTGGGATCAGTTCCATCGCGACTCTCGCGCGCTTGCCTGGCGGCTGACGAGCGAGGGCCCGTTCCACGCCATCGTGGCCATCACGCGCGGCGGGCTGGTGCCCGCCGCGATCATCGCGCGCGAACTCAACATCCGGGTCATCGAGAGCGTTTCGGTGAAATCTTACGATCACCAGAGCCAGGGCCAGGTCCGCGTCATCAAGCCGATCAACGCCGATCTGATCGCCGCCGATGCGGCGGGCGAGAAAATCCTGATCATCGACGATCTGGTCGATACCGGGGCGACGGCGCGCGTGGTGCGCGACATGCTGCCCAACGCCCATCTCGCCACGGTTTATGCCAAGCCGCAGGGGCGGGACCTGGTGGACAGCTTCATTACTGAAGTGAGCCAGGACACCTGGATTTTCTTCCCCTGGGACCTCGACTTCACCTACGCGCCGCCGATCACCGGCGGCACCGACTGATGCTGATCAAGCTCGAGGTGCTCGAGAAGATCAAATCGGGCGAGATCACGTTGCAGTTCCGTCGCTGGCGGCGGCGGACGGTCAAGGCCGGCGGTACGCTCAAGACCAAGGTCGGTGTGCTGCAGATCGGTGAGATTACGCCGATCGCGGCGGAGGACGTGACCGAGGCCGACGCGAAGCGGGCGGGGTTTAGCGGCGTGCCCGATTTCCTCAAATGGCTCGATACGATGAAGCCGGGCGAGCTCGACCGGATCGAAGTGAGCTACAAGGGGGAGGACCCGCGGATCGAGGCACACGCCGAGACGGCGTTGAGCGACACCCAACTGGATGGGCTCAAGGCGGAACTAAAGTCGATCGACGGTGCGCATCCGGGATGGAGCGGGACGGTCCTAAAGCTTTGAGCGGGAACGAGGGCGTGCGTGCCGCCGAACTGGCCGAACGGATCGGCCAGGAGAAAGACGAATTCAAGCGCAAGATGCGGCATCTCACGACGCTCGGCCTCGTCGAAAGCCTCGACGTCGGCTATCGCCTTTCCCCGCGCGGCAGGGTTCTGCTTGAAGAACTTTGAAGTCCCTAACGTAGCGAGAGCTGCGAGAGGGCTTCCATGTCCGAAGGCAGGGGCGTGTCGCCGGCTTCGAGGCCGTTTTCGCTGAGGATGAAGGCGACCAGATTGGTGTAGGTCTCGGGGCTCAGCCGGCCCGGACGGTCGGGAGGCATGGCCGCCGATGTGAAGCCGTGGAGCGCGGCTGCGTTCAGATCGAACCATTTGTCGCGAAAGTTGATGCCGATCAGCGGGGGGCCGCCGAACTCGCCATCGTCGAGATTGGCGCCGTGGCAGTCCTGGCAGCTGCGGCGGTATTCACGCTCGCCGGCGGCGACCTGCTCTTGCGTGAAGCCGGCGATTTCGGCGGGCGCGTCCTGCGCCTGTACCGAGAGGGGCGCCAGACTTGCCAAGCACAGACCGATGCCGAAAACAGCGTGTAAATTCATAATCCTCACTCCCATATTCGCGCCGCCTCCTCAATTGTCCTCGCCGCGCAATTTTCATCCTGTCCGATAAAACAGCAAGCGGCAAGTCCCCGTTTGCCCCTTCATTTTCGTGAGGCATTCATGGATTGACCGGCCATTGAATTCGGGTGCAAGATCAAATTCCGGTTCTGGAGGGGATCGGTATTGCGGAGGAGATTTTGCAATGAAAACTATGCTTTTAGCGTCATCGGCGCTGGTTATCGGCTTGATCCAGACGGGGGTCGGACTTGCCCAGGACGACAGCCGACTGTCGTCGATTTCCAACGTTACGGACGAAATGCTGCTCAACCCCAGTGACGGCGACTGGCTGCACTGGCGGCGCACCTATGACGGCTGGGGCTACAGCCCGCTCGAGGAAATCAATCGCGACAATGTGGGCGACCTCACTGTGGCCTGGAGCTGGTCGCTGACCCCAGGCGCGACCGAGACCACGCCGATCGTCCATGATGGCGTGCTTTTCGTTCACAACAACCTCGACAAGGTTCAGGCGCTCGATGGAGCGACGGGCGATCTGTTGTGGGAGTACGTCCGCGATTTGCCCCAGGAGGTCATCGACGCGGGCACGGGCAACACCGCGACCAAGCGCAACATGGCGATCTATGAGGACAAGCTGATCGTTTCGACCACCGACACGCACATTATCGCGCTCGATCTGGCGAGCGGGCAGGTTGTCTGGGACGTTACGCCAGCCGAATGGACCGACGGCTTCCGGTATTCGTCCGGGCCGCTGATCGCCGATGGCGTGGTGGTGCAGGGCATGACCGGGTGCGGCAACGCCCAGCCCGGCGGGTGCTTCATCACCGGCCACGATCCGGAAACGGGCGACGAGCTCTGGCGTTTCAACTCGATCGCCCAGGATGGCGAAGCCGGCGATAGCTGGAACGGCCTGCCGATCGAAAGCCGGCACGGTGCCTCGGTCTGGCTTGCGGCGACCTACGATCCGGAAACCAACACGATCTTCTCCGGCGTGGGACAGCCCTATCCCTGGATCGCGGAAATGAGCGGACTGCTGCCGCTCAGCGAAGAGGAAGGCGTGACCAATGACGCCCTCTATTCCGATTCCACGCTGGCGCTCGATCCGCAGACCGGCGAGCTGAAATGGCATTTCCAGCACCTGCCCAACGACACCTGGGACCTCGATTACATCTATGAGCGAATTCTGGTCGACCTGCCGGTGGACGGGGAGATGCGCCAGCAGGTGGTGACGACCGGCAAGCTCGGCATCGTCGAGGCGCTGGACCGCAATGACGGAAGCTGGCTGTGGCACGTGGAAACCGTTCCGCAGAACGTGGTGGCTTCGATCGATCCGGAAACGGGCGAAAAGACCATCAATGAGGAATCCATTCCCCATATCGGTGAAACCACCTTCAACTGCCCGGCCGATCCGGGCGGACGCGGGTGGCCGGCGACCGCCTACAGCCCGCGCACCGAAACGCTCTACCTGCCGCTGGCCGAGTTCTGCTCGAACACCACCCCGCAGCCGCTCGATCCCGGGCAGGCCTATACGGGCGGCGGACGGGCGACCTTCGCCCGCGTGCCGGTCGAGGGCAGCGACGGCAATATCGGCCGGATCGATGCGATCAACCTCAACGATCAGTCGACCGCATGGAGCTATCGCCAGCGGGCCCCGATCACCAGCGCCGTGCTGCCGACCGCAGGCGGGCTGGTGTTTGCCGGCGACTGGAACCGGTGGTTCTATGCCTTCGACGATGAAACCGGCGATGTGCTCTGGCAAATCCGCACCAACAACGCGGTCAACGCCTTCCCCATCAGCTATGAGGCCGATGGCAAGCAGTATATCGCGGTGGCTGTCGGTAACGGGTCGAGCCAGGCCCGCGCGCTGGCTACGTTGACCCCGGAATTGCTGACCCCGGCAGCGGGTTCGGTTCTCTGGGTCTTCGCGTTGCCGGAGGAATAGGCCGGAATGCCAAATCCGGACTGCGGCTTTGGCCGCAGTCCGTCACGGCGGGGCAGGAGTACGATCGTGCGTCGCTTTCTGGTTATCGCAGCCGTTGTCATGGCCTTGGTCCCGCTGGGCAGCGTGGGGCAGGAGAGGCCGTTTCTCTATAATGACGAAGCATTCGGCCAACCGTCCGATGCCAACGAGCTTCGCATATGCATCGACCCGCGCGATCCGGCCTGGCACATAGACAGGGCGATCGCCGAGGAGATCGCGGCGGTGCTGCTGGTCGAGCCGGTCATCCACATGATCGAGGATACGCGGCAAAGCGTGCCGTTCGAAGACGTCTATTATTATCTGCGCGCAAACTGCCGGGTGTATTTCGGCTTTCGGCTGATTGCCGATCTGTATCCGACCTGGGCGACGGCGACGCGGCCCTATTACACGGCCAACTATGTTTTCGTGACGTTGAACGATGATTATGAACGGCTGGCCGACGTGCCTGCGGGCGCCTCGGTTGCGGCGACGCTGGCGTCGAGCGCGGATTTCCGGTTCACTCAATACAACAACGCGCTTCCGGCTGCTCAACGCTGGAAGCGCCTGCCGTTCGGGACCGACGCGCAATCGCTCGATGCGCTGGAACAGGGGACGGTGGAGGCGGCGCTGGTCTGGGGGACGGCGCTTCTGGCCGATCAGCGCACGGGCCTGTCGGTCATATCGTCCGAACCGATCAGGTTTGAGCCGATGCCGGTGGGCGGACTATTGCTCTCGACAGACACGTTCCTGCGCCAAAGCATCGACGATGCCATTGCGGCGCTGAGCGCTGCCGGAACGCTGGATGAGCTTGTGGGCGATCACGGCTATCTGTCACCGCCGTGAATGGCGAGTGGTGCGGACGACGGGACTCGAACCCGTAAGCCCATACGGGCGACAGATTTTAAGTCTGTAGTGTATACCAATTCCACCACGTCCGCATGGGCGCGTTCATCTCACAACTGGCATGGCGTGGCAATTGGTTATGCCAAATCGCTGTCAGCGTAGTCGCTGCTTGCCCAGGCGCTTGAGGCCGTAGGCGATGGCTACGGCGCCCAGGGTCAGGACGATGAAGCCGAGTACGGCCCAACTGGCAGAGGGGCCTTCGAGGGGTTCGCAATCGCCGACGCACAGGATGGGGTCGATCACGATGAGGCCCAGGCCCTGCATGAGCCAGAGACCGCCCAGGAAAACCGCAACCACGCCGATGGCAAGGCTGATCCAGCCCATCGTGTGTTCCTCCAGCTATTGTTCGGCGCAACGCGAAAAGAGCGTTGGCTCGGTGCCTCGGTCGGGCCAGGTGATGGCGATGTCCTCGCCTGCTTGAGCGAAGACGATGGGCTCCTCGATCGTTTCACCTTCGGCGATGCAGGAAAGCTGGGCGGTGGCGCCGCCTTCGGGGGTGGGCTCGATGGCGGTCATATCGCAGACGTTTTCACGGCCCTCGAAGCGCGTTTCGGTGATGGTTATGGGAAAGCCGTCGGTCTGGTCGGTGCACCAGACTGGATCGGCGGCCCATTGGCCGACGTAGAAGGGCGCCGGCTCGGGAGAGGGGGCAGTTTCCTCGGCAGCCGTGGCTTCCGGGGTTTCGGCATTGTCCGAGCAGCCGGCGAGCGCGGCGGCGAGTGTCAGGGCGAAAAGAGCGGTCCTGCATATGGCCATGTCGGAAATCTCCCGTTGTCTTAAATGTCCTCCCTCTCGTTTACGGAAAATCGACCGCCCCGCGCAAGCGGGACGGCCGATCTGGAGGAGGTCAATATCGGAGCCGCCACTGTCCTTGCGGGAGCGGCGGCTCCTGTCGGCTTTTCGAAATGCTTTGGGCTCGCGCTTCGGAAAGCCGGATGTCTTACTGCGGCGCTGCCGGAGCGGCCATCGGATCGGCGGCCGGTGCATCCATGGGAGCGGGAGCGGCCGGGGCTTCGGTGGCCGGCATCAACGCAGCGAATTCGTCAGCGGACAGCGCGCCGCTGGCGTCGGTGTCGATCATGGCGAAGCTTTCGGGGGTGAGATCAGGAATTGCGGTCTGCAGCTCTTCCATGCTGACTTCACCGTTTGCGTCCGCGTCGAGCGAATTGAAATCGAGGCCCTGAGCGAAAGCGCCGCCAGTTGCCGAAAGGCCGATAAGGGCAGCGAGGGAAAGAACGGTCTTATTCATGGCTTGTATGCTCCATGTGATGTGGGGCGCCGGCCGGAGCCAGGCCTTCTTCCGTCCGACCGGTGGGTGTCCGCCGGCCGCCGATTTCGCCTGATCGCGAAACCGTGAGCAGAGCCTGAGGGGGGCGGGTGGCGAGGTTGGGACCCCTAAAAGGCCGTCCGGGGGAAATTGTTAGGGGATTTTGGGGCCGGAAGCGGCAAGTGTGGCGGCAATTCGATCACGCAAATGTGAGCTACCATGCGGGGCATGCAGCGCCTTTGCCATTCGCGCTCCGGCAAATGAGGCCCCGCTGTGGCGGGAGTTGCCCCAATGATCAGGCTGCGATGCCGATTCGGGCCGTCTCGACGGGCGCAGCGATCGAGAGATTGCACATCGGCTGGTCGAGCATGTCGCGCAGCATGGCCACACCGCATGTCCAGCGCGCGAGCGCGAGAGGATCGGAGGGCGGCACATTGCCCGTGCGGGCGTGGAGCATGATGGTGGCCGCCTCGGCGATGGGCAGGGCGATGACGTTGCAATAGAGCGTCAGCGCGTCGGCGGGCGGGTTGATGGCCGTTTCGACCCGCTGGTCGCGGAATGCCCAGACCAGCATAAGGGCCAACTCGTTTCGAGTGAGCGTCTTCATTGTCTTCTCCCCAATGACAACGATTGCCCGATCATAGGGCGGCGGGAGCGGCCAACCGGTAAACGAAACGCTTTGTCGCACCGCTATTGTTGAAGGGGGTGAATGGCCGTCTAAGCGGAATGATAAATTTATCCCTATTCGGCGCGACGGGTGTTGACCCTCACGTGGCGTGAGGGACTATCGAGATGTCCTGCGGAAAGCTGGTGAGAGAGACGATGCATACAGTCAAACAGGTTGCGGACATGGCGGGCGTTTCGGTTCGCACGCTGCATCACTATGACGATATCGATCTGCTCAAGCCCGCTCACGTCGGCGAGAACGGCTACCGCTATTACGGGCGCGAGGAGCTTATGCGGCTTCAGCAGATCCTGATCCATCGCGAGTTGGGCATCCCGCTCGCCGAGATCGGGGCAATCCTCGACGATCCGGCCTTCGACCGGCTGGAAGCGTTGGAGAGCCAGCGTCGTCGGATGGTTGGGGAAGCCGAACGTCTCGCCGAAATGCTCAGGACGATCGACCGCACGATCGCCGAACTCAAAGGAGATCATGTGATGAAAGATGCCGATTTGTATTCGGGGGTCGTGGACCCCAAAAAGCAGGAAGAATACGAGGCCTGGCTCGAGGAAAAATACGGGCCGGACATGAAGGCTCAAATCCAGGACAGCAAGGAGCGCATGGCCGCTCAGCCTCAAGGTGCCATGGCAGATGCCATGGCTGATCTGAAACCCATCGAAGAAGGGTTGGCCGCGCAGATGCGAGCGGGGATTGAGCCGGGCGATCCGGCGCTGGACCCGTTGATCGAGCAGCACCGGACCTGGGTGGGGCGCATGTGGGGCAGGCCGTGTCCACCCGCAGCGTATGCGGGGCTGGCCGATATCTTCCAGCATCCCGATTTCCGCGCGCGATCCGAAACCATCGCGCCGGGCCTCGCCGATTTTAACATCGCGGCGATGAAAGGCTGGGTGAAGCGGCAGAGCTAAGCAAAAGGCCGGGGCATTTGCCCCGGCCTTTTTTCATCAGTCTTCCTCGACGAAGACTTCGTCGCGTTTCCGCCGGATCGAGGGGAGCACGGCGATGACGATGGCGACGAGGGCCAGGGCCAGGAGCGTCGCGGAGATGGGGCGGGTGATAAACACCGTGGGATCGCCGCGCGAGATGATCATGGCGCGGCGCAGGTGCTCTTCGAGCAGCGGGCCGAGCACGAAGCCGAGCAGCAGCGGGGCGGGCTCGCAGCCGAAGCGGATGAGCAGATAGCCCACAAGGCCGAAGAAGGCGATGGCATAGACATCGAAGATGTTCTGGTTGATCGAGTAGCACCCGATACAGGCGAACAGCACGATGGCCGGGAAGAGGATGCGGTATGGGATGGTCAGCATCTTCACCCACAGCCCGATCAGCGGCAGGTTGAGCAGCACGAGCAGGATGTTGCCGATCCACATCGAGGCGATGATGCCCCAGAACAGCGCGGGCTGCTCGTTGATGACGTTGGGGCCTGGCGTGATGCCCTGCAGGATGAAGGCGCCGACCATGAGCGCCATCACCGGGTGGGCGGGGATGCCGAGCGTCATCAATGGAATGAACGAGGTTTGCGCTGCGGCGTTGTTTGCCGATTCCGGCCCGGCCACGCCCTCGATAGCGCCCTTGCCGAATTCTTCGGGGTGCTTGGAGAGACGCTTTTCGGCCGAATAGGAGGCGAAGGCCGAAAGGATGTGCCCGCCGCCGGGAAGAACGCCCAGCAGGGAACCGAGCACCGTGCCCCTGACGACGGGAGCGGCGATGCGCTTGAAATCGTCCTTGGTGAGCCAGAGGTTCTTGACCTTTTTGACCATCACCTCGCGGGTTTGTTCGTTTTCCAGATTGCGCAGGATTTCCGCGACGCCGAAGACGCCGACGGCGACCGAGACGAAGTTGATGCCCTGGAACAGCTCGCGGAACCCGAAGGTGAAGCGCGGGGTGCCGGTATAGATATCCTGACCCACCATGCCGAGCAGCAGGCCGACGACGATCATGGCCAGCGCCTTGAGGATGGAGCCGTGCGCGAGGGCGATGGAGACCAGAAGGCCCAGGACGATCAGCGAGAAATATTCGGCGGGCCCGAAATTGAGCGCGGCGCGGGCCAGCGGCGGGGCGAAATAGGCCAGAAGGAGCGTGGCGACCGAACCGGCAAAGAACGAGCCGAGCGCGGCGGTGGCGAGGGCCGGACCAGCACGGCCCTGCTTGGCCATCTGGTAGCCGTCGATGGCGGTCACCGCCGATGAGGATTCGCCGGGCAGGTTGATGAGGATGGCGGTTGTCGAGCCGCCATATTGGGCACCGTAATAGATGCCGGCCAACATGATCAGCGCCGAGGCGGGGCCGAGCGTGAAGGTGATGGGCAGCAGCATGGCGATGGTGGCCGTTGGGCCGATGCCGGGCAAGACGCCCACCAGGGTGCCCAGCAGCACGCCGATGAAGCAGTAAAGGATGTTGACGGGATCGAGGGCGACCGAAAAGCCGAGCGCGAGAGAAGAAATCAGGTCCATCGGTGCGCTCCTAGAACGGCAGCCAGGGGCCGAACCAGGGCACGATGAGCCCGAGGCCGACGACAAAGATCAGAGTGCACATCACGGTGAGGGCGACGGCGATGGTGAGCGCCGCGAGCCAATTGTTGTCGCGACTCGAAAGCGCCGTGGCGAAGGCGGTGAGGACGACGGTGGGGATGAACCCCAGCCCGCGCAGGGCCACCCCGAAAAAGACGATGGAGCCGAGGATGAATACGATGCCGCGCCAGGGGAATGGCTGCGGCTCTTCCGGGTCGGCACGGCGCAGGCCGACTGCCGCTATGGCCAGGCCCAAAAGTACGAGAATGGAGCCGAGCAGGACGGGCATGAAGCCCGGGCCCATGCGCAGCGGTGTGCCGAGATCGTAGTGCATCGCCTCGAGGACGAAATAGGCGCCGATCGCCACGAACATCGCGGCTGCGCCAAGGTCTTTGCGTGATGCTTGTAATGCCATTCATATACCTCCGGAGCCCCTTGGCCGGGTAGCTCCCTGATCCGGCGGCCGCTCGGCCGCCATGCATTGCCCCTTCACGGCAGTCCCCGGCCCGATGGGCCGGGGATCGATCATGCTGGAGCCGAGGATGCCGTTATTGCGGGGCGACGCCGGCGGCGGCGATCACTTCGCCCCAGAGTTCGATCTGGCTGGAAAGCGTCTCGGCCAGAGCCTCGGGGGTTGCCTGTCCCTGCGTTACCGGAACCGTGCCGAGTTCGGCAAAGCGGGTCGCGACGGTTTCGTTGGCTAGGGCCACCTGAAGCGATGCCGTGAGGCGCTCGATGATGGCGGGATCGGTGCCGGCGGGAGCGTAGAGCCCATGCCAGATGCCGACCTGGA
The DNA here is from genome assembly GCF_036662815.1 of Pelagibacterium mangrovi. Classification (NCBI taxonomy): domain Bacteria; kingdom Pseudomonadati; phylum Pseudomonadota; class Alphaproteobacteria; order Hyphomicrobiales; family Devosiaceae; genus Pelagibacterium; species Pelagibacterium mangrovi. The sequence continues at coordinate 61,194 of NZ_JBAFXA010000005.1, read as the reverse complement.
GCGGCAGGCCGCCTTCATCGGTGGTGGGCACGTCGGGCAGATTGTCGAGGCGCTCGGGCGAAGTGACCGCATAGGCCTTGATCTCGCCGGCCAGAATCTGCGTCGTGGTGTTGGTGGTCTGGTCGCACATCATGTCGATCTGGCCGCCGAGCAGATCGGTCATGGCCGGGCCGGTGCCCTGATAGGGAACTTCGGTCATGCGCACGCCCAGCGCATCCTGAAGCAGCAGGCCGCAGAGCTGGCTGGCGGCGCCGATGCCGGCGTTGCCATAGATGACGTTTTCGCCGTTTTCCTGAATGTAGGTCACCAGATCTTCAAGCGATTCGGGCTCGAAATCGGCGCGGGCGACCAGCGTCATCGGCACTTCGGTGATCAGCCCGATCGGCTCGAAATCCTCGATGGGGTCGAACGGCAGGTCGGCATAGAGCGAGGGCGCCGTGGACATGCCGATGTGGTGCAGGAGCAGCGTGTAGCCATCATTGGGGGCGACCGCCACCTGGCCCGCGCCGAGCGTGCCGCCGGCGCCGCCCACGTTCTGGATCAGGACCTGCTGGCCGAGATCTTCACTCATCGCCTGGGCGACCAGACGAGCAACCGTATCGGTCGGGCCACCCGCCGAGAACGGAACCACGACATTGATCGGCTGGGTGGGGTAATCCTGCGCGAGGGCAGAACCGGCCATGAGGCCGAGCGCAACAAGGCTGGTAAGCGCGGTGCGCGGAAGCAGTGACGTCATCGAAATCCTCCCAAGGGTACTGACATCAAGTCAACATTATCCTCCGGCCGTTCCTCATGACCGGATATGGACTTGAGAAGGGAACGGGATGGGCATGCATGCAACCGGGCTTGGAGATGACGCCCGGCTTTTTTGTGGGATTCGGGGACGCGATGGGTGGATTTGGTTACATTTGGCCATTCGCGTGGGTGGAAATCCCCACATGTTCCCGCCGATCAGAGGTCCGCGTCGTCGGCCGACAGGTAGCGGGCGCGCTCCAAGCCGTATTTCTGCATCTTTTCGTAGAGCGATTTGCGCGAAAGGCCCAGTGATTCATAAACGGATTTCAAGCTGCCGCCGTGGGCGATCAGCGCGTTTTCGATGACGCCGCGCTCGAAATCGGCGACCCGTTCGGCGAGCCGGGGACTGGTCTCCGAATCGGAGGCATCGGGAGCGGTTTCGAGGAAGGGCAGGCCGAGATCGAGAATGAACCGGTCCGCCGCGTTGCGCAGTTCGCGCACGTTTCCCGGCCATTGCTGCTCGCCCAACGCCGAAAGCACGCGGGGCGGAACGGGAACGGGCTCGCGCCGATAGCGCGAGGCGGCCTCGGAAACCAGTTGCATGAAGAGGATCGGGATATCCTCGCGGCGGGCCTCCAGCGGGGGTATTTCGAGAGTGAGGACATTGAGGCGGTAAAGCAGGTCGGCCCGGAAACGTCCGGCGGCGACATCGGCCTCCAGCGGGGTGCGCGACGTGGCGATGAAGCGCACGTCGAGGGGCAGGGGATCGTTGGAGCCCAGCCGCGTGATGGTGCGGTCCTGGATGACCCGCAGGAGGCGGCCCTGCACGTCCATGGGCATCGAGCCGATATCGTCGAGCAGGATAGTGCCGCCCTGGGCGAGTTCGAACTTGCCGAAGCGGGCGCGCATCGCGCCGGGGAAGGCGCCGACCTCGTGGCCGAACAGCTCGCTTTCGATCAGATTGGCGGGCAGGGCGGCGCAGTTGATCGCCACATAGGGCTTGGAAGCGCGATGGGACAGATCGTGCAGCGCGCGGGCGGTGACTTCCTTGCCCGAGCCGGTGTCGCCGATAATCAGCACGTCGGTATCGGTGGGGCCGATGGTGCGGATCTTGCGGCGCAGCTCGACCATGACGTTGGAGCGGCCGAGAAGGCGTTGTTCGAGATCGTCGCTCTGGCCGGCGGCGGCGCGCAGCACGCGGTTTTCGAGCACCAATCGGCGATAGTCCAGCGCGCGCTGGGCGAGTTCGGCGAGCTGGCCGGCGGCGAAAGGCTTTTCGAGGAAATCATAGGCGCCCTCGCGCATGGCGCGGACCGCGAGCTGGACGTCGCCATGACCGGTGATGAGGATCACCGGGATATCCCGGTCGAGCTCGTGCAGGCGGTTCATGAGGGTGAGCCCGTCCATGCCCGACATGCGGATATCGGTGATGACGATGCCCCGGAAGCCGAAGCCGGCAAGATGGGTGGCGCGTTCGGCGGTGGCGAAATCGATGACGTTGAAGCCGGCGAGTTCGAGGGCCTGGGCTGTGGAATGGCGCAACTCGTCTTCGTCATCGACGAGGATGATGGTTTCGGCGCTCATTGGGCGGCTTCCGTCACGATTTCGGAGGGGCTGGCCTTGAGTTCGACAGTGAACAGGGCGCCGCCCTCTGGGTGGTTTTCGACGCGAAGGTCTCCCTTGAAATCCTTGATGATGTTGTAGGAAATTGAAAGGCCGAGCCCAAGGCCCTTGCCCACGCCCTTGGTCGAGAAGAACGGATCGAAGATGCGCTCGGCAAGGCTGGCGGGTACGCCCGGTCCATGGTCGCGGATGGTGATCGCGACCCGCTCGCCAAGGCGTGTGGCGGTGAGTTCGATCCGGCGGTCGGTGCCGGTTTCGACGGCGTCGATGGCGTTGGTGAGGATGTTGACGAGCACCTGCTGGAGCCGCACCGGCCCGGCGACGACAGCCAGCGGCTCGTCTCCCAATTGCACAGTGAGCGCGATATCGGCGGCCTCGATGCGCCAGTTGAGAATTTCCAGCGTGTCCTCGACCACCTGTTCGAGGGGCACAGGGGCCAGTTTTTCATTGGGGTTGCGCGCGAAATTGCGCAGATGACGGGAAATCGAGGCCATGCGGTCCATGAGCCCGGAAATCCTGTCGACGTTGAGGCGAGCGTCCTCGATCCGGCCGCGTTCGATCAGGACCAGCGCGTTGTCGGCGTAATTCTTGCCGGCGGCGAGGGGCTGGTTGAATTCGTGCGACAGGGCAGCGGACATCTGGCCCAGCGCGGCGAGCTTGCCGGCCTGAACGAGATCGGATTGGGTCTTGCGCAGCATCTGCTCGGTCGCGCGGCGCTCGGTGACTTCCTCTTCGAGCTTGAGGTTGACGCTGGCCAGCTCGGCGGTGCGTTCGGCGACGCGGCGCTCGAGCAGTTCCTTGGCCTCGCGCTGGAGGTGCAGACGCTCCTGCAGGCGAGCGCGGCGCTGGATGTAGATGGCGGCGGCCAGTGTTCCCAAGGCGATGGCGAGCAGCGCGATGATGGTGACGGTTGCCGCCTGCGCGCGGGCCGAGGCGGTGTCGAGCATGACGCTGACCGTCCAATCGGCCGCGGGCATGGTTTCGGAAACGATGAGATATTCCCCCGCCGTTTCGCGCTCCTCGATCCGGATCAGGGGGTAGTGGTCGTCGTCGCTGCGCGAATAGGGCAGCTCGCGCAGTTCGGCATCGGCATAGCGGCGGGTTTCGGCGGTGCGGGCCAGCCGGTCGGGCGTCAGAGGCAGGAGGGAATTATAGAGCCAGCCGGGATGGCTGGTCATGAAGATGATGCCTTCGGGGTCGGTGACGACGATCTTGAAATCGCCGCCGCGCCAGGTTTCCTCGATCGAATCCACGTCGGCCTTGACCGCGACGACACCGCGCGGCTCGCCATCGATCACCACCGGGGCGCCGAAATAATAGCCGCGCTTGAACGATGTGGTCCCCAGCGCGAAGAAACGTCCCTCGCCACCGTCGATGGCGTCGTAGAAATAGGGGCGATAGCGGAAGTTCTCGCCGACAAAGGGGACGGGGGTGTCGAAATTGGAGGCGGCGATGGTCGTGCCGTCATCGGTCATCAGATAGATATCGGAGGATTCGAACTGGGAGTTGATCTCCTTGAGGTAGAGATTGACCCAATCGATCAACTCCGGATTGTCCGGATCGGCAATGAGGGCTTCGACTTCTTCGAAATTGGCGATGACTTCGGGCAGGTTCTCATAGCGCGCCGTTTGCCCGCGCAGCACGGCGACGGCGAGGCGCAGCGTATTGAGGCCGCGCGCATTGGCCTCGGCGAGATAGAAGCGCTGGGCATATCCGCCGCCCCAGATGGCCGCCGCAGCCATGGCCAGCACCGCAAACCCTATGGCCACGAGCCAGCGGCGCTTGTAGGGCTGCTGCCAGGGGGCGCTGATGGCTTGAGCAAGTGTCATGAGGCCATATTAAATGGCGTCCAGTCTTTGCGAAACCATTTCTTGCCGCAAGGGTTGACCCCCCAAGCCGCAAAAGGAGCAGATACATGACGTTTGGACGAAGCACTTTGACGATGGTGGCCACGCTGCTTCTGGGATCGGCCGCCGCGCCCATTGTCGCCCAAGCGCCCGAACCGCCGATCTGGGTGATCGAGGACGAGGATTCGACAATCTATATGGTGGGCACCGTGCACATGATGCGCGAAGGGGTGGATTGGGAAGGCCCCGAACTGACGGCGATTCTCGAAGAGGTGGACGAGGTGTGGCTGGAGCTCGACAGTTTCGAGCCGCCGGCAAATCTCGGTGCGCTGATCATGCAGTCGGGGATTTCGCCGGAAACGCCGCTCTCTTCGCTTCTGAGCGCCGATGAGATGGAGGAGCTCGAAGCCATCCTTGCCGAACATCAGGTGCCGGTCGAGAGCTTCGACAGCCTGCGGCCGTGGTTCGCCTATCTGCAGATTTCGGCGTTGATGCTGATGGATGCCGGTTTCGACCCTGCGGGGGGCATCGACGTGCATATCAAGGGCCGCGCCGATGAATTGGGAATTCCGGTCAACGGGTTCGAAACCTTCGAGGAGCAGTTCGAGGTGCTGGCCGGCATGCCCGAGGACGTGCAGCTCGAAGTGCTGCGCGAGACGATCGTCGAATATGAGGAGGCGAGGGAAGATCTGGTGGTTCAGCTCGAAAGCTGGATCGGCGGCGACCTCACGGGCCTTGAAGCGGAAACCGAGGAGATCGCCCGGGAGATGGAGGCGTTCTACGAGGTGTTGTTCGTCGACCGCAATCACGGCTTTGTCGATGGCATCGAGGACATTCTTGCGGGCGAGGGTACGGCGCTGGTCGCGGTGGGACTGGGGCATTATGTCGGGCCGGATTCCATCCCGGCGTTGCTCGAGGAGCGCGGGTATTCGGTCGAGCGGCGGTAGGTTTGAGCGAGCGGCTGGCGCGGAGGCTGGATTCCGGAGTCCAGCAGCAGCGTCTCAACGTCAGCTAGCTCAGGGCCTTTTCCGCCCCGGCCACGATCTCTTCAATCGGCAGCGCGACGTCGAGCACGATGCCGTGCTCGTCGGGGGCGAAGGGTTCGAGCGTTGCGAACTGGCTGTCGAGCAGGGCGGCGGGCATGAAATGGCCCGGACGGTTGGCCTGCCGTGCCGCGATCACCGATTTGTCGCCATGCAGCAGCACATAGGCGACCGGCTCGCCGGCGCGCGTCGTGAGGCAGTCACGATAGGCGCGTTTGAGGGCCGAGCAGGCGCAGACGACCCGGCCATTGGTATCGGCGGTGTTGCGCATGGCGTCGGCGACGATTTCGAGCCAGGGCCAGCGGTCGGCATCCACGAGCGGGGTGCCGCCGCGCATCTTTTCGACATTGGCGCGCGGGTGCAGATTGTCGGCGTCGATGAAGGGTACGCCCATCCGTTCGGCCAGCGCCTCGCCGATCGTGGACTTTCCGGCGCCCGAAACGCCCATGACGACGATCAGGCGCGGGGAGGCGGCGGGTGTCGAGGAAGTCATGGCGGTCCCATGTGTCGGTTTGCGGGTCCCAGCGTTACTGGCATGGCGGGGCCATGGCAGCAAGGCCACAGAAATTCGCCAACTGCATGAAGACGAACGGTTTTCACTTTATGACTGCAAGCATTTATGCTGCCATATGGCTCATAAGAACAATGTCGAGAGGCGCAGGGTATGCAAGAGGCTGACATCGGTCTGATCGGGTTGGGGGTGATGGGCGAAAACCTGGCCCTCAATATCGCCGACAATGGCTACAAGATCGCCGTTTACAACCGCACGGCGGAAAAGGTCGATGCGTTTCTCGAAGGGGCCGGCGAGCTCAAATCCAACGTGATGGGCAGCGGGGAGCTGGCGACTTTCGTCTCCATGCTCAAGCGCCCGCGCTCGGTCATCATCATGGTTCAAGCCGGGGCGGCGGTCGATGAGGTGATCGCCGAACTCAAGCCATTGCTCGAGGACGGCGACGTGATCATCGACGCCGGCAACGCGAACTATCACGACACTGTACGGCGCTTTTCCGAGCTCGACGGAACCGGCATCGGCTTCCTGGGCATCGGGGTTTCGGGTGGCGAGGAAGGTGCGCGGCACGGCCCTTCGATCATGGTGGGCGGTTCGGAAGCCCAGTGGGAGAATGCCGAGGCGGTGCTGACCGCCATTTCGGCCAAGTTCAACGGCGAGCCGTGCTGCGCCTATCTCGGAACGGGTGGGGCCGGGCATTTCGTCAAGACCATCCACAACGGCATCGAATATGCCGACATGCAGATGATCGCCGAGATCTACGGCATCATGCGCGACGGACTGGGCATGTCGCCGGCCGAATGCGGCAAGGTCTTCGCCGAGTGGAACAAGGGGCCGCTGGATTCCTACCTGATCGAAATCACCGGCCATGTGCTCGATGCGATCGATGAGGACACCGGCCAGCCGCTGGTCGATGTGATCCTCGATTCGGCTGGGCAGAAGGGCACGGGACGCTGGTCGGCCATCGAAGCGCTCAATCTGGGCGTATCGGCCACCACCATCGAGGGCGCGGTTGCCGCCCGCTCCATCTCCGCGATCAGGGACGAGCGGGTTCGCGGCGAGGAAATCTACGGCGCAGGCGCCAAGGGCAACGCGACCATCTCGCTCGAAGCGCTGGAAAAGGCGCTGCTCGCGGGCAAGATCGCTGCCTATGCGCAGGGTTTTGCGGTGATGGCCAAGGCCTCGGAAGAAAACGGCTGGAACCTGCCGCTCGACGTGATCGCCAAGATCTGGCGCGCCGGATGCATTATCCGCTCGCGGTTCCTCGACCAGATTTCGCAATCCTTTGCGGGTGGGACCTCATCGAACCTTCTCACCCAGCCTGCCTTCGTCGATATGATGAAGGAGAGCAATGGGGCGCTGCGGGCGGTGGTCGCGACCTGCGCGATCAACGAATTGCCCGCGCCGAGCCTGTCTTCGGCGCTTGCCTATTTCGATGCTTACCGGCAGGGGCGGGGCACGACCAATCTCACGCAGGGCCAGCGCGATTTCTTCGGGGCGCACGGGTTCAAGCGGCTGGATAGGGAGGGTGATTTCCACCACGAGTGGCCGAGCCTTGCAGCGGAGCAACGGTAACGGCGGCGGTTACGGTATAGGTTCGAGAAAGAGCCGATAGCGGCGCGCATACCTTCCCCCCGAGATAAACCCGGGGTGACAGGGTATGGTGGTGGGTCGGATGAAGCAAAGGCGATGCTCTTTGCTTATTTATTTCGGCTCTCTGCCGCCGCTGCTTCCTCGTCCCCGTTCTCGTTTTCCTGCTCGATATCTTCCTCGTCGGGCGGGTTGACCGCCTGGCCCGACGGCTGGGGATAGCGGGGGCGTTTGCGCGCTTCGTCATAGGGCTTGTGCGAGAGATCGAACTTGAAAGCCGCGAAGATGAAGAGTGCTATCGAGCCCGCCACCAGCAGGCCGGCGGCAAAGAACGGTGCGCCGGGGAAGGTGACGGGGCGCAGCGGGTTGTTGGTGAAAAACGAGAAGAGCTGTGTCGCGGCAACCGGCGCGATGATCGCCGTCAGCGAATTGGATGCGTTGACCGCGCCCTGAAGCTCGCCCTGCTGGTTGGGGCGGGCATTGTTGGCCAAAAGGCCGGTGAGGGCCGGAGCGGCGATGCCCGAGAACGAGCCGATGACCAGGAACGTCCAGAGGCCCAATTCGGTGTGGATGAACGAAACGCCGACGAAGGCGATGACGGCGAGCGACAGGCCGATGACGACCGTCGCGGAAACGCCGATATAGCGCGTGGAAAATCCCACAAGCAGCGCCTGGCTGATGGCGAACAGGACGCCGAAGATGCCGAGCGAGCGGCCGACCTGCGAAGGCGTCCAGCCGAACTGTTCGATGGTGAAGAAGTTCCAGACGTTGGGATAGGTCTGGCCCGCCAGCGAGAACAGGAACAGCGCGCCGAGCAGCACGAAGATCACCGGCGCGTGCCGGAAGGCGAGAATGGCGCCGACGGGATTGGCGCGGCGCCAATCGAAGCGCCGGCGGCGGAATTTCGAAAGGCTTTCGGGCAGGACGAAGAAGCCGAACACCACATTGGCGGCGGCCACGGCGGCGGCGAGGTAGAACGGCGCGCGCGGGCCGAATTCGCCCAATTCGCCGCCGATCACCGGGCCGACGATGAAGCCAAGCCCGAAGGCCGCGCCGATCAACCCGAAGCGTTGCGAGCGCTTTTCCTTGGGCGTGATGTCGGCGACATAGGCGGTTGCCGTGCCCATCGCGGCGCCGCAGATGCCCGAGAGCACGCGCCCCACGAACAGCCAGACGAGCGTGGGGGCCCAGGCCATGATCAGATAATCGAGCGAGAGGCCGACGAGTGAGAGCAGCAGGATCGGGCGGCGGCCCCATCGGTCCGAGAGGTTGCCCAGGATGGGCGAAAACAGGAACTGCATCGTCGCATAGACGAAGACCAGATAGCCGCCGATGACGGCGGCATTGGTGACCGTTTCACCCGTCAACTCGAGGATGAGGCCGGGCAGAACGGGCAGGATGATGCCCAGGCCCACGATATCGAGAAACACCGTGATGAGGATGAAGACGAGCGTCAATCTCGACTGGGGGCTGACTCGCATAGGATTTTGCTTGCGGCGTTTGAGAGGGGATCAGTTGGCACATCGGTTGGGAGAAAGGCAAGGACAATGGCCGACGTTCCATTGGTCGTTGCAGATGTGATCAGCCGGCAGCTCCCGGATCGTAGCCATAGAGCCATTCGAGGCGTTTGAAATGCCCACGCGGCCCCTCCATGCGGATGACGGCGTTGCGGGCCAGCGAAAGCGGAAACCCCATGTGAAACACCCCGCCATTGCTCCGCGATATGTCCTGCACGCGCTTCACGCGTTCCTGGCGCAGGGCGGCGAAACGGGTGAAGGCATGGTCGGCGTTGGGGGAGGCGGCGAGCAGGGGCGCGAGCACGGCGGCATCCTCGATGGCCATGGCGGCGCCCTGGGCCTGGAAGGGCAGCATGGCGTGGGCGGCGTCGCCGATCAGGCCTATCGAGCCCTTGTGCCATGTGTCGAGTTCGACGGTGGAGAGCACCCAGGGCGTCCAGTTTTCGCCGACCGCATCGAGGATCGCCGCGAGCCGGCCTTTGCGCCTGGACCTTATGCGCGGGGCGCGTTGGTCCAGTACGGCTAGGTCGCTTTCAGCCTCCTGGGTGAACAGGGCAAGATTGACGGCGTTGCGGTGGGGAAGGGGATAGACGACCATGTGGAAGTCGGTGCCCAGTAAAAGGCTGGTGCGGTCGAGATGCACCGAACCGAGCCGGTCCGGGGTAACCAGTGCCCGCCATGCAACCTTGCCGGTGTATCGCGCGGTCGGGCCGCCGAGAACCCGTGTGCGTGTGGTCGAGCGTACACCATCGGCGCCGATGAAGGCGAAGGGCTGGGCCCGGCGGGTCTTGCCGTCGGGTTCGGCGGCGGTGACAGTCACCGCGCCGTTTTCCGTCTCCACGGCAATATCGGTGACGCCGAACACCACGTCGATATTGGCGAAGCGCCGGGCGGCAGCGTGGAGGATTTCGACGAGATCGGCGCGATGCATCACCGCATAGGGCGCTCCGAACCGCTCGGCGACGGTCCGGCCCAGCAAAAGGGACTGGAGCGGTTCGGCGCGGTCATCGGGGAAAATGTCTATCCCTTCGGGGACGAAGCTTTGGGCCTCGATCGCCGCGCCGAGCCCCAGATTGTCGAGCACCTTGCGCGCATTGGGGCTGATCTGCAGTCCGGCGCCGAATTCGCTGATCGCCGCATTGCGCTCGAGAACCACGACCCGAAGGCCGAATTTGGCGAGGCCGAGGGCCAGCGTCAGTCCGGCGATGCCGGCGCCGGCTATGTAGATGGTGCGGGGAGCGCCCATGGGGCGGTGCTTTACGCGTGCTCGATGTCGAACACCGCGCTCGCCGGGTTGGCGGCGCCGAACGGCAGGTCCGGGTTGAACACGTAAAGCGTCGAGCAATAGGGGCACACCGCTTCGGCGTCTTGGCCCATATCGATGAAGACATGCGGATGATCGAACGGCGGCCTTGCCCCCACGCACTGGAACTCCCGGGCGCCGATCTCGATGCGGGGCAGACCGTCGGAGTTGTGGAAGTGGGGTGTTGCGTGCTGTGCCATGGAAGTCGCCATCCAGCCGGTTCGGAATTTGGCGGACCATAACGATTTGACCCCGCCATGACCAGAGAAGATGTTGGCCCGGTTGGCGGCGCTCGCCTTGCTTGTTAAGACGGGTAAATTGCAGAGTCGAAAGAATCCCTTATGCCCAGTTTTCAATCCGAAGGTTTTGAAATCGCCTATGAGGTCCATGGAGAGGGCCGGCCCATCGTGGCCGTTCACGGCTTCGCGTCGTCGGGGGCCGTCAACTGGGTGGCCACGGGATGGGTCGAGACGCTGACCAAGGCCGGCTATCAGGTGATAACCATGGACAACCGGGGCCATGGCGCTTCGGAAAAGCTCTACGATCCTGCCCTGTATGGCGCGCAGGACATGGCGCGGGACGTCGCCAATCTTATCGATCATCTGGGGTTCGAGAAGGTGGCGCTGATCGGCTATTCCATGGGCGCGCGGATTAGCGCCTATGTCTGCATCCAGAACCCCGAAAAGGTCGCGTGTGCCATTTTCGGTGGGTTGGGCGCCAATATGCCGACCCCCACGCTCGACGCTCCGGAAATCATCGAAGGGCTCAAGGCCGCGTCGCTGTCGCAGGTCACGCACCCTTCGGCGCGACAGTTCCGTATTTTCGCCGAGCATACAAAAAGCGATCTCAACGCTCTTGCCGCGTGCATGGGCGGGTCGCGCACGCTGGTTCCGGTCGAAGCGCTCAAGGCTATTGAGGTGCCCGTGCTGGTCGCGGTGGGCAGCGCGGACGAGGTCGGCGGCCCGGCCCAACCCCTGGCCGATCTCCTGCCCAAGGGCGAAGCGCTGACCATCGAACGGCGCGACCATATGCGGGCCACGGGCGATCCGCAGTTCAAGAACGGGGCGCTGGAATTTCTCGGCAGGGTTTATGCGGCATAGGATAAATGTGAACCAATTTGCCACCGAACCCTTTGTTTGAGACAATGGGTTCGCCTATATCTGTCGATCCAAAAATCTCGTTCGCGGAGTATTTTATGTCGTCCAGCGTCAAAAAGCCCGGCACGCTCAAGGCTGTCGATCCCATATGGGACACGATGAGAAGTGATGCCGAGCGCATTTGCGCGGATGAACCCTTTCTCACGCAGATGGCGATTTCGAGCGTTCTCAACCATTCCGACCTCGAATCGGCCCTGGCGCATCGGCTTGCCGGGCGGCTCGATCATTCGGATGCGCCAGCCGATCTGATCCGGCAGGCGTTTGAGGAAATGCTCGATATCCATCCCGAGATCGGTTCGTCGGCACGCGCCGATCTGGCCGCGACGCTCGAACGCGATCCGGCCTGCCATCGGGTCATCGAGCCGTTCCTGTTCTTCAAGGGCTTCCAGGCGATCCAGACGCACCGGTTCGCCCATGCTCTGTGGCATGCGGGGCGTCGCGATTTCGCGCTGTATCTCCAGAGCCGGTCGAGCCAGGTCTTCCAGGTCGATATCAATCCCGCCGCCCGGATCGGCAAGGGCATCATGCTCGATCACGCCACCGGGTTCGTCGTGGGCGAGACGGCGGTGATCGGCGATCACGTTTCGATCCTCCATTCGGTAACGCTGGGGGGCACCGGCAAGGCCGATCAGGACCGCCACCCCAAGATCGGCAATGGCGTGCTGATCGGGGCGGGGGCCAAGATTTTGGGCAATATCCGGGTCGGAGATTGCTCGCGCATCGCGGCGGGTTCGGTGGTGCTCAAGGAAGTGCCCGAGCGCACCACCGTCGCCGGGGTTCCCGCCAAGGTAGTGGGCGAGGCGGGATGCAACCAGCCCGCAACGGTGATGGATCAGATCGTCATGGTCCCTCGGGACTGACATCGTGAGCAGCGGGGAAATCTCCTCCCCGTTCTTGCGTTATGGCGCATGATGGCTAAAGTCGCGCCGATCAGTCCCTGTTTTGTTGCGCTTCCGAACCACAAAAGTGGATCGTATTTTTTCTGGAAGCGTTCCAGCGATGTCATGTGATTGCGTTTTCGCAGGCGGAATTTTCGGTTTCGTCTGGCGATGGCGCACAACGGAGAATTTTTGTGAAGCACGAAGAAATCATCAAGCTGCAGAAATATTTGCAAAAGAAATTCGGCACGGCCGAGATCGACGTACGGCCGCGCCCCAAGCAGGACGATTCGGTCGAACTCTATCTGGGTGATGAGTTCTTCGGGTTGATCTATGTGGACGAGGACGAGGGCGAGCGGTCCTATATGGTCCAGATTTCCATCCTCGATATCGATCTCGACGAAGTCTGATCAATCCGCGCGGACATAAATTTTGGGGGCCTCCGGGCCCCCTTTTTATTTGCGGAAGAGCGCCAAGGCTTCTTCGATCCGCGCATCGAATACCCGCCAATTGCCGAGCACCGTGGCGTCGAAGGACACGACGGCGGTGTTGCGGTCCGATAGGGCCATGACGCGCAGGCAGGTGCGGGCGTCGCTTTCCGCCGCGACCGGCGCCATGCATTTGGCGACGAACGGGCTGGCGCTGAGCGGATCGTACCAGACGGTTTCTCCGCGCGTTCCGGCATCGCCTTCCAGCGGCTTGCCCACGAGGCCTGCGATGCCCGAAAGCTGGGTGTCGGCGAACTGGTGCAGATAAACGCTGTCGAGCAGCGTCGCGCTGGTGCGCGCCCGCCCGCGCGGCATGATGGTGATCGCCACCTCGCTCAATCCCTCGGCGGCCAGCGGCAGGGCGAGGGTGAGATCGATCCGTTCAGCAAAGCCGTCGCGGCGCTGGGTCGGATCGGCCAGCAAGGCGGCGGGCAGCACGTAAGGCTGGGCGCCGATCGTCACGATATGGTTGGCCGTGAGCGTCGGTTCGATGGTCCCTTCGGCCATAGCATCGAGATAGGCGCGGACGCCATAGGCGAGGCCCAGAGTCGCCATCGCCACAATCAGCGCGATGCAGGCGATCGTATAGAGCACGGACCCAAAAGGCCGGGGCAGGGTGGCGGGTCTGTTCACATTAACCATCAAAGTGCGAGGGCCATGACAGCGAGTTTGGCCCCCGCTATGCTTAACAAATCGTAAAAGCCGCGATGTGCCGGAGGCAGGTTTCGTGACCCAATTGCTGTTGGCCCTGTTTCTCGTCGCTATCGGCATGAGTGTCGCGGGCACCGGTACGCATCTCTATCAGCAGTTCGCCCGCAAGGTGGCCGGCTTCCGTGTCGAGGGGCGCAACGGGTTGGAGAGCTTTGCGAACCTGTTCGTCGTCTTTCTTTGTGGTCCCTATATGCTGCTGCGGCTGGGGTGGCAGGCCGATGCCAGCGGGCGCACCTCTGCGGTCAACGCGCTTTTGGCCGCCTTCATCGCCTTTAGCTGGAGCTTCGTCACCGGACTGATGGTCGTGGGGACCTATGTTTCGATGCTTAGGGCAGCCGCATAAAAAGAAGGCCAGCGCTCAAAAGAGGCTGGCCCGAGTTTGACACTCCTGTCGGGGAGTGGATTGGGTTGCGCTAGATCAGTAGCCGGCGGTTGCGGTGACGGTCACGTCGTCGCCGCTCAGAATATCCACCCACTGGCCCGCGTGGGCCTGGGACTGGCGCTTGAGAAACGTATAGGACGTCTCGTTCCAAAGCTTGATCAGGCCTTCCTGATTGTCGAGCACCATGTCGCCACGGTCGGTACGCACCATCAGCACGGCGTGGCCTTCGCCATTGGGCTGCCGCACGACGGAAATCAGAAGGTTCGCAGGCTCCCAGCCGCGTTCGATCAGGGCGGCGCGCTTGGCGAGGACGAAATCCTCGCAGTCGCCATAGCCCGAGGTGGGATAGGTCCAGAACTCGGCAATGCCATAGAGGTCCTGGTCGCTGACGGCGGTGACCGTCGTGTTGTAGTGGTTGTTGACGTCCTGAAGCTGGCGCCAGAGGTCGTCATTGAGCGCGACCGGAGCGGCCGGCGCCATCGGCTGGCACTCATAGGGGCGCTTCTGGCAATATTCCAGATGGCCGACCGGGATGGAGGTATGGGTGACGGCCACTTCGGCGTAAGCGGTCTGGATACGGGCGTCCTGGGCGGCCACGGGTGCGGCGGCTCCGATTGACGCGATGAGGGCGACAAGGCCCGAAACAAGGATCGATGTGTTTTTCATTATCGTGATCTCCCCGACGAAGATCACGATAGAGGGCGGCAATTGCCCTGATAGAAAAATTGCCACGCAGTTTTTATGCGTGTTTTATCGGCTTGTTTTACAAACCGTTAGGCATAAATCCTGCGCTTTTGATTCAGCGGCGCGCGTAGAACGCGTTGCCGCCGGCGACCAGCACGTAATGCATGTTGCGGTAGGGGAAGGTCAGCCCGGCAGTGTGGAAATACATGGCGTCGTAAACGCCGGGGTGGCGTTCGCCGCGCAGCACGCGCGAGGCCATCTGCGAGGCCAGCGCCACCGAACGGGGTTCGGTCATCTTGTTGTGCAGTACGCCGCTGGCGAACTGGTTCTTCTGGCCGACAACGCCGCAGACATCGTTGGGGAACTGGTGGGAGCCGACGCGGTTCATCACCACGGTGCCAACGGCCAGCATGCCATCGGGGCTTGAACGGTTGGACTCGAAATACATGACGCGCGTCATGCATTCATGCGGGTTCTTGGACCCGCCGAACAGCCCACCCAGGAGCGATGTGCACCCGGCAAGGGAGGTGAGGGCGGCAAGGCTGACGGCAAGAGCCGCTACCTTTTTGACGATACGCATAACAAAAACCATCCAGATTACGCGGGTGGTTGCGCCATCCGAACCCGCCCCCGCGACCGGACCTAGCGCGACTGGCCGATACATTAGGAGCGATCGGGTTAAGGATCGGTTCACTACGATCGCTGGCTTGAAAAACAGTCCGATTGGTCTAAAATCAGGCCGATTGGTCGATTTTGGTGGGGAATGGCGAGCTTTATCGAGCAGGCACGGCGAAAGCAGATCATCGCGGCGGCGATCTCGGTGTTGGCGCGCGAGGGTTATGCGCGGGCCTCGCTGTCGCGGATCGCGGCACAAGCCGGCATTTCCAAAAGCGTCATCTCCTATCATTTCGCCGGCAAGGACGAGATGTTTTCCGCCGTGTTCGAGCATGTTGTAGAAGCGGCGGGCGCCTATATGACGCCGTTTCTCGAACAGGCGGGCGATCCCGCCGGTCAGATCGCGGCCTATATCCGGCACCAGCTCGGCTACATGGAAGGGCATCGCGACGAACTTCTCGCCATCGGCGCACTCGCGATGAACCACACGACCGGCAATCTGGCCGACACCATCGCCAATTCAACAGCCGAGGAGCGGGCCGTCCTGGTTTCCCTGATCGAAGCGGGGCAGGCGGCGGGGCAATTGCGCCCACTCGATGCCGGTGTCATGGCAGCGGTGATCGCCAAATCGGTGGAAAGCGCGCTGGAAGAATGGGCGTGGCGACCCGAAACCGATCTCGCCGCCTATGCCGACGAGCTGGTCGAGCTCTTCGCGCGCGGCATGCGCAGAACCGATCGGTGAGCGCGGTTCTTGTCGGATTGGGCTGGCGCCATGCGGCCGTACCGGTCGGCGTCGTCGGTGCCGCGGCGGTGTTCGTTTCGTCGCAGAGCGGTGCCGATATTGGGTTAATCGGCAATGCGTTTGCCGTTGGTGGACTAATTCTGCTGGTCTGGCTGGCCATCGCTCTCCCTGTTGCGGCGCGGGCGGGCAGGGAGGCGGCGATTGCCGTGGTCGCCATGTCGCTCCTGTTCCTCGTCAATTTGATCGGGTTGAGCCTGCCGCGTATCGGGTTTTTCGCCGAGCTCGATTGGAACTGGCAGGGCAAGACGCTTGATCTGGTCTGGTGCCTGCTGCTGATCGGGATGTTGAGCCCGCAGATGCGGCGCGAGATCGGGTGGACCTGGGCGACGCGGCCCGGCACGCTGCCGATCGCCTTCATCAACATCGCCATACTGGCTATCGCCGGTTTTGCGTTGCTGGGCGGCGCGAGCGCCCAAGAGCTTACGCTCGAGCGGGTGTTGTTCGACACGACCCATCCCAATCTCGTCGAGGAAATCGTCTTTCGCGGTTTCATGCTGGCGTTGCTGGATCGCGCGTTCGGGACGCGCTGGACCTTTGGCGGGGCGCGGATCGGCTGGGGCGTGGTCCTGACGGCTTGGCTGTTCGGGCTGGTCCATGGAATAGCGCTCGATGCGGACGGCGCGCTGGTTTTCTCTCTGCCCTATCTGCTGCTGACATTTATCGCCGGGCTGGTGCTGGGCTGGATACGCGCGCTGACTGGCAGCCTGTGGCCGGCCTTTCTCGCCCATGTGGCTCCCGAAGCGGGAATTTTGCTGGCGCTGGCCGTGCGCTGATCCGAAAAGGAGATTTCAATGCCCCCGATTGCATCGCCATATTTGAGGGTCGGAATCGTCTGGGTGGCGATGGTTGCCATCTGGTTGCTGTTGTCCTTGCTGCGAAACCTGATCTGGGGCACGGGCGCCGATGGCTACAGCCTCGGCGGACATATCGTCAGCGCCGTCTTGGCCACTGTTCTGGCGGTGCCGATGGTTGTCGTGGCGCGGCGGGTGCTCGACGGCAAATCGGTCCAAAGCCTTGGGCTGGAATTCTCATCCGGGGCGGTCGTGCAATTTTTGATCGGTGCCCTGGCTTTCCTGCTGCCGTCCGCGCTCGGCTTTGCGATCGTCCTGGGTTTCGGATGGGTGAGCATCATGCCGGTGGCGCCGATCGCCGAGATTGCGCTGTTCGTGCCGCTGCTGGTTCTGCTCGTCTTCATCTACGAAGCCTTGCCCGAGGAACTAGCGTTTCGGGGCTATATGCAGGTCAATCTGGGCACCCGGCTCGGCTATTGGGGCGCCAACATCGCGCAGGCGGTGCTTTTCGCGCTTTGGGGAGCGGCGTTGTGGACCGTCACGACGGGCGCGCCCGCGCTGGGCAGGCTGGTCATGTTCTTCTTCATCGCCTTGGTTTTGGGGATGGTTCGCGCCAGTACGGGATCGGTCTGGACGTCGATAGGCCTGCACGTCGCGTTCCAGACCGTCGCCCAGCTTTTGCTCAATACCGAGCGCCGGCACTTCGCGGTCGAAGGCGTCGAGATGCTGCAACTCGTCGCGATCGGGATCGTCCCGTTTTCGCTGGCGGTGCTGGTGGTCGAGGTTTCGAGCGCTCGGCTTAGGCTCAGGTGATCCGTAGGTTTTGCTGCACCCAAAAGCGCGCGCAGCAAAAGTGGTTGCCGGTTTTGCGGTTAGCGCGCGCGAATAAAGCCGTGGTGCTTGCCTGGGCGGATCAGGTGATCCGCAAATTCTGCTGCACCACGGTCAGCATTTCCTGAACCGAGGCGAATTCGACGGCGATGCCGTCGGAGAAGTGCCGCACCACGCGGGCGCGCATGCGGCCGAGCGTGATCGGGGTGCCCAGCGCCGGGCGCACGTCGATTTCGACAGCGGCGCCCGAAAGCGAGATGTCGGTGATCTTGCAATTGTAGCGCCGTCCGTCCTCGAGCAGGATCGAGGAGTGGCGAATATCGGGGACCATGCGTTCGTGTCGCCGGTCCTCGGGCAAATTCAGCAAATCCTTGTTGGTCAGCCAGGTGAGCTGCGCGGCGACCTTCTCGCGCTTGCGCGGCGAGGCGACGAGGTCCATGCGGAAGCCGCCATCGGTGAGCTCGAGGATAGTCCCTTCCACCCGGCCCAGATGGTCGAGATAAATGATGATCTTTTCGCCCACGCGGCCGGGAACCGGCGCGATGACGAGCGCGTCACCGGGAGACATTTCGATGATTTGGCAGGGGAACTCGCGGCGGTCGACCAGCATGTAGCGGCCCAGAATCGAGACGCGCACACGCTGGAAGCGTCCTTCGTCCTCGCTGGTGGGCGAGGAACCGGGATGAGTCCCATGCATCGGATTCTCGATGAGCATATGCCGCGTCCGCCCCTGATCGCTGCCGGAATTCCTCCGACAATATGCGTCATAGCGTTAACGGACGGTAAGGCGGCCAGTCACGATTTGGCTTGAATGCCGCCCGATCAGCTCTTTCCGCCGTCGATCACCGAAAGATGGGCGTAGCGGCGAGCAGAGTATCCCGCGACCGTCGCCGGCATGGGCGCGCGCGTGTCGTTCACGACGGCGGCGATGTCTTCCATCATGGCGTTGCGACAGCCTTCGGGGGTGACGGTATCCCTGTCGTCGGGCCAGATCAGGCGCAGTCCCGTGATGCGCTGGTCGACGATGGGGTGGATGCCCAGCCAGTAGGGCGCGTCGAGCGCGGTGAGGCTGCCCAGCATGCGGGCCGATGTGATGCCGTTGTGCCGCAGCGGAAACAGCGCCATTTCGAACGCGAGCTTTTCGCCGCGTTCGGTCTGGCCCTCAAAGGTGACCAGCGCCACCGCATGATCCTCGGTCACCGCCCGCATGAGCGTTTCGAGCGCGTCATGGTCGCGCATGGCCCAGAGCGAGGAGAAGGGGCGGGTCTTGAGTTCCCGGCAATAGGTCGCGCAGATGTGGGAACCGGCCAGCCGGAAGGAAAAATCGATGCCGTCGTTCGATTCGAGAATGAAGGTCTGGGCCAGCGCGTCGCGAATCCGTGTAGGGTCGATATCACGGCGTTCCGGGGCGGAACGGGCGCCGCGAATCTCGTTCCAATAGGAGTAGAGCGTTTTCGTCGAGCGCTGTTGCATTTTATTCCCGGCTGGTCTGGATCGAGAGTGGGGAAGCTCGATATGAGTTTCCGCCGACACAACGTGACAGTGCCAAATTCGCTGCGCAAAAGCGCTCTTAAACAATCATTAAGGTTAATATCCACGGCGCCCATGTGGATAATGTTCGAGCCGGCGGCTAAGCTTTAGGAAAACAAGGGAAAATCCGATGTCCGATAACGAAGATCCCTCCGGCGCTCCGCAACGCGAACCCATCTTCAACGTGCCGGGCGTGATCACGGTGCTGGTGGGGTTGATGTGGGCGATTCACGTCGCCGCCGACCTTGCGCTGGACGAGTACGGGTTGGGCAATCTGCGCATCTGGTTCGCTTTCATTCCCGATCGGTTCTTCAATGGTGCGGAGTGGCCGGGCGGGATGTTGCCCTTGCTCTGGACGGGGTTTACCCACGCCTTCCTGCATGTCGATTACATGCATCTGGCGATCAATACCGCCTGGCTTGCCATTTTCGGCACGCCGGTCGGCCGGCGGTATGGAGCGGTTGGGGTGCTGATCGTTTTTCTGTTGGGTGCGCTGGCGGGCGCGTTGGTGCAGGCGCTGGCCATGAGCTTTTCGATCAACCAGTTCGCCGTTCTGCTGGGCGCTTCGGGCGGCGTTTCGGCGCTCACGGGGGCGGCCATGCGGTTCATCTTCGAACCGCCCATCTGGGGCAGGGATGCCGAAACCGGTGAACCCGTCCCGCTCGGGCGGCGCACGGCTACGCTGGGGGGCGTGTTCCGCAATCCGCGCAGCCGCGTGTTCATCATCTTCTGGATGGGGCTCAACCTGCTGATCGGGTTTGCCCCGATGATTCTGGGCACAAGCGTTGCTATCGCCTGGGAAGCCCATATCGGCGGGTTTGTCGCGGGGCTGCTGCTGCCCTCAGCGCTGGATGCGATGGCGCGGCGGCGTTTGCGGTCCGAGCGCTAAGCCAGCCTCAGCGCCCGTAAACCTCTTCGGGGTCGAACAGGCGCGGTTCTCCGGTGTCGGCGAGACGCGCTTTGCCATCCACCATCTCGACCTTGCGGTAAAAGCAGGATTTGCGTCCGGTATGGCAGGCTGCGCCGTGGCCGGTCTGCCTGACGGTCAGCACAATTGCGTCCTGATCGCAGTCGGTGCGCATTTCGACAAGCTCCTGGAGCTCGCCAGAGCTTTCGCCCTTTTTCCAGAGCTTGCCGCGCGAGCGGGACCAGTAGGTCGCATAACCCGAGCGCAGCGTCTCGGCGAGCGCCTCGGCATTCATATGGGCGACCATGAGAATCTGGTTCGTGCCGGTTTCCACCGTGATGGCGGTGACGAGCCCGTTCGCGTCGAATTTGGGTGCAAAGACCGAACCCGATTCGCGTTCGGCTTCGGTGAGCGATTGAGGATCGGCAAACATGTCTATCGTCCGGCGCGGATCAGCGCGAAAAAGCGGTCCTGTTCCTGCCGGTCCTCGGCAAAAACGCCGGTGAAGCGGTGGGTTACGGTCGACGACCCGTGCTTTTGCACGCCGCGCATGGACATGCACATATGCTCGGCCTCGAGCATCACGGCGGCGCCGCGCGGGTTAATCGCCTCGTTGATGGCCTCGATGATCTGGGCCGTGAGGTTTTCCTGCGTCTGCAGGCGCTTGGCGAAGACGTCGGTCACCCGCGCCAGCTTGGAGAGACCCACAACGCCATCATGGGGCAGATAGGCGATGTGCGCCTTGCCCACGAAGGGCACCATGTGGTGCTCGCAATGGGAGGAAAAGGGGATGTCGCGCACCAGCACGATATCGTCATAGCCGCCGACCTCGGTGAAGGTCGTTTCCAGAATCGCTGCGGCGCTCTGATCGTAGCCGGCGAAAAATTCGGTATAGGCGTCGACCACGCGGCGCGGAGTGTCGAGCAGCCCTTCGCGATCGGGGTTGTCGCCGGCCCATGCGATGAGCGTGCGCACCGCCGCTTCGGCTTCCTGCCGGCTGGGGCGGTCGATGACCCGCTCTAGCGCGGTCTGGGCGAGGGCTTTGGGCTTGACGTTCATTTCCATCGGAAAGTCCCCTGCTGTCGGCGCCATTTCATCCGCAAGACGCCGAAGGGTTGCATCTGGACCAATTGGTTTGCAGGTCCGCGCACGGCTCCTTATATAGTTTTGGCGTGCCATTCGACAAGAAAACAGATTGGCAAGATTAACTGAACAATAGTCGAAACGACCCCGACCCGGCGCGAAATGGAATTTTCCGACCTTTACAGCGATCGCATCCTTGAAATCGCCGGCGCGGCGCGCCAGATGCCGCGTCTCGAAGCGCCCGACGGATCGGCTCGCAAGGTTTCCCGCGTTTGCGGCTCGGCCATCGAGGTGGATCTGCAATTGGCCGACGGGGCGGTCACGGCCTATGGCGCCAGCGTCAATGCTTGCGCGCTGGGCCAGACCAGCGCGGCGATCATTGCTGAACATATCGTGGGCTCGACGCCCGCCGAATTGCGCGCCCTGCGCGAGCAGATGATCGCGATGCTCAAATCCGACGGTCCGCCGCCCACCGGGCGTTGGGACGATCTCAAATATCTCGCGCCCGTTCGCGGCTTTCCCGCCCGCCACGCTTCGACGCTTCTGGTGTTCGAGGCGGTGACCGAGGCGCTGGACAGGGCAGGGGTGTGATGGACCGGCTCTGGGCCGTTATCGACTGGCCCTTCAAATGGACGGCCTATCTCCTGATCCAGGCCTATCGCTACACGCTTTCCTCCATCATGGGCCGAAACTGCCGCCACGCCCCCTCGTGCTCTGAATTCACCCGCGACGCGATTTTGCGGCACGGCTTCTGGCCCGGCGGCTGGATGGGTGCCGCCCGCATCTGGCGGTGCCGGCCTCGGGGAACGCATGGGTATGACCCCGTGCCGGAGGAAGTGCCGGGCGCGGCGCGGTGGTATCTGCCATGGCGGTATGGGCGGTGGGGGTAGGATCCCTACGCGTGCCGCGGTTGGCAGATCGAGCGCTGCCCACCCTTCATCCGACCCGGCTTCGTCGGCACCCCTTCTCCCTCAAGGGGAGAAGGGGTGCCCGTTGCAAGCGCCCAAGACAACAAAGGGCTGGAATCCGGGGCCATTCATGCTAATCAACCGCCTCGCAAATGCGAAACCCCGCTCAATCGTGAGCAATTTGGAGATTGAAAATGACGATCAAGGTGACGTTCCCCGACGGTGCAGTGCGTGAATACGCCAAAGGCACCACCGGGACCACCATCGTCGAGGGTATCTCCAAGTCGCTGGCCAAGAAAACCGTGGCGACGCGCTGGAACGGGGTTCTGGCCGATCTCTCCGATCCGCTCGAAGCCGATGGCGCCATCGAATTCGTTTTGCGCGACGACGAGGCTGCGCTCGAACTTATCCGCCACGATGCGGCGCACGTGCTCGCCGAAGCGGTGCAGGAGCTTTGGCCGGATACGCAGGTGACCATCGGCCCGGTTATCGAAAACGGCTTCTATTACGATTTCTACCGCGCCGAGCCGTTCTCGGAAGACGATTTGCGCGCGATCGAAAAGAAGATGGAAGAGATCGTCGATCGGGGCGCGGAGTTCACCAAGGAAGTCTGGAGCCGGGACGAGGCCAAGAAGGTGTTTTCGGCCAAGGGCGAGCAGTTCAAGGTCGAGCTCGTCGATGCCATTCCCGAGGATCAGGACGTCAAGATCTACAAGCAGGGCCAGTGGTTCGACCTCTGCCGCGGCCCGCATATGCGGACGACCAAGGATGTGGGCAAGGCGTTCAAGCTCACCAAGGTGGCGGGTGCTTATTGGCGCGGCGATTCCGACCGCGAGGTTCTGAGCCGCATCTATGGCACGGCCTGGGCCAGCAAGGACCAGCTCGACGCCTACCTCCACATGATCGAGGAAGCCGAAAAGCGCGATCACCGCAAGATCGGGCAGGAGATGGACCTCTACCACTTCCAGCCCGAGGCGCAGGGGTCGGTGTTCTGGCATCCCAAGGGGTTCGTCATGTACAATCAGATGGAGGAATATATCCGCCGTCGTTTGAACGATGCGGGCTACAAGGAAATCAAGACGCCGCAGCTTCTGGACAACAAGCTGTGGGAGAAATCGGGCCATTGGGGCAAGTTCCGCGAGAACATGTTCGTGGTGCCCGACGAGACGCCCTCGACCGAGGGCGATCAGCCGGTGATTTCCGCCGATGCCAACCTTCTGGCGCTGAAGCCCATGAACTGCCCCGCGCACGTTCAGGTCTTCAACCAGGGGATCAAGTCCTACCGCGATCTGCCTTTGCGGCTTGCCGAATTCGGCTGCTGCCATCGCAACGAGGCGCATGGGGCTCTGCACGGGCTGATGCGCGTGCGCCAGATGACGCAGGACGACGCGCACATCTTCTGCCGGGTCGATCAGATTCAGGCCGAAACCGAGAAGTTCTGCGCGCTGCTCGATTCCGTCTATGAGGACATGGGCTTTACCGAAGTCAAAATCCTGCTCGCCACGCGGCCGGAAACCCGGGCCGGTGACGATGCGGTCTGGGACCTCGCGGAAAAGAGCCTTGGCGATGCGCTGAGGGCCACCGGGCGCGATTTCGAGATCGCGGAAGGCGAGGGGGCGTTCTATGGCCCCAAGCTCGAATTCCATCTCAAGGATGCCATCGGGCGCTCGTGGCAATGCGGCACCTTGCAGCTCGATTTCGTGATGCCGGAGCGGCTGGATGCCTCCTATGTGGCCGAGGACGGTTCGCGCCAGCGCCCCGTCATGCTGCACCGGGCAATCCTGGGATCGCTCGAGCGCTTTATCGGCATGATGATCGAAAGCTACGCCGGCCGCATGCCGCTCTGGCTGGCGCCGGTGCAGGTGGTGGTCGCGACCATCGTCTCGGATGCCGACGATTATGCCCGCGAGGTGGTCGCGGACCTTCAGGCGAGGGGTATCCGGGCCGAACTCGACATTCGCAACGAGTCGATCAACTACAAGGTGCGCGAGCACTCGGTGGGGCGCGTGCCGTTCATCTTCGTCGCGGGTCGGAGGGAGGCCGAGGAAAAGACAGTGTCTATCCGCCAGCTTGGTAGCCAGGGGCAGACGGTCAAACCGGTCGCGGAGGCGATTTCAGAACTGGTTGGGCAGGTGACGCCGCCGGATTTGAAGCGGAAAGTGGCGTAATGTTTTATCCCCGGTGATGAGCCGGGGATATTTTTTTGCATGGGCACGCCGAGGTTTGTGCATATGGCCACCTCAGCACACCCCTCATCCGCCCCTTCGGGGCACCTTCTCCCTCAAGGGGAGAAGGGTAGCTCCTGGCAGCGTTGGTACTCTTGCCGAAACGCTGCCACGGTTCTCCTCCTCCCCTTGAGGGGGAAGATGGGCCGGCGAAGCCGGGGCGGATGAGGGGTGCGCTGAGCTTCAATATCCATCGCGGCGGCTGTTCAATCGCTGCGCCCCCTCATCCCCAACCCTTCTCCCCTGGTGGGAGAAGGTGCCCCGAAGGGGCGGATGAGGGGGGCGCTGAGCTGGCGCTGTACACTGCGGCCAGAGGTGTGTCCCTAAACCCCTCCCGTACCGCTGGCAGCGTTGCAGATTGTCGGGTCACGCCCGACAATGACGAGCGGATGGAGTGGGGCGCCTAATAAACCGTCGTCAAAATCTCGACTTCCCGAGGGCTGCCGGTGACGATTTCGAATTCGCGATTGTAGACCTTGTCGCCCAGCTTGGCCAAGGCGAGGTAGTCGCCCTCGGCCAATACCGTGGCGGGGAAGGCGCCGATGTCGGAGAAGATGGTTTCCCCTTCCGGCGTCTTGATCGTCCATTCCACGTCGGCGATCGCCTCGCCGCCTTCTTCCGAGACGAGACGCAGCGAGACCTGGGCGGCCTTGTGATGCAGCGTGGCTTCGGTGACCTGTCCGGATTCGACGCGCAATTCGGAGCGGACCACGGCGTTGATCGTTCCGAACCGGGAGACGATCGAATAAATCCCCGCGTTGAGATGGATCAGCTCGTCGGGCGCGACGTTTTCGGCAACGGTGGTGCGTCCGTTGGGACCATCGGAATAGATGTCGAAGCGCAGCAGGTCGCTGGGGATGGGCACGTCGCCACTGATCATCGCCGAAAGGCGCAGGCCGCCGACTTCGAAGACGATGGTGTGGGTGTTGGGTCCGGGCTCCACGAACAGCGTATCGCTGGCCTGCGCGCGGCCATAGGCGACGTGCATTATGTATTCGCCCGGCGGCAGGCTCAGGCTGGCCGTGGCTTCCTCGGATTTGGCGACCATCGCCAGCTCGCCCGTCGCATCGGTGCGGCTGTCGAAGACGCGCCAGACCAGGCCAGCAGGAATGAACGGCCCATCGTCGGTCAGCCGGGCCGAAAGCGTGACGGGCTGGGGATCGGTTATGCCGGAAAAATCGGGGCGGGCATCCGGGCCGATATCGAGCTCGGTGCCCTCGATCATCACGTCCGGGTCGGTATCCTCTTCGTCGGTGGCCGAGCCGCCGAACTCGGCCGGGCGCGCGGGCGGGACCGGGGCGACGAGGTCTTCATCGACCTCCTGAGCGAAACCGGGAACCGCGCCAATCAGGAGAACGCACAGGAAAAACAGGGAACGCAGCCGCATCAGCCCACTCTTTGCCGAACCGCCCACACCAGAACGGTGGCGATTCCTAGTCTTGGATTGGGGAAAAGCTGTGTCATAAGGGAGCGCGATGAGCAAGTTAGGAGCCCATTTCCCGTTATGACCACCAATGCCGCCCTGCGCGATTATCTCAAGACCCGCCGCACAGTTACCGCGCCGTTTCTGACCGAACCCGGCCCGGACGCCGATGCGCTTGCCGAACTGCTCACGATTGCGTGTCGCGTGCCCGACCATGGAAAGCTGGCGCCATGGCGTTTCGTGATTTTCCAGGGTGACGCGCGGCAGAAGGCCGGCGAGCGGCTGTTCGAGATCGCCGAGCGTAAATGGCCTGATCGGACCCCGGAACAGCTTGAGGCCGAGCGTCGTCAGCTCATGCCCGCGCCGCTGACCGTGGGGGTGATCTCGACAGCCGCGCCGCACGTCAAAATCCCCGAATTCGAGCAATTGCTGGCCGCCGGCAACGTCTCCTTCAACCTCTGCCACGCCGCCAACGCACTCGGTTTCGGCGCTCATTGGGTCACGCGGTGGTTCGCCTATGACGACGAAGCTTCCGCCATGCTGGGCGCCAAAGAGGGCGAGCGATTCGTGGGCTTCGTCCATATCGGTACGCCGCAAACCCGGCTTGAAGATCGCGACCGGCCCGATCCGCAGGCGCTGACCAGCTATTGGGAAGGTTAACCGGGAATTAACCGTCGGTAGGGTTTCATTAACCATAGATTTTCGACTCGGATTTCCATGGCCTCGCCGATTTCCTCAGTTCCGCAGCCCATCGCTTATGCCCTGGACAGGGCAGGGGCCCGGAACGGCGTGGATTTCGACTATCTGCTGCAAACCGCCATCCGCGAAAGCAGTTTGAACCCTGCCGCCAGGGCATCCACTTCTTCGGCGACGGGGCTTTTCCAGTTCATCGAAAGCACGTGGCTCGAGGTGATGAAATCTGAAGGGCCACGGCTGGGCTATCAGGATTTCGCCGATCAGATCTACGAGAACGACGGCGAATTCTTCGTGCCCAACCCGGCGACCCGCCAGCAGATTCTCGATCTGCGCCATGACCCGCAGGTTTCCGCCGATCTCGCCGCGGCGTTCACGCGGCGCAATGGCGATTATCTGTTCGGCAAGTTCGGGCGCATGCCCAGTCCGGGCGAGCTCTATATCGCCCATTTCATGGGCCCGAGCGGGGCCGAGCGCTTTTTCGAACTGGGGTTGCAAAGTCCCGATGCGAGCGCGGCGGGGGCCTTTCCGCGTCCGGCTGCGGCCAATCCCTCCATCTTCTACGAGGGTGGGCGTCCGCGCACGGTGCGCGAGGTTTATGAGGTGCTGGTTGCACGCCATTCCGGCGGGCCGGCCAATTCCGCATTCGACGTGCAACAGCTCGCCAGCCAGCAGCCGCTTCCTTCCCGCGTTGAACTGGATAACCGTCCGCTCATTCCGCCCGGCGTGTCGTTCACCTCGCTGTTTTCCACCGAGGCGACGCCGCCGGTGTCCTCGCCGGTCGAAACGCCCGAGGCCGTTCCCGGTCGTGCGTTGTTCAGCGGCCTTTATACGGGCGAATAATCCCAGGCCTTATGGTGAACCAATCCTTAAGTGTTGCCGGCTAAGGATTGGCGCAAGAGTGTTTGGGGATGCGTATGGTCGCCTATCAGCGTTACGTGCAACTGTCGCAATCGCGGAACAGCGAGGAGCGCGGGCAGGCGGCGCATCTGGCTGCGCTGGCTTATCTGGGGCATAAGGGGCCTGCTGACGAGCAGGCGGCGCTTTACGCCGCGCTGATGAGCTTTCTCGACGATCCTTCGGTCAAGGTGCGGGCGGCCCTCGCCTATGGATTGCTCCATTCCGAGCACGCCCCGCGCCCGATCATGCTTTCGCTTGCCCAGGACGCGCCGGTCATCTCGCGCGCCGTCGTGCAATTTTCGCCGGTGCTGCTCGATGCGGATTTGATGGGCATCATCCGCTCGGGCGATCCCGACATGCTCGTGGCCATGACGGCGCGGGATTCACTCAGCCAGCGGATTGCCCTGGCCCTGACGCGTCTGGGCGATCCGGACCTTTGCGTGCGCGTGTTCGAACGGTTCGATATCGGCCTGCCGGAAGACGATCTTATCGCCCTGGCCGACAAATGGGGCGAGGATGCCAGGGTTCGCGGCGCGCTGCTCAAGCGCCGCGATCTTCCCGGCATCGCGCGGCTGCATCTTGTGAGTTGCGTGCGCCAAGCGCTCGGCGGGCTGCGGATCGTCAAGGGCGCCATCCAACCCCGCCGGCTTGAGCGGTTGATGCGCGACGCTTGCGATAACGCCACCACCGCCATCGGCGAGCGGGAGGCCGGTAGGGGCGCGC
The DNA here is from genome assembly GCF_036662815.1 of Pelagibacterium mangrovi. Lineage (NCBI taxonomy): Bacteria > Pseudomonadati > Pseudomonadota > Alphaproteobacteria > Hyphomicrobiales > Devosiaceae > Pelagibacterium > Pelagibacterium mangrovi. Next base: position 33,297 of record NZ_JBAFXA010000005.1, on the reverse strand, counting down.
GTGGTTATGTCGCCGCCATGGCCGAGGGGGAAAAGATCAACGCCCGGCTGATGCTGCACGCGCTGGTGCACGGCCATGTGCTGTTTTTCGCCGATGCCCTCGCCCAGCTATCGGGCACGCCGCTGGCCAAGGTGTTCACCATCCTCGACGGTGGAAGCCGCGCGGCGCTGCATGCGCTCTTTACCCGTTGCGGGTTCACGCCCTCCGTTCGCAACCTTTTGGCGCGGATGGTCGGACACGCCCGGCGCGCCGATCTGGCCGATGACGTCGCCGCCCGGCACTATGTGGTTTCGCTTTTGATCGAGGAATTGATCGTCGAGCATGATGGCGAGCTTCCGCCCTCGCTCGATGAATCCTTTGCCTATCTCAACGAGCAGAATATCGCGCTGGCCCGCCGCGCGGCGCGCGGTGTCATGCCGGCCTTCGCCGCCGAGGCGCCTGAGGAGATCATGGTCGCCGAATTGACGCCGGAACGCCTCGCGCTTCCAGCCGCCTAGAGTCTTTCCGCGTTTCTTCGAATCGCTTCACTTGCTCTGGGTCTTTGTTTTGTCGCGCTTCCGAACCGCAAAAGTGGTGCCCACTTTTGCTGGAAGCGCTCTAATACCGGAACTGCTCGATCAGCACCCGCTCGTCCAGGCTGTGCCCGGGATCGAACAGAAGGGTCGCCGAGTGCCGTCGGTCCTCATGGACCTGCACCTCGATGACATTGTGAAATTCCACATTGTCGGCAACGGCGCTGAGGGGCCGTTTTTGGGCTTCGAGGGTCGTGAAGGTCAGATTGGCGCGGTTCGAAAGAATGGCCCCGCGCCAGCGCCGGGGCCGGAAGGGGGAAATCGGGGTCAGCGCCAAAAGCGGCGCCGTGATCGGCAGGATCGGGCCATGGGCCGAAAGATTGTACGCCGTCGATCCAGCCGGGGTGGCGACGATGACGCCATCGCAGATCAGCTCTTCAAGGCGAACCTCGCTGTCGATGCGGATCTGGATCTTGGCGGCCTGGTAGGACGAGCGGTAGAGCGAGACTTCGTTGAGCGCCAGCGCTTCGGAAACCTTGCCGGTGGCATCGGTGACCCGCATCTTGAGCGGATGGATGGTGGTCGGCATCGCCGCCCGCAACCGCACGTCGAGCGCGTCGGGGCTGTATTCGTTCATGAGGAAGCCGACCGAGCCGAAGTTCATCCCGTAAACGGGGACGCTGAGGTCCATCACCCGATGCAGGGTTTCGAGCATCAGCCCGTCGCCGCCGAGGGCGACGATGATCGAGGCGTTCTCGATGCCGGGATCGCCGTGTTTGGCGACGAGTATCTCGCGCGCCGCTACAGCCTCTGCCGTATCCGAAGACACGAAGGAGACCTTGCCGTCAGTATAAAGCGCCAAGCGTGTTCTCCCCGACCGCAGACAGATTAAAATGCCGTCCGGGCATCTAACACGCAGGCCTCGAACTGGCCAGCGTCAGCGTGTCGACGCCGTCGAGATGATCCCGTAGATCAGCGCGGCAAATGCGATGACGATGATGGCGACACCGCCCACCACCGACCCGCCGAGGGTCGCGACATAAATTCCGCCCAGCAGCAGCGCCATATGGATGAGGAACCATTTGGCCAGATGGACGAAGCCGTTATAGGTCCGCGTGTGTTCGGCATATTCGGCGTCGAGCTGGGTCGGCGTAGGTTCGGCGATCGCGGGGTCGACGCTGACGAGTTGTGCTTCGCTCATGGTAAGCCCTCCTTGCTTGATACCACTAAACGTGGAAGTGGGCCGGAGGTTTCAAAGGCTCGCTTGCATCGAGGGAGGACTGGTGCTAGCAACCTCGCCGTTGCCGGTATAGCTCAGTTGGTAGAGCATCTGATTTGTAATCAGAGGGTCGCGGGTTCAAGTCCTGCTGCCGGCACCATAAAACTCCCGGAATTGCTGATGTTTTGAAAGCGCCGCTCGGGGCGTCCCAGTCCATTTTGGCCGCTGGGACGCCGTTGGGACGCCGGGCGCGGAATCAAGGTTGCGATCCTTGCGTCCGACGGCGAATGCAGCATAGTTGCCCCATGCGCATCCTCACACTCATTTTCGTCCTGCTCTCGACACCGGCGTTTGCCGTCGATCCTGCGGTGAAATCGGCATTCTGGTCGACCCTCGCTCCCTTAGGCCCCTCGCTTTACTGTGAGGCAGATGTGGCCGAGCTGCTGGATACGGACACGTACTCGGTCGAGCACGTGTACCCCTCAAGCTGGATGAGAACGACGCTGGGTTGCGGGGACTGCGACAACGATCCAGCTTATCGGGTCTTCGACAACGACCTCCACAATCTATGGCCGGCGGAACGCAGCGTGAATTCGGCACGGGGCAATCGCGCGTTCGCCGATCTCGTGGCCGCCGACGACTGGCGCGGTGGCGAATGCGCATTCCGGTCACGCGGCGAGCAGATCATGGGCGACATCGAGCTGGATGGACTCGTTGAGCCTCGGGACGAGGTCAAAGGGATGATCGCGCGAACGCTTCTTTATGTGCGTGACACGTATGGGGCCCAGCTTCCGATCACGCAGCTCGAAACCGCGCTGGACTGGCATCAAAGGTATCCGACGACTGAACTCGAGTGTGCGCGTGCAGCAGTCATACTCGAGCTCCAGGGCACGATCAATTCGTGGCTCGATTGCCCGTGAGTTGGACAGTCCGCGTCCTCCTGCTGTGCGGCGTGCTGTCGATCTTGCTGTCACTCTATAGTGCGTTGACGGGTGTTCTTGGTATGTTCTAATTGTGCAGCAGGTCTTTGCACAAATGGAATCATGCCGCCGAAGCCATTCCTCATCGTTGACTATCCGTGGGTCGTCGTCCGAGTGCAGTGCAATTTATGCCGCCGATCGGGCCAATATCGGCTCGCTCGCCTGGCGGCGAAATTCGGAGCTGACATCTCGCTGGCACACATGCTCGACCTGCTCGCTGCCGACTGCCCATGGACCGCAGACCGTTTCAAAGCACAAAAATATCGGAAGGGATGCGGCATCCATTTGCCGGACATTGAGCGCGACCCGACGCCTCCCCCCGACCTGCCGCCGGCCCTGGGTGGGCTTTCTGTCATAGAAGGCGGCAAGAAGCGGAAAGCGGGGTGATGGCTTTACCCACTCAAGCCGGAATTCGAGCTTAAGTGGGTAAAACACCTTTTTCGCTATCGATAATCGATAAGGTGATCATCCTCGGCGTCGTCGACTTCGGGCTTCACAGCGCGAAAATCGATGTCCGGCAGCGCCGCCATTCGCTGCTTAATGTCGAGAATGGATAGGGGCGCGTATCCGATCTCATCGACGCCGACGTCGAGGCTCCGGTTCGACGATAAGAGCTTCGCGTGCGTGTGCCCGAATAGGTGGATCGCGCCGGTGTGATAGCCGGGCCATTCGCGCATCGGATAGTGACAGCAAACGATGCGCTGGCCGGCATGCTCGAGGATGGCGATGTCGTGGATATCAATCCAGGGCAACCGATCGGCACGCTGATCGTGGTTGCCGCGCACAAGGATCTTGCGACCGTGAAGCTTGTTGAAGAGTTTGAGCTGAGCGATCTTCGACATCCTCATCGCGAAATCGCCCAGATGTACGACAAGCGCATCGGGCGGCACGGCATCATTCCATGCCGCCACCATGGCCGCGTTCATCTCGTTCGCGTCCGCGAAGAGTCTGCCGTCGACATTCTTGCGCTTGCCGAAGCCGATGGCGCTGTCGTGGCCGAAGTGCGTGTCGCTGACGAAATATGTGTCGTCATCGATCTTGAGAGGCTTCATCAGTTGAAGCTCACGATGGCTTCGGGATCGTCTTCGCGATCGAGTCGCTTCGCGGTGCTGGCGATCCAGCCCTCGGTGAGGATGCTCACCTCCTCGATCGACTGGCCGAATCTGGTCGCGCAATACACGCGTACGGCATCCGACCAAGAGTCGGTATTCTCGCGAAGCCAATCGACGAGATCGTTCCAAGCCGCGTCTTCGTACATGCGGCCAGCGGGCTCGAGTTCGGCGGCTGGGTGCGCGTAGCCGATGCTCTCTGCAAGCGCGGCGATTTGCATGGTTTCGGCATGGGTGCGGGGCATCGATATTCTCCATTGGTGACGATGGAGGGAGGATGCCCTGGGGGGATGAAAGTCACACGCAATCAGTTGCTCTTTATTTATGGGGGCTTGATTGCATTGCAGCTACCGAGTTAGGCGCGGATGCTCGAAGATCAGAATCCTTGCGTTCACATATCAAAATCGTCATCTGACGCGATGCGGAACGCTAGTAATTGATTCTAGTTGACCCCTAGAAACCCTTCGAAAATCGAAACGTTCGATTTCGTATTTCACGGCTGGCGGCATCGTAGCCCCGTTCACCCCTTAATCACAAGTTCGTGAGCGTGTCATTCTGAGGGCCGATCTGGTCGCTTTCATCGATCCGAAGGACAACGAATCGATCGCAGCCAAGGAGGTCCAAGATGCGAGCAATTTTCAGAGCGTTTGCCGCGATGTTTGCGGCGATCATGAGTGCAGTGCGGTGGGTGCGGGATGAGACCGGCAAGCTCGTCATGAAGCTTGTCGGCGGTGGCATGCCCATGACCCCGATGCCGACAATTCAGGACGAGGTCGCGCAAGATCGCGGCGTCGCCCCCGACCGCGGATACGATCAGCTGCGCCTGGCAGCAGACCTGCTGTCACGGGGGCGTGTGCCCCACGCTGAGGTCTTGGATGCGATCGGGTCGGATAACGTCAAATGGCTGAGTGCGATGCCGGCCCCGATGCTGACGCTCGTCGTGCAAGCGTCCGATGAGCAGCTGTCAGCGCATATGCGTCAGACGCGCTCGATCCGGGGGCTGTTGGCGTACGATCATGAGAGCATTGCAGCGTACGAGCAAGCAGTCGAACGGGATCGCGCGATCGAACGTGAGCGGGAGCAGCGGACGCGGCGAAGGCCGGTGACGGATGCATTCCTCGACAAGCTGTATACGTGAGATGGGCGGGAACGATCCCGCCTTTTTCGTTTCAGGAAAACAGACGGCGGCGCTTGGCAACAAGCTCGAGCTGCAGGCGAAGACCGCGCTCGCGGGCGAGCTCTTGCTCAAGCTCGGCGACACGGCGCTGCAATGCCGACAGTGCCGATGAAAGGCGGGCCTGACCGGCGGCTGCGCGACGGCGTGCGGTTTCGGCATTCTTCGCGCGTGTGGCCATGTTCATCGCGAGTACGAAGTCGGTATTATCTCCTGAAAACATGTGCTTCTCCTTGTCTACGGCTTATAGCACGAATCCTCGAAAATTGGGTGAAATCGATTGGTAAAATGCCGGCTATCAGGCCCTTCGGTGCCGTTGCATCCGCTCCCGATAACGGGTCGCTTTCACGAGGTCCTTGAGCGTTGCGCGGTCTTCGAGCCGGTTCGCAGATATCTCGACGAACTCGAGCGCGCGACCGACGGCGCCAGATGCCTTTCGTTTCGCCGACAGCCCGACGGAAAACTCGGCCGAAATCGCGTTGATCTGCTCTGCGCCCGGCGTGAGGACTGAAGCAAGCAACCGGCCCAGCGTGATTTCGTAATCACCATCTGGTCGCTCCCGACGGGCAGCGCGACAATAGTCGCCGAACATGTCGTGCACGTCCTCGGCCGTCATCCGTATCTTCACTTGCTTCATCCCCGGGTTGCGATGAAACCACGCGCCAAGGCGCAGCCGAAGCAGGATTGCGTGCACGGATGAATACGAGCGGAACTCTTCAACACGGATCGGGACAAAGCCGCGATCAAGCTGCATGTGATAGCCCCCTGCAGGCGATAGCTTTCCTTTAATGACCCCGGCGGTCGTCCGTCGGATGCCGGGAATGTACTGCAAGTCATCGAACCAGAGGTCTGGTTCGGCGATATTGCCGACGAGGGATTCGAATAGAGGCATCAAAAAGCGCGTCGCGTTGTCGATGCGCAGATCGGCGGCTTCTTCGAGCTGAGGCTTTAGGATCTCGAAATAGCCGTCGGCATTCACACGCGACAGCAGCATGATCATGGCGCGCATCTGAGGAGCCGAAAGGCCTGACGGATACAAAGTCTGCGCAAGCGGCAAAGGGATGTCGATGACCGCATCGGTCGGCTGAAAACGGCTGCTCTGAACACGCATGAGTTAGACCCGTGAAATTATCCATTAGGCAGAAGATGGGGCCCGCTGATGCGCATGTCCAGCGCTGGTTTCCCGGGTCATAACGCAGTGGATGTCTGACCCTTTGGGCTACCTTATAGGGAATCCCTTCTTTCCCCTACGGTAGCCACATCCACTATGCTCAGCGCGCGGGAGGCGCGCTGAGCTTATCCCCACTCGAGTCTGGTCTCCCGACTCCCTCCCGTTGAAAACAGTGTGGACTCCCGACCAGGGGTACGATTTTTTGAATGGCGCCACCCGCGCTAACGCGCGTAAATTGCGCAGCTCTGCTGCGCGATGAATCTGGAATCCCGGAAAGGCGAACGCTGAGGACATTCTTTGATGCGGAGCGGTTGTCAGAGTCTTTTGCCTCGGCCCGGTCGTCTGCCTCGCCTCCCTCTATGTCGCATGATCCGTCAGCGTCAGGCCGTGGGCATGTCGAGACGCTTCCACGTCCCGTTTTCATCTACCCAATTCCGATGCCCTCAGCGGCGCTCCTAACGGACGTTTCCATCCGACACGTCCCATCATTTCCCTGACTTGTCCCTTGCATCGTCTGGCCACATCTTCGCGAACATGAGCAAGACAACAGCCCAGCGCCGCCGAGACGATCGCGACCGCAAGCGCGCGGAACGCGAACGCCGCCGCGCGTCTGGCATTCCTGAATCTGCCGCGATCCAGAACGCTGTGACCGAGGCCTTGAGCTTTGCGATCCTCACGCTCGACCGGAGATCCATCCAGCCCGGCAATGTGCCCATCAACGCGGCCCTCGTCATCGCGGTTGCCGTCGACATCCTCAGCAAGCGCGGCGGCTACAATGAAGTCGAAACCCGCAAGGCAGTTCGCGATGCCCTGGCTCCACGCGAAGCGCATCGCATGGCTGGTCACATCCCATCCGTGAGTCCAGACGGCTCGTGCCGATATCGGACCACCCCTCCGTCATCGTGACGCGTCGTCATTGGCATTGCGTTCACCCCCGTTACCTGCTCAGGACGCGTCCATCCAGGTAACGGAAGTCCAGAAACCGTTGCGGCAGCGGCAACAGATGTTGTGTCATGCATGCGGAAAGCGTACATTTGACACTGTCCTGTAGTGCTTTCGCACGACATTGGCCGCCGAGGGGTGCAAGCCTCGGCGGCCCAACTTTTCCCCATAAGCTTACGGCGCAGAGTCGGAACCCCTGTCTCAAACCGGGGAGGCAAAGTGTCGTGAGTATTGCCGGACGCAGCCAGTCTGGCTCCGCCGAGGAAGCGCAGAATCGTGCCAATCAGCATGCCACCCCATGCCGGCCATTTGCAGTCTTACGGCGACTGTCCGTCGTCAGATGATTTGGCGCAATTTGGTGCGTTGAATAGAGGAGCGTTGGCCTCGTCTGTGGGTTGATGTTATGCGGCGAGATTGCGGTGTTGCAAGCGCCGATGCTCGATGGTCTGTCGTTTGATCCTTTCTCGTTGTTTGATGATGGTTTGTGCCCTTCCGAAGTAGGCATCGGCCGGGGTCACGTTGTCGAGGCTCTCGTGGTAACGCCGATGATTGTAATGTTCGATGAAAGCGGCGATCTGGGCCTCGAGATCGCCGGGCAGGAAGTAGTTTTCCAGTAGCACGCGGTTCTTGAGCGTCTGGTGCCAGCGCTCGATCTTGCCCTGGGTCTGGGGGTGACAGGGCGCGCCGCGCACGTGGCTCATCCGGTTGGCCTGGATGTAATCGGCCAGCTCCCCGGCGATGTAGCTGGGGCCATTATCGCTAAGCAGCCGAGGCTTGTGGTGAACATTGGCTTGGTCGCACCCTGAGGCTGCCAGAGCCATGTCCAGCGTGTCGGTAACGTCCTGGGCCCGCATCGTTGAGCACAGCTTCCAGGCGATGATGTAGCGGGAATAATCGTCGAGCACGGTGGAGAGATACATCCAGCCCCAGCCGATGATCTTGAAATAGGTAAAATCGGTCTGCCACATCTGGTTGGGCCGGGTGGTTTTGGTATGGAACGCATCGGCGGCCTTGATCACCACATAGGCCGGGCTGGTGATCAGGTCGTGGGCCTTCAAGAGCCGGTAAACACTGGCTTCAGATACGAAGTAGCCCTTCTCGTCAGTGAACCGAACCGCCAGTTCCCGAGGCGACAATTCAGAGTGCTCAAGCGCCATCTCTATGATCTGATCATGGATATCGGTCGGGATCCGGTTCCAGACCCGGCTGGGTGCCGATGGTCGGTCCTCGAGCGCCTCCGGGCCACCAATGAGGTAGCGGTCATACCAGCGATAAAAGGTTCGGCGCGCGATACCCAGTTTATCCAGCGTGCGCTTTGCCGGCAGGTGGGATTGCTCGACCAGCCTGATGATCTCGAGCTTTTCGGATGCTGGATACCTCATGCGTCGTCGTCCCCATCCGCGATCATGCTTTTTTTGAGCAGACGGTTTTCCAGCGTCAGGTCCGCAACACATTCCTTGAGCGTTCCGGCCTGGCGGCGCAGTTCCTTGACCTCCTCGGTGGTGGCAGCACGGGCTGTATCGCCAGCAAGCCGACGCTTTCCCTTCGGCCTTGCACTCGAACCGGTGGCGTGCTGTCGGCCTCAGTCCATGAATTCCTTCGACCAGGTGTAGTAGAGGCTCTGGGCGATACCTTCCTTGCGGCACAGCTCGGCAATGCTGTCCTCGCCGCGCAGGCCATCGAGCACGATCCGGATCTTGTCTTCTGCTGAGAAATGCCGCCGTGTCGCACGGCGAATGTCCTTGACCACCTGTTCGGCGGGCTTTTTGGCTTTCGAGGGTTTTGATCTCATCTTCGTTCCTTCGTCACTCCGACGAGACCAAAACCCTCCTTACATCACAAGCTCAAATCTGTGCCATTGGTGCTGACGGGAAACACCACCGACGCCGCTTGCCACACGCGAAGGCGCCGCAAGGGCTATTTCCACGCCGTATGCGTCAGCCGGACGAAGTCTCTCAAACCTCATCCCCCCTCCATGCACGGGTTAGAAGCGATCGTATCGGCGCGTTCTCGATTGGACGTGGGTTCCAATAAGCATTTTCCGTGGCGAGCTCGGCAGCGCGCGCTATATCTGCTTCATCGAAACCCAATGCCTGAAGAGATGTTGGGGCTCCCAACTTTTTTGCAAGTGCACGAAAACCCTTTGCAGCGTCCACACCTCCCATGGCGCGCGACATCGCTACCATCGCGTCGGGAATTTCTGGACGATTGTAGTCCAAAGCATAAGGCAGTATTACGCAGTGGGTAGCTGCGTGGGGCAAATCGAAACTGCCGCCAAGCGTGTGGCACAATTTGTGGTGCAGAGCCATTCCGGCGGAGCCGAGGCAAATCCCACACAACCAGGCTCCGTACAATGCCTTGCTTCGCGCCTCGACATTTCGCTCGTCATCAACGATCTGTGGGAGCGCTTGCGTCAGGACGCGAATAGCTTCCTCTGCCAAAAGGGAAATCACCGGATTGCCGTCCCGGGCGTAAAGTGCCTCAGCGGCGTGTGCAGCCGCATTTAAGCCTGACGTGACAGAAATTTGGGCCGGTAAGGACAGAGTTAAGTCGACGTCGTAGATCACCGTCTGGGGCTGGATTTTTGGGTTACGGATTGTGGTTTTCAACCCATCTTCCGTTTGCCCCAGTATGGGGGTCATTTCCGACCCCGCGTATGTCGTCGGTACCACAACCTGTGGCAAATCGGTTCGCCACGCTATTGCTTTGCCCAAACCAATTGTGGAACCACCTCCGATAGCAACCAAGCAGTCCGCATTGACCTCGCTCGCTCGCCTGACACCCACCGCCGTGACTTCACTCGGAGTGTGCATAGCGGCTTCATGGAACGACCCCGCCAACCGCCATTCTAAGTTGCTCGCGATTGAAAGCGACTGTTCTTCTTGTTGCGGTGTGGACAGTACCAGCGCTCTTCTCAGCCCTAGGCGGTCCAGCTCCTCAGCCAGTGATTGTGATGCTCCGCGGCCAAAGATAACCTTCGAAGCAGCGGAGTTGTACACGAAAGGTTGCATTGAATATCGCCCTTTCAAATGGCACCGAACAATCGGGCAGGGTTATCAACCAGGATTTTATGCCGGAGAGCGACGTCAGGAGCAAACCGGGCTACTAAGTTCAACAAATCGCCGTCATCTGGCATGCGCTTCGGGTCGAAGTACCCGGAATGCGGCCAATCGCTTCCCCAGAGTAGGCGGTCAGGGGCTACCTCAATTAAGGCACGTGCGAACGGCACAACATCGTCATATGGAACACCTGAATGCGAGATCCGATCGGCTCCCGTCAACTTAATCCAGACATGATCGAGGGTCGCAAGATCACGTAGGATCTTAAAGGGAAGCTGGTTGACACCAGCCACCGTTTCGACCCTGCCAAAATGGTCGATTATGATCGGCGTTTCAGCTCCCGCGATGAGGTCACATAGCCTCTCCAAGGCATCAGGAGCAAAATGCATGTTTATGCACCAATTGAGTTCACGACACCAATCATGCATTTGCTCGAACAGTTCGGTATCGAGTGCCCCGGATCCATGCTGGGGATTGAAAGCGAAACGTACTCCTCTTACACCGCGCGTCTTCAGGTCACGCAGTTCCGCAAAGGTCATATCACGATGAGGCTTGATGATTCCGAGGAGACGCCGATCAGAACGCTCAACCGCATCAATAGTCACTGAATTATCAATCCCGTGTACATTCGGGTGGACACAGACACCTCGTTCGATGCCCAAACGCGCCATCAACGCCAGATAATCTTCAAGAGATGAATCTGGCGGAGTATACGGACGCTTTTGCGCATATGGGAACACAGCCGTTGGGCCAAAAACATGGAGATGCGTGTCCCATGCGCCTTTTGGCATTGCAAAACTTATGGGGGCAGAGCGCGCGCGAGGCCCTTCGCAAGGCGGTATGCCAGCTTGATCAGCGGGTAACATTTTCGGGGAGCTCCTTTCTGTTAAGCCGAAACTAGCAAGTCAGGCCAATTGCTTCCGAATAGAGATTAGCGCTGCGCGACAGCGGCTCGCGGCAGCATTGATCGCTGGTGCAAGCTCAAATGCCTGCAGAATGGTGGAATGGTGGGCGGGAAAGCGTTTGGCCAGGCGTTCCCGGAGGTGCCCACCTGAACGGACGATGTGGGCGACCTCTTCCTCTACGGCGGTGTAAGCTTCGGCGCGGCCCATTGCCTTTGCTAGACCTCCCGCAACCGCATCGCTGAATATCATTCCGTTTGTCAGTTCTATGTTTCGGTACATTGTTGCCGCATCGACCTCCAAGCCATCAGCTAGAAGACGAGCCTCTCTGAGCGCTCCTGCCGCTAGTCCTACGAGAGACGGGAGCGCCAGCCATTCAGAATGCCAGGCGCCAACGGGCCTCTCATGAAGGCTCGCCATCGCAGTCACCAATGTCGAAAGGTGTCCCACTGATGCAGAGTGTTGGGCCAGGATGATCATCGATCCAACAGGATTTCGTTTGTGAGGCATAGCCGAGGATCCACCTCGGCCGGCAACCGCTGGCTCAGATACCTCTCCCACTTCCGTTGTGGCGAGATGGAGCACATCTGTCGCCAACTTCGCTAGAATTCCGAGAAGGATGGCCAACCAACTACCTAGTTCAACTATTCTGCTACGATGCGTGTGCCACGGCATAGCGGCGACGGATAATCCGAGTTCCGCCGCAGTCCTCGTCACAACAGCTTCGGCCCGATCGCCCATTTGGGTCAATGTGCCTACAGGACCAGCCAATGAGAGGACGAGAGCTCGCCGTTTAAGTTGCTCAAGCTGAGCTAAGTGCTCAGCGATTGCGACACACCAGCCTGCCACTTTGAAGCCGAATGTGACAGGCGAAGCATGTTGGCCAGCTGTGCGCCCGATGCAGGGAGTCTCGCAATGTTTCTCCGCTAGCTCGCACAGGGAAGAAAGCAAGGCTCTTAGGTCAGTTTCGATCAGATCCACCGCATCGGCCATTTGAAGAATGATGGCCGTATCCATGATGTCCTGGCTCGTAGTCCCGAAATGGAAGCCACCTGCTAAATCCGGCGGAAGCATGGCCTGCACTGATTTTACGAATGGGATGACAGGGACAGCCCCAAGTCGGGTCTGCTCTGCGAGTGCCTGAATGTCCAGAGTGTCAGGATCTATACCTGCGATGGCATCGGCAAGCTCTTGGCTGACGAAACCTTCAGCAGCCTGAGCGCGCGCCAAAGCGGCTTCAACCCGCAACATCAACGCAAGAAATCGACGTTCCGACAGCGTGTCCCTCATTTTGTTCGTCGTAAACAGGGGACCCAACAGGTCTGAATCAAGGGGGGAAAATGACATCAAAACGCTCAGCAAGTTGAATCGAGGGCTGCTCCGGCAGCCATAGTTTGATTGGCTATTATATACAGTGTCAACTTAAGATGAACAGCGCCTGGAAGATGATTCTTGTGCAATCTGCAGTTGGAAAAGCGAAGTACCGTCCCGCTCATCCGGCCAAGGGGTGTTGTTCGGGCCATGTACGATGTTCATATGACGGATATGGAAGTGAGTCAGGGCGGCACTGGGATGTGCAACTGGGAACCGTTTCTCTTGGCTGTTTAGAAACCCCCTCTCCTCGCCGGTCAAGGGGATGCAGCATGGCTGGCAAGACTCACCGATAGGAAGGACTATGATCGTGTTCCATGGAGTGGTGTAGCTTAGACGACCACGGCTCATCCCAGAGGGCCGGATGAGTGTCAGCTTGCGGCTGGCAGGCTGATGAGCGGATCATCGCTCATCGTGGCGATGGTCTCAAGTGTCATGTAGCGGGATCGCTGGACAGCCCACTCGTCGTTTTGTTCGAGGAGCAGCGCCCCCACGAGCCTGAGGATTGCGTCATCGTTGGGAAAGATGCCGACGACCTCTGTGCGGCGCTTAATCTCGCCGTTGAGGCGTTCGATCGGATTGGTGCTGTGGAGCTTGGTCCAGTGCTGCCTGGGAAAGGTCATATACTCGAGCACGTCCTGTTCGGCACTATCCATCAGCGTGGCGAGTTTCGGCACCTTCGGCCTGATCTGGTCGGCGACATTGCGCCATTGTGTGCTCGCCGCCTCTGGCGTGTCCTGGGCAAAGGCCGTGGCGATGAAGGCGGAGACGACACGCCTTCCGCTCTTTCCGGCATGGGCCAGCGCGTTACACATGAAGTGAACCCTGCACCTCTGCCAGGTGGCGGAAAGCACCTTCGACACGGCTGCCTTGATACCCTCGTGCCCATCGGAGACGACGAGCTTGACGCCGCGCAGGCCTCGTCTGGTCAGCTTGCGCAGGAACTCGGTCCAGATCGCTTCTGCCTCGGATGTGCCGATTTCCATGCCGAGCACCTCGCGTCGGCCATCGGTGTTCACACCCACGGCGATGATGACCGCGACAGAGACGATGCGTCCGCCACGACGAACCTTCAGGTAGGTGGCATCGATCCAGAGGTATGGCCACTCGCCCTCGATGGGGCGGTCGAGGAAGGCTTTGACCTTGTCATCGATCTCTTCGCAGAGCCGCGATACCTGGCTCTTGGAGATACCCGACATGCCCATCGCCTTGACGAGATCATCGACTGAGCGGGTTGAAACGCCTTGGATATAGGCTTCCTGGATGACTGCCGTCAGGGCCTTCTCGGCCATGCGGCGCGGCTCCAGGAAACTGGGGAAATAGCTGCCGGTGCGTAGCTTAGGAATACGAAGCTCGACGGTGCCAGCCCGTGTCTCCCAGTCTCGATCGCGGTAGCCGTTGCGCTGGGCAAGTCGGAAGCCGTTCTTCTCGCCATAGCCCGCGCCTGTCTTCGTCCCGACCTCCAGCGCCATCAGCTTCTCGGCAGCAAAGCCGATCATCTCGCGCAGCAAATCGGCGTCGGCGCTCTTCTCAACGAGTGAGCGTAGGTTCATCATGTCGTCGGTCATCGGTGGTGTCCCTCAGGTTGGTCATAAGCAACCCGACCCTACCGGAAATCACCGATGGCTATGAAATCCAGCTACACCACTCCATGGGACACGATCAGGACTATAGTGGCCATCATCCGTCGACCACTCACGAGATCGAGATGATCTGGTATATGACAACCACCGGAAGGCAGCGATTCGCAAGAATGAGAGGACTATGGCTCAGGAGCCCAATTCGCCACAAGGCACAGTACAAACGGTCTCAAAAGCGCTTGCCTTACTTGAGCTATTCACGACCGATGTTGAATGGCTTGGGGTACGCGAAATCGGGAGAATACTCGATATAAACAGTGCAACAGTTCACAATCTGCTCCGCACCCTCGCCAGCTCAGGATTCATTGAGCAGCATCCAGAGACCCGAAAATACCGGCTCGGGCTCGCACTCGTTCGGCTTGCGGGGACCAAGCTTGCACAGTTAGATCTTGTGACGGTTTGCTCTCCCCACATGAAGGCTCTAATGGAAAAGACGGGGGAAACGGTAACCCTTTCTGTCTTGCACGGTTCGGAGCTTCTTTACCTCGCGAAAAACGAAAGCATCGAACCGATGCGTGTTGCTTCTCGCGTCGGCGGCAGTGCCCCTTTGCATTGCTCTGCAAACGGAAAAGCCCTGCTTGCGTTCATAGAAGAGGCGCAACTGTCCCAGCTCCTTTCGCAACCCCTCAAGCGCTTCACATCGGAAACTATCGTTGATTCTGAGATATTGAGAGCTGAACTCCAGGACATTCGGCGTTTAGGCTATGCTGTCGATCTTGGCGGCTACTTACCAGGTGTGAATGCGGTTGGAGCACCGATTCGTGACCAGACCCACAAAGTGGTGGCGTCGCTCGGAATCGTTGGACCTGCCAGCCGTCTTAAGGAGGAGAAACTGACCTTCTGCACCATTCATGTACAAGAGGCCGCAGCTGAAATGTCTCGTTCATTGGGGTGGAACAGGAGGTAGAGGCAAGTGAACCGCGCCGGGTTTGCCGGAGGCTCTAACTTCTGAGAAAGTGGAGCCGATATGAGCAAGACAACGAACAAATTTGCACCTGAAGTGCGCGAGCGGGCCATTCGTATGGTTCTGGATCACCAGGGGGAGTATTCGTCCCGGTGGGCTGCAGTTTCCTCCATTGCTGCCAAGATCGGATGCTCACCGGCCACGCTGTACGACTGGGTCAAAAAGACCGAGGTCGACACTGGCAAGAGGGCGGGCCTGCCGAGCGATGTGGCCGAGAAGATGAAGGCTCTCGAGCGTGAGAACCGCGAACTTCGGCAAGCCAATGAGATCTTGCGTAAGGCATCTGCATATTTCGCGATGGCGGAGCTCGACCGCCCACTGAAGCGATGATTTCCTTTATCGATGAGCATCGTTCGGCGTTTGGGGTCGAGCCGATCTGCAGGATGCTGCCGATTGCCCCATCCACCTATTACGACGCTATCGCCAAGCGCATGGACGTGGATCGCCTATCGGTTCGGGCCCGCCGTGACATGGCCCTGAAGATCGAGATACGCCGGGTGTTCGATGAGAACTTCCGTGTTTATGGCGTGCGTAAGGTCTGGCGGCAGTTACAGCGTGAGGGATTTGGTGTGGCCCGCTGCACCGTCGCTCGGCTGATGAGATCGATGGGCCTGCAGGGCATTATTCGTGGCAAACCGATCCGCACGACAATCTCCGATAAAGCGGCTCCGAGCCCGGTCGATCGGGTGAACCGTCAGTTCAGGACCCCGGCACCGAACAGGCTCTGGGTTTCGGATTTCACCTACGTGGCCAGTTGGCAGGGCTTTGTCTATGTGGCCTTTGTCCTCGATGCCTTCGCACGCCGAATTGTGGGCTGGCGGGTGAGCCGGACGGCACATGCCGGATTCGTGCTCGATGCCCTTGAGCAGGCCCTCCATGACCGACGCCCCGTCCATGGCGGCGGCCTTGTGCATCACTCGGACCGGGGTGTTCAATATGTATCAATCAGATATTCCGAGCGCTTGGCTGAAGCAGGCATCGAGCCTTCCGTCGGAAGCGTCGGCGATTCTTATGACAACGCCCTCGCCGAAACGATCAACGGCCTCTACAAGGCCGAGGTCATTCATCGACGCGGTCCCTGGCGCAACCTTGAAGCTGTTGAATTCGCCACCCTCGAATGGGTCGACTGGTTCAACCATCGACGGCTTCTCGAGCCAATAGGAAACATCCCGCCAGCCGAAGTCGAGAAGAACTATTACACCATGCTGGACGCATCAGTCATGGCCGCATAACTTCAACCAAACAGCCTCCGGCAAACCCGGCGCGGTTCAAAGTGTCCGGGCCAACCGCTGCGCAGTTGGCCGGGACACTTGTATTTCTCTGAAAAAGTCAGAACATCGCCTGGGGTATAAACAATGCAATTTGGGGGAAAAGTACGAGCAAAAGCAGACAGAATCCCATTGCAAACCAGAATGGTAAGACGCCGCGAAAAATCGTGGCCATGGGCACATCACCGGCAATACTTTTCACGACAAATACATTCATGCCGACAGGAGGCGTGATCATACCCATCTCAATCATGATAACGGCTACAACACCAAACCAGATCGGATCAAAGCCCATCGACATCATGATGGGGTAGAAGATGGGAACAGTCACGACCAGCATTGCTAACCCGTCCATGAACATCCCCAAAATCAGATAGGCAACAACGACAAGAAACAGCACGCCATAGGGGCCGAGACCAGAAGACGTCATTGCTTCGCCCAACATCGACGGCAATTGTGTCATCGATAGAAACGGATTGAGGACTGCTGCGCCTATAATGATCAGGTACAGCATGGCTGTAGTGCTGACCGTGTCGCTAACCGCTCGCCAAGCGGTTGACGGAGTCAGCTTCCGCGTAAATAGAGCCAAGATAAGGACCAGTCCCGCGCCGATGCCGGCGGCTTCGACTGGCGTGAATACACCAAGATAAATACCCCCAATTGATACTATGATTACCGTTAGCAGGGGCGCCGCACGGAGTGCGGCAGCCATACGTTCCTTTAGCGGAACATGAGCTCCGCGCGGTCCCGCTTCTGGATTTCGAAGCGAGATGAGGGTGACCGTGAGAATGAACAAGCCTGCAAGCAAGAGACCGGGGAGAATACCCGACATGAACAATTGGCCAATGCTTTGTTCGGTGAGAATGGCGTAGATAACAAAGCCGGTTGATGGTGGGATAAGGAAACCAAGGGTGCCACCGGCAGCAATCGCACCCGTTGCGAGCCCGCTGGAATAGTTGAAACGCGCCATCTCTGGCAGTGCGACTCGTCCAATGGTAACCGCAGTCGCCACCGATGAGCCACTGACGGCGGAGAACGCCGCACTCCCAAGGACTGAAGCCGAAGCAAGACCTCCAGGGAGTCGCCCCACCCATGCAAAAGCCGCTTCGTAGAGCCCACGGCTGAAGCCGGCTACCGAAGCTATATTGCCCATCAATATAAATAGAGGGATGACGGTCAACGAGTAGTTGGATACGTGAGAGAATGTCTCCGTAACCATTAAGGCGTTCGCCGAACGGAAGCCATTCAGCATCCACGTGCCGAAGAAGCCCACGGTCAGCATCGCCATCCCAACTGGCATGCGCAAGACCATCAATACGAAAAGCGCTACGATGCCGAAGAGGCCAATCGAAAAATCAGTCATCAGCGCCAGGTCCCCCGCGAATGAGGTCAACTATTTGCAGGACCAGAACAACTGCAAAAAGGGCACTCCCGAGCGCCATGAGTCCATAGAATGGCCAGAATGGGACACGCAGCATGTTGGATAGGTCGTTATACTCCAGTGCTTCACGCAGTTTTAGCCACGAGCGCCAAGTCAAGAGGTACATGAGGTAGACGCCTACGGCACGCGAGAACAAGTCGCCAATGAAACGGCCCCACACGCCGATATGCTCATCGAACACATCAACTCGCACATGTCCGTCGCGCTGGGCGGTGCCTGGCATTGCGAGCATAACCAACGCGATCGAGACTAGCTGAATTATCTCATCACTACCGAGGATTGGGGTCTGAAAGAAATAGCGCATGATGACGCCAACAAAGCTGGTGCATAAGATAATGGCTAAGGCTAGAGCTGACAGAGACGTTAAGAAGGCAACCGCCCATTCGATTACTATCGAATGGGCGATGCCTTGCTTCTTTTTTATTGTCGGAGAGTTAG
Organism: Pelagibacterium mangrovi; assembly: GCF_036662815.1. Lineage (NCBI taxonomy): Bacteria > Pseudomonadati > Pseudomonadota > Alphaproteobacteria > Hyphomicrobiales > Devosiaceae > Pelagibacterium > Pelagibacterium mangrovi. The sequence goes on along the minus strand of NZ_JBAFXA010000005.1, from coordinate 15,107 downwards.
TCATTCTGTAGCGCTTCTACATAGGCGCGTGCTGCAACGCCTGTTGCTTCGACTTCTTCAATCACGCTCTCGACCACGGTACTAGTTGCGGCATTGAATTTCTCAATTTCTTCCTCTGAAAGCGTAATTACTTCTTTACCTTCCGTTCCAGCGAAGTCCTCGAGGGCGGTGGATGCAACGCCGAGCCAAGCCCTATTGCCGTTTCGTGCGGCTTCCTGACCAGCATCGAGAACAGCTTTTTGTTGCTCTTCACTAAGCTCCTGGAAACTGTCGAGATTCATCACCATCAAAAACTGGGAAATCGACGTATCCATGCCGACTGTGATGTAGTTTGTCACCTCTTCCAGTCTGAACCCTGTCAGAGCTGTGGCGTCAATCATCGCTCCATCGATGACCCCCGTTTGCATCGCATTATAAACTTCACTTGCAGGCATGGAAACGGGAACACCTCCCCACGCTTCGAGCACAAGGCCTGCGTTACGTGATGGGACGCGAACCTTCATGCCAGCAAGATCCTCGAGCTTACGAATTGGCTTGGTCGCAGAGAACAAAAACGACGGTGCGTTATTCCATAGGGCGAGCAGCTGAACTCGACGATACTCCTGAGAGAGCTTGTCAATGTTGGCCAGCATGCGTTCGGTACCGGTCTCAGCGTCAATCACACCGGGCAGGTCGGCAAGAAGGGTCAATGGAAATGTAGAGGCCGTGTAACCCGGCATAGCCAAGACGATATCAGCGACGCCATCGACAGCACGATTGTACTGCTCGTTTGGGCCTGGGCCAAGCTCCCCTCCCATATAGAGTCGGACGGTTAAATCCCCGCCCGTTGCCTCTGACACTGCGTTCGCAAAAGGCTCATATACCTCTTCAACAATAAAATGCGAGGGCGAATGAAAATCGGCAAGTTTCAGATCACGGGCAAAGGCGGGCAATGTCGACAGAAGCGCTGTCGCGGTCACTGCGGAAACCAACATTTTCGAGAACATCATATTCCTCCTTGGCTTGATGTTGCTAAACTTACGTAGTCCGGTCTTTCTCAACACATGCGGCCACGCGATTGGCGTCAGAATTACCTTGCGCTGCAAAGGCAGCCTTCGCAGGCGAGTGCTATGTTTGTGATCTCACACTTCGAAGAAAACCGTCTCCCTCTGTCCTTGAAGGCGGATTGTGATGTGAAAGGCGGCATCATCGATCTTTTCTGCGATAAGCGTAGCACGCTCATCACTCGACAGGAGAGCCAAGATCGGGTCTTCATCATTAGAGACTTCATCTGCGAAATAGATTCTCGTGTATAATCTGCGGTTCAATCCCTTTCCAAAGATGGAAAGCGCAACGTGAGGCGCCTGTAAGATCCCTGCGGATGTCGGAACACGACCCGGTTTCACAGTGTGAAATGTGAAGGAGCCAGACTCATTGCAGTGGGTGCGGCCAAAGCCCGTGAATGATGACTTTCGTGGGTTGATTTGTGCACCTACAAAATTGCCATTTCCATCAGGCTGCCAGAGTTCGATCATACCATCAGGGATGGCATGATCATCTCCGTCGATGAGCGTTCCCGAAATTGAAATGCGCTGTCCCACAGCATCGTCGGTGGCGAGGTTCCTTCCAAAAATAGGAGGGATCGTTTGATAGTCGTCTGGCGTCAGGCAGTAGGCATAGAAGGGACCGACTGTCTGAGATGGTGTGATCGTCATCGGGGCTTCAATGCGCATGAGTTTCCTCGAAATAGTTCCCGTTTCGGCCCCGCAGAACAATGTCAAAACGGTAAGTTAAGCCCCATTCAGACTGTGTAGCCTCAAGATCGAGCGAAGCCACCATTCCTCTCTTTGAGAAATCCGGCGCTGCATTATAGATGGAGTCATATCTGAGCAGGGGATCGCCCTCGAAGTAGAGTTGGGTGACCAAGCGGCTCAAAAATGACGGCCCGAATAAAGAGATGTGAATGTGGCGTGGACGCCAGACGTTGTGCAGTCCCACGACCGGATAAGCACCAGGAATAATCGTAATAAATGAATATGAGCCGTCGCTTCCGGTAACGGTACGGCCAGCGCCCGAAAAGTTTGGGTCAAGGGGTGCTAAGTGCTGATCTAACTTATGAATATAGCGACCAGCTGCGTTCGCCTGCCAGATTTCCAAAAATGTGTTTGGAACGCCGCGGCCGTCTTCATCGATAACACGCCCCGTAATTCGAATGCGCTCTCCTATCGGCTCTCCGTCATGCTGACGAGTCAGATCCGAGTCTTCTGGACGAACACTTTCGTGTCCATACACAGGCCCGTACAACTCCGTAGCAGTCTGCGGAATATATCTTAAGGGCCGGGATGGAGCGCGCTTTCTGGTAAAGATGTAGGCCGGCGTATCATAAGGCGGATGCATGCCGACGCTATCGGAGGGATATTCCGCCGGCACTTCGGGCCAGCCGGGGAGGAACAAGGCCATGAGCACTTACCTGTTCATTTTAAATAAACACTGTTCAATAATGTAGAACACATTTTCTGAGGCGTCAATTCCGACCTGGAGTCGCTTCGCGTCAACGAAGATTATTTGATCGGTTGAGATCCGCTATCGCTTAAACGGACTGCCATCTATGAGCTCGCCCTCCGTATGCGATAGCCTGCGTCTCGCTGAGTTTACGACCGGGAACAGCCTGGCAGACTGCGAGGTTGCCCAACAAAGAAAGACCGGCGCAACGAGCCTGTAAGGCTGTTTGCGACAAGTCTGCGGATGCAGCGAGCGGGTTGCAGGCGGAGGAGTTGGAATCTCAGACACAGCCATTGCAGCGGACCTGCCATTGGTAGGAATGGTTCGATTAATTCGCTGGCGCGCCGCCGGACGAATGAACTGCTCTCACAGAGCGCCAAACTTACCACTCTGCCGAGTCGACCGAAAACTATTCGAAACAATCGATCATTCTGATCCATTTTTTGCGTTGGACCTTCGGGTGTTGGAATGCGATTTCGTCCACTGCATAGATGGAGTATGAAGTGTCTGCTCGTTCCTCGGTCCATTCAAAGCACCACTCGAAGTCGTTTCGGATAATGACCACGCTACAGGATATCTTACCTGGGATATTCCTAGCTGCGGTCGTCAGTGGTGCCGCCTATTCGCTGCGCGGCTTCCCAGCGCTTGCCATTTTCAGCCCGATGATCCTCGCAGTCATCTTGGGCATCATCTTTGCAAACATCATCGACATCCCCCGTGGCGCGGCTGCCGGGATCGCCTTTTGCCAACGTCCAATTCTCAGGACAGCAATCGTGCTGCTCGGTTTTCAGCTCACCTTTTCGCAGATCCAGTCCGTTGGCATGGGTGGTTTCCTCATCGTTGCTGTTTCGCTTTTCGCCACCTTTATCGCAACGTTGGGCATAGCGCGCCTTCTTGGTGTGGAGCACAAGCTGGCAGAACTGATCGCTGCTGGCACTTCGGTCTGCGGCGCCTCTGCGATCGTGGCAACGAACTCCGTCACCAATGCCGATGATGAAGATGTGGCTTACGCCGTCGCATCTATCACTCTGTTTGGCACGATTGCGATGTTCATCTTCCCATTGCTCATGCCGGTCTTCGGGCTTTCAGACGCAGAGTATGGTCTTTGGGCAGGCACGGCGATTCACGAGGTCGCACAGGTTATTGGCGCCGGTTTCCAGAACGGCATGGAGGCAGGCGAGATGAGCACAATCGCAAAACTGTCTCGCGTCGCTATGCTGGCACCCCTGGTTCTGGCACTTGGCTATCTTGCTACCATGCGCCAGACCGCAAGCGTATCGGCCCGGGCACCCGTACCATGGTTCGTTTTTGGGTTTGTTGCCGTGGTGGCACTCAACAGCCTTGTCAGTCTTCCGGAAGCCTTCACGGCGACCATTCCCAAAATGACCACGTTTCTGCTCACTATTGGGTTGGCAGCCATGGGGCTGCGGACGAATGTGGGGGAGATTCTTGCCAAGGGTATTAAGCCCTTGCTGCTGGCCTTTTCGGCGTCGATCTTCATTGCCGCGTTAAGCCTCGTCCTGATAAAAATGTTCTAGAAAAATTTCTCAATCCCAAGGGAATAATATGCCGGCTCCGCATCTCAAGCGGGGCTCATGAGAGATCAGGTTTAGATGACACTGGAACAGCTACGAATTTTTGTTGCCGTCGCCGAACGTGAACATGTCACGCAGGCGGCTCGGGATCTCAACCTGACGCAATCTGCAACGAGTTCGGCCATAGCGGTCCTTGAGGCGCGTTATCAGACGAAGCTATTTGACCGCGTCGGCAGAGGCATCGTACTGACAAGCGCGGGCCATACGTTTCTTGCAGAAGCGAAAGCCGTGCTCGCTCGGGCGGAAGCCGCTGAGCATGTACTGGCTGACCTTGCCGGACTGCGGCGTGGCACCATCCATGTCGCCGCAAGCCAGACCGTCGGCAACTATTGGCTGCCCCGATACCTGCATGAGTTCAAGATGGCATACCCAGGCATATCCGTATCGCTCACGATCGGCAACACGGCGGAGGTTGCGGCTCTCTTGCGCGATGGGGCTGCGAATCTCGGCTTCGTGGAAGGCGAGGTGCGTGATCCACGCATAAAGGCAACACCGATCGACTCTGACGAATTGGTTCTCGTTACCGCCCCCGGCCATCCCTGGTCTGAGAAGACGAATGCGTCTCTTGATTTTTCCAGAGTCAAATGGGTTTTACGCGAAGTCGGTTCCGGCACCCGCGACATCGTCTCTGCCTTGCTTGCCGATAAGGGGCTGACGGTGAACGACGTCCCTGTTAGCCTTGTACTTCCTTCGAACGAAGCCGTTGTTGCGGCAGTCGAAGCAGGTGCCGGCGTAACGGTATTGTCCAGACAAGTCGCGAGAAGTGCCATCGAAACCGGACGCTTGATCGTGATCGACTACCCTGTCCCTCACCGGCACTTCTTTATGCTGCGTCATAGGGAACTTCATGAAACCATAGCGGTGCAGGGGTTCGCCAAGATGATTAAAGCCTGCCTCCAAGCGACTCTTGATGAAACATAGCACAACGCCGTGTAATTTTTGATGGGGACCGTATCCGGAGGCAACACTACAAAGCGTTTCGCCTACCTTCATTGAACGAGATCCTCAGCCGCAGAATATGAGAATACTGGGACTGGCTTTCAAGCTGTATGAATAGCCCCTAGCTTTCTGGACGCCTTCTTCCCTAAATTTGAGGCAAGGAGGCCATGATGCGGTCTGGCAATTTCAGTGATGAGTTCAAGCGTGATGCGGTCGCGCAGATTACCGAGCGGGGATACCCCGTTGCGGAGGTTTCGAAGCGTCTCGGCGTGAGCCCGCATTCGCTCTATGCTTGGAAAAAGAAGTTCTCTAAGCCCTCGGGATCGGACGATGTGGATCAAACAGCAGAGATCCGGCGACTGAAGAAGGAACTGGCGCGCGTCACCGAGGAGCGCGACATCTTAAAAAAAGCCACCGCGTATTTCGCCAAGGATGCAAAGTGAGATACGCGTTCATTGCAGAGCATCGCCAGCAGTTCACGGTTCGGGCAATGTGCCGTTGCCTGCGCATCCGACCCAGCGGTTTCTACGCGTGGCTGAAGAATCCGCTGAGCAAGCGGGCGTTGGAAGATGCACGTCAGACGGAGCTCATCAGCAATGCCTGGAAGGAAAGCGGCAGGGTCTATGGCTACCGCAAGCTCCATGACGACCTTCTCGATCAGGGAGAGACCAGTTGTGCCAACCGCATTGCTCGTCTTGCCAGGCTGGCCGGGATCAAGGCGCAGATCGGCTACAAGCGACGGCCCGGCTCCTATGGCGGCAGGCCCTCGATCGTGGTCGACAATACCTTGGCCCGCCAGTTCGATGTGGAGGCTCCAGACAGGGCGTGGGTGACCGACATCACCTACATCAGAACCCAGGAAGGCTTTGCCTATCTGGCCGTTGTCATCGACCTGTTCTCACGTCGTGTCATCGGCTGGTCAATGCACAGCCGCCAGACAACCGACATCGTGTTGCAGGCTTTGCTCATGGCAGTGTGGCGTCGAAAGCCCAAGAACAAGGTCCTGATTCATTCCGACCAGGGTTCCCAGTTCACCAGCATGGACTGGGCAGCATTTCTCAAGCATCACAATCTTGAGCACTCGATGAGCCGACGGGGGAATTGCCACGACTGTGAATGTACTATCGCAGCCTGATGGCCTGACCCATGCTACGATTGACTGCGTGTCATTGCGTTGACCTGTCGACCATCAGGCTGCCCCGGCAGCGGGCGAGATGTGACCTTATAGGAGCCTGACGGTCCCGTACCTTCACAGTCCTGTCCTCTTCGATCGATGCCCGGGCCATTTTTTTGGCAAGAGGACATCCATGGGCCAGATCATCATTGGCGTTGATACGCACAAATCCAACCATATTGCTGTCGCGCTCAACGCACACGGCGCCCGGCTTGGTACCCTGACCATTCCGACAACACGACAAGGGTATAACGAACTTGAGGCGTGGGCCACTGGCTTCGGATCGGTCAAAGCGTTCGGTATCGAAGGCACAGGGTCGTACGGCGCTGGCCTGTCGCGCGATCTGCTGTCCAAAGGCTACACCGTCCTGGATGTGATGCGGCCCAATCGGCAGTTGCGCCATCTTCAGGGCAAATCCGACAGCATTGATGCTGAAAGCGCTGCACGGTCCGTCTTGAGCGGACAGGCCACTGCATTGGCCAAGGCGCAGACAGGATCATCGGAAATGATCCGCCACATCAAGATCGCGCGCGACAGTGCGGTAAAAGCCAAGTCCCAAGCGATGATCACATTGAAAACATTGATCATAAATGCGCCGACCGAGCTGCGGGATGCGCTTGACCAGATAAAGGGCAGAATAGGTCTGATCCGACATGCCGCGGCGCTGAGGCCCGGTGATATCACATCACCTACTGCGTCCGCTAAGGCATCGATGCGCGCGATTGCGCGGCGCTGGCTGACCTTGCACGAGGAAATCCATGGCCACGAGCAGGCACTCGACCGTTTGGTGCGCGATCGGGCTCCCGGATTGATGGAATCGCATGGCATTGCCACCATGACTGTTGCGGAAATGCTGATCCTCGTCGGCGACAATCCGCAGCGTATCCGGTCCGAGGCCGCCCTGGCCAAGCTCTGCGGCGTCTGTCCGATCCCTGCGTCCAGCGGCAAAACAAACCGCATGCGATTGAACCGAGGAGGGAACCGGCAGGCCAATGCTGCGGTGTATCGGGTCGCCATCGTCAGAATGCGCGATCACGAGCCCACAAAGATCTATGCGGCCAGACGAACAGCTGAGGGGAAAACACGCCGAGAGATCGTTCGTTGTATAAAGCGATACATTGTGCGGGAGATATACCGGCATCTCTGTACGTCAACCCAGCCAACGGCCAGTTGACAAATATAGGAGCTTCAACGCTGTGGCAGAAAGCTTCTTCAATCTGCTCAAGCGTGAGCGGATACGGCGCAGAACCTATCGAACACGCCAAGAGGCAAGGCAGGACGTGTTCGACTACATCGAAATGTTCTACAACCCAAAACGAAAGCACGTCCGGAACGGGATGCTGTCACCCGTCGAGTTCGAACGACAGCAGGAAAACTAACCCGAGGGTGTCCACGAAACTCGGGGCTATTCATGGAGCCGTCTGACAGCAATTCGGCATCCCCCTCACCGCTGACCTCGTTCATTTCGTCTGATCCGGTCCATGTAAAGAAGACCATTGCAGGGCTGTCCGCATCGGCCAGAAGAACGGCATTGTCCGGCAATGGGCGAAGCGCGGCACGCGACCACGCCAGCCAGCCGATCAGCGCTATGAGAACGTGTATCTGTTCGGTGCCATCTGTCCCGCCAGAGGCACGGGCGCTGCTCTGGCTCTTCCCTATGCAGACACCTACGCAATGCAGTTGCACCTTGAAGAGATCAGCAGGACCGTCAAGCGGGGCGCTCACGCCGTGCTGTTGATGGATCGCGCAGGATGGCACACGACCTCAAAGCTCAAACTGCCAAAGAACGTCACGCCGATCTTCCTGCCCTCGCGGGCGCCCGAGCTCGATCCGGTGGAGAACGTCTGGCAATATCTGCGTCAGAACTGGCTCTCCGACCGGGTGTTTGAAGATTACGATGCCATCATCGAAGCCGCCTGCAAAGCATGGCAGAACCTGATCGCCGAACCAGCCACCATCACCTCAATCGGATCCCGGAAATGGGCCATGGAAAGTCAGAGATGAGGGCCGTTGGTATGATCCCACCAATCTAGACTGAGTATCACATCAGTCCTTTTAAGAACCTCCACGCAAGGATCATCCACAAAGGCAATTAGAGGGTCACCCACGTGCAACGTGTGTGCGGTCGGAAACCCTGCTGCAACTTTAAAGTCGGTCAACACTCGAGCGCCAAGTACCTCGGCGAGGGCAACTCGCGTCTGCCAGTCTTTTTCGCTCCGGGATACTCTGCCAGCTAAAATCACTGTCCCGTATTTCTGAAATCCGCAAACAGCTCCGTGACCTTGGGATCGCCAGCCAATTTCTCCAGCAGGCTCGGTATCGAAACAGAATGATGCTTTAGAACTTCCGTCATGTGAGTGACACCGGTTCTGAGCCCGCCCAGGCGCGCGCGATTATAGCTTTTAGTGCCGCCCTTTCCAGCGGCCTCGGGTTCCAATAGGGATTGGCCAAGGCATCGGCCGCAATGATATCAATGCCGCTCTCAGGCATGCCGAGCTCGCGAAGTGATTGCGGGGCACCAATTCTCGCGGACAGTTCAAAGAGACCTCTAGGAACATCGGCGAGCCCCAACGCCTCCTTCATCATGTCCATGGCTTGAGGTACTGCAAGCGCATTGTATGACAAGGCGTGTGGCAACATCACGGCATGCGTCTCTGCGTGAGGTAGATCGTATCGCCCGCCAAGCGCGTGGCAGAGTTTGTGGTGCAGCGCCATCCCGACGTTACCCAAACAGACTCCGCACAACCAAGCTCCATATAATGCGTCTGACCGCGCTTTGGCATCGCTCGGATTGTCGCAAATGCGCGGAAGCGCACCTGCCATCGCCCGCATACCATCCTGCGCCAGCAGGTTAATGATTGGATTCCCATTGCGGGCGTAGAGGGCCTCGGCAGCATGGGCAATGGCGTTGAGTCCGCTGACCACTGACAGGTAAACTGGCAGCTTTAAGGTGAGGTCTACATCGTAGATGACAACTTCTGGCAATACCGTTGCGCTGGTTAGGGTCTTTTTGCAGCCGTTTTCTGTCTCGCCAAGAATGGGAGTCATCTCTGAACCGGCGTAGGTCGTTGGGGCGACAATCTGCGGCAGATCAGTCCGCAAAGCTAAGGCTTTTGCCAAGCCAGTGGTAGACCCCCCTCCGACAGCGACGAGTCCGTCCACTTCCAGCCGTTTTACCTCGGCGAGTGCTTGCTCCGTCACATCCACCGGTGTGTGCATGCGGGCACCAGAAAAAATGCCTGCAGCTCTTCCCCTGAGTTTCTTTGCCAGTGTTTGGGCCTGTTCCGTCTGTTCTGGCGTAGAGAGAACTAGCACGCGCCGCAGCCTTAGGGTCTCCAATTCTTCATACAGGGAAGTCAACGTTCCCGATCCGAAAAGCACCCGGGCCGGATGGGCATTGTAGACGAAATCCAGCATGGATCATTCTCCTTGTTTACTGAAAAGGCCTAGGTCAACACTGCGAGTCCGCCCAGTGTCCCGCAACTGATGAACAGCGTCGATAGGCCTCCGAGTGCCCACCTCACCATAACTTCACATACGGCTTGACCAACTGAGCTGCTATTTGCTTCACCTCATGTCCGAAAGAGGTGAGCAAACGCGCCCAGTGGTGCGGCGCGCCGCACCTCGATAGCGATCACCGTGGGCAGAAGCTTGTTGAAAAATCTCACCATAACTTCCCGGCGCAATTTTCGCCGAAGAACCACCTCCTCAGCGGCATTCACACCATGATGCTGAAAGACAGACTTCGACGTATCCATTCCGATTCTGATAGTTGGCTCATGGACGGCTCCCTTGTTTGAGCATTGACAACTCATTCTGGCACATCAGATGCCGTCGGGGGACGTCCACTCCATCAAGTGTGGAGCACGGCGGTAATGCCAAGGCGCGCACCGAGATGTTTTGGATCGGCGGCGATGGTCGCTCTTCGTCTCGCCGTCTGTATCCCAGCATTGCGCAAATCCCAGTTGCATAATGGTTCCTAGGTCCACTGCCGGATCTGATGCAGGAGTCGGCCGCGGGCAGAAGAGATATGTGCCTTGAGCACCCGGGCCGCTGCGGCCGGGTCTCCGCGCTCCAGGGACTCAATCAATTCGGCATGCTCGCGCATCGCCTCCTCTCCAAGACGAAGTTGATAGGTTTCGGTGCGCATCTTGAGCGAGATCCGCTCGAATATCGACGCCAGCATCTGCACCAGATGCACGTTGCCGGACTGGACCGCGAGCGCCAAGTGGAACTCGGCATCGACCTGCAGCCGAGTCTTGGCGGCATGGTCGGCGATGGCCTTCTCGTAGCGCAGGCCGATCGCACGCAGCGGCGCGGTCTCCACCCGTCCCGATACGGCGAAGGCAGCGTCGAGCGCATAGAGTTCGAGAGCCTCGCGCACGCCATAAAGGTTCAGCGCCTCCGTCTCATCGATCTCGCTAACGTAATAGCCGCGATTGCGCTCATGGCGCAGATACCCCTCCTGGTGGAGCCGCTCGCAGGCCTCGCGGACCGGTGTACGCGAGATACCGAGCGCCTGCGCAACCTCCTGATTGATCAGCTTGTGGCCCGGCCGATAACGCCCGGACAGGATCATCTGCTTGATCGCGAGATAGGTGCTGGCCTGGGCCTGAACACCGCCGACGACGGCAACCGGGCGCGCATCCGCCGTCAGCCTCACTGCACCGCCTCCTCGGTCCTGGTGGAGAGTATCCCCCTTCTATAGCGCAGGTATTGCAGTGATGCCATGACGAGGCCCAGGAGTGTCGCTAGCGCCATGAGCCACCACAGGCTGGTCAGCATCCAGCACAGCGTCGCCACCACACCGGCGGCGGCGAGACCGAGATCAAGCGGGGTGGTGCGGACAATAAACTGGCGCTCGGTGAGGATGGCGGGAAACAGACCCAGCAGCAGCGCGCCGTAGGCCGCATAGGCCATCTCCGGTGAGACGGCGGGAAAATCGAGCAGCGCCGGCTGGTAGACAAACAAGAAGGGCAGCAGCATCGGGGCAACCATCAGCCGCATCGCGCCCCAGGCCGAACGCCAGAAAGAGGCTCCGGCAATCCGGCTGCCCACGATCACCGCCGTGGCGATAGGCGGGGTAACGGCGGCAAACACTGCGTAATAATAGACGAACATGTGCGCTGCCGTAGCGTCGACGCCCAACTGGCGCAACGATGGGATCACCATCACCGCCACGATAGTATAGGCAGCCACGGTGGGCAGTCCGAAGCCCAGGATGATGCAAGTGACCATCATCACAACCAGCGCCAACAGCACCGAGCCTGCCGACAGCAGCGCGACAATCGAGGCCAGCTTGGGCGCCAGCGCCGTGGTAATCATCACCTGGGTTACCAGCGAGATCATAGCTACGATGACGGCGATCTCGGCGCCCTGCCGGGCTCCACCGGCGAGTCCTTTGACGATGCGCCGCACTGCGTCGGCGAACCCCTCCCGGCTGGTCAGCGCCGCACGGTTGAGAAAGCTCAGCACCACGATCGCCGCGATGGCCCAAGTGATCGACAGATGCGGGGAATAGCCGTTGACCAAGAGAACCACCACTATTCCGAGCGGGATGACGAAGGCGGGCAGGTGCTTGAGGATCAGCCCCCTGTCTATGGGTTCGTCTTCCAAGGTCAGTTCGCTGCGCCGCACCAAGAGTAGGATCGGCATGAGGATGGTCAGAAAGAACAGGATCGCCGGCACCAGCGCCATGACGGCGATGTCAATGTAGGCGACGCCTAGAAAAGTCGCCATGATGAACGCGCCGCTGCCCATGATCGGAGGCAGGATCTGTCCACCGCAGGACGCGACCGATTCGATGGCTGCGGCATCCTGCGGCCTGATTCCCTGGCGTTTCATCGCCGGGATGGTGAAGGTGCCGGTCAAGGCGACATTGGCCACAGTGGCTCCTGTGACGGACCCCAGCAGCGAGCTCGACACCAACGCCGTCATCGCGGCGCCGCCGCGCACCACACGACCGAGCGCCTTGCCAATCTCAAAGAACATGCTGGTGACGCCGGTGGCCTCCAGCACCCCTCCAAACAGCATGAACAGGAAGATAACATTGGCCGAGATCGGCGTGACTTGCCCCCAGATACCAGTGCCGCCTCCGCCCACAAGAAACATCATCGCGTAGTCCGCCGACTGCAGGCGCGCCGCCTGCAGGGGGCCGGGGATCAGATAACCAAAGAAAAGGTAGAGCACGCCCAGCCCGCCGATGGTGGCGATGATGCCGCCCCATTCCAGCCAGCACACCGCGAGGAGCAGTGCGACCAGCACGACACCGGCGACGAATTGCGGCGTGGTCAGCGAGATGCCAAACATCATCTCCATCTCGGGTTCGGCACCAAAGAAGAAGGCGAACAGGACCGCGGTGAGCGGCACCGCTACCGCCATCAGCGCGCGGGTCACCGGCCGGCCGCGCAGCATCAAGCCCATCTCGACGATTAGCAGCGCCAAGCCCACATGCACGATGGTGTGGCGACCCTGCCCCCAGGGGAGTAAATAGTTGTAGCTCAAGTGATAGGCCGCAGCTGCGAGGGCAACGGTGGCGATGACGATACCCACAAGTCTGGTCATGGATGCTAACTCCTTGCACGAAATGATCCAGCGCCGGCCGACGCTCCCCTAAGGGCCCCTGGGGGGGGGAATTGCCCAGGCCGGGGCCGGGGGGGCAGAGCGCGGCGAACGCCACCCCCGGGAGCCTATTGCCTTAGTCGAGAAGTCCGGCCTCCTCGAAGGCCCTGGCTGCGCCCGGATGCAGCTCGGCGCGCGTGGTCTGTCCGAGCAAGCGCGCCGGTGTGGCGATGGTCTCGAGCAGCGCCTGGTAGTCGGGCAGTTCCTCGGCCCGATCGATCATCGTCCTGACGATCTCGTAGGCGGCTTCCTCTGGGAAATCCTTGTTCACCGTAATCATACCGGGCGAGAATACCCAGGTGACAGGTTCGTCAGTCTCGATGGGCAGAACGCCGGGCGCGAGAGTGATTGACTGGAACGGCAGGCCTGCGGCGCGGGCATTTTCGAAATGCTCCTCGGTGAAGCTGAGCGGGTGCAGATCGCGGCCCGAGGCGATGAGCTTGCTGAGCACGCCAGGAGTGAAGGCCTTGGAGCCGTCCGGGAACACCGGCACCTGAGTGGCGGTGGTCGACATGCGTCCGTCCGACACCGCCTCGTGCGAGGGATCGGTCCCGAGAAACTCGAAACTGACCTCGGCGGCGGGCAGACCATTTTCCACCATCATGGCAGGGATACCTCCCCAGTTCGCCTGACCGCGCCGGCCGGCAGCGACCGTCATCCCGTCGAGATCGCTCACCGCATTCAGCTCGTCATCGGTGGTCACGAACCCGACCGCGGCGTAAAGATAGTTGAACAGCACCTTCACATCGCCGCTGATGTCTACCGCCTCGGCGAAGAAGGGTTCGACGCCAAGCCGAGCATAGGCGTGATCGAGAACGGTCGTGCACCCAATCGAGCTCTTCCAGGCGGGGTTGTTCATCAGGTTGACCGTGGCCGCGGTGGCCCCTGCGCCCTCGGCGGAAATGATACGAACGTCCTGGTTGTCGGCGAACATCTCCTGCATTGCATTGCCCACCGTATAGGCGACCGAGCCCAACGTCCCGCACTGGAAGGTAAACTCGGCCGGCTGGTCCTGTGCCACGGTCGGCGCGGCAACCCCAAGGGCGCTCACCAGCGCCGCCACTGGCGCGAAAGATTTCAACAAGGTCATTTTTTCCTCCTCTAGTTTTAAGGGCCTGACCGCTCACCGATCAGACGCAGCGGGTTATCCGCCAGGATCCGGTCACGCGTGACCCGATCCGGAACGAAGTCCTTCATAAGATTGAGCAGATCGCCATCGTCGGGCATGTCACGAAAGACGCCGGTATGCGGCCAGTCGCTGCCCCACAGCATGCGGTGCGGGGCAATGCCGACGAGATCGCGCGCAACGGGCACCGCCGCCGAAAGCGGTGTGCCGGGACCGCACAGTCTGTCGGCTCCGGACAGCTTAATCCATACGTGGTCGTACCCGGCGAGTTCGGCCAGCAAACGGTAATGAACCCCCTGCGTGCCCTCACGCAAATCGACGCGGCCCATGTGGTCGATGACCACCGGGCACTGCGCGGCGGAAAGCGCCAGCATTAACTCCGGCAGGGCATCGGCAGCGAAATGCAGCTCCACGAACCATCCCATCCGGGCGCACCACGCCTCGGCGCGACGGAACCCGGCCCGATCGAAGCTGCCTCCGTGTTGGGGATTGAAGGCGAAGCGGATGCCGCGCACCCCGGCCCGGTGAAATTCGCGCAGCAGTGCCGCGTCCGCCTCTTCGGGCATGCAGACCACACCGGTGAACCGTCCCCCGCCCTGCGCGAGCGCTTCGAGCAACGGCCGGTTGTCGGTACCCTGCAAATTGGCATGCACAAGCATAGCCCGCCCAATCCCAAGCCTCTCCATAAGGGCCAGATAGACATCAATGGGCGCCGGGGGCGGCGTGTATTTGCGGTTCGGCGCGTAAGGCGCTCGGAGCGGATCGAACAGGTGGAAGTGCGTGTCCCATGCCCCATCGGGCAGCGCAAAGGTCACCGGTGCATGCGTGTGCCGGGGCCCCAGACAGGCGGGAATGTTATCTTCGGCCACACTGTAAGTTTTGTTGTGGTTGCCCACGTTCCGCTCCTCCATCTACTGACCCAGATCGCCCGCATTGCTCATAAGGTGATACGCTCCCAGCGGTAAGCCCTACCCGGACCGCTAGATTCCGCTCCCGCGAAAAACGGCCCAAGAGGATCAGCCCTCACTTTCGTGGGATCCGTAACACGCGCCATATCCCAATACAAGATTGCATGCAATCTTGTATGCAAAACACCTCGCACCGGCAGAGCGGCCAGCCTAGGCCGTAAACTCATAAACGGGTGACAGTGGTGGCTTGATTTGATTCAAGG